>NZ_NOYB01000010.1:0-742012 GCF_002258235.1 Rhodococcus sp. 06-470-2 | reverse complement strand
AACGTCTCGCAAACGCGCGCGCGTTTGCGAGACGCGCGCAAAATTGCCCCCGCACGGGTCACCAATCTGCGCGCACCTGACGAATGCGCGCGCGTTTGCGACTGGCCGACCGAGAAACGGGGAACGCCGAACGATGTCGCGCCGCGGTATTCAGCTTCCGCCCACACCCTCCGCCCCCCGACCCCCGCAAATGCGCGCGCGTTTGCGAGACGCGCGCGGAATCGCCACCGAGCGGATCACGAATCCGCGCGCACCCGACGAATGCGCGCGCGTTTGCGATAGCCGAACGAGAAACGGGGAACGGGGAACGCCGAACGGGGTCGCGCCGCGGTATTCAGCTACTACCCTCACCCTCCGCCCCTCGGCCCCCGCAAACGCGCGCGCGTTTGCAATACGCGCGCGGAATCGCCACCGCACGGGTCACGAATCCGCGCGCACCTGACGAATGCGCGCGCGTTTGCGACTGGCCGACCGAGCTCAGGCTGGGGCGAGGAATGCCGCCAACGCGTCGGCGTATGCCTTCACGTCGGCAGCTCCCATCAATTCTCGTGACGAGTGCATGGCGAGCTGAGCTGCTCCGACGTCCACCGTCGACAGGCCGGTGCGCGATGCGGTGATGGGTCCGATGGTCGATCCGCACGGCAGATCGGCGCGATGTACGTAGCGCTGCAAGGGAACCCCGGCCTGATCGCAGGCGAGCGCGAACGCACCAGCACCCGCGGAATCCGTTGCGTAGCGCAAGTTCTGGTTGACCTTGAGCACCGGTCCCCCACCGAGTTCGATGCGATGCGCGGGCTCGTGCCGGTCCGGGTAGTTGGGATGCGTCGCGTGCGCCATATCGCCCGAGGCACAGATGGATCCGGCCATCGTGCGCAGGAATTCCTCACGCCCACCGCCGCGTCCGAGCACGATGCGCTCGAGCACGGTGTTCAGCAGATCCGAGAACGCGCCGCGGTCGGACATACTGCCGACTTCCTCGTGGTCGAACAGTGCCAACACCGGCGTGACTGCGGTCGGATTGTCCACTGCGGCAAGCAAAGCCTGAGTTCCGGCGTAGCAGGTTCCTTGATTGTCCAGACGCGGCGCACTGACCAGTTCGGACTCGACGCCCACGACGGCACTGGGTGCGAGGTCGTGGGTCATCAACTCCCAACCCAGTACCGAATGCGGGTCGACGCCTTCTCGCTCGGCGACGTAGGCGATGAACGACTGAGGTGAATTGCCTACGCCCCAAATGGCATTGACGTGTCGCTGCGGATCGAGGGTGACGCCCTTGCGATCCTCGGACAGGTGGATTGCCAGCTGCGGAACTCGCAGAATGGGCTCGTCGACCTTCACCAGTACCTCGCGGGCGGTGTTGCCGTCGCGCACACTCAACCGGCCGGAGATACCCAGATCGCGATCGAGCCAGGAGTTGAGCCAGGCACCGCCGTACGGTTCGAGGCCCACCATCTGCCAGCCCGCGGATTGCAGATCTGGATGTTGCTTCACGCGAAGGTTGGGGCTGTCGGTGTGTCCGCCGACGATTCGGAACGGGCCGTCAGGAGTGGAGCCTGCGGAACGACCCGAATTACTGTGCTCGGTACTCCACGCGACGAGTGATCCGCCGCGAACGAGGTAGTAGCGGCCCGGGTCCGTCGACCAGGCGTCGGTCTCCTCGAGGCGTACGAATCCGGCGTCCTCGAGCTGCACCGACACCGTGTTGCAGACGTGGAACGGGGACGGCGAGACGTCGACGAAGTTGCAGAGACCGGTTGCGGAGGCGTGAGTCGACATGGGAACCATTGTGGCAGCCGCCGCGTCGAACACCTCGAGAGCACACACCGACCGGGGGGACGACGTCATGAAATTTCATTCTTTGCCCGACTACGGCGCAGTTCACGCGACCACATTCGCCATCGTGCGGATGAAGACGATCGAAGCATTTCGCAAGCGCGGGGTGGTGGTTCACCGCGAGGACGCGACGACTTTGGCGGTGGGCTCGGGCGTTCGCATGTCACTGAACAATGTGTTCGCCCGATGCTCCGGGGTGAGTCGATCGGCGTGGGACGGCATCATCGCCGGCCATGTCGACCTCATGATCGAGACGATGCGCGAGGCGGATCCCACGTTCTTCACCGGATTGTCGGACGACGAATTCCACTCGAGGCTGCGCGAGCGCGTCATCGCTCCGTCAGCCCTGGCGGCTATGGGTGAGTGCGAGTACGAGTATTCCGTCCCACTACTCGACGTGCCGGGCGCACCGCGACGGGTGCTGAACCTGTCTTCTCCGAATCGCGCTGTGACACTGGCAGATCGGCATCTCGTCGGCCGAGACCTGAACGCCGCCTGGGCTGCCGGACGAAGGAACACCGCGGCGCTGAAGTTCGAGGACGGCCGAATTCTCAGCAGAAACAGCATCGACATCGAGGTCCTCAGCGGTGATTCGATCTACCTCGCGTCGAAGGTTGCCGATATGACCACGCTGATCTCCGCGCACCTCGGCGAATGTCTGTACGGCGTATTGTTCGTGGTTCCCAATGCCTACGAGTTCGTTTTTCACCGGCCGCGCAACGCCGACATGGCGCTCACGGCAGCAGCCGAGCTCGCCGATCTGGCGGATATGTTCAGTCGTGATACACCGAGCCCACTGTCTCGCTCGGTGTTCTTCTGGAGAGACGGCGAGTACTGCCAGGTGTTCGACGGGATCTCGATCGAACCCACCGGCATCTTTGCCTCGACTGTGACCGAGCTGCGAGAGTGTGCGGCATGACTGTGTTCGACGGTCCGAACGCCTGGCATTCCCGACGAACGCCCCGCATTCCAGAGACGGAATGCTGGGCGCTCGTGTCCTGATAGGACGCGCGCTATTCGGGCGGCGGGACGGTGGGTCGTCCCGCTGCGGCGTCGCGAATCCACTGAGGTACCTCACGCCCGTTGCGTTCACGGATTGCGATCGATGCGCGAGCGGCGGCCGCGGCGACTTCCGGACGCCCAGCTTTGATCTTGCGTTCCTCGGCGGTGGTCATCGCGGTTCCTCCAGTTCATCGACTCGATTGTCAGTGTCCCCGCATTCAGAGGGTTCCGCCAGTGCGCGTCGGAGGGCGCGATCGGCAACGGCAACGAGAACGTCCTGTTCTGTTCTGGTTATGAGTGGCGAATCTGTGACCGCCCCGTAGATATCCCACCCCAGGGCAGCTTCGGCGTCGTCCGTGCTGACTGTGTGGTCGAGGCACCAGGTGATCCGCTGCCATGCCTGCGCTCGTTTGTCGGCGACGGTGCGCTGACGAATGGTGAGAGCGACTCCGACGACGGCGAGGACGCCCACCACCAGAGTCACCCATGCCCGGGCCGGCATTCACTGCTCAGTGCGACCCGGACACGCAGAACACGTTGCCGTCGGGGTCGCTCAGCGTCACCCAGCGAAAGTCGCCCATGGTGTGCTGCGCAACTTCGCGTGCACCCGCCTCGACCAGCCGCGCGACCTCGCCGTCGAGGTCAAGGGTGGTCATGTCGAGGTGGACGCGATTCTTGCCCGGCGTCGGGTCCTCGATCTTCTGGAAGGCCATCCGGTACGGGGCCGCAGCGAGAGCGACGACGTAGAACCAACCGTCGTTCTCCTCCACGATCGTTCCGTCCACTTGTGCCGCCCACCAGTGTGCGAGCGGTTCCGGATCGGCGGTGTCGAACGTGATCATGCCCAAGGTCAGTGTCATGGCGGCACAGTAACTGCGACCACCGACACGTTCGGGTCAGGCGTTGACGATCGTGTCCAGTGCCGAATAGAAGATGCCGAGGCCGTCGTCGCTCGGTCCGGTGAGCGGCTCGGTTGCGTGTTCGGGGTGCGGCATCAAGCCGACGACTCGACCGTTGGCCGAGGAGATCCCGGCGATCCCACGCTGCGATCCGTTCGGGTTGCTGCCGCTGTAACGGAAGACCACCCGGCCCTCGCCCTCGAGCTCGTCGAGCACGTTCTGCGGTGCCTGGAACCGGCCCTCGGCATTCTTGACCGGGATCAGAATCTCGGCACCGGGCTCGTAGCGCGACGACCATGCGGTGTCGGTGTTCTCCACCTTCAGCCACTGATCGCGGCAGACGAAGTGCAGACCCTCGTTACGGGTCAGCGCGCCGGGGAGCAGGCCGACTTCGCAGAGCACCTGAAAGCCGTTGCAAATGCCGAGGATCGGCATGCCACCCTCGGCGGCCTTCACGACGGACTCCATCACGGGGGCGAAGCGAGCGATCGCACCGGCCCGGAGGTAGTCGCCGTACGAGAATCCGCCGGGGACGACGATGGCGTCGACGTTCTTCAGATCCGCATCGGCATGCCACAGACTGACGGCCTCGCCACCGGCGAGGGTGACGGCGCGCGAGGCGTCGACGTCGTCGAGGGTCCCGGGAAACGTGATGACCCCTACGCGGGCGCTCATGCGGCGGGCTCCACCGAGACGCGAGTGACCGTCCAGTCCTCGATCACGGTGTTGGCCAGCAGTGATTCTGCGATCTTCTCGAGTTCAGCGTCGTCGACGGTGTCGTCGACCTCGAGCTCGAAGCGCTTGCCCTGGCGGACGTCGGACACGCCGGAGATCCCCAGACGGCCGAGCGCTCCTGCGATCGCCTGACCCTGCGGATCGAGAATCTCGGCCTTGGGCATGACATCGACAACGACTCGGGCCACGAAAGCGCTCCTTGAAATACGTACGGCTGGTTACCGGCAGGTGGGAGTCTACGCAGCCCTGGCGGGAGGCGCGAAACCGCGCTTACTGTGGAGTCCATGCGGCTGACACACTTCGGACATTCCTGCGTTCTCGTCGAACTCAACGGCACCACCGTGTTGTTCGATCCCGGCACGTTCTCTCACGGGTTCGAGGGCATCACCGGACTCGACGCGATCCTCGTCACCCATCAGCATCCGGATCACGTTGATCTGCAGCGACTTCCCGAACTCGTCGAGGCGAATCCGCGAGCGGCACTGCACGCCGATCCGATGACCGCAGGCCAGCTCGGCGGCAGATGGGCGGCAGCTCCCGCAGGCAAGGCCTTCACCGTCGGCGGCATCACGGTTACCGGCGTCGGCGGCACGCACGCCGTCATCCATCCCGAGCTGCCCGAGATCGACAACACCGGCTACCTGCTCGGCACCCCGGAGAACCCCGGCCAGCTCTTCCATCCGGGCGACTCGCTGTTCGTCCCAGAACAACAGGTCGACGTGCTCGCACTTCCTGCGGCAGCGCCCTGGTCGAAGCTGTCCGAAACCGTCGAATTCCTGCGTGCGGTGGCGCCGCGGATAGCCTTCCCCATTCACCAGGCCGTGGTTGCGGAGCAGGCCAGGGGCATCTATTACGGCCGCTTCAAGGAGATGTCCGACGCCGAAATCCGCGAGCTACCCGAGGAATCCTCCGTCTCGATCTAGCCGATGACCTCGGGCGGGAGGGTCCCGATCATGGTCACTTGCGTCCCGTCCCACCGATAGTCGATCGTCACCGGGCCGCCGGTCGGATTCGCGTTGGCGTCGTTCGCGAGAGGCCAGCGGTAGTTCACGGTGACGGTGTCGGCGGTCTGGCCCACCACCGAGGTGAACGCGGTGGGCTCGAGCGTCGCTGTGCCCAGGTAGTCGTAGTTGTGACCTGCGAAGAAGAGAAGGTGCGTCGGAGACGACACGGTCCCGCCGGTGTCGGCTCGCACCCAGGTGAACGGCGCGCAGGCGTCACCGATTTTCGTTGCGATCCACGGCTCGCCCGGGAAGTACTCCGGCAACGACGCGACCGCGTCGACCACCCTCGTGGAGTCCAGCCCCAGGCAGATGGGGTACTCCGAGCCCGGTGCATGCTGTTCGCCGTCGGGCAGGGAGTTGTTCTCCGGTAGTTCCTCGGTGTTCGAGTCGACCGGACCGTTCGGCTCTGCGCCCCCGGCGTCGACGATCGGCCGGCCCTCGTCCTGCTGGGCCTGTGGCTGGGTGGCCGGGGCCTGAGCGCTCGAGGTGAACGCCGTGGTGGGGGCAGCAGTGACCGGCGCTGCGCTCGGTTCGTCCGAGTTTCCGCACGCGACAAGGCTGAGAGCAGTGAGGGTGACGAGGAGAATTCGCTTCATGAGACCACCTGGTTCGATTTGCCCGACGCCAGGTATGTCCGCCCGCAAACATGTTCCGTTACATCACGTTTCGGTCAAGAGGGCGTTACCTTCGCAGCGATCTGCATTTTTCGCACCACTACGCGCACATTTCGCGACATTCCCGCGGATACTGCGGCACAGTGCAGCACCAGGTGCACACTGGAGCGCGCGTCATTCAGGCCAGCCGATGTCGAGCCGAACCAATTCACGAATTGCCGACTCGTCGACCGTGTCGAGTCCGTCGAGGAACGCGGCTGCGAAGGATCCCGGCCGCGACGTCGACCGGGCCGCGATCTCCGACGCCACCGCGACATGCGCGTGCGCCGCGACGGCACCGATCAGCGCATTCGGTGACACCGAGCAGTAGGCAGCCGTCAGTGCACCGAGCGCACACCCGGTCGCCGTAACTCGCTGCAGCAGTGCACTTCCGCCGCCCACCTTCACCAGGCCGCCGGGGCCGAGGATGTGATCGATCTCCCCCGATGCAGCCACCACGTCCACTCGATCGAGCAGCGACCGGGCCGCTTCGACCGAATCTGCCACGGCTGCAGACGAATCCACCCCGCGCGATCCGCCGTCAGCGCCCGCCAGTCCCATGACTTCCGACGCATTTGCGCGAATGACGCTGGGCCGGTTGGCAAGCAGCTCCACGGCCACCTGGGTTCGCCACGGCAGACCGCCCGCTCCCACCGGATCGAGCACCCACGGCTTCCCCGCTGCCCTCGCCGCGGCCGACGCCAGCCGAGAACTCTCCACCTGCGCCGCCGTCGGAGTTCCGAGGTTGACCAGCACTGCATCGGCGATCTCGGCGAATCCGGCCGCTTCCTCGGGGTTGTCCACCATCGCCGGAGCGGCCCCTGCGGCCAACAGCGCGTTCGCGACGAACTGCACCGACACGGTGTTGGTCAGACACTGCACCAGCGGATTGCGATCGCGCAGAATACGATGCGCGGCGACGATGTCGTCCAGGGTCACAGTCGAGACACTCATTGTTGCGAGTCTACGACCGCGCCCACCCCGTTCGCGTCAATGGACCGTTGCATACGTCTGGGCGCTGCAAAGTGCCATTCACGCCACAACCCCGTGCGCGTGAATGTCGCATTGCATACGTCTGGGGAGTGCAATGGTCCATTGACGCGAGAGCGAGCGAAGCGAGCGAAACGGTCCGCTAGGCCACGCGGGATTTGGTGCGTGGGGTCCATTCGTAGACCCCGGCCTCGGCTCCGTGGTGCAGGGAGAGGTCGATGGCGTCCAGGATTGCCTGGCGCGGTCCGGGTCGTCCGAGTTGCTTGGCGCTGATGGCCAGGCGTACCACTCCGTCGCGGCGGGCGGTGCGGCCTGCGCCGAGTACCAGTGCTTTAAACCACCAGGGTTCGGCTTTGAATCCTTCGCCGATTCCCCAGACTCG
This sequence comes from Rhodococcus sp. 06-470-2, assembly GCF_002258235.1. NCBI lineage: Bacteria > Bacillati > Actinomycetota > Actinomycetes > Mycobacteriales > Nocardiaceae > Rhodococcus > Rhodococcus sp. 06-470-2. The sequence continues at coordinate 734,514 of NZ_NOYB01000010.1, read as the reverse complement.
GGCGCGGACGACATCGTCCCGGTCGAGGTCGTGAATACCGTTGAGCGCAGCCAACGTTCGGAATCCCGCGTCGGGCAGTGCTTCCACGGCGCCGGGTGAAGCGATCCAGCGGGGAGCGGCGAACACCCGGGTGCGCAGGCCGGTCTGTTCCATGACGCGGTCGGCGGCCATCAGTCGAAGTCGGGCTTCGTGACGCGGCAGTGCGGAGAACTCGGAGCGTCGACGCTTCGTCGCGGCCTGGTCGTAGCCGTGCAGAACGATCGCGTCGCCGCCGTCGCGTCGCGCCCGCAACCATTCCTGGGTGGGCACGTCCGCTGCGAGACGGTATTTGTCCTTCAACCGAGGCGCGACGAGCAGTGAGAGCGGAACGCCTCGTCCGTCGAGGATCCGCGCGAACTCGGCGGCGTGCTCGTAGGTGTCGTTCTTGATACCGCTCACCGACACGATCAGACGTCCAGACATGACTCGAGCCTCGCACACCAGCGTGAACGAGACTCGAAGTCGATGCAGACAGAAGCTAAACGGTCATCGTTTCCTTCGGCAGGATCTTGTCGATCGCTGCGAGCACCTCGGGGGCGTCCGGCTCGGTGCGCGGACGGAAACGGTTGGTGACGACGCCGTCGGGCGAGATCAGGAACTTCTCGAAGTTCCACTGGACGTCTCCGGCCTTGCCTTCGGCGTCTTCGGTCTTGGTCAGTTCGGCGTACAACGGGTGCTGATTGTCACCGTTGACGTCGACCTTCTCGGTCATCGCGAACGTGATGCCGTAGGTGGTGGAGCAGAAGGTTTCGATCTCTTCTGCCGTGCCGGGCTCCTGGCCACCGAACTGGTTGCAGGGCACTCCGACGACCGACAGGCCACGAGAGGAGTAATCGTTGGCGAGCTTCTCGAGCTTTTCGTACTGCGGGGTCAGTCCACACTTGGACGCGACATTGACCACGAGCACGGCCCGTCCGGCGTACTCGTCGAGCGAGGTGGGCGCACCGCCCAGCGTGTTGATGCCGATGTTCTGAACTTCAGTCATCATCCGAACTTACCTGTGAGTACGCCGAGAACGGGAACCGACGTGGAAAACAAGAACGACCCCGCTGGTGGCGGGGTCGTTCTCGGTTTTCCGAACCGGGCGACGGGGGGATGCGCGGCGCCCGGCAGGCACTACGCCTTGGCGGCGTGCTTTTCGATGATGACCTGCTTGTCTGCAGGCCGGTCGTCCTCGGGGAGGTGGTCGTCGACCATGGTCTCCTCGTCGAACGGAAGGCCGCCGTCGAGCACCGTGTTGACCCGGTCCTTGTCGATGGTCTTGGTCCAGGTGCCGACCAGCAGGGTGGCGACGGCGTTACCCGAGAAGTTCGTCAGCGCACGGGCCTCGGACATGAAGCGGTCGATTCCGACGATCAGGCCGACTCCGTCGAGCAGTTCGGGGCGATGGCTCTGCAAGCCACCGGCCAAGGTGGCCAGACCGGCTCCGGAGACGCCGGCTGCGCCCTTGGAGGCGATGATCATGAAGAGCAGCAGCGAGAACTGCTCGCCGATCGAGAGCGGCATGTTCATGGCGTCGGCGATGAAGATCGAGGCCATCGTCAGGTAGATCGCGGTGCCGTCGAGGTTGAACGAGTATCCGGTGGGGACGACGATGCCGACGGTGGTGCGCTCGACTCCTACGTGCTCCATCTTGGCGATCAGACGCGGCAGGGCCGACTCGGAGGACGACGTGGCGACGATGAGCAGGTACTCACGGGCCAGGTACTTGACCAGCTTGAAGATCGAGAAGCCGGAGACGAAGCGCAGGATCAGTCCGAGGAAGAAGAAGACAAAGATGAAGCAGGTGATGTAGAAGGCGAGCATCAGGGTGCCGAGCTGGATGACGGCGTCGAACCCGGTCTTGCCGACAACACCGGCAATGGCACCGAAGGCACCGATCGGGGCGAGCCACAGGATCATGGTCAGGATGCGGAAGACGAGCTTCTGCACCGAACCGATGCCCTTGAGGATGCCCTCGCCGCTCTTGCCCATGGCCTGCAGCGCGAAGCCGACGAGGATGGCGACGAACAGCGTCTGCAGGACGGATCCGGCGGTCAGCGACGACAGCAGACTCTCGGGGATGATGCCGGCGATGAAGTCCATGGTTCCGCCTGCACCCTCTGCGGTTTTGGCGTACTCATCGCCACCGCCGGGCACGATATTGAGTCCCTCGCCGGGCTGAATCAGGTTGCCGACGACCATGCCGATACCGAGGGCGATGGTCGACATCGTGATGAAGTAGGCCAGGGCAAGGCCGCCGACCCGTCCGACGCTGGCTGCCGCTCGAACCGATCCGATACCGAGGACGATGGTGCAGAAGATGACGGGGCTGATCATCATCTTGATCAGGCTGACGAAGAGCGTGCCGAGGACCGCGAGCTCGACGGCGAAGTCCTTGGCGGTCAGTCCTACGATGACGCCGGCGACGACGGCGATGATCACGGCGATGTAGAGCCAATGAGTCTTGTCGCGCTTCTTCTTGGGCTCGGTGGGCGGATTGTCGAACCGCTCCGCATCGATGGTTGTCATGAATGTTCCTTCTGGTTCAGGTGAAGCGCGAGTCGAACTGCTGACTTCGTGACTACTGGGAGTGGAGTGAGGTGGATCACCCCTGCTGAGAGATGATGTTGCTGCACCGGGTGACAGGAGTCACCTATACGTTCATTTCGTTCACGTTCGATGTATTGCACGAAAGGATTGCGTTGTCCTCGAAGCGCCCACTGAGCGTCGCCGGCCAGGTGTTGGTGCTCCAGCTCGTCGTCATGGCGGTCGTCGTGTTCGCCGGCGGCATCCTGACGGTGCTCAACGAGCGGTCCAACAGCGACGACGCGACCCGACGCGAAGTCACGGCGATCGCGGTCAGTATCGCCAACGAACCGTCGACGCCCATTGCGATCGAGTCCGACGATCCGACGTCTCGGCTGCAGCCGGAAACCGAGAAGATCCGTCAGGTCACGGGTGTCGATTTCATCGTGGTCATGGCCCCGGATCGGACCCGTTTCACCCACACCACCGTCGACCTGATCGGTAAGCCGTTCAGCGGCAACATCGATCGCGCGTTGCAGGGTGAGACGTTCACCGAGACGTACGTGGGTTCTCTCGGCCCGTCGATCCGCTCGGTCACGCCGGTCACCGATTCCTCCGGCGAGATCGTCGGCCTCGTCTCGGCGGGCGTGACCAGGGCCAAGATCAGCGACCAGTTCTTCCAGGGTCTACCCCTCATCGTCGGGGTCGTTCTCGCCGCCTTCGTCGTCGCCGCCGCGGGATCGACGCTGCTCAGCCGCCGGCTCCGGCGTCAGACACTGGGGATGGCTCCTGCGGAGCTGCGCACGATGTACGAGCATCACGACGCCGTTCTGCATTCCATCGGTGAAGGCTTGCTGGTGTTCGGTCGGGGCGACGAGGCGGAGTTGGTCAACGACGAGGCCCGACGCCTCCTCGATCTGCCCGAGGGCCCTGTCTCGTTCGGCTCGTTGCCGGAGTCGATGCAGCAGATGGACACCGGCATCGTGCGCGGTGAACTGCATCTGACGAAGGATCGCGTGCTCGTGGTCAATCAGGATCCGGTGATGTGGGAGGGCCGACGCCTGGGCAACGTACTCACGATTCGCGATCAGACCGAATTGCGTTCGTTGATGGGTGAATTGGACTCGGTGCGCAGTTTCGCGGAGTCGCTGCGTTCGCAGGCTCACGAGTCGGCGAACAGGCTGCACACCGTCATCACGATGGTCGAGCTCGGCCGACCCGAGGAGGCAGTCGAATTCGCGACGGCCGATCTGGAGCTGTCGCAGGCTCTCATCGATCGCCTGATGAACGCGGTCAGCGAACCTGCACTCGCTGCACTGCTGCTGGGCAAGGTCAGTCAGGCCGCCGAGCAGGGCGTGGAGCTGACGATCACCGACGACACGGCCATGGAGCACGAGGGTGTGCTCACTGCACGTGAATTGGTCACGCTGGTAGGCAATCTGATAGACAATGCCATCGATGCCTCGAAAGAATCCGACCAGCCGTGGGTCGAAGTGACGGTCCGTGACGCCGATGGTGAACTCGTCGTCCGAGTCGCCGACAGCGGTCCCGGAATGCCGCCGGAAACGCTCAAAGCTGCTCTGCGGCGCGGCTACTCGACCAAGTCCGGCTCACGCGGTCTCGGCCTCGCCCTGGTGACTCAGGTGATCGGTCGCCATCGCGGCACCTTGACCTCGGAAGTGACGTACGGATCGGTCATGGTCGCCACCATCCCGGGATCGCTCTCGTGATCCGCGTCCTGATCGTCGACGACGAACCGCTGATCGCCGAAGCGCACAAGACGTACGTCGAGCGAACCCCGGGCTTCGAGGTGGCCGGGGTGGCGCACACCGGAGCGTCGGCCATGCGCTTCGCCAGCACCGAGGCCGTCGATCTGGTGTTGCTCGACATCGGTCTGCCCGACGCGAGCGGCATCGACGTGGCGGCGGCGCTCGGCGGTCTACGCCCGAGTCCCGACGTCATCGCCATCACCTCCGAACGGGATCTGTCGGTGGTGCGCTCCGCCGTGGCACACGGCATCGTGCTGTATCTGCTCAAGCCGTTCACGTTCGCCGCGTTCCGCGACAAGCTCGAGCGCTATCGCGAATTCCATGCCGCGTTGCCTGCCGGAGAGAACGCGTCGAGTCAACGCGACATCGACCGCGCGATGGCGCATCTGCGGACCGCCGACGAACGCGTCTCGACACCCAAGGGCATCGCCCCGCAGACGATGGACGGCATCACCGCGAGCATCAAGGAAGCGGCCGACGGACTCAATGCATCCGAGGCCGCCAAGGTCGTCGGAGTGTCCCGAGTGACGGCGTGGCGATATCTCGAGCGCCTCGCCGACGACGGACTGGTCACCCGACACACCGAATACGGCAAGGCCGGGCGACCGCAAGTCCGCTACGTGTGGCGTTAGAGCGGCTGCGCCGCATGTGAGCGGAAATTCGTAGCAGGCTACGAATTTCTATGCACGTGCGCCGGAGGCGCTCACGATCCACGCGTACTCGAAAGCCGCTTCTTTCCACTTCTCGTAGCGTCCGCTGACTCCGCCGTGTCCGGCGCTCATTTCGGTCTTGAGCAGCAGGTCCGAGTCACCGGTCTTCGTCGCACGCAGAGCCGCAACCCATTTGGCGGGTTCGACGTAGAGGACGCGAGTGTCGTTGATGGACGTGATCGCCAGGATCGACGGGTAGTCCTTGGCCTCGACGTTCTCGTAAGGGCTGTACGACTTCATGTACTCGTACACCTCCTCGTCGGCCAACGGGTTTCCCCACTCGTCCCATTCGATGACCGTCAGCGGGAGCGACGGGTCGAGGATGGAGGTGAGCGGATCGACGAACGGAACGTTGGCGAGGATGCCGTTGAACAACTCCGGTGCCATGTTCGCCACCGCTCCCATGAGCAGTCCGCCCGCGCTGCCGCCGTCGGCGACCAGATGCTTCGGTGAGGTGCGCCCGGTGTCGATGAGATGCTGTGCGGCAGCGATGAAGTCGGTGAAGGTGTTCTTCTTCTTCAGCGTCTTGCCGTTGTCGTACCAGTGCCGACCCATCTCGCCGCCGCCGCGTACGTGTGCGACGACGAACACGATGCCGCGGTCGAGCAACGACAACCGGGCGACCGAGAAGGACGGGTCCATCGACGCCTCGTACGATCCGTAGCCGTAGAGCAACGTGGGAGCCGGCCCCTCGGGGACATCCTTGCGCGCGATGACCGACAGCGGAACCTGAGTTCCGTCCGGCGCAGTGGCCCACTCACGATGCTGCACGTAGTCACCGGCGTCGAACTTGCCCAGGACCGGCTGTGATTTGCGGAGCAGCAGTTCGCCACTGGCGATGTCGAGGTCGTAGACCTGGCCGGGGGTGATGAATGAGGTGTACACCATCCGCAGCAGCGGCTGATCCCATTCCGGGTTCGAACCTGCGCCGACGGAGTAGAGCTCCTCGTCGAATTCGAGCTCGCGGTACTCGCCGTACCCCTCGTCGGTCAGCGGCCAGATCGCCATGCGCGTCAGGGCTTCTCGTCGGTACGTGAAGATCAGGTGGCCGGCGAACGCATCGATGTCCTCGACGCGGACGTCGTCGCGATGCGGAACCAGCGTGCGCTGATCGAGTGGGTCCGAGACCGGAGCCTCGGCGAGCAGGAAGTTCTCGGCCTTCTCCCCCTCGGTGCCCCAACCGTTCACCGAGCCGTTGTGGGTGATGAGGAATCGATCCTCACCGGCCACGACGGCGTGCTCGATGCTGTATTCGACGCCGTCCGTGCGGGGCAGTACGACGCGGAACTCGCCCTCGGGATCGGTGGATTCCAGCACCAGGCACTCGGAGGTGATCTTCGAGCCGACCCAGATCATCAGGTACTTCTCGCTGCGGGTGGAACCGAATCCGACCCAGTAACTTTCGTCGGGCTCGTGGAAGACCTGGACGTCCTCGGACTTGCCGAGGGTGTGCCGCCAGACGGTGTCGGGACGCCAGGATTCGTCGACCGTCAGGTAGAACACGTGGGTGGCGTCGGCCGTCCAGGTGGCCCCGGGCGCGACGTTCTCGATGGTGTCGGCGAGCAGCTCGCCGGTCTCGAGATTCTTGAAACGCAGTGTGTAGCGCTCGTCGCCCTCGGTGTCGGTCGAATAGGCCAGCAGGTTGCCGTCGAGGCTGATCGAGAACGCGCCGAGGGAGAAGAAGTCGTGTCCCTTCGCCTCTTCGTTGGCATCGAGCAGGATCTGCTCACCGGGGACGTCCACGTCGGACGACAGGGTGGGCGGGGTCCAGTCGTCGAGAGAGTCGACGGGACAACGGCATTGGAGTCCGTAGGACTGTCCCTCGACGGTGCGCGAGTAGTACCACCACTGCCCCATGCGCGTGGGCACGGACAGGTCGGTCTCCTGGGTTCGCGACTTGATCTCGTCGAAGATCTTTCCTCGCAGTGACTCGAGGCCGGCCGTCTGCTGCTCGGTGTAGGCGTTCTCGGCTTCGAGGTGGGCGATCACCTCGGGATCGTCCTTGGCCCGCAACCACTCGTAGTTGTCGATGAACGTGTCCCCGTGATGGGTGCGCTCGTGCGGCACCTTCTTGGCAACGGGAGGGGTGATCGTCATGGCGTGACCCAATCGTCGAAGTTCAGACCCGAGATGCGCTCGTAGGCCTCGATGTAGCGGCTGCGGGTTGCGGCGACGATGTCGTCCGGCAACGGTGGCGGTGGAGTGTCGGAGCTGCGATCCCAGCCGGATTCGCCCGTCAACCAGTCGCGGACGAACTGCTTGTCGAAGCTGGGCTGGACGCGGCCTTCCTGGTACGAATCGGCAGGCCAGTAGCGTGAGGAATCAGGGGTGAGAACCTCGTCGGCGAGGACCAGGTTGCCGTCGGCGTCGGTACCGAACTCGAACTTGGTGTCGGCCAGAATGATTCCGCGCTCCAGAGCGAAGTTGGCTGCGCGCGTGTAGATCTCGATGGTGTCCTCGCGCAGCTTGAACGCGAGTTCGGCACCGACCTGCTCGACGGCCTGGTCGAAGGTGATGTTCTCGTCGTGGTCGCCGATCTCGGCCTTCGACGCGGGCGTGAAGATCGCCTGGTCGAGCTTGCTGGATTCCACGAGCCCGGGGGGAAGCTGCACGCCGCACACGGCTCCGGTCGCGTTGTAGTCCGCCAACCCGGATCCGGTGAGGTACCCACGCGCGACGCATTCGATCGGCACCATGTTCAGCTTCTTCACCACCAGGGCACGGCCGAGCAGTTCGGCGGGAATGCGTTCGTCGAGCGGATCGCCGGCCAGGTGGTTGACGCCGCCGAGCTCCTCGAAGAAGAACACGCTCATCGCCGTCAGCACGCGTCCCTTGTCCGGGATCGGGGTGTCGAGGATGTGGTCGTAGGCCGAGATTCGGTCGCTCGCGACGAGCAACAGATGCGCGTCGTCGATCGTGTACAGATCGCGGACCTTGCCGCCGGCCAGATGCTCGTAGCTACTCAGTGATGGTCGCACGGTGTTCAACACTATCTGGGCCGGTGGCCGCGGGGGTGCCGGCAGGCATCAGACTGGTAGCTGTGGCAACGAACAACACGACATCGGATGTCGGATTCCGCTCCGAACGAGGACCGATACTGGTTGCGCTGATGCTCAGCACGTCTCTGGTCGCTCTCGACTCGACCATCATCGCCACGGCGGTGCTGTCCATCGTCGACGACCTGGGCGGGTTCACTCAGTTTCCGTGGCTGTTCTCCATCTATCTTCTGGCGCAGGCGGTATCGGTGCCGCTGTACGGCAAACTGGCCGACCTGTTCGGCCGCAAGAAGATCATGCTGTTCGGCATCGCGGTGTTTCTGCTCGGCTCGATCCTGTGCGGCCTGGCCTGGAGCATGCCCGCCCTGATCGCCTTCCGTGCTGTCCAGGGTCTCGGTGCGGGTGCCGTGCAGCCGATGGCCATCACCATCGCCGGCGACATCTACACCCTGGCGGAGCGCGCCAAGGTGCAGGGCTACCTCGCCAGCGTATGGGCGATGTCCTCGGTACTCGGCCCGGCGCTCGGCGGTATCTTCTCCGAGTTCCTGACGTGGCGTTGGATCTTCTTCGTCAACATTCCGCTGTGCGCGCTGGCCGCGGTGATGCTGTGGCGCAAGTTCGACGAGGGAGCCGTGGAACGCACCAAGCCCAAGATCGACTACCTCGGTGCAGGCCTGCTGACGGTGGGTGCGGCGATGGTGCTGCTCGGGCTGCTCGAGGGCGGACAGTCCTGGGCCTGGAACTCCCCCGTCAGCATCGCCATCTTCGTCGCCGGATTCTCCTTGCTGGCCGCGTTCGCGGTGGTGCAGACCAAAGTCGAGGAGCCGATCCTGCCGCTGTGGGTGTTCACCCGTCGGGTGCTGGTGGTCAGCAGTTCCATCTCGCTGCTCGTCGGGGCATTGATTCTCGGCCTGACGTCCTACGTTCCGACGTTCGTGCAGGGCGTGCTCGGCACCGGCGCGATCGTCGCCGGATTCGCCCTGTCCACCCTCACACTCGGCTGGCCCATCGCGGCATCGCTCTCCGGGCGGGTGTACCTGCGGTTCGGCTTCCGCACCACGGCGCTCATCGGTGCCTCCATCGCGGTCGTCGGAGCGGCATTCGCCACCGGCCTCGGTGCCGGTTCACAGGTGTGGCAGGTGGGCGCGGTGTGCTTCGTCATCGGCCTCGGTATGGGTCTGATCGCCAGCCCCACTCTCATCGCCGCTCAGTCGAGCGTCGAATGGTCCGAGCGCGGCGTCGCCACCTCGACCAACATGTTCGCCCGCTCCATCGGCAGCGCAGTCGGAGTCGCGGTGTTCGGTGCCATCGTCAACTCACGGATCTCCGCCGACCCGAGCCCCGAACAACTGTCCGACGCCATCCATCCGGTCTTTCTCGGTGTCCTGGCGGCGGCAGCGGTGATGGCCGTCGCGGCACTGTTCATGCCCAAGCGTGGAGCGGAACCGAGCCGATAGCGTTCTTTCGAATGCTTGTCGGCATGGCCCTCATTTCGTCGGTCCGGCGCGCGATCGTGCCGGGCACGGCCGGTCGTGCCGGTGCGTCTGCGAAAACTAGTCCGCCGAACCCTCGAACCAGTGCACCGGCGATGTCACCGTGACGTCGACGGCGGTGCCGGGGGCGAGTCGGTCGCCGGTCCGGGCGATGGCTCGAAGCCGCAGCCCGGTGGCGCTGTGCCGCAGGGTGACCGAGGATTCGGGGCCGGTGAAAAGCTCGTGTTCGACGACGAACGCGCCGTCGTCGAACTCCGAGACCAGCAGCTGCTCGGGCCGGAGCAACGCCTGTCCGTTTCCCGTCTCTCGAGTGGTGGATTCGAGACGCCCGAGGACGGTGTCGACGTGGCCGCCGTGGGCCGCAGCGTCGACGAAGTAGGCGTCGCCCACGAAGCGCGCGATCGCGGGTGTGGCGGGTCGCTCGTACACCTCACGCGGGGTGTCGATCTGGGCGCAGCGACCACCCAGCAGCACGGCGACCCGATCGGCAGTTCCGAGTGCCTCGGCGCGGTCGTGGGTGACCAGGATCGACGCGGTCTTGCTGGACTGCAACAACTCTCGCACGTCCTGCCTGATCGAGGTACGCAGCCCCGCGTCGAGGGCGGCGAACGGCTCGTCCATCAGCACCACCGACGGAGCAGGCGCGAGCGCCCGCGCCAACGCGATGCGCTGCTGTTGGCCGCCCGAGAGCTCGCTGGGTCTGACCCCACCGGCGTCGGGCAGTCCGACGAGCTCGAGCATCTCGTCGACCCGCCGCGTGCGCTCTGCGCGACCGGACAGATGGGGTCGCAGAAACCCTGCACGCAAACCGAATTCGATGTTTCGTCGTACCGTCAGGTGTGGGAAGAGTCCACCTTCCTGCGGCATCAGGCCTATTCCCCGCTTCTCCGGTGGCACCTGAATCTGCCCCGCCACCGAGATGTCCCTCCCGTCCGAGGTGATCCGGCCCGCGTCGATGCGGTGCAGTCCCGCAATGGATCGCAACAGCGTCGTCTTGCCGCAGCCGGAGGGGCCGAGAACGGCAAGCATCTCGCCGTCGCCGAGGTCGAGGTCGATCCCGTGCAGCACGGCCGTACTGCCGTACGAGGCAACGAGTCCGGAAATCACCATGCTCATGGCAGTGCTACTCGCTTCCGCGTCGTGCGCCCCAGCGCCCGTGTCAGTACGACGGTCGGGACCACCGAGATCAGGATCAGGGCCAGGGCGTAGGGAGCCGCCTCGCCGTATCGGAACGCCTCGGTGGTGGACCACAGCGTGGTCGCGAGCGTGTCGACTCCCCGAGGACGCAGCATCAGCGTCGCCGGTAGCTCCTTGGCGACGGTCAGGAACACCAGAGCGGCCCCGGCGGCGATGCCGGGAGCCGCGATCGGAATCGTCACTCGAAGGTCGGTCTGCAGCCGGCCCGCGCCCAGGGTCCGTGAGACATCCTCGAGGACAACGGGAGTGGCGTCGACGACCGCTCTCGTACTGCCGACGGCCAACGGCAGGAACAACACCACGTATGCCAGCACCAGCAGCACCGCCGTCTGATAGAACGACGGCAGGAACCTGATTCCGAGAAAGACCGTGGCGAGCCCGACGGTGATACCCGGTAGTCCGTGCGCGATGTAGGTGGACAATTCGGCACCGCGGGCGGCCCTCGACGTGGATCGGGCCGCGAACAGCGCGACCGGCAACGCGAGCACGGCCACCACCACCGCGGCGATCGCGGAGTACTGGACGGTCTTGGCCGTGACGGCCAGCACGTCCACCCAGTCGACGGTGAAGCGCAACGATCGACTCAGCCACCGCGCCAGGGCCAGAAGCGGTACCAGCACCGAAACACCAAGGGCTGCAACGACAACGGCCAGAGCAGGCACGCGCCACCGGCCCAGAACCACAGGCTCGGCCATCCGGTCCGTTCCCGATCCCACCCTCGCCGTGGCACCGCGTCGGGCACGCCGTTCGAGGAGGGTGAGCACCAACGCGCCCACCACGAGGACCAGTCCGAGAACCGCGGCCGCGGTGCGATCGAGTCCCCCGCGGTACGCACTGTAGATGCCGAGCGTGAAGGCGTCGTATCGCATCAGAGCCACCGCCCCGAAATCACTGATGGTGTACAGCGCGACCAGCAGCGCACCCGCCGCCGCGGCCGGAACGACGCGACGGCACTCGACGGTCAGCGCCGTGCGCACAGCGCCTCGACCGAGGGTGCGCGAGACCTCGGCCAACGACGGGTCCGCAGTGGCGAAGGCCGCGGACACCGGCAGCATCACCAGCGGGAAACAGGACAGCGTGAGGACCAGGGCTGCACCGGAAAAGCCTGCCAACGAGGGGAACTCGGCGATCCACAGATATCCGGACACGTACGACGGGATGGCCAGCGGGGCGGCGAGGACCATCGCGAAGAAGCGTCGCCCCGGTAGATCGGTCCGTACGGTCAACCACGCCAGCAGCGTCCCGACCACGACCGATGCAACGAGCACGGTGAGCGTCAGTGTTGCCGTGCGGATGGCGAGGTCGAGTGTGCGTTGCCGCAACAGCAGCCCCAGGACCTTCTCGGTGCCGCCGTCGAACGCTCGGACGAACAGATACACCAGCGGTGTCAGCGTCAGCGCTCCCACGCACAACGCGGCCGTCCCGAGAACGGGACGACCGCCGAAGTGGTGCCGCCGAAGCGGCTGGAGTGCAGACACGAGCCCGGAACCGAGGATTGCCTAGATGATTCCGACGTCGGTCAGCAGGGTCTGGGTGGCCTCGAGAGACGAGAGGCGACCCAGATCGAGATCGGTCGAGCCCAGCTCCGACAGCGGCGGCAGGTCGTAGTCGGAGGTGACTCCGTCGATGACGGGATATTCGGCGGTCTCGTTCGCGAAGTAGGTCTGCGATTCGGTCGAGAGCAACTCGCGCACGAAATCGAAGGCCGCTTCCTGGTTGTCCGAAGCAGCCAGCACACCCGCACCGGCGACGTTGATCAGTGCGCCGGGGTCGCCGGGCTCGAAGTAGTGCAGCTCGACCGGGGCGTCGTCGCCGTTCTCGTCCTTGAAGGGGTACCAGTAGTAGTGGTTGAGCAGACCGGTGGCCACCTGTCCGTCGTTGACGGCGGTCAGCAGCGGGCCGTTGCCCTCGAAGGCGACGGGCTCGTTGGCGACGAATCCCTCGAGCCAGGTGCGGGCACCGTCCTCGCCGCGCTGCACGCGCAGGGCGGTGACGAAGGCCTGGAACGAGGCGTTGGTCGGTGCGTAGCCGATCTGTCCGCGCCAGCGTGGGTCGAGCAGTCCGTCGATGCCGGTGGGCAGGTCGGCTGCCTGCACCGAATCGGAGTTGTAGGCCAGCACACGAGCCCGCGCGGAGGTGGCGACCCAGGTGCCGTCGGCACCGCGGTACTGCTCGGGGACCAGGGAGAGGATGTCCTCGGGCAGCGGTGCGAGAGCGCCCGCCTCGTCGAGGGCACCGAGTGCTCCTGCGTCCTGTCCGTAGAAGACGTCCGCCGGGGTCGCGTCGCCCTCTTCGAGGATCTTTGCGGCCTGGGCGTTGGTGTTGCCGGAGTAGTCGACCTCGATACCGCCGCCGATGCGCTCGATCAGGGGGTCGACGAGCTCTTCACCGCGGCCGGAGTACACCACGAGGGCAGACTCAGCGGAGGCGGACTCGGAGGTGGACGTGCCGTCGTCGGACGAGCCGTCCGAGCTGCATGCGACGAGACCGAGGGCGAGGGTTGCGCTGATCGAGAGCAGCGCCAGACGGCGAACGGTGAACACGGTTCTCCTGACGAAAACGGGACATTGAAGACAATTCGATGAAAGTACACCACAAAGGTGAGGCTCAGCTACTTTCCCTCCGGGATTGAACGACCGGCCGCCCGGGCATGCGCGCCCCATGACTTCTCGTGTTCTCGTCACCGGTGCCAGCATCGCCGGTCCCACCGTGGCGTTCTGGCTGGACCGAGCCGGCTTCGAGGTCACCGTCCTCGAACGCTCACCGCAACTGCGACTCGGCGGCCAGAACATCGACGTTCGCGGCTCCGGCCGCGAGGTACTCCGGCGCATGGGCCTGGACGCGACCCTCCTCGCGAACGGAACCACCGAGAAGGGCACCCGATTCGTCGACGACGCCGACGCCACCATCGCGGCCTTCCCGGCCGGCGACGGAACCCATGACGGGCCGACGGCGGAGTTGGAGATTCTGCGCGGCGAGTTCGCGCGGATCCTCGTCGCATCCGCCGGACCACGGACCGAGTATCGCTACGGCGATCGCGTCGTCGGCGTGGTCCAGGATGCCGACGGAGTCGACGTGACATTCGCAACGGGCGCAGCGGAAAGGTTCGACCTCGTTCTCTTCGCCGACGGAATACGTTCCAGCAGCAGGGAACTGGTGCTCTCCGGGGAGGCCGAGACCACACCCGTCGGCCTGTACACCGCCTACGGCGTACTGCCGAAGGGACCGAGCGACGACGGCTGGTGGCGCTGGTACAACGCCCCCGGATCTCGCGTGGCGAATCTACGACCGGACAACCTCGGCACGACGCGATTCAGCCTGTCCTGGGTGTCCGACGACAGCGGCTACGAGGGCGCGTCCACCGAACGCGTCATCGCCGCCCTGCGTTCGACATTCGCAGATGTCGGTTGGGAAGTGCCCCGGATCCTGGACTCGCTGGGACCGGACTCGGAACTGTACGTCGACTATCTGGCGCAGGTGAAGGCCCCGCGCTGGTCCGACGGCAGAATCGGCATGCTCGGCGATGCCGCGTGGTGCGCAACGCCGTTGAGCGGCATGGGAACAACGTTGTCGATCACCGGGGCGTACGTGCTCGCGGGCGAGCTCGCGCGGGCGAATGATCATCGCGCCGGTTTCGAGGCCTTCGAGGCGCGTATGCGTCCGTTCGTCGAGCAGGCGCAGAAGCTTCCGCCCGGTGTGCCTCGCGTCGCGCATCCGAAGACCTCGGCAGGAGTCGCTGCATTCCGCACCGTGCTGCGCCTGGCCGGATCCAAGCCTGTACAGGCCGTGACCAGCAAGTTCCTCGGTCCCGACGCGGCGACGCTCGAGCTGCCGGATTACGAGTTCGACGCAGCCCCACGTGAGCGGTAATTCGACCCCTGCTACGAAGTTCTGCTCACCTACAGTCCTACACGTTCCAGCAGCGCATCGAATGCTTCGCTGGCTTCCTGCTCCGAGCGGCCGGATTCGATGACGCCGTTGTACACCGCCAGCGCCTCCTCCTGATACTGCTTGTACTTCTCGAGCCACTTCTCGGAGTCGGCACGCCAATATCCGATGATGTCGAAGTACGCGATGTCGTAGCCCAATTCCTTGCGGAAGTACTTGCGCACCCGACGCGAGGACGACGCCTCGCCGGCGAACCACACGTAGCCACGTCCCTCGGGCAATGGGTACGCCAGCACCGAGTCGTCGAGAACGCTTGCGCTGTCGCCGTTTCCGGATCCGATACGCCAATCGAACGTCACGTCGGCGGGGGTCTCGAAGGATTGGATGTCGCCGCGCTCGAGCACCTCGACGATCGCGTGCGCACGCGTTCCGGCGGGCAACTGCTCGACGAGACGACCGAGTGCGGGCAACCCGGTCATGTCCGCGACCAACAGCAGCCATTCGACGTCGGCGGGCGGTGAGTACCAGGAGCGCGGGCGGGTGAACAGCACCGTCTGCCCCGGGGCGGCCTGCTGGGCCCAGGTCGATGCGACACCGCCCTCGTGTGCGAAGAAGTCGATGGTCAGCTCACCGCGCTCCTCGTCGAGGCGGCGAATGGTGTAGTTGCGTCCTTCGGGAGCGTCGTCGAGACCGTGGAACCACCAGAGACCGTCGACCTCGGTCATCGGCGGCGGGATCACTTCGCCTGCCCTGGGGAAATAGACTCCGACGCATTCGTCGGGCACCCCGAGCGTGCGGTAGCCGGCGACGTGCTCGCCGCCGAAGGTCACACGCACCATGTGCACCGTGAGTCGTTCCACCGCAACGACGTCGGCGTAGTGGAAGCCACGCGGTTGTTCACTCATCTTCGTCCTCGATACATATCTCGACGTCACTCCTGCGAGAAACCCTCAGGGCCGACTCGGGGCCGTTCTCCCTCAACTTTAAACTAAGCCTTGCCTAGCCTGCGACCGACCACCTTGGGGATCACCAGCGGAGTGTGCGATTCCGGATCGTCGATGATGCGGCACGGCAGCCCGAAGACCGCCTCGACCAGCTCGGCGGTGACGACGTCGGCGGGCGCGCCCTCGGTGACCACTGCGCCGTCCTTCATCGCGATGATGTGGTCGGCGTACCGGCAGGCGTGGTTGAGGTCGTGCAGCACGGCGACGAGAGTGCGGCCGTTCTCGCGGTTCAGAGTGGCCAACAGGTCGAGCAGTTCGATCTGGTGGGCGATGTCGAGAAAGGTGGTCGGTTCGTCCAACAGCAGCAGCGGTGTCTGCTGCGCCAGAACCATTGCCACCCAGACGCGTTGCTGCTGTCCGCCGGACAGTTCGTCCACCGGACGAGCCGACAGCGATGTCACTGCCGTTGCGTTCATGGCCTCGATCACCGCAGCCTCGTCCACCGCCGACCACTGCCGGATCAACTTCTGATGCGGATAACGGCCCCGCGCAACGAGATCGGCCACCGAGATCCCGTCGGGCGCGATGGAGGTCTGCGGAAGCAGGCCGAGGCGTCGGGCAACTTCTTTCGCGGGATACGACGAGATCGCCTTCCCGTCCAGCAGAACGGTTCCGTGCGTCGGCTTCAGCAGCCGCGAGAGCGCCCGCAGCAGAGTCGACTTACCACAGGCATTCGGTCCCACGACGACGGTGAACTTGCCGTCGGGAATCTCGACGGTCAGGTTCTCGCTGATGACGTTGCTGTCGTATCCGACCGTGATCTCGTCGGTGTGCAATCGAGGCTTCGTCACTGCTTCCTGCCTTCCCGCGCCAACAACCACACGAAGTATGCGCCGCCGACCGATACGGTCACCACACCCACCGGCAGCTGGGTGGGAGCGAACACGCGCTGCGCGACAACGTCGCTCACGACCAGCAGCAGCGCTCCCATGCACGCGGCAGGCATCAGCGCCACCGACGAGGTGCCGGTGAGGCGGCGAGCCAACTGCGGCGCGGCGAGCGCGATGAAGGAGATGGGTCCCGCGGCCGCGGTGACCATCGCGATCAACGCGACACCCAGAAACACCAGCATCAGACGGGTCGGCTCGGCGCGCACGCCGAGCGCCCTCGCCGCGTCGTCCCCCATCTCCAGCATCGGCAGCCGACGCGAGAGCACCGCCGAGCACGACGCGATGACGACCGACACTGCCAGTACAGGCCCTACCTGCGACCACCCCAGCCCGTTCAGGGTGCCCGCACCCCACACGGCGGCCGCGATGGCGTCGTCCAGATCGGCCCTGATCACCAGCCAGGTGTTGACGGAGGCCAGCACGGCGCTGACCGCGATCCCGACGATGATCAACCGAAAGCCCTGCACCCCGCGCCGGTACGCGAGCAGGTAGACCACGGCGGCCGTTGCGAGTCCGCCGACGAGCGCGCCTGCTCCGGTCCGGTAGTAGCCACCACCGAGAGTGAGGATGACGACGAGCGCGCCGGTGTAGGAACCGGTACCGAACCCGATGATGTCCGGGCTGCCCAACGGATTTCGCGTCAAGGATTGAAAGACCGCGCCCGATACACCGAGGGCGCCACCGAACAGGAAGGCCAGTGCCACTCGGGGAAACCGCCACTCCATCACCACGATCTCGGTCAGGCGTGGCGCATCGCCGAACACTGCGGCGAGCACCTCGTTCGGCGGAATGTAGAGGTCGCCGGTACCGACGGCGACGATGGAGACCACCGCCGTCACGGCAAACAGGGCCGCGCAGACGCCCACCGTTCGGATGCCGATGCGGCCGTCCACTCGATCCCGCACTCGCACGACCCACAACTTTCGGCCGAAATCGATGTTGCCGCCGCGTTGCTCACCGATCACAGTCCGCTCGCCTTCTTCCGGCGAACCAGCACGATCAGCACCGGTGCGCCGACGAACGCGGTGACGATACCGACCTGCAGCTCCCCCGGCCTGATGACGATGCGGCCGACCACGTCCGAGAGCAGCAGCAATCCCGGTGCCGCGAACACCGTGTAGATCAGAATCCAACGCTGGTCCGGTCCGACGATCCAACGCACCATGTGCGGGATCATCAGTCCGACGAATCCGATGGGCCCGGCCGCCGCCGTCGCGGCTCCGGCGAGCAGAGTCACAGCGACGACGCCGACGATTCGCGTCCGAACCACGTTCGCTCCCAGTGACC
Organism: Rhodococcus sp. 06-470-2; assembly: GCF_002258235.1. Taxonomy (NCBI): domain Bacteria; kingdom Bacillati; phylum Actinomycetota; class Actinomycetes; order Mycobacteriales; family Nocardiaceae; genus Rhodococcus; species Rhodococcus sp. 06-470-2. The sequence goes on along the minus strand of NZ_NOYB01000010.1, from coordinate 716,733 downwards.
GGGCCAGATCGTCGCCGAGCGATATCGCATTGAGGGGACGAGCGATCAGGGCCGCCAGAAAGACTCCGAGCGCGATGAACGGGGCAACCTCGGACGCGATGTCCAGGCCTCGACCGGCCAACGACCCCGCGCCCCAGAACCTCATCCTGTCGAAGGCATCCGGATCGAGCAGCAGCATGCCCGAGGTGACGCCGCCCAGTACCGCACCGAGCGCAATTCCGGAGAGCGTCAAGCGAATCGGAGTGGCTCCGGCGCGCCCCAGTGACCCCAGCGCGTACACCACGATCGTTGCGAACACCGCCCCGGCGAACGCGAACCAGATGTACGAGCCGATTCCGGTGAAACCGAACACGCCGACGGCGATCGCGACGAAGAACGCGGCCCCGGCGTTGACGCCGAGAATTCCCGGGTCGGCCAGCGGATTTCGCGTCATCGCCTGAATCAGCGCACCGGCGACCCCGAGGGCGAGTCCGACGAGCAAACCCAGAACCGTACGCGGAAGCCGCAGTTCGCGGACGATCACGGATTCGGTGGATCCGTCGGCGTGTAGCAGCCCGTGCCACACCCGACCGATCGGGATGTACTCGGTGCCCACCGAAATGCTCACCAAGCACAGCGCTGCCAGAACACCCAGGACGACGAACAACCCTGCGGCCCGACGCGCATCGGTGCGAGCGAGACCACCGACTTCGGCCGGAACATCTCGCTGTTCCGGCTCGTCGCCCACGCTCGCACTCACCCGATTCACACCACCGATCGCACCCTCGCGCTCACTGCGGACTTCACGATCTCACCGCTGCGAACAGCGATGTTCGACAGCAACGACGAGGTCAGACCGTGCGTGTGCTCGGTACCGCCCTGCAGGTAGATCGAACCCGCACTCGGTTCGCGCGTCACGAGTCGGTAGTCCCGCGTCACGCGAGGACCGCGGGAGTCGTATTCGACGGCGTCGAACAGCGGACCGAGGATCTCGGGTAGATCGAGGGACGTGAAGCCGGTGGCATAGACGACAGCGTCGCACAGTATGTCCTCGGCCAGACCCGTCGGGCCGTGCTCGACGGCGACCCGGACGCCGGACGGCTCCTCGACGGCGTCGACCACTCGAGATGCTCCGTGCACGAACAGCCTGCGCTGCCCGCTGACCCGCTCCGCGTACTCGCGCGAGTACAGCTCCTCGATCAGGGGCAGGTCGACGGCGGAGTAGTTGGTACCGCGGTGATACTGCAGCAGCTGCTCGCGCAGCGTGTGGGACGACGAATAGAAGTCGTCGACGGCCGTCGGATCGAAGATGCGATTGGCATAGGGGCTGTCGTCGGCGGGGCTGTACCCGTACTTGCGGAGCACCGCGTGCACGGAGGAATCGCCGTACGACGAGTGCAGGTAGTCCACCACCTCGGCCGCGCTCTGCCCGGCACCGACGACGACGAACGTGCGATGCGTCCGCGACGGCAGGCGGTCCAGGTGCCCGAGGAGATCGTGGTTGTGGAACTGCCGCGCCGACGCCGTCACCCCGTCCGGCAGGGTGGCCGTCAAACCGCCGGCGAGCACGATGTTGCGACCCCGCACGGTCCCGGTTCGTCGTCCCTCGGTTCGGACGCCGTAACCGTCACCGGTGTCGACGACGTCCACTGCCCGGGTGCCGTAGTGCACCGTCGCGTCGACCTTTCCGGCGGCCCACGTCAGGTAGTCGTGGAATTCGAGCCTGCTGGGGAAGAACGTCTGCAGGTTGATGAAGTGATTGAGTCGACCGTGCTCCGACAGGTACGCCAGAAAGGTGTACTCGCTGCCTGCGTTGCGCTGGGTCGCCAGGTCCTTGAGAAACGAGATCTGCATCGTCGTCCCCGGCAACAACATGCCGGGGTGCCAGGCGAACTCGTCCTTGGACTCGACGAAGCAGGCCGTCAACCGTTCTGTGGGAGCGCAGGTTCGGTTGTGCTCCTCGATCGCGATGGCCAGTCCCAGATTGGAGGGCCCGAATCCGACGCCGACGATGTCGTAGTTCTCGTGCGACGTCATCGAACGCTCGCCCCCGACATCTGATCGACGGCACCCGGAACCGGCTCGGACGGGTCGACTCCGAGAGCGACGATCTCGTTGGCAGAATCGACGTGCACCACCGACGGGGTGTGCGAGGACAGCTCGGAGTCTTCCACCTGTCGGAACGACATGATGATCACCAGATCACCTGGAGACACCAGATGCGCTGCTGCGCCGTTGATTCCGATGACACCGGAACCGGGGTGCCCTTCGATCACATACGTCACCAGGCGCGCTCCGTTGGTGATGTCGACGACGTGAACCTGTTCGCCCTCGATCAGGTCGGCGGCGTGCATCAAAGTGGAGTCGATGGTGATCGAACCGACGTAGTGCAGGTCGGCGTGAGTGACAGTGGCGCGGTGGATCTTTCCACCCAACATGGTGCGATGCATCAGGCGTCTTCCTCCTTCTTACGGACGAGATACGGGGCGACGCTGCCGAGTTTCTCGCAGGTTTCGTCGAATTCACGATCGGGAGTCGACTGGCCGACGATGCCGGCACCGGCACGCAGCCATGCCGATCCGCGCTGTTCGTACACAGCTCGAAGCACCAGCGCCGCTTCGAGTTCCCCCGCGGACGACGCCTTCACGACGGCCCCGGAGTACAGGCCGCGAGGCGGGTCGTCGAGCCGCCCTATCGCCTCGATGGCCTCACGTTTGGGAATGCCCGATGCCGTGACGGCCGGGAACAGTGCCCCGAAAGCGTCCCAGCAGGACAGGTCGTCACGCAGACGTGCCCGCACGGTCGACGCGAGGTGCTGGACGCTTCCGCGCTCTCGCACACTCATGAAGTCCGACACGGCGGTCGACCCGGGTCGTGCGATCGATTCCAGCTCCTCGAACGAGGTACGAACGGACACAGCGTGTTCGGTGATCTCCTTGGGATCCTGCTCGAGATCGGATTTCGCTGCGGAGTCGGCATCGGAACCCAAGCCGAAGGCCCGCGTGCCTGCCAACGGTTCGGTGGTGACCACACCACGTGCGTCGACGGACGCAACCAGCTCCGGGCTGAAACCCGAGGCACGTAGGTCACCGAGGTGCAAAAGGAACGAGCGAGCCGGAGTGTTCGCTGCTCGCCCCGCCCGGTAGGTACCGGGCATGTCCAGATCGAACGGAATACGCACCGTGCGAGAGAGAATGACCTTGGCGTACTCACCTCGGTGAATCTCTGCAACAGCTTGCGCCACCCGACCGCGATAGTCGTCGAGGTCGCCGCCGACATCGAGCGGGTGGACCGTCGGTGGCTCGTCGACGGAGGCGGCGGTGAGTACGGCGAACACCGCGGCGCGGTCCTCCTCGGTCCCGGTGACCTCGATATCGTCGCAGTCATGTCCGAATCGGACCTCGACTCGCGGCACGACCAAATGGGCGAGCACCTCGTCGGACTCGGACTCGGCGACGGCGTCGTGCAGGTGGGCTGCGAACCCGAATCCGACGTAGCCGTACGCATTCCAGGATTCGCGAGTGAGACCGTCGCAGGCCTCACGCAACGCCGCCGCCGGGTTGCCGGACCACCGACGCACCGTCGGTGCCCCGCTCCCCCACGTTGTCGTGACGACATCCGGTTGCAGGACGATGCGAGCGACCACGCCACCCGCGAACACCCAGCGTCCTCTGTCCTCGTACACGACGTACTCGTCGAACAAGCCGGACTCGGCCAACGTGACCACCGTCTGCAACCCGCGCTGCAGGATGGTCGTATCGGCCGTGCCCGACGCCGTTTCTTCGACAACGGTCATGTGTATGTGCACTCCTGACGGTGAATCGGTCCGAGACCGCGCATCGCGCGCAACCGACATGCCGAGAGCATCGCCGCGCGCCTTCAGTAGGCAACGCTAACCTAACTAGGCCTCGCGCACAACGGCTTCGGACGCACGCCGCAGGTCGAGTACGGCGATGCCCCAACCGACCAGTCGAGACGCGGTCACCGTCAGTCCCGCCGCGGCTGCCACCGAGTCGAACTCGGCTCTGGTTCGCACTCCGCTGCCGTGCATGCACAGCATCAGCAGATCGAACTCGGCCTGGTCCTCGTTGATCGACTGCTCGTCCGACAGCCGTTCCACCACAATCAGTTTGCCGCTCTCGGAGACGCCCGATGCGGCACTCGCCAGCAGCAACGCCAGATCGTCGTCGCGGTAGTGCCCGGTGACCTCGAGCAACAGATACGCGTCGAATCCACCGGCCGGGGTCGTACGCGGTTCGGACACGACGCTCTGAGCGCACTCGGTCACGCGCGCCGGAAGTTCCGGCCTCGTCTGCAGATCACGTCGGACGAGGTCGAGCTCGCTCGGCAATCCGAGAACGGTTGCCGATATCGCGTCGTGGGCCGTCAGGATCGAGCCGAGCACCACACCGGAGGCCGCACCGGTCACCGCCAGCGTCGACACGTCGTCGAACGAATAGTCCTGCACGAGGGCCGGACCGAGGAACGCAGCCTCGTCGGCGATGTGGTTGTGATGCAGTTCGGTCAGCCGGGACGAACCTGCGAGGTCCTCACTCAACGTCCTGCCGGTGAGCAGGCTGGCGCTGGCACCGCCGGTGCGCAGGCTCTCCACGAGGCCGGTGATCGACAGTTCCACTCGCGCCTCGATTCCCTCGAGATCCAGCCAATGCGAGATCCAGTCGTCACCGAGCATGGCCTCACCGATATCGGCGAGGACCACACCGCCGTCCGAGTCCTCGCCGAGCACGTCGACGGCCCGCAGATAGCGGACGAATTTTGCCAAGGCTCGCACGTCGGTGCCGGTGACCGTCGCCAGCTCACCAACGGTGCGTACGCCGCGCGAGACATGCAGCGGGATGCGCAAGGTGTTGGCCGCTCTGATTGCGAAGGGCGAGAACAACTCCGCACGTTCGGCGAGCCTGTCGAACGGCTCGGATTCGCGGGCGGTCAGATCGGGAACTTCCGGATCGTCCGTGCGAGTGAGAACCTCTGCGCGACGCCAGTATCCGGTGACCTCGACCATTTCGGGCGGTAGGGCGCGATCCTCCCGCAGGTATCGCCTGATGCCCTTGAGGGCTGTGGATTCGCCTGCGACCCAGGCGAACACGGTTCCGTCCCACCAGGGCGCTCTGCGCACGGCCGTTTCGAGCAGATCCCCGGTGCCTGCAACTGCGCCGTCGCGGTGGAGCCAGGTGATCTCGGCGTCGGCGGCCGTCGGCAGCGGTAGTTCTCGCTCGGCGTCGGCCACCTCGACGAACACCCGGATTCGCTCCCCAGCCGCGGCCTCGTCGAGATAGCGAGCAACGGCAGGCAACGCTGTCTCGTCGCCGACGAGCAACACCCAATCCACCTCGGCGGGTGCATGACCCGACCGCACCGGACCGAGCAGCGGGATGGAGTCACCCACCGAGCAGCGACGCCCCCACGTCGATGCAATTCCGGTGTCGTGGGTGACGAAATCGAGCGTCAGTTCCGCACTGTCGGTATCGACGCTGCGCACGGTGTAGTTGCGAGTAACCGGCCGCGGGTCGCGCGGCCACTCCACCGTGCGCTCGTGCTGGACGGGCAGCGCCATCGTGCCCATGTCGTCGAGAGGAAAGAACAGGCGAACGAAATCGTCGAATCCCTCACTGCGCAGCGCCGGGAACTCGAATCCGTCACGCGTGAACTCACGCAGCTGCGGCCCACCCAACACGATCCTGCGCATTCCAGGACCGAGTTGCCGCGTGTCGATCACGGTGGCCGTACGGATGACTTCGGGAAAGACGACCTGAAGTCGGTGGGACCTTGCCACGGTGAAACACGCTCCTTCTCGGATGAATGCACGTCTGCGGTGCGTCGGGTGGGCCTGCGCTCGGATCAGCCCTGGACGTTCTCGGCGGCGGTGTTCAGCGCCGATGCCACGTCATCGAGGATGTACGGAATGGTGAGCACCGTCAGGCCGCCGAACGCGAAGTTCTTGTCTGCACTGAGGTTCTCGGTCGATGCAGTGCGCCCCTGCGCCAGCACGGGCTGCGAGGCCACGGCCGGTTCGACGAGGAAGGCACCCAGCGATTCCTTGTCGTAGGCGACGACGAACAACACATCCGACTTCAGCAGCGAGGCCTGCTCGAGGCTGAGCTCGAAGTACACGGCATCGGGATCCTCGACCGGGTCGGCCTCCTGGATAGTGGGCTCGTTGACCAGACCGAGCTGTTCGAGGAACTCGACGCGCACGTCGTCGTCCTTGCTGACGGCGAACGTGCCGGGCGCGTTGGGCAGCGCGATGGTGACCGTCTTACCCTTCAGCGCCGGATATTTCGCAGCCGCGTCGGCGATGGAACCCTCGACTCCGGACACCAGATCGGCGGCCTCCTTCTCCTTGCCCAGGGCCTTGCCCGCGATGGTCAGCTGGTCCTCCCACGAGGTGGTCCACTGCTCGTCCGGGTACGCGACGACCGGCGCGATGTCGGAGAGCTGGTCGAACTCCTCCTGGGTCAGTCCCGAGTACGGGGCGAAGATGAGATCGGGGGCGGCGGCGGCGAACTGCTCGACCGGGACCGCGCCGGTTCCGTCACCGGAGAGCAGCGTGGGTGTTTCGCCGCCCAGGTCGGCGAGCGCCTTCGCGTCCCACTGCAGAATGCCGCGGTCGTCCGCTCCGTACTGAGCGCCGTCGAAGGTCGGCATGGCGACGGGCACGACACCGAGGGCGAGAATGGCGTCCTGGTTGGACCAACCCCAGGTGGCGATCCGCTCGGGTGCCTCGGGGATCGTCGCGGATCCGAGTGCGGAATCGATGGTGACCGGGAATGCCGATTCCTGCGCAGCAGTCGTGGATTCGGCTGTGGGTGCCTCGTCGGTACTACCGCTGCACCCGGCGGCGAGGGCGATGGTCAGCCCTCCGGCGAGCGCGATCGACGCGGCGCTCCTCATCCACTTCGTACGAACCTTCATCGTTGCTCGGTACCTCTCGACTCGACCACGCGCTTCGGCGTCCAACACCCGACCGGGTGAGGCGACTGACAAGGTAACACTTATGAGGTAACCCTTGCCTCACTAGGAGCATCAGCAGTGAGTATTCGGCACGTGGCCGACAACGCGTCGTGCCACAGCCCTGCGAGTTCCTCGACACCGGACAGCACCCCCTCCGGCCAGCTCATCGTCACACCCAGCACGGACGAGCCACGGAGGTCGTGGATGTAACTGTCCACGATCAACGCGTAGCCGCAGGGGGTGTTCACCCCGGGGGTCGAGTCGAGGCTGCTGCGCAGCCGACTGGCGCCGAACGGCCCGTCGGTTGTCGCGTCGAAACGACCTAGGTAGTTGAATTCGATGTCTGCACCGGGTGTTCCGCGCAGAGTCTCGCCGGCGTCGCCGCCCATCCACCGCAACAGTCCATAGGTCGATCCATCTCCCGGCACCGAGTCCCTGGACGCCTTGGCGGCGGTTGTCAGTTCACGCAGAACGGACTCTGCCGCAGGGAGATTCCCCTCGTGCGCGGTCAAGGTGCGGTGATCCCGAGGCTTCGCGGTCAGACGGAGCGGGAACACCGCAGTGAGCCATCCGACCACGGCCGAGCCGTCCACTCGGTCGGAGGCCACTCCCGAGCGTCCGTGACCTTCGACATCGACGACGAACGACTGCGGGTCCACCGCATCGGGATTCGTCCAGTGTGCCGCTGCCGCAGCGAAAGTCGCCAACAGCAGGTGTTCGACGGAGACTCCGAGGTGAGTACGAGCCGCCGATATCAGCCCTGCACTCTCGTCCTCCGACAGGGCGAAGAGAGTGGTACGCACGCGGGCACCGGTGTCGATCGACGGGTCGAGTGGCCGCGTCGACGGAATCTGCGCCGCTCCGTCACCGATGCTCGCCCAGTAGTCGAGATCGGCGAGCACCTCGGGCGAGTCTGCGAGACTGCGCATCTCGTACGCCCACTGCCGCATCGACGGACCGACGGGGTTTCGCTCGACGGCGGCCTGCGTCCAGCAACCGACCAGATCGGGCAACAGTATCCGCCAACTCACTCCGTCGACCACGAGGTGATGCAGCGTGATCAGCAGCTCTCCCGACGACGCGGGATCGCGTCCGTGCCGCAGCCACACGACATCGACCATCCTCGCCGCGGCCGGATTCAACCGCGCACGTGCAGAACGTGATTCGGCAGCGACCCGATCCGCCGGCTCGGACTCGGTCGTTCCGTCGCAATCCTCGATGCGAATCCACTCGGTCACATCGGCGGTGCCGTCCGGCAACACCGTGAAGCCGGACTCCGAACCCGGGCTCCGCTGGAATCGAGAATGCAGAATCGGATGCCGAGCAACGAGGCGGACGAGGAGCTGCGTCAGCGAGTCCTCGGTGAGCGACGCCGGAGCATCGAGCAACACCGCCTGCGAGATCTCGTCGATGGGCCCGTCGAGTGCGTCCATCCACCGGACGATCGGTGTCAGCGGAACGTCCCCGTAGGGGCCGACAGCAGGGGTTGCGTTCGACGGTTCGCTCGACTCGAGCTGACCTGCAATGGTTTCCGGCGTACGGAGCGACACGATGTGCCGCGGTGACACCCCGACGCCGGCCGATCGGAGCCTCGCGGACAGCTCCATCGCCATGATGCTGTCGCCGCCCAGATCGAAGAAATCGTCGTCGGCACCGACCTGGGGCAGGTGCAACACCTCGGCCACGGCAGCGCAGATCCGCCGCTCGGCATCGGTACGTGGAGCACGCCCGGTCCGTATCGAGAACACGGGCTCGGGCAACGCGGAGGCATCGACCTTGCCGTTCGGCAACAGCGGAAAAGCATCGAGCACGGTCAGTGACGCCGGCACCATGTACGACGGCAGCAGAGCCCGCAACCGGGCACGGGCAAGATTCGTGTCGAGCTCGCGATCCGACGCCGCAACCAGATACCCGGCGAGCGTGGCGTTCCCGGTATCGGCACCTCGGACCACCACTCGCGCGTCGGCGACTGCGTCGAGGTCGCGCAATCGAGCCTCGACCTCCCCCACCTCCACTCGGTGGCCACGAATCTTGACCTGATCGTCCGAGCGGCCGCCGTATCGCAGCGCAGCGTTCTCGGTCCACGCCACGAGATCTCCGGTCCGGTACAACCGCGTGCCGTCCGCAGCGAAGGGATCGGCAACGAAGCGGTGAGCCGTACGCCCCGGTGCGTGCCGGTAGCCCCGCGCGACTCCGGGACCGGCCAGGTAGAGCTCGCCGAGCACGCCGGGCGGGACCAGCCGCAGATTGCGGTCCAGCACATATGCCCGCATGTTGGTCACCGGCCTACCGATCACCGGCTCGCTCACCAGTTCGGTGGAGGTGTACACCGCATCCACCGTCGCCTCGGTCGGGCCGTAGAAGTTGTAGGCCACCAGGGTTTCACTGGTGCGCAGTCGATTCCACAAGTCCGCAGATACCGCTTCTCCGCCGACCCCGACCGTGGACAGCGTGTCGATCGATCCCACTCGCATCATCTGCTCGAGCAACGACGGCACGACCTCGACGAAGTCCGCCGACAGCTCCGTCAGCCGGGCTGCCAGTTCCACCGGGTCGAGGACGGTCCCCGGATCGATCAGATGAAGTGTGTGACCGCCGAACAGCCACAGCTGCGGTTGCCAGGACGCGTCGAAGGCCATCGACCACGCGTGCGCAACGTTCAGTGTGGGCCTGCCCGCGCGAGCGATCGCCGGAGTGTGCACGTTCTCGCGGTGCGAGTGGTACAGATTGGCCAGGCCTCGATGCGAGACCAGAACGCCCTTGGGCACACCCGTCGTACCGGAGGTGTAGATCGTGTACACCGGATGATCGGGATGCAACGATGCCCGACGCTCCGCATCGGTCACGGCGACGGAATCCGTGGACGACGGCTGCAGCGCCGCAACGGAATCCGTGGTCACCGTAACCACCGGCTGTGCTTCGTCGAGGATCTGGCGAGTACGCTCGACCGGCCAGTTCGGATCCATCGGCAGGTAGGCAGCCCCCGACTTCATCACGCCGAGGATCGCTGCCATCGTCGTCGCCGTGCGCGGGGCCTCGACGGCCACGATGTCCTCGGCGCCGATTCCGGATCCGATGAGCGATCGTGCAATTCGATTGGACACGCGATCCAACTCCGCGAACGTCCACACCGTGGTGTCGTCCTGAACAGCGATCGAATCGGGCTGCTGCGCAACACGATCGGTGAACAAGTCGACCATTGTTCCGTCAGGGTAGGCGCGCTCGATGCCGGCGCACTCCGAGGTCAGCCGAGCCGCCGTCGACTCGTCCACGAGGGACACCGACGCGATGGGCGGGTCGCCCGGCTCGGCGAACGTTCGAAGCACTGCCGTCATGGCCGACGCCACCGCATGTGCGCGCTCCGCCGACACGGCGTCGCTGCGGTATTCGAGCACCAGCCGCAGTCTTTCGCCGGGGAACACCGTCAACGTCAGTGGGTAATGAGTCACCGTATGGAACCGGGCGACCGAGACCGAGAAGTCCTCCGAGTCGATACCGTTCGTTTCGGCGGTGGCGAAGTTCTCGAACACCACGAGGGTGTCGAACAGTGTCCCCCGGCCGACTGCCTTCTGGATGTCCGACAGGCCGACGTGATGATGCGCGGCAACGGCGATGGAGAACTCGCGCAGGCCCGCGAGAATCGACGACAGGGTGGCATCGCGACCGACCGCGGCGCGCACCGGGATGGTGTTGATGAACAACCCGACCATGTCCCCGACACGGTCCAGGTCCGTCGGGCGGCCGGATACCGTCGACCCGAACACGACCGATTCGCTGTCGGTGAAGGACGACAGAACCACGGCCCATGCCGCATTGATCAGCTCGCTCGCCGTCACCGATCGCCGACGGGCGGAGTCGGTGAGGCGAGCAGTGTCGTCGGCATCCCAGCCGATCTCGATCTCCCGAACCTCGGACCGGTCGTTCGAGGTCAGCGGTGCGGACGGCGCGATGGTCGTGGGAGCGACGTCCGGGCCGAGCGCCTCGCGCCATACATCGATCGACGAGTCGTCCCGACGCGACAGCCACTGCAGGTAGTCGTCGAACGGAGCCGGAGCCGGTAGATCTCGGCCTCGGTACAGCATGAACAACTCGGTGCCGACGGTCCCCATGGACCACCCGTCGACGAGCAGATGGTGCACGGTCAGCACCACACGGTGCAGCTGTTCTCCGCAGTCCAGCACGAGAACTCGCACGAGCGGATCGTGCTCGATATCGAAGGTACGGCGATCCTCTAGCACCGATGCGCGCGCCGAGTACGAATCCGGATCGTCCACCGCGTGCCTGACGACCTGCACCCGACCCGCATCACGGACGGCGACGGTGGTCCCCGTACTCAGCGTGAGAAAGCGTGAGCGCAGAGCAGGATGACGATCGAACAGCGCGTCCAGCGCGGCGTCGAGTCGATCGGTGCGTAGCTCGCCGCGCACCTCGAACTCGGTGGCGATGACGTAGATCTCCGCGACGCCGTCCCCGGCGGCAACGGACTGGAATGCCAGACCCTGCTGCAGCGGAGTCGCCGGACGTGCGAGATCGGCGTCGACACCGAGTCGGCTCAGTTCGGCCAGATCGTCTGCATCGAGCAACGGGGTAGTGCTGTCGGGTTCCGCTGCGCCGACGGCACATTCGGCCTGTCGGGCTCGTCGGACGAGTCCGGAGACGGTACGGCATTCGAAAACGTCCGCCGTGGTGATGGCCAACCCGGCTCCCCGCGCGTGATACACGAGCGTGATGGCGGTGATGCTGTCGCCGCCGAGTGCGAAGAAGTCGTCGTCGACGCCGATGGACTCGGCACCCGCACGAGTGGCGTCGACGAAAAGGCCGACGAGGCAACGCTCGTCGTCGGTGGCAGCTGCACGTGAGCGGCTGGGTTCGCTGTCCGGAATTCCTCTCTGTACCAGAGCGATCCGGTCCGTCTTGCCGTTGGGAGTGTTCGGCAGTCGGTCGAGCGGCACCCAGAACGTCGGCACCAGGTAGTCGGGTACACGGGCGCGCAGAGCGTCGCGTACTGCCGCGGTATCGACACTCTCGGGGGTCAGGTAAGCAACGAGCACGGTCGCGCCTGCGCTGTCCGTCACCGCCACCACCGCGCATTCGTTCACGGATTCGCTGTCGGCCGTGAGGTTCTCGACCTCACCGAGCTCGACGCGATGTCCCCGGACCTTGACCTGCCTGTCGTCGCGTCCCAGGAATTCCAGCGCTCCGTCGTCGACGATGCGGGCGCGGTCACCGGTGCGATACATTCGCCCACCGTCGACGCGAGGGTCCGCGACGAAGCGAGCCGCGGTGTCCGCAGGCCTGCCGGCGTACCCGCGGGCAAGTTGGGCTCCCGAGACGTAGATGTCGCCGCCGACGCCCGTCCGTACCGGGAGCAAGCGGCCGTCGAGCAACCCGAGGACCGTGTTGTTCACTGCCGTTCCGATGACCGTCGGATCACCTGCGACGCGATGCACCGCGACGTCCCCGGCCACCTCGGACGAGCCGTAGGAGTTGTGTACCGAGGCGTGGGGCGTGGCGTGTCCGATGGCGTCGATCGTGCTGCTGGTCAACGGCTCTCCGCTGAGTATCCAACCGGTCAGCGAACGGCATTCCGGCGTCGAGGTGGTTGCCAATGCCGCAGCGAGTGACCCCACGGCGGTGATCTGCTCGGCACCGGATCGATCGAGGAGCGCAGCCAACGCGCCCGCGTCGGCGTACTCGTGGTCCTGCGCCAACACCACTCGTTGACCCGCGAGGATTCCGGTGAGCAGTTCCGTGGCCCCGTCGATGAACGACAGCGAGCTCTTGGCAATCCGACTCGTGGGTCCGCCCCATCGCTCGGTCGCCCAGTGCAGGCGATTGGCGAGCGCGTTCCTCGAGCCGAGCACACCCTTGGGTGTACCTGTCGAACCCGAGGTGTAGACGAGATATGCCCCGCAGTCGCCCGGAATGCTCAGGGCGAAGGGTTCTTCCACCGCCCCCGTAGCCGAACTCGAACGGGTTCTCGTCGCGGTCTCGAGTTCGGCCAGCGCGGCAGGTGTGGCGTCGTCGACCAACAGGATGTCGTGGCACGAATCCGACAACAGGTGGTCGATACGCTCGCGCGGGTAGCGAATGTCGATGGGAACGAACACCGCACCCACGTCGATGGTCGCCAGCAGCGCGGCCACCATGTCCGTACCCCTGCCGAGGGCGATAGCGACACGGCTCTCGGTCCCGACGCCGTGGGCGCGCAGGAGCGCCGACACCTCGGACACCCGAGTCCGGAGTCGGCCATACGTCGTCTCATTGTCGCCGACCACCAGCGCGATGTCCTCGCTCGACCGCGCGAACCTCTCTGCAAGGGCCGCTTCCAGCGTCGGCACCGACCGGTGTGGCCCGATGCTGTATCCCTGGCCGTCCGGGGCCGACAAGAGCTGCGGCACATCGACGTCCGGACGGCTCGTCAGTCGGTCCAGCATCTCGACGAAGGTCTCGGCGCACACCGTGGCCGAACGATGATCGACGGCTGCGTCGTCGTGCAGGACGAATGCCCACAGCGTCGGGTCGGGCCCGACGATCAGAGCCATCGGAAAACTCATGTGCGCGCCCAGTACCGTGACCTCGTCCACGACGGGGTGCTCGACGGCCGCCTCGCTCGCATTCGGGACCGGTGCCGGATAGTTCTGGTACACGACGATGGTGTCGAACAATTCACCGCCACCAATGGTTCCGGCGATGTCGGACAGGCCGAGGAATCGGTGCTCGTCCAGGTCGAGATGGTCTGCCTGTAGGCTGTCGACCACCTCTGCGACCGCCGACGTCGAATCGAACCGAAGCCGCACGGGCACGGTGTTGAGCAGCAGACCGACCATCGCCTCGGCCCCGTCCAGATCGAACGGCCTGATGGAGCTCGCCATTCCGAACGACACGTCGACTGCTCCGGTGCGAGCTGCCAGCATCGACGCCCACGCCACCTGCACCACCACGTTCGTGGTCACTCCGCGGCTCCGCGCGTAGTCGGCGACGCGTCGTCCCAGCCGGTCGTCGATGTCGAGATCGATACGGGAGGATGAATTCGCCTGTGACGGTGCGCCGTCTGCGATCAGGGTCGGAGAATCGAAGCCGTCGAGATACTTCGCCCACCGCGCCAGCGCCGCATCACGATCCTGACCGGCCGTCCAGGCCAGGTAGTCGGAAAAGTCCGGAGCAGGGGGCAGAGCAGCCGACTCCACCGATGTGTAGAGGGCGATCAATTCACGAACGAAGATGGCCTCGGACCATCCGTCCATCAAGGCGTGATGGTAGGTGATCAGTACCCGTGGCGACCGAGGATCGGTGGAGTACGCGAATCGGATCAACGGACCTTCGAAGAACGCGAATCCGGCGGACCTGTCGCGGCCCAGATGATCGTTCCACTCTCCGACGACAGGTGTCGGTTCCGGTGTCGATGCGCGCGGAACCACCCACACCAGGTCGCCGTTACGGCGCTGGCGCAGCTGCGCTTTGATGTTCGGATGACGCTCGAGCAGATGTTCGAGGGCGCGGGTGAGACGGCCGCGATCCACCGGAGCAGACAGGTCGAGCACTGTCTGCGACAGGTACGGGTCCTGTGTCGCCGCAGCAAGACTCGACTGCAGGTACATGCCGGTCTGCAGCGCCGTCAGCGGGAGGACAGCGGCGATCTTGGATTGCGAAGCGGCCGCGGTATCGGTCGTCGTCTCGGTCACTCAGATACTGCTTTCGAATTCGTCGAGCTCGTCCTGGGACAGATCCACGGTGACCGCCGCAGCAGAGACCGCAGGCCGGGCGGAGTCGTCGGTGACGAGCTCCGCACCGAACATCCGCACTGTTCGGTTGCGCATCACCTCACGCGGTGCCAGCGGTATCGAGGCCTTGCGCGCCCGCGATGCCACGGCGAGGGAGGTGATGCTGTCACCGCCGAGGGCGAAGAAATCGTCGTCGATACCCACCCGGCCGACCCCGAGAACCGCCTCGACGATCTCGCACAACATCGTCTCCACCGGTGTTCGCGGCGGCACGAACGTACCGCCGCCCGCGGCGTCGACGGCGGGCAGAGCTCGTACGTCGAGCTTGCCGTTGATCGTCATCGGAACGCGATCCAGAGCGGCGAACAGCGTGGGCACCATGTACTCCGGCAGGACGGCCGCGAGCTCGTCCCGAATGGATCCGAACAACGCGGAATGGT
Source organism: Rhodococcus sp. 06-470-2 (assembly GCF_002258235.1). Classification (NCBI taxonomy): domain Bacteria; kingdom Bacillati; phylum Actinomycetota; class Actinomycetes; order Mycobacteriales; family Nocardiaceae; genus Rhodococcus; species Rhodococcus sp. 06-470-2. Next base: position 701,618 of record NZ_NOYB01000010.1, on the reverse strand, counting down.
CCTCGCCCGCAGCGGTATCGCGGGGAACCACGTACGCGGCGAGCGCCCGGGTACCCGCGCCGATCTCCACCGCTCGCACCACCGCACCGGCAACCGCGTCGCAGTTCGTCACTGCCCGCTCGACTTCCGCGGTCTCCACGCGATAGCCGCGGATCTTGACCTGGTCGTCGGCACGGCCCAGATAGTCGAACAGGCCATCGGGCCTGATCCGCACCAGATCGCCGGTGCGGTACATCCGCTCGCCCGGCGACCAGGGATCGGCGACGAAACTGGTTGCCGTCTGCGCGTATCGGTGCAGGTAACCGCGGGCCAGACCCACACCCGACAGATGCAGCTCACCGACAGATCCCACGGGGACGGGACGTAGCCACTGATCCAGAACGTACGCGCGGGTTCCGAGGATCGGTGCACCGATCGACGGGGTGTCACTGTCTCGGGTACCTGCACCGAGCGCATTGATCGTGTACTCGGTAGGTCCGTAGAGGTTGTAGCCGACACCGCCGAGCTGCTGCCACAACGAATCGGGCACCGCTTCCCCGCCGAGGAGCACCAGCGGAATCCGATGTCCGTCGTGCTCGTTCAGCAATCCCAGGTCCAGCAGGTGCCCGGCGTACGTGGGCGTCACGTTCACCACGTCGATCAGGTTCTGCTCGCAGTATCGCGCCAATGCTTCACCGTCACGGCGTAATTCCTCGTCGCAGACATGCACCTCGTGGCCTTCGACGAGCCACAGCAGCTCTTCCCACGACATGTCGAAGGAGAACGAAACGGTGTGCGCGATCCGCAGCGTCCGATCCCCGGCCGCGGCGATGGTCGGAACGAAGATCTCGTCTCGGTGGTTGATCTGCATGTTCGTCAGACCCCGGTACGGGGTGACGACGCCTTTGGGCGTGCCGGTCGAGCCCGAGGTGTAGATGACGTAGGCCGGGTGCTCGAGGCGGCCGGGTGTCCCGGGCGCGAACGGCCCCGAGTCGAACTCCAACGGCTCGATGCGTTCCGCCAATTCGGCTGCCACGGCGGGATCGTCGACGATCATCTCGGTGGCGTCGGTCGTCAGTCCTCGGGCCTGCGTCTCGGTGGTCGTCACCAGGATCGCGGGCCGCGCGTCGGCCAACATCAGGTCGAGGCGATCGCTCGGATAGTCGAGTTCGAGGGGCAGATAGGCCGAGCCGGTGCGCAGTACCGCGAACAGCGCCACCACCATCTCCACCGACCGCGGCAGCGCGAGGGCGACGATGCGTTCCGGACCGGCACCTCGGCGCAGGAGTGCCCGTGCGCACGCACCGACGCGCGCGTCCAAGTCTCCGAACGTCACTCGTTCGGCCCCGAACACCAGCGCGGTCGCGTCGGGCACGGATGCGGCCCGGTCGGCGAGCAACTCGGCGATCGTGGAATCTCCCAGGCGCTCGAGCCTGTCGTCGAAACCGTTGTCCACGATGCTCACCGATTCGGTGGCCGGTGCCGGCCACTGCGATATCGGCAGATCGGGCTGCTCGGCAACGGTTTTCAGAGCGTTCTCGAAGGACTCGAGCAGATACCCTGCGCGATCGTCGTCCACCGAGTCGGGCAGGTACGTCACCGACAGGTTCAGCTCGCTACCCGGGTCGACGGCAATCGACACCGGGAACTCCGAGCCGTCGACGGTCGAGACGTGTCGTACCCGATGCTCCGACGGAGCACCGGTGCCGACTGCAGGACCGGCCGCGTTGCGCAGCACCAGCAGGGTGTCGAACAGCGCACCGGCACCGATCGCCTTCTGAATTCCGCCGAGACCGAGGGTGTCGTGTGCCATCAGATCCAGGCGCTGATCCTGCACTCGCGCAGCGATGCTCGCGACGGTGTCGGATCCGCCTGCCGTGACCCGGAGGGGAACGGTACTGATGAACGCGCCGATGGCATGCTCCGAGCCCGGCACCTCCATCGGGCGCCCGGCAACGGCGGTACCGAACACCACGTCGGACCGACCGGATATGCGCATGAGCACGCCGGCCCACACGGCCGCCAACACGGTGAAGAGCGTCGACCCGGATTCGCGCGCAATCGAATCCAGTCGTCCGGAGACCGCCTGCGACAGTCTCCGTTCGACGCGTCGAGGAGCCTCGTCGCCGCCCTGACCCGATTCGGCCACCAGCGTGGGCGTGTCGACATCGCCGAACCAGCGCTGCCATGCCCGCTCGGACTCGACCCGGTCGCGAGAGGCCAACCAGCGCAGATACTCCCGGTAGCCGTGATCGAGGTTCGGGCTCGCGCCGTCGTACTGTTCCAGGACACGCGAGACCAACAACGCCGAGGACCCGCCGTCGAAACACCCGAACCAATAGGTCGTCAACAGGTGATCGACACCGTCGGGAAAGTGCACGAGCGTGACCCGGAACAGTGGCGGCGCAGCGATGTCGAACGACCGCTGCCGGTCGTCGGCGAGTATCCGGTTCCACTCTTGGTCGATCTCGCTCGCCGAGCAGCTACCGAGGTCCACCACCGTCAACGGTGCCTGCACCGTCGACAGAACCACTTGCACCGGCATGCCGCCGTCGGGAGTGACGAATGCCGTGCGCAGCGCCGCAGTGGAGTCGACCACCGACTGCAGAGCACGACGAACCCTGTCGCCGTCCAGAACCCGGTTCACCTCGACCACGGTACGAACGGTGTAGAGCTCGGTGGCGTCCGCATCCACGCCGACCTGATAGACCAGCCCGAGCTGCAGCGCAGACAACGGCCATACATCTTCGACGGAGCCGAATCGTGCTTTCAGCGAACCGAATTCGGTCGATTCGAGGTCGGCGAGAGGACCGCGCTCGATCTCGGCGGTCTCGCCACCTCGGGCGCGCCGGAGCCGATCCGCCAGCAACCGGCGCTTGATGTCGTCGAGATCGGTCGCCTTCATCGAGTCGCCTGCCGTTCGGAGGATTGCGTGACGAGCAAGGACTTGTCCACTTTGCCGATTGCCGTCACGGGCAGCGACGGTCGGGTCACCACACGGTCGGGCAGCTTGAACCCCGCGCAGCCTGCGGCCGTGAGGAATGCTCGCACCTCGGCGACGGTCGGAGCGCTGTCGTTTCCAGCGCCGTCGTTCCGAGCACTGTCGTTCGGCACGATCACGGCGCAGATGCTCTCTCCCACATCGGGATCGGGTACTCCGATCACCGCAGCTCGGGCAACTCCGGGATGGGTGAGCAGGAGATCCTCGAGCTCGTCGGCCGCGACGTTCTCCCCGTTGCGGGTGATGACGTCCTTGATCCGGCCGGTGACGACCAGGTGACCGGAAGGCAATCGTCGAACCTGATCTCCGCTGCGGTAGAAACCGTCGGGGGTGATGGCCGTCGTATTGTGCTCTGCCGCAGCGTAGTAGCCGTTGATGGTGTACGGGCCGCGGGTGAGCAGCTCGCCCGTCTGCCCTGCCGGGACGTCGTGACCGTCGGCGTCGACGATCCGGATCTCGTCGTGCTCGCACAGGGGACGTCCCTGGGTGCCGATCACCAGCTCCGGTGCGTCGTCGGTCCGTGTGTAGTTCAAGAGCCCCTCGGCCATCCCGAACACCTGCTGCAACCGGCACCCGAGCGACGGTTCGACGATCTTGGCGATCTCGGGTGTCAGCTTCGCTCCCCCGACCTGCAACAAGCGCAGGCTGGACAGGTCCGCCTCTTCCCAGTCCGTCGCCTCGCACCACAGATGTGTCAACGTCGGAACCAGCGCGGTGACCGTGACCCGATGCCGCTCGATCACCGCGAACACCTGATCGGGACTGGGGGTACGGGAGAACACCACTGTTGCTCCGACCCCGAGAGCACCGAGCAGACCAGGACAGGCCAGCGGAAAGTTGTGCGCGGCAGGCAGAACCGCGAGGTACACGTCCTCGGCCGTCAGCTCACAGACCTGCGCGCTGGCCCGTGCGTTGTACTCGTAGTCGTTGTGGGTACGCGGAATCAACTTCGGCAGACCCGTCGTTCCGCCGGATACCAACAGCACCGCGATATCCGCAGGGGACGCGCGCGGAAAATCCCGTGGCGTACCGACGACCTCGGACAACGGACTGTGCGAGCCGCACGATCCATCGACGAAGACGTCCCGAATGCTCGGTACCGCCGCCACTGTCTCGTCGGCGAGCGCACGGTAGTCGAACTGTCCGTCCCGGTCGGCGATCACGTACGCCACGGCCTTCGATGTGGCTGCCAGATGGATGATTTCGCGTCGGCGATGTGCGGGGAGAGTCAGTACCGGGACCGCGCCGCACTCGAGCAACGCCAGCAGTACGACCGCGAACGACACCGAATTGGGTAGTTGCACCACCACTCGATCCCCCGGCCCGATGCCGCGGTCGGCAAACCCTGCTGCGGTCGTTCGTACTCGCGAATACAGCTCGTCGTACGTCAGCTCCTCGGATTCGTCCACTACCGCGCGTCCGGAGCCGAAGCGGTGCACCCACGAGGTGAACACGTCGGGAAGTGTTGTCTCGCGCCAGAGTCCGGCGTCGAGGTACGTTCGGGCGCGGCCCCGGTCGAACGGTACGAAGTCAGCGTTGTGCTCGATGACTGGGTGCACTGTGGATTCCCGATCGTGAAAGGAGTGGGTGGGCATGTCGATTCAGGGGGTGTGCTGGTGGTCGAGTGCGGCCAGCAGTTGGTCCTCCGTCATGGATTCGATCGATACGTAGATCTCTGCGGTCGCCTCCAGCAGTTCGGCGTCACCTTCGGCTGCGATCATCGACTCCGCCAGACCCGACACGGTCGGCGCGGAGAACAGCATCCTCACCGTGACGGAGGTGATGTCGAAAGCCGCGCGGATTCGAGCGACGATGGTGGTCGCGAGCACGGAGTCGCCGCCCAGCGCGAACAGGGTGTCGGTGACTCCCACCTCCTCGGCACCGAGCACGCTCTGCCAGATCAGGGCGAGTGCACCCTCGAGTCGAGTTCGAGGCGCGACACGAGCCCTGACCCGCTCGGTATCACCTGCCGCCCGGCACAGTCGGACGATTTCCGCCGAATCGATCTTCCCGTTGACGGTCAGCGGCAGGGCCCGCAGTGCCACCATCCGGTCCGGCACCATGTGGGCAGGCAAACGGTCGGCAACCCTGGCGGTGATGCCCGCGACGGTCTCGTCGGAATCCGCGTCGGAATCGCCGAGCACCACCGCTGCCATCACCACCGCAGCGCCCGAGCGATCGACAACTGCCGCGGCGGCGGCTACGTCGGGATCGCCGACCAGGACCGACTCGATCTCTCCCAGCTCGATGCGAAACCCGTTGATCTTGATCTGATTGTCGACGCGGCCGATGAATTCCACCATCGAGTCCGTGCCGTAGCGAACCAGATCGCCGGTGCGGTACCAGCGATATCCCTCGACCTCGACGAAGCGTTCGCTCGTGCGCTCGGGGTCGTCCAGGTAACCGTCGGCCAATCCTGTTCCTGCCACCCACAGCTCGCCGGGCACCCAGTCCGGCACCGGATACCCGCGCGCATCGACGACCCGCAACGCCATCGAACGCAGCGGCAGTCCGAACGGCACCGTACGCCAGTGCGGATCGACCTCGACGACCTCGCAGATGCTGTTGTGGATGGCCGTTTCGGTTGCGCCGCCGAGTCCGGCGAATCGGCATTCCGGAACGGCTGCCCTCAGTCGGCGGTAGAGATCGACACCGACCTTGTCGCCGCCGAGCATGACGACCTGCAGCGAGTCACCCAGATCCTCACCGGCGGAGAGGATCATGTCCAGCAGCGGCGGTACGCAGCTGATCACCGTGACTCGATGCGCACGAATCAGAGCGGCCCACCGCTGCGGATCCTTGCGCTCGTGCTCCTGGACGAGCACGGCGCTGCCGCCGGCGGCGAACACCGAGAACAGGTCGAACGTGCAGAGGTCGAAATCCAACTCGGACAGGCACAACGGGCGGTAGCGCTCGTCCAGCGCGAATCGGTCGACCAGGTCGCCGATCGTGTTCATCGCCGCACGATGCGACACGACCACACCCTTGGGCTCCCCCGTCGAACCGGAGGTGAAGATCATGTACGCGGGAGCGGTGTCGGGTCCGAGATGTGGGGCGGGCAGAGCGTCACCGAGGACCGCGTCGGACACCGCGAGGCCGTCGCCACCCGATCCTCCGATCGTCACCGCGAACCCTGCTTTTCGCGCGATCAGTGCAGCGCGACTCGCCGGTTGGTCGACGCCGATCGGGACGTACACCCCGCCCGCGGCGAGCACACCGAGAACGGCGACCACTTGATCGGGCCCCTTCGGCAGCGTCACCCCTACGGTGTCGCCCACTGCCACATCTCGATCCTTCAGTGTCGCAGCCACTCTCAGCGCTCGGTCACACAGATCGCCGTACGTCATCGACTCGTTCTCGCCCCACTCGAGCGCCACCGCATCGGGATTCTGCGACGCGCGATCGAAGAAGGCGCGGTGCAGGGACTCGTTCCCGACTGCCTGCGACGCGTCCGTTCGGGGTACATCGGCCGACGGAGTTCGTGAGACCAGCTGACGCGGCGGAACCAGCCGACCCACCGGTTCCGCCCACACGGTGTCACCGTCGACGACGAGTCCGCGAACCAGCGCCTCGAAAGCGTCGAACATCGCCTCGGAAACCCCTGGTAGGAACTCGTTCTCGCGAATGTCCCAGTTGACCAGCACGCCGCCGTCGAGCTCGGTGATCTGGGCGTCCAGTACGACCTGCGGTCCCTGCGACATGATCCACACCGGGTCCCCGAAAATCTCCCGCGCGCGGGCGTCGAACAACTCGCCCAACCCGAGCGCACTGGTGAAGACCACGGGCGCGAGTACCGGTTCTCCCCGACGACGGCCGAGGTCACGGAGAACCTCGACTCCGGAGTAGTCGACGTGCGAGGCATCCTCGTGCAGTCGAGCCCTCAGTTGCCGGGACCGCTCGGCGAACGACAGGTTCTCGCTCAGATCGACGTCCAGCATGACCGAGGACGAGAAGTCGCCGACGAGATCACCGACAGCGGGGTGCGTCGGGGCGCGGTCGAACATCGGAACGTTGAGCAGAAATCGCTGCTCACGTGACCAGGCCCCGACCACCTCGGCGAACGCCGCTGCCACCGCTACCGCCGGGGTGACGCCATGTGCGCGAGCCCGCGACTGCAAGAGCGAATAGTTCTGCGAATCGAGGTGAAACGACCGCCTGGTCGCCGACGGAGATCCCGAATGATGTTCCAGCAGAGGAAGAGTGGGCGCACCGGGCAGAGCGTCGAGTCGATCGGTCCAGTATCGCTGTGCCTGCGCTCGCGCCTCGCGGCGATCCTGCGGGCGGTCGGCGAGGTAGCGCGCATAGCTGTAATCGACGGTGGGAAGCACCTGTCCGTCGTATGCCTTGGCCAGATCTGCGACCAGGATTCTGAAGCTGACGGCGTCGCCCGCAATCATGTCCATGTCGAGATGCAGTCGCGTTCGACCGTGCGGGAGCAACGACAGATCGGCCGAGAACACCTCTCCGGCTTCGATGTCGAGCATCTGGTGCGTCAGGCGTTGACGAGTTCGTTCCAGCTCGTCCGTTGCGTCGTCCTCGCTCCGCAGATCGTGCACCGTCAACCCGCGCCACCCTGGCGTGGACTCGATCACCTGCTGCCCGTTGTCGGTGATCCGAGCCCGCAGCATGTCGTGCCTGCGGGCCACGGCTTCGAGTGCTACACGGAGTCGATCGGGATCGACTGCGCTGCCGTCGAACTCGGTGTAGAGGTGCGGCGAGACGCCACCGAACCGCTCCTCAGCGCTGCGGCCGATCCAGTAGGCATGCTGCAGCACAGCGAGATCGAAGCTGTCCGTGTCGAGCGTGCGCGCGGCCGTTACCGCCTCGGGGGAGGGAGCCCGGGGTGCCGGTTCGTCTGCGGCACCGACCAATTCGCACCACGCCGATATCGTCTGCTGCGCCGCGAGATCGGCGAACGTCACCGCACTGCCCTGTTTGCGAAACCTACCGACCAACCGCATCAGCACGATCGATTCCAGCCCCAACTCGAACAGGTTCGCATCGACCGGCACAGCGTCGGGCTCGGAGCCGATCAGCTCTGCGACCGACGTTCGCAGTTCGTCGAGCCCTGTTCCCTGCTGATCCATTCGGTGCGTCCCCTTCGATCGGCTGCTGTGCGTCGTACCGGTCGCGGCCAGGAGGTTTGCCACCCCAAAGGCATAAGGAAAGGCTACCCTCGCTTAGTCGACCCTCAGCAGGCTAACATCTGTCCGCCCGGAGGAGTGGTCGGACCTGCATCACCCGCCCAGGACTTCGGACCGGCAGACCCACAACGGAAGTGACTCATGATTTCCCACCACAACCACAGGACGGGCCACTTCGGATCCCGACAGCACGCACTCGTCGGAGGCGTCGCGGTCCTGGTTCTTCTTGCTGCATCGGCGTGCAGCAGAAACGACACGGACCTGGAAGACCACCGCACCCAGGTCGTCGACCTGAACGCCAACCCGGCCGCGTGCAGCGAGAACGACCGCGTCGACACAGTCGATCGAGAAGAAGGACCGTTCACCTACACCGACGGCCGCGGTCGGACCATCTCGCTCGAGTCGCAACCGACCAGAATCATCGCCGACGAGGAATCCGCCGCAGCGCTGATGTCGTACGGAATCAAACCCGTCGCCATCTGGTCGACGACGCCGATGAGCACCAGCCCCATTCTGAGCTGCTCCGACCTGTCCGGCATCGAATCGGTCGGCGAGAGCTGGGGGACATTCGATTTCGAGAAGGCTGCGAGCCTCGACCCGGATCTGGTCGTCGGTGAGTTCAACCCTCGATTCGGGCAATTCGGCAAGCTGACCACCACGGCGGATTCGTCCGAGGCCGACACCATCGATCAGCTCGCTCCCACCCTGGGAGTCACCTTGGACACGACCTCGACGGCAAAGACCATCGAGAACTACGCGGGGCTCGCGTCCTCACTCGGAGTCGACCTCGACACCCCACAACTGGCAGACATCAAGGCCGAATACGACGCTGCCGTCGCGAATTTCGAGAAGGTTACTTCCGAACGCCAGGACCTCACCGGCGTCGGAGTCTGGCCACTCGACGTCGCGTACGTACTCGATCCGTCTGCGGACCCCGACTTCGGCGACTACCAACGCTGGGGACTGGAGATGTACACCCCCGACGGTACCGACGACGGGTACTGGAAGAAGGTGTCGTGGGAGAACGTGTCGACCGTCGACGCCGACGTGGCGTTCGTCTACCACGACGTCGCCAACGCTGCCGACGTGAAGCTTGCGGACATTCCCGGCCGCTACCCCGGCTTCGACGCCATCTCGGCCGTCGACAACCAGCAGATGGTGCTGTGGGACTACGGCGCCAACAAGAGCTACAGCCGGTACACCAAGACCATCGACATCTACGCCGACGCACTGTCCAAGGCGAAGAAGGTCACGGCCGAGTGAGAGCCGCGGCGATCTCGGCGGCCTGCCTGTCCAGTTCGGATCGCTGCGGCGACGACGGCCGAGCCCGCAGCCCGAAGCCGTCGCCGATCATCCGGGGGATGACGTGCAGGTGCACGTGGAAGATTTCCTGACCGGCCACCGTGCCGTCGGCGAGAAAGAAGTTGACGCCGGCGACACGCGGGTTGCTCGCTCGCACAGCGGCGGCCACCTTCTGCCCCACCACGAACAGGTGCGCCCCGATCTCGGGTGGCAACTCCGCCAATGTCCGGAACTGCTGCCGGGGCACCACCAACACATGTCCGCTGGTGAGCGGGCGAATGTCCATGAACGCAACCGCTGTCTCGTCCTCGTGGACGCGCGACGCCTCGGCCGTCCCGGCAATGATCTCGGCGAAAATCGTGTAGGGGTTCACAGTCACCGACTCTAGGGCTTTCGCTCCCTCTCGATTTCTTCCATCGGGAAAGGCGTTTCCTTGCTGTCGCTGACGAGGCGTCGGTGGAAGGCATTCAGCAGGGCTGTCGGACGAACGTGGCGATCGATCAGTGCGGCGAGGTCCGACGTGACGCCATCGGGGCGTGCACGTCCGATCCAAGTGTCCGGAAATTCGGCGCGTTCGGTCTCGGTGAACTTTTCGGCGATCACGCACCGAAGCAAATGCCCGGCGCAGTAGACACTGTCGTACAACAGGTGGCGGGCGAGAAACGTGGACTCGCGCATCGACAAGTCGAAGCTCGAGCTCAGGGCGAGTCCGAAATCGGCGAAGTAGAGCTGCTGCCCGTCGGTCAGAATGTTGGCGAAGTGAGCATCGAAGTGGACGAGACCATGCGCACTCATGAAAGCAGTTCCGCGAGCGAGTGCGTCCTCCATCCAGAAATACATCGAATCGTCGTCGGTGTCGGAATTGTTGTGTTGCAGGGCAATCCATTCGGCGAGGGTGTGTGGCACATACTCCAGGAACAGCACCACACTGTGCGTGCACTCGCCGATCGCCTTCAAACGACTCCGCACTGCAGGCGACCGCTCCCAGTAGGTCACCGCGCGTTCCACGCCTCCGAATTCGTCGACGAATCCTTCGGGTATCGAGTCCGGGAGAATCCGCCAGTGATGCATCAACGGAAATCCTGAAAAGGTCCCGCCGAGGACCCACTCGGTCGTCATGGTGTGAGCGGCGAGTTCTCGCCACGCACCGAAACCGGACGACCCCAACCCGTACTGATAGAACGTCGGGAGTCCGAAAACGTTCGCGGTCGAGAACATGTTCTGCGGCAGCATCTCGATGTCGGTCAGGGGGATTCGTTTGACGAAGACCCGGTCACCATCGAGGTCCATCGCCATCGAGCGACCGCCGATTCCTGCACCGAGCGGAGCGGCCGTTGCTACTGCCCGCGCGAGTTCTCGGTCGCTCATCGATGACAGAAGTGCACTCGCAGCCATGTGGCGGGCGCAGCGCGCGACATGGTGTGCATCCATCGCGGGCTCCTCACTGCCTACATCGGGCGCTGTCGACCCTACGTGGACGAGATGGCTGAGGCTGCAGGCGTTCGGTAACCCGACTACTGTTTGCCGATGAGCATCGGCGGGGTTCTCTTCGACATCGACGGCGTCCTGGTCACGTCGTGGCAGGCGGTGCCAGGGGCAGCGGACACTCTGAAGTACCTGGACAGCAAGGACATTGCGCGCGCGTTTCTGACCAATACGACGTCGAAGACGCGTGAGCAGATCGCTACGGCACTGCGCGAGGTGGGGCTGGACGTGCACTCGGACGAAATCGTCACGGCCGCGTCACTCACTGCGGACCATCTCCGGGAGAACTATCCCGACGCGCGGGTGGTGCTGATCAACAACGGCGAGATCGCAGGCGACATGCCGGGAATCGAGTTCGTCGACGAGACGTCCGATGATCCCGATGTCGTGGTCGTCGGCGGCGCAGGCCCGGAGTTCACGCACGAGCGGCTCAGCCGCGTCTACGACTGGCTGTGCCGAGGCATACCCGTCGTTGCGATGCATCGATCGCTGATGTGGAGCACCGGTGCCGGGCTGCGCATCGACACCGGCATGTACCTCGGCGGTATGGAGCAGGCGTCGGGGCACACCGCGAAGGCCATCGGTAAACCTGCACCACTGGGATTCCGGACGGCGTCCGAGCGAATGGGCGTCGACCCGGACGACGTCGTCATGGTCGGGGACGATCTCGACAACGACGTACTCGCCGCCCAGGTCGTCGGGATGACGGGAGTGCTCGTGCGCACCGGAAAGTTCCGTCAGGACATGCTCGATCGACGCATCACGGACGAGTTCGCGATGGAACCCGACCACGTGATCGACTCGGTCGCCGACCTGCCCGACGTCCTCTCCTGACTACAGAATCGGCGACGGCGTGTACGACGCCCCGGCCGGGAATTTCGCGATCAGCCGCTCCACTGCCGAGACGACGGCAGCGACCTGGGCGTCGGCCGCCCCGATGAAGGCCGTCTTGTCGGCCAGCGCCGCATCGAGGGCAGCGCGATCGAGGGGCAGGCGATCGTCGGCGGCCAGACGGTCGAGCAGGTCCGGTTCCAGTCCCTGCTCACGCATGGCCAGCGCCACCGCGACGGCGTGTTCTTTGATCGCCTCGTGTGCGGTTTCGCGTCCGACGCCCGCGCGCACGGCAGCCATCAGCACCTTGGTCGTCGCGAGGAACGGCAGGTAGCGGTCGAGTTCCTTGGCGATGACGGCCGGGTACGCGCCGAATTCGTCGAGCACCGTCAGGAATGTCTCGATGAGTCCGTCGATGGCGAAGAAGGCGTCGGGCAGCGCCACGCGGCGCACGACGGAACAGAAGACGTCGCCCTCGTTCCACTGCGCTCCGGCGAGCTCGGCGGCCATCGAGCCGTAGCCGCGCAGCACCACCTGCAGGCCGTTGACGCGTTCGCACGAGCGAGTGTTCATCTTGTGCGGCATCGCCGACGAGCCGACCTGTCCCGCCTGGAAGCCCTCGGTGACGAGTTCGTGGCCCGCCATCAGGCGAACGGTGTGGGCGAACGAGGACGGTCCGGCACCGATCTGGACCAGCGCGGAGACGACCTCGTGGTCGAGCGAACGGGGGTAGACCTGGCCGACACTGGTGAGCGTGTGCCGGAAACCGAGGTGGTCGGCGACGATGCGTTCGAGCGCAACGAGCTTGGCGGAGTCGCCGCCGAAGAGATCGAGCATGTCCTGCGAGGTGCCCATCGGCCCCTTGATTCCGCGGAGCGGATAACGAGCGATCAGCTCCTGCACCCGGGCCAGAGCCAGCAGCAGCTCGTCCGCCGCGGACGCGAAACGCTTGCCCAGCGTCGTGGCCTGAGCTGCGACGTTGTGGCTGCGGCCGGCCATCACCAGGGAGGAGTATTCGGCAGCGCGCTCGGCCAACCGTTTCGCGACGGCGACACCGTGCGCGTGCACGTGTTCGAGTGAACGCAGAATCTGCAGTTGCTCGACGTTCTCGGTGAGGTCGCGGCTGGTGAGCCCCTTGTGGATGTGCTCGTGGCCGGCGAGGGCGTTGAACTCCTCGATGCGTGCCTTCACGTCGTGCCGGGTGACGCGCTCACGCTCGGCGATGGACGCGAGATCGACCTGGTCCACGACGGCTTCGTAGTCGGCAATCGCAGCGTTGGGTACGTCGACTCCCAGGGAAGACTGCGCGCGCAGCACAGCGATCCACAGTTGGCGTTCCAGGGCGATCTTGTGCTCCGGAGACCACAGCTCCACCAGTTCGGGACTCGCGTAACGGGTGGCCAGGACATTCGGGATGCTCACGAGCACCCAGCTTACGTGGCGCAGTTGTCGGCCTCGGAAGACGACCGCACTCTTTCGTAGAGGACTGCACCACCGACCGCCCGCGTTCGTGCACGCGTCTCGTTCGCCAGTCGACGCCGCGTGGAATAACCGCAGCGCATTCCGCTGTTGGAGGCGTCGTGAGCCGAACAGTGAAGGTCGACATCTGGTCCGATATCGCATGCCCGTGGTGCTTCGTCGGTAAGCGCCGTTTCGAGGCAGGTGCCGCGGAATTCACCGCCGGGGGCGGGACGCTCGAGGTGGAGTTCCACTCGTTCGAGCTGGCACCCGACACACCGGTCGACTTCGACGGCAGCGAGGTCGATTTTCTCGTCTCCCACAAAGGCATGCCGGCCGCCCAGGTCACGCAGATGTTGGGGCAGATGACCGAGCTGGCCGCAGGCGAGGGGCTCGCGTACGACTTCGACGCCCTGCAGCACACCAATACAGTCAAGGCGCACGAGCTGCTGCATTTCGCCAAGTCGAAGGGCAAGCAGGTCGAGATGAAGGAGCGCCTGCTGGCGGCCTATTTCGAGGAGGGGCGCCATGTCGGCCGCACCGATGACCTCGCCGACCTGGCCACGGAGGTCGGCCTCGACCGTGACGAGGTGGTCGAGGCGCTGAAGTCCGAGGAATTCCTGCCGGCGGTGCGCGCGGACAAGGAGCAGGCCATCGCCTACGGAATCAGCGGTGTGCCGTTCTTCGTGATCGACGGACGGTTCGGTGTGTCCGGCGCGCAGGACCCGTCGGTGTTCGCCGACGTCCTGCAGAAAGCCGCTGCCGGCTCATGAGCGGTCCTCTGGAGATCGTCGGCGACGACCACGGCCTCGTCTGCACGGACGGCGTGTGCGAGGTGCCACCGATCGACGCAGACTCCGGCGAGACCGACCGGGCCGAGTCGGGGCCGAACATCTCGGCTCGGTAGCAGTCAGTCCGCCGGCACCTGTTCCGCCGGTGCGACGATGTCGATGACGGCCAGCAACATGCTTCGGGCCATGTGGCGGGGGTCGGGGTCCACTTCGCTGAGCGCGCCCACCACGGCTCCGTCCACCACCGCCACGAGTCGTCGAAGCTGCTCTTCCTGCACGGTTCGACCCGACCGGCGCAGGACGTCGGTGAGCAGGTCGTCGATCTGGGCGCGTAGGCGCAGCTGAACCTCTCGCAGCTCGGGATGGCGTGCCGAGGCGATGAAGCGTTCGTATCTCGCGATCAGCTGCTCGTGTCCGTCCTGGGGTCCGATCAGCAGGTCGACGATGAGGTCGACCGTCGACTCCATTTCGTTCGAGCACTTGCCCTCGTCCTCGATGCGGCCGCGCATCACATCGATCTCACGGGTGCCCACGACGTCGACCGCCGCGGCCACCAGGTCTCCGAGGGACTCGAAATAGTAGGTGGTCGACGCAAGAGGGAGCCCGGCTCGTGCGGCCACGGAACGGTGCCGCACCGCGTCGAATCCACCTTCGACGAGAAGGTCCGCAGCGGCCGACGCCAGTGCCTGCCGGCGGCGTACCCCCTTCGGAGTCGCACCCGACACCTTGTGCTGCGACTCGGTCGGACCTGCGGACATTCAAGTCATCGTGCCAGCTCGAGGCCGTTCGTCGGACTGCTTTCGCGCTATGGAATTGTCAGTATTCGTGGCACATCGAACGATCGACCTCCGCTCCGACACCATCACCCGACCCGATTCGGTCATGCGAAAAGCCATGGCCGACGCCGAAGTGGGCGACGACGTCCTCGATCACGATCCGACGATGGCGGCACTGGAAGAAGCCGTCGCAGGTCTGCTCGGATTCGAGGCGGCACTGTGGGTGCCGTCGGGGTCGATGGGCAACATCATCGCGCTGATGCTGCATCTGCAGCGCGGCGATCGATTCCTGGCACCCGAGCACGCCCATGTGCTGGGGTCCGAGCTCGGTACCGCCGCATGGTTGGCGGGCGGAATGCCCGACGCCCTCCCCCACGACGGTGGGCCCGGCCGTCCCCTCGCGTCGACGGTGCGCGCGAAAGCGGGCGGCGACGGACCGTACTTCGCGCTGCGGACCACGCTGCTGTCGCTCGAGAACACCCACAATTTCGCAGGCGGTACCGTGTTCGGACCGGACGAGTGGTCGGATCTCGTTGCCGCCGGACGTGATTGCGGGCTGAAGGTGCACCTCGACGGCGCGCGACTGTGGAATGCCGCGGTGGCTCTGGATGTTCCGATCGCCTCGCTCGCTGCCGGTGCGGACACGGTGCAGGTGTGCCTGAGCAAGGGCCTCGGCGCGCCGGTCGGTTCGATGTTGGTCTCGGATTCCGCGAGGATTCACGAGGCTCGGCGTGTACGAAAGATGTTGGGCGGCGGCGTCCGTCAGGGCGGCGTCCTGGCTGCGGCCGGGCTCGTGGCGTTGGATCGGATCGGTGATCTGGCCGTCGATCACGCCAACGCGTCGACCCTCGCGTCCGGTTTGCGCGAGCGTGGTTGGGAGGTGACCGAGCCGGAGACGAACATCGTGCTCGCAACGGTTCCCGACCCGGCATCGACGGTCACCGAGTTGGCCGAGTCGGGTATCGCCGCGGTGACCGTCGCGGGCAAGGTGCGTTTCGTGACCCACCGCGACGTCGATGCCGCCGATATCGCCGAGGCGCTGGAGCGGCTGCGCCGCATGTGAGCCCCGTGCCGTCCCGTCGTTCCGCAGGCTCCCCTCCTGCCTCGTAACCTGCTACGAGGAAACACTCACATGCGACGAAGGCGCTCCAACGCCTCCTCGACGTCGGCCGTGGTGCCTGCGAACGAGAATCGCACAGTGTGGTTCCCGCGTACGGTGTCGAAATCGATGCCCGGTGCCAAAGCGACCCCGGTCTCGGACAGCACTCGCGCACACCAACTTCGCGAATCGTCGGTCAGGTGCGCGATGTCGGCGTACACGTAGAAGGCACCATCGGCCGGTGCGAGGTCGGTGATCCCCATGGCCGGCAAACCGTCGAGCAGAATGCGGCGGTTGACGGCGTAGCGCTCGACATGTGAATCCAGCTCGATGCGGGACTCCTCGGTGAACGCCGCGATGGCGGCAACCTGGGAGATCGCCGGTGGGCAGACCGTCATGTTCGACGCCAATCGTTCGACGGCTCTGCGCAATCGCGTCGGCAGCAGCATCCAGCCCAGCCGCCACCCGGTCATCGAGAAGTACTTCGACACCGATCCGATGGCGACGGATTCCTTGGAGGTCTCCCAGGCGCTGGACGTCCGCGCGTCCCCGTAGGCGATGCCGTGGTAGATCTCGTCCGAGATCAACAGAGTTCCGTGCTCGTCGCACCAGCGCGCGATCGCGGCGAGCTCGTCGGGGTCGATGATCGTGCCGGTGGGGTTGGCCGGGCTCGCGATGATGAGCCCGGCGGGCGGCTCGGGCAGTTCCTCGAGCATGGCGACGGTCGGTTGGAACCGCGTCTCTTCGACGCAATCCAGTTCGACGACGCGACAGCCCAACGCCGCCAACGTGTTTCGGTACGCGGGATAACCCGGCCTGGCCATGACGACCGTGTCCCCCGCGTCGAACGCAGCGAGGAACAGCAACGTGAATGCGCCCGACGACCCGGTCGTGATCACCACGTCGTCGGCGTCGACGGAGATGCCGTACCGCGCGCTGTGGTACTCGGCAATCGCGCGACGCAGCGGCAGAATGCCCAGCGTCTCGGTGTATCCGAGCAGCTGCGCGTCCAGGGCCTCGCGGGTGGCGCGCAGTACCGGCTCGGGCGCTCGCGTCGAGGGCTGACCTGCAGCAAGCGAGAGAACGTCGCCGTGAGTGCGCGCCCGCTCGGCCGCCGCGGCGAACACATCCATCACGTGGAACGGCTCGACCATCGATCGCTGGGATTCACTGTGCATTGTTTCGACCCTACTGATCCCGGGACGCTCGGTACCTCACGCCTTCGCAAACGCGCGCGCATGTGCCATGTGCGCGCAAAATCGCGTCGTTTCGGAGGCGGTTTCGCTCGCATCCGACAAATGCGCGCGCGTTTGCCCCCGACGACCGGCTTCGACGAACCCGGCCGACGCGGCGCACCTACAGCGAGATGCGACCCTCCACCGCAGCCAGGCCGATGTCGGTGCGGAAGTGACTGCCCGGCAATCGGATTCCCGCGATACGGGAGTATGCGTCGTCGCGGGCGGCGGTGAGGTCGAATCCGGTGCCGACCACGCTCAGCACGCGTCCGCCCGCGGAGACGACTGCGCCGTCCTTCACCGCGGTGCCTGCGTGCAGCACGCCTTCCCCGTCGGAGCCGAGGATCTCGTCACCGGTGCGCGGTCGACCGGGGTAGTTCTCGGCGGCGATGACGACGGTGACGGCCGCACCGTCCTTCCAGCGCAACGGCGCAAGTGAGGCAAGCGTGCCGGTCGCCGTCGCGTTCAGCACCTCACCGAGAGGGGAATCGAGAAGCGCCAGCACCGCCTGGGTCTCGGGATCACCGAAGCGGCAGTTGAATTCGACGACCGCCGGGCCGTCGGCACCCATCGCCAGACCGGCGTACAGCAGACCGGAGAACGGCACGCCACGCTGCACCATCTCGGCGGCAACGGGTTTCACCACATCACGGACGATCTCCTCGACTGCGCCCTCGGGCAACCACGGCAGCGGGGTGTATGCGCCCATGCCGCCGGTGTTGGGTCCGGTGTCGCCGTCGCCGACGCGTTTGTGGTCCTGCGCAGGCAGAAGAGGCACCACGGTCTCGCCGTCGACGAGGCAGAACAGGGACACCTCGGGTCCGTCGAGGAACGATTCGAGCAGCACCGGGTGGCCGTTCTCGAGCAGTTCGGCAGCGTGATCGCGCGCGACGAGGCGGTCGGTGGTGACGACAACCCCCTTGCCTGCAGCCAGGCCGTCGTCCTTGACCACCCAGTTGGGGCCGAAGCGGTCGAGGGCTGCGTCGAGCAGGGCGGGTGAGTCGACGATTTCGCTGTGCGCGGTGCGGACACCTGCTGCTGCCATCACGTCCTTGGCGAAGGCCTTGGATCCCTCGATGCGAGCGGCGTCGACGGAGGGGCCGAATGCGGCGATGCCTGCCTCGCGGAGAGCGTCGGCCACACCGAGGACCAGGGGTACCTCCGGTCCGATGACGACCAGGTCGGCGTCGAGTTTCTTCGCCAGCGCGGTCACCGCCTCACCGGAAGCGACGTCGACCACGTGCTGCTCGGCGAGCTTCGCGGTGCCTGCGTTGCCGGGAGCCACGAACAGCTTCTCGACCGACGGATCGGCCTTCAACGCAAGTAGAAGGGCGTGCTCACGAGCACCGGAACCAATGACTAGTACGCGCACAGTGCATCAGACTATCTGCTCGACGCGAAAGCGCCCCGCACCTGTCATGGTGCGGGGCTCTTTCGTGGTGGTTCGGTGTTACTGCGTGAGGTCGTAGAACGTCACGTTGTCGACCGTGGTGGCGGTGAAGTTCTCGGTGACCCAGGCGGAGATCTCCGCCGAGGTACCCGACTCCATTCCCGGCATCCCTCCGCCGCCGATGAAGTAGTGGATCTGCCCCTCGGCGACGTACTGCTGGAACTCGGCGAGAGTCGGGGACGGGTCGGTGCCGTTGAACCCGCCGACGGGCATGACGGGCTCCTCGGTGGCCAATTGATAGCCGGCCGCCGTGTTGGCTCCGATGGCCGCTGCCACCCAGGTGTAGGAGTCGGCGTCCTGCTCGAGCATCTCGGTGATCGCGGTGGTCGGCTTGCTGCCCTCGAGAAGACCGCCCATTGCGCCGCCCATGCCGCCCATCTCGGCGCCACCTGGCATCTGGCCGGGAGCACCGGCCTGTCCCGGGAATCCCGCCGGTGGCTGCATCCCGGCCGGTAGCTGGACGCCTGCCGGCAACTGCACTCCGCCCGGCATACCGCCCTGACCGCGACGGCCCTCGCCCATACCGCCGAACCCGCGCATACCGGTGTTCGGGCCGGCCGAGACGATGGCACCGGTGTGCGGAGTACCGATCGTGTCGACCGCGTACGCCGTCGGCCCGGCGAGACCGGCGAACATCACCGCCAGGATCGACACCGCCGCCAGCCTGCCCCGGGTCAGCGCGGGTACGAGCAGCGTCACGACGGCCACAACTCCGACCACGAGAATCGCCCACTTCAACCACGGCACGAAACTCTCACTGCGGCGCAACAACACCCACGCCATCGCCACGGTGGACGCCACGGCGACGGCCATCGCGATGCGTACCCAGTACGTATCGCGTCGACGCCACAGCACCACGCTGCCGATGCCGATCAGCGCGGCGACGGCAGGTGCGAGAGCAACGGTGTAGTACGCGTGGAAGATTCCGGCCATGAAACTGAACGTCAGCCCCGTCACGAGCAACCACGATCCCCACACGATCAGCGACGCACGCTGCCCGTCGGTTCGAGGTGCTCTGCCGCGCAACACGAGTCCGACCACGAACAGGATCAACGCGGCCGGGAGAAGCCAGGCGATCTGGCCGCCCTGGGAGGCGTCGAACATGCGGAGGATGCCGGTCTCTCCCCAGATACCACCGGGCATGCCCCCGGGCATTCCCCCGGCCATGTCGGCACCCATACCCCCGCCCATACCGCCGCGGCCGGGGGTGACACTTCCGGTTTCGTCACCGCTGAGCCGACCGAATCCGTTGTAGCCGAGCGTGAGTTCGAGGATCGAATTGTTCTGCGAACCGCCGACCCACGGCCGCGACGACGCCGGCCAGAATTCCTCGATCAGAATCCACCATCCGGCCGAGACGATCATCGCGCCGAGTGCACCGAACAACTGCATCAGCCGGGTGAGAAACTTCGGCGGTCCGGCGATCAGGTAGGTCAACGCCAGCGGCGGTACGACGAGCATCACCTGGAGCTGCTTGGTGAGGAAGCCGAATCCGACGAACATGCCGGTGATCAACAGCCACTTGGTCTTTCCGGTCTCGACGCCGCGCAGCAGTGCCCACACCGATGCGATCATCAGCAGCACGAGCAGCGCGTCGGGATTGTTGAACCGGAACATCAGTGCGGCAACCGGAGTCACGGCCAGCACCAGGCCCGCGAGCAGACCGGCCGCGCCGCCGAAGCGACGCTTGACGGTGGCGCGCAGCAGGGCCACCGAGGCGACTCCGAGGAGCGCCTGCGGCACCAGCATCGCCCAGGCGTTGAGGCCGAAGATGCGCACCGACAACGACATCAACCACAGCGACATCGGGGGCTTGTCGACGGTGATCGAGTTGGCGGCGTCGGAGGATCCGAAGAAGAAGGCCTTCCACGACACCGAACCCGCCTGCACCGCAGCGGAATAGAAGGAGTTGGCCCAACCCGAGGCACCGAGTCCCCAGATGTAGGCGACGCCGGTGCCGACCAGCAACGCGACCAGACCGATCCACTCCCATCGCGGGGAGGTGACGGGCGCGGCCGAGGCGTCCGCGGCGGGGCGTTCGATCGTCGTCGTCACAGATTCTTCTCCGAACCGGCAGGCTGGGAATCGGCCGACGTGGAGCTACGGAAGACCCACCGCAGTGCGATGAATCGGCACACCGTGGCAACGAGATTGGCGACGATGAGGACGGCGAGTTCGACGTGCCGAGACACATCGGGCACCCAGGAATGCAGTACCGCGAGCGATCCGCTGGTGACGAGCAGAGCGAAACCGAAGATCGCCAGTCCCTGCAGTTGATGCTTGCCTGCGCCGTCCGATCCGCGGACGCCGAAGGTGAAGGCGCGGTTGGCCGCGGTGTTGAGTACCGCGGTGATCAGTAGTCCGAAGAAGTTCGCGGCCTGCGCGCCGATCAACGAGTGCAGCACCAGGTACAGCAACGCGTAGGCGACGGTGCTGGCGATGCCGATGATGCCGAATCGCACCATCTGGCTGATCATTCCGTGCGGTACTCCGGGCACGAGCGGCTCCCGTCCCAGGCTTCGACGCAGTTCGGCGACCGGCAGTACGCCGGTGGCCAGGGCGCGGCCGACGCGCCAGCATCCCTGCAGGTCCTTGACGGCGGTGTCGACGATGTTGACGCTGCTGTTCGGGTCGTCGACCCAGTCGACGGGCACCTCGTGGATACGCAGGCCGACTTTCTCTGCGATGACGAGCAATTCGGTGTCGAAGAACCATCCGGTGTCCTCGACGAGCGGCAACAGCTGTCGGGCGACGTCGGTGCGCATGGCCTTGAAACCGCACTGCGCATCCGAGAAGCGTGCGCGCAGCGACGTGCGCAGAATGAGATTGTAACTGCGCGAGATGAATTCGCGTTTCGCGCCGCGGACCACCCGGGACGATCGGTTGAGTCGTGATCCGATGGCGAGGTCGGAGTGACCGGACATCAACGGCGCGATCAGCGGCATCAGAGCGTTGAGGTCGGTCGACAGGTCGACGTCCATGTAGGCCACGACATCGGCGTCCGATGCGAGCCAGACGGCTTTGAGTGCTCGTCCGCGGCCCTTCTCGTCCAGGTGATGAACCCGGACTCCTTCGATCTCGTCGGCCAGCCGGTGTGCCACCGCGAGGGTGCCGTCGGTACTGGCGTTGTCGGCGATCGTGATGCGCGACCGGAACGGGATCCGGTCTTCCAGATGCTCGTGTAGACGACGAATGCACTGTTCGAGATCCGCCTCTTCGTTGTATACCGGGATGACCACCTCGAGAGTGGCCGTGGCGTTCGAGCCGGGCCGCTGGCCTGCTCGTGCGAGGGAATTCGTTGTCATGTGGACCAGAATCGGGCCCCGAGCTGGACCCACCCTGCGATGAACCTGGCAATCACCTGGGAGACGCGACCGGTGGAACGGCCCCGGTCGAATCGGGTAGGGCATCCTGTTCCCATGGCTTCCATTTTCAGCAAGATCATCGCCGGCGAAATCCCGGGACGTTTCGTCTGGCAGGACGACGACGTGGTGGCGTTTCTGACGATCGCACCGGTCACTCAGGGCCACACACTGGTGGTTCCGCGCGAGGAGATCGACCAGTGGCAGGACGTCGACGGTGCCGCGTTCGCGAAGATCACTGCCGTTGCCCAGATCATCGGCCAGGCGGTCAGGACCGCGTTCGACGCTCCCCGCGCCGGACTGCTGATCGCCGGGCTCGAGGTGCCGCACCTGCATCTGCACGTGTTTCCGGCATACGACATGGGCAACTTCGACATCTCCGGTGCCGACCCGAATCCGTCGGCGGAGTCCCAGGACGAGGCGGCGGCCAAGCTCCGAGCAGCGTTGCGTGAACTCGGCCACGAGGCACACGTCCCGAGCTGACGCACCTCGCTCACCGCAGAGGCGTGAGCAAGCGTCGACGCGTCCGCAGGTGCATGGACACCTCGTCGGATCGGGTGTCGGGGTCGTAGCCCGGGCCGATATCGGTGTCGATGTCGTGCGGACCGGGCGCGAGTCCGCATTCGGGGCAGATCCCCAACGGTCCGAGGTCGGTTCCGCAGGTCGCGTGCAGGAACCGTCGACGCTTCCCTGCGGGTTTCGCCGTCTGTTCCTCACCCCAGTAGCTCAGGGCGAACACGGCGGGCCACAGTCGTTCGAGGGCGACGGTCGGGACGTAGTCGTCGCGTCCGCCCTCGACGGCGCGGGCTCGTCGTTCGAGCAGCCCGGCCTCGACCAGTGCGCCGAGTCGTTGCGCGAGGACCGCCTTGGAGATGTCGAGGTGGACCTGGAAATCACCGAAGCGTCGGACCCCGAAGAAGCAATCGCGCACGATGAGCATCGTCCATCGCTCGCCGACGAGTTCGAGGGCACGGGCCAGGGAGCAGTCCTGGCGGGCGTAGTCGGTTCCGAGTGCCATGACGCGATAGTACAGTCTGTTGACCGAACCAAGTTGGGCGTTTACAGTTCGATCACCAGACCAAAAGGACGACGATGACCGACGCTGCACCCTCGCCCGTCAGCACCGACAACAGCACCCGCGCGCTCACCATCGCAGCGCTGGGCACCCTGCTGACTCTGATGGCGTTCACCGCACCACTCGCCACGATCAACAGCACCGCCGCGGACCTGATGTCCGACGCAGCAGGACGCACCTGGATTCTCAGTTCGATGAGCATCGGCCTCGCTGCCGCCCTGCTCACCACCGGTACCGTCGCCGACGACTTCGGCCGCCGACGCACCTTCGCACTCGGTGCGGCGGTCCTGGCCGTCGGTGCGATCGTCTGCGCCGTCTCTCCCGACACTCTGATCTTCGTCCTCGCCCGCATCCTGCAGGGTCTCGGCGGCGCGGCCGTCATCGCGTCGAGCCTGGGGATCATCGCGCACACTCACCCGGCCGGTCCGGTGCGCGCGAAGGCGAGCGGGGTGTGGGGCGCGAGCGTGGGTGCAGGCATCGCTCTCGGCCCGCTGCTCGCCGCCGTACTCGATCGCTGGGCGAGTTGGCGGGAGGCCTACGTGGTTCTCGCGGTTGCCACGGTCGCATTGGCCGTCGCCGCGCATGTGCTCGTCGAAGAATCCAGGTCCGACGCCCCGCGTGGCCTCGATCCGGTCGGTGCGCTGCTGTTGGCCACGGGCGTCGCCGCGTTGCTGGCCGCGCTGGTCGAGGGCAGGCAGGGCTGGATCGCCGTCACTCCGATCGTGCTCTTCGTCCTCGCGGCCCTGCTGCTGTCCGCGTTCGTGGTCCTCGAATTGCGCGGTGCCACTGCGATGCTCGATCTGACACTCTTCCGGCACCCACCATTTCTGGCCGCCACGGTCGCCGCGCTGGCCACCGGCGGCGGCATCATCGCCCTGATGTCGTACATGCCCGGATTC
Organism: Rhodococcus sp. 06-470-2; assembly: GCF_002258235.1. Lineage (NCBI taxonomy): Bacteria > Bacillati > Actinomycetota > Actinomycetes > Mycobacteriales > Nocardiaceae > Rhodococcus > Rhodococcus sp. 06-470-2. The sequence goes on along the minus strand of NZ_NOYB01000010.1, from coordinate 677,731 downwards.
CTCGGAACCGCGCTGGGTATCGATGCGCTCGGTGCCGCCCTGCTGCTGTTCGGGTGGTCGGCCACGTCCGTGGTCACCGCCTTGCTCGCCCGCAGGCTGCCCGCATCGATGAGCGGTCGGACGCAACTCGCCGTCGGTCTGGTCGGCGTCGCGATCGGCATGGTGATGCTCACGGGGTTGTCCGAGAACGCATCCTGGCCGCGACTGCTGCCGGGACTGCTCGTGGCAGGAGTCGCCAGCGGGATACTCAACGCCGCCCTCGGACGCGAGGCCGTGGCCAGCGTGCCCACCGGCCGCGGCGGCATGGGCAGCGGTGCCAACAACACCGCGCGCTACGTCGGCTCCGCCATCGGAGTCACCGTCGTTGCGGTGGTGGCCGTTCCGGCCGGCGGGAGTGGAGCCCGCGGAATGACCCAATTTGCGGGCAGTGGAGCCCGCGGAATGACCCAATCGATCAGCAGCCACAGCACGACTGCGCTGACCGAAGGGTGGAACACCGCAGCTCTGGTCACCGCGGCGATCTCCGTGGTCGGAGCCGTGGTCGTGGCGGTCTCACGCTCCCGGCGGTAACGAGTACTCCTGCTCCGGCCTGCCGGTCGACCCATAGCGCAGCTGCATGCGCAGTCGACCCTTGGACACGAGGGTGGCCAGGTAACGCTGCGCGGTCGCACGTGAAATGCCGATGGCCGCAGCAACTTCACCCGCCGACATCGGATCGGCGGTCGCGCGCACGGCGTCGAGCACCAGATCACGGGTGACGGACTGCGAGGACGGCAGCGGTGCCGCCGCGCGCGGACGCAACGCGTCGAGTCCGCTGTCGATGTCGGCCTGGCTCAGCTCGTCCGAACGGTCGAGAGCGCCGCGGTACGTCCGGTATCCGGTGAGGCGATCGACCAACGCCGAGCGCGGAAACGGTTTGATCAGATACGTCCAGGCACCCGCGGCCAACGCCGATCGAACGGTCTGCTGATCCGCCGCCGCGGAGAGCACCACGGCGTCGCACTCGAGTTCGCGTACCAGGTCGATTCCCGATCCGTCGGGCAGATAGACGTCGACCAGCGCCAGATCGAACGCCTGCGTCGACGCCAACTCCCGCGCCTGGGCGATGCTCGTCGCCACCGCGGCCACCTCGTAGTCGTCCAGCGAATTCACCAGTGCCGCATGTAGATCCGCGACCCGGAAATCGTCGTCCACCACCAGTACTCTCATTGCGACACCTCGTCGGTCAGTAGTGCGTCCGGGATCGACGCGATGAACACTGCGCCTCCTCGTTCGTTCTCGTCGGTGATCTGCCCACCGACATCGGCCAGCGTCACGTCGCCGCCGCGGGTACGTGCGATCTGCCGACTCAGCGCCAATCCCACCCCTCGGCCGCCCGGTGAGTCCGCCGTCGACTTGGTCGAGACTCCCTCCACGAACACCTGATCGACTTCCAGATCCACACCGTCGCCGGAATCGACGACCACGATGTGCAGGGTCGAACCGTCCTGCACCAGTTCCACTTCCACCTCGGCGGGCCTGCGGACTCCCAGCCTGGCAGCATCGATCGCATTGTCGACGAGGTTGCCCAGCACAGTCGTCACGTCGACGGGAACGGCGACCTCTCCCCCGACCCAGGTGTTCTCGCCCAACACCATTCGCACCCCGCTCTCACGCGCGTGCGCGGCTTTCGCGGTCAGGAACGACCGCAGATAGGCGTCGGACAGCGCATCGATACCCTCGACGGTTTCCGATCTCGGCCCCACGCCGAGTATTTCGTCGATGTACTGCGACGCACGATCCGGGTGGCCCTCGTGCAGCAGTCCGCTGACCAGATGCATTCGGTTCGCGAACTCGTGGCGCTGGGCGCGCAGTACGGCGGACATCGACTGCACCGCGTCGAGTTGACGCGTCAGCGTCTCGACGTCCGTTCGGTCACGCACGGTCAGCACCGTACCCAGATTTCGATTGTCACGCAGCACTTTTCGAGCGGCTGCGACGACCACGACCTCGTTCACCGCCGCGAGTACGGGTTCGGCCGTCGGAGATTCGATGACCTCGAGCAGTCTCGGAGTCAGACCGATGTCCTCGATCCGCATCCCCGGCTTACCGTCGATCGAGAGCAACGAGCGCGCTTCGTCGTTGACGACCGTGACGACGCCGTTCGGATCGATGGCGACCACGCCCTCGCCGATGCCGTGCAGCACGGCCTCCTGTTCACGCACCAATTCGGCGAGCTCCTCCGGCTCGAGCCCCAGCGTCAGTCGTTTCCACCTGCGCGCCAACAGGGTCGAGCCGGCCAGCCCGAGCAACAGCACGGCACCGGTCACCAACCCGCCGTTGACCAGATCCTTCACCAGCTCGGTACGCACGGCCGTGGTCGATATGCCCACGCTCACTTCGCCGACCACCACGTCGGTCGAACCGAGCGCCAGCACAGGCACTTTCGCGCGTACGGAGTCGCCGAGGGTGCCGCGCTCCTGCTCGACCACCTCGTTGCCCGCCAGCGCACCGGATGGATCGGTACTCACCCGCTGGCCCAACACCGTCGGATCGGGGTGCGCCAAGCGAAGACCGCGATCGTCGGTGATGACGACGAACAGGGCGTCGGTGCGGGTGCGGGCGCCCTCGGCCGCGCGCTGCAAGGCCCCGCCCGCCAGCACTCCCGCGGGCGCGGCGTCGGTGCCTGCGGTGTCGACTGCCGAGAACTGCTCGACGAGCGAGCGCACCTCCGGGTCCGACGCCACCGTCCGGGCGACCGCGAGCGCGCGCTCGCCGTACTCCTCGCTCGCCTGCCTGCCGCTGCTGATCGCGAACACCCCGAACGCCACAGCCAGGGCCACCGCCACCAGCGCTGCCTGCAACAACAGCACCTGGGTCCTCAATCGCACTCGTTCAGGCTATGCGTCGGGCGGGCTCGAGCACAATGCGCAAAAGGCTCTTTACGTTGCTTGCGCGGGTAGTGCGCACAACGGCGACCATGTGATGCCGGTTACGTAACTTCAGTCACACACGCAGTCCAACCGGACCCACCTCACACATTCGAGAAGGAGTGCACGATGTTGGTGATACTCGGCTTCCTCATGGTAGCCGCCTTCATGTTCTTGATCCTGACCAAGAGAGCCACGCCCGTCGTCGCACTCACCCTCGTACCCGTCATCTTCGGTCTGCTGGCCGGCGCAGGGCTCGGCATCGGTGACATGATCACCGACGGCATCAAGTCGCTGGCCCCCACCGCGGCCCTGCTGTTCTTCGCCATCATCTTCTTCGGCATCATGATCGACGTCGGACTGTTCGACCCACTGGTGCGCGGCATTCTGCGCCTGGTGCGCAACGATCCGATGAAACTCGTTGTCGGAACGGCCATTCTGGCCATGGTCGTCTCGCTCGACGGTGACGGCTCCACCACGTTCATCATCGTCACGTCCGCCCTGTTGCCGCTGTATCTCAAACTCGGTGTCAGCCCGGTCATTCTGACGGTCGTCGCCGGTCTCGCCAACGGCACGATGAACATCATTCCGTGGGGCGGCCCGACGGTTCGCGCTGCTTCCGCTCTCGGCATCTCCCCGTCCGACGTGTTCGTTCCGATGGTTCCTTCCATGATCGTCGGCCTGATCATCGTGCTGCTCTTCGCCGTTCACCTGGGCATCATGGAGCGCCGACGCATCGGCAAGCTGATCTACGAGCCCGAGTTGGTGGCCTCCGGTGGCGGCGGCAGTATCCGCAAGGGTGGCAAGGCAACCGGCGGTGCAGGCACCGGCGGATCGGACGACGGCGAATCGGGTCAGTTCTTCGACGGTCTCGACCCCAACCGCGACACCCTGCGCCCGAAGCTGCTGTGGTTCAACGCTGCTCTGACGGTCATCCTCCTCGTCATCCTCGTCATGGACATCCTGCCCATCCCGGTGCTGTTCATGATCGCTGCCTCCATTGCCCTGACGGTCAACTTCCCCAAGGTCAAGGAGCAGGGCGACGCGATCGCACGGCACTCGTCGTCCATCGTCTCGGTGGTCGCCATGGTGCTCGCCGCGGCAATTCTGACCGGCGTCTTCCAGGGCACCGGCATGGTCGAGGCCATGGCGGAGTGGCTGCTCAACGTCATCCCGTCCGGCATGGGCCCGTACCTGGCCGTCATCACCGGCATCCTGAGCATCCCGCTGACGTTCTTCATGACCAACGACGCCTTCTACTTCGGCATCCTGCCGGTGCTGACCGAGACCGCAGGCAAGTACGGCATCGACCCGGTCGAGATGGCCCGTGCGTCGATCACCGGTCAGCCCGTCCACCTGCAGAGCCCGCTGGTTCCGGCCATCCTGCTGCTGGTCACCCTCGCCGGAGTGTCACTGGCCGATCACCACAAGAAGGTGCTGTGGCGAGCGGTGGTCGTCTCCCTCGCGATGCTTGCCGTCGGCATCGTCCTCGGCCAGATCCCGTTCGGCTGATCCCCCACCCCATCTCGCGTAGGAGAAACCGTCATGACTGTTGGCGTACTGCACAACAATTCACCCGAGGGCCGCGCAGCACTGGCGGCAGCCGTTCGAGAAGCACGCATCCGCGAGACGGACCTGGTCGTCCTGCACGCACTCTCCGGATCGGCCGAACCGTCCGCCGAGGCCGCCGAGACGCAGGCCGTGTCCACGTCGGTGGAGACCGCTCTGACCGACATCGACCACGCCGACGCGGTCTCCTGGACCGTGGCAGTCGGTCGGCCCGACCCCGACGCCGTCAACACACTGCTGACCCTGGTGGAGGAGCAGAAGTCGGAGATCCTGGTGGTGGGTTCGCGGCACCGCTCGGCGGTCGGAAAGTTCCTGATGGGACAGACCATTCAGCGTCTGCTCCTCGAGATCCCGGTCCCGGTTCTGCTGGTCAAGTCCGGAGCATGAGTGCTCCCACACCGATGAAACGAGTACTCGGGTACAGCCTCCGATGGATCGGCCTCGCGGCCGTATCCGTCGGGGGCTGGGCCCTTTTCGCGACTCTGGGTCTGACAGCACCGTCGCTGTTCGCCGCACTTGTCGTCGCCGTTGTCTTCGCACTCACCGGCCTCGGTCCGGCTGCCGTCCCCCGTCCGGCATCGATGGCGGCGCAGGGCACACTGGCGGTGACGATCGGGTTGATGCTCGACACCGACACACTGGGTGCGTTGGGCGAGAACTGGATTCCCGCAGTTCTCGTCGGTGCGGGGACACTGGTCGTCAGTGCAGGCTGCGGCGCGCTGCTGGCTCTGCATCGCGACGTCGACCCGGTCACCGGAGCGCTGTCCCTGATTGCCGGTGGCGCAACGGGTCTGGTGTCCATCGCCCGAGAGCTCGGCGGGGACGAGCGCATCGTCGCGGTGGTCCAGTACCTACGCGTCGCACTCGTGGTGGTCACGATGCCGCTGATCGTCACGTTCGCGTTCCATACCGACACCGGTGGTGGGACAGCGTCGTCCGAGCAGTCGACGACGCCCTGGTACATCGGTACGGCCTTTCTGATCGCTGCCGTCATCGCCGGAATCGTTCTCGCTCGGATCATCCGACTACCCGCGCCCGCCACCCTCGGACCACTGATCGTGGCCGGCACCTGCGAACTGCTCGGCTGGCCGGTCGACATCTCGGTACCCGCCGTGCTGCTGCCGGTGGCGTTCATCGTCATCGGATGGCAGGCGGGGCTCGCCTTCACCGTCTCCAGTCTGCGGGCGATCGGTCGGATCTTCCCGTGGGCTGCTCTGCTGGTCGTATCGATCGGGGTGATCTGCGCACTGTTCGGCTGGGCACTGTCTGCGATCACCGGAGTCAGCATGCTCACCGGCTACCTCGCGACCACGCCCGGTGGATTGGCCGCCGTGCTGGCCGTGTCCGCGACGACGGGATCGGACGTCACCTTCGTCGCGTGCGTTCAGGTGATTCGGTTGGTGTCGATGCTCGTCGCCGCGCCACTCGCCGCAGCCGCGTACACGAAGCTGGCCGAACGCAAGAAGGGCGCAACGGCACGCGAATCAACCGTCGGCGCGGGGTAATTCGACTCGGAAGGTCGCGCCCTGCCCCGGGGCGCTCTGCACTGTCACAGTTCCGCTGTGCGCCGCTACCAGGGCCGCCACGATCGACAGACCGAGCCCGCTGCCCCCGCTCTCGCGTGTGCGCGAGGAGTCGGCTCGATAGAAGCGCTCGAAGACGTGCGCGGCCTCTTCCTTGCCCAGACCGGGTCCGGTGTCCTGTACTTCGAGCAGCACCGACGACTGGGTGGTCCCGACGCATACGGTGATCGACGCGGATTCCGGCGTGTGCCGTACCGCGTTTCCGACGAGGTTCGCGAGCACCTGACGCAGCCGCGCGTCGTCGCCGCGGACTTCGGGTATTCCCGGCCCCGCCAACACTTTCAGAGAGATGTCCCGCGTGGGCGAGACGGCCTTGGCGTCGTGCACCGCATCGGCGGCGACGGTCAGCAGGTCGACGCGCCGCATGTCCAGAGGCCGTTGCGCGTCGAGGCGCGCGAGCATCAACAGGTCTTCGACGAGCAGGCCCATGCGCGCCGACTCGCCCTCGATTCGATTCATCAGCAGCGAGATGTCACTCATCGCACCCTGTCGGTACAGCTCGGCGAACCCGCGAATGGTCGTCAGCGGTGTTCGTAATTCGTGGCTGGCGTCGGCGACGAAGCGGCGCATTCGATCCTCGGATGCGCGCGCGGCCTCCTCGGAGGCGGCAGTGGCCGCGAACGCACGCTGAATCTGCGAGAGCATGCCGTTCAGGGCCGCCGACAACCGGCCCACCTCGGTCTTCTCACTCCACTCGGGAACTCGACGGTGGAGGTCTCCGGCGGCGATGGCCGCGGCAGTGGTCTCCACCTCACGCAACGGTCGCAGGCTGCGCCGCACCACGAAGTAGGCGATCACGGCCAGTGCCAGCAACACGGCTGCGCCGATGTAGAACTGGAGTACCACGAGTCTGCTGACGGTCTGCTGATTGGCGTTGAGCGACATGCCGACGGTGGTGGAACCCTCGCTGTTCGTCACCGTGATCACCCGCCACTGCTTCGACGGGTCGCCCTCGGAACCGACGGTTTTCGGGGCCGCCGACGGCGTGCCCGACAGATCCGGAACATCCTCTGTCACATCGTTGATCGGGCCGCGCACGGTACCGTCGTCGGCGACGAAACGAACGTAGAAGTTGGACGGCGGGCGACTTGGATTGGGCTCGTCGACCGGGAAGGGCGGGCGTTCGTTACCCGGCCTGGCCCAGCCCACGGACGCCTCGATCAGTTGTTGATCGAGACGACGCATCAACGACGTCTCGAGCGAGGAGGTCACGGCAATCCCCGACGCCAACAGGCCGAGACCGACCAGGAGCAACAGCGCGGCGACCAAGGTGAAGCGCAGCGGCAGACTTCGAATCCGACCTCGAATGCCGGTCACCGTGGCTGGCGCATGACGTAGCCGACGCCCCGCAACGTGTGGATCAATCGGGTGTCGCCCGTATCGACCTTGCGGCGCAGATAGGACACGTACGACTCCACCACTCCCACTTCTCCGCCGAAGTCGTAGTGCCACACGTGATCGAGAATTCGCGGCTTGCTCAGTACCGTTCCCGCGTTCACCATGAAGTACCGCAGCAGTGTGAATTCGGTGGGCGAGAGCGAGACCGGCTCGCCCGCCTTCCAGACCTCGTGGGTGTCGTCGTCGAGTTCGATGTCCGCGAACGCAACTCGGGAGGGCTGCGCGTCCTCACTCTTGCCCGAACGGCGCAGGATCACCCGGAGTCGGGCCACCACCTCCTCGAGCGAGAACGGCTTGGTCACGTAGTCGTCCGCACCGAGGGTCAGCCCGGTCACCTTGTCCTCCACGGAGTCTCGTGCGGTCAGGAACAGTGCAGGCGCATCGATTCCGTCCGCCCGCAGCCGACGCAGCAGACCGAAGCCGTCCATGCCGGGCATCATCACGTCGAGAATGAGAGCCTCGGGCCTGAAGTTGCGGGCCTTGTCCAATGCCTCGGGGCCGGACGACGCCGTCGCCACCTCGAATCCCTGGTACCTGAGGCTGACCGACAGCAGTTCGACGATCGTCGGTTCGTCGTCGACGATCAGGACTCGGGCCTCGGGTGTCTCGCTCACGGTGTCCATCATCGCGCGAGATGCTGCCCGTTCGCTGGACTCTCGCTGTGAGGTTGCTGTGAGCCCCCGACGAGGAGGCATGATGGCAGCACCATGGTCGACGCGAACCCGGGCACCCGCACCAGGGTTCGGCCTCCCGTGTCATCCATGCACGTATTCGCAACTCTGCTCGTGTTGGGCATCGCGTTCGGTGCCGACGTTGCCCGGTGGGTCGACTCGTCCCCTGCACTGCGGACCGGAGCGACGGTGTTCACCGGGATCTTCGTGCAGGCGACGCCGTTCCTGGTGCTCGGAGTGCTCGTCAGCGGAGGCATCGCCGCCTTCGTCTCGCCCGCGGTGCTGCAGAAGGTGGTGCCGAAGAACGCCACCGCTGCCGTCGGAGTGAGCGGACTCGCGGGAATGGCGTTGCCCGGTTGCGAGTGCGGTGCCGTTCCCGTTTCGCGCCGGCTGATGGATCAGGGTGTTCCGACGTCTGCAGCCCTGGCGTTTCTGCTCTCGGCACCGGCGATCAACCCCGTCGTCCTGGTCTCCACCGCGGTGGCCTTTCCCGGCGAGCCGGCGATGGTTCTCGCGCGGTTCATCGGCTCGCTCGCAACCGCTCTGGTGATGGGCCGGCTGTGGACAAGGTTCGGCAAGGCCGAGTGGATCACCGCTCGCCTCGCCGATCGCGAACACCGGCACGGCACCTCGAAGTGGGAGACGTTCCGTGAGTCCGCGCGTACGGACCTGCTGCAGGCCGGAGCCTTTCTCGTGTTCGGAGCAGCGGCCGCCGCGTTGCTGCATCTGGTGGTCCCCGACTGGGTGTTCGCCCATCTCGCCGGCCAGTTGTTGCTGTCGATCCTGGTGATGGCCGTCCTCGCGGCGGTCCTGGCGTTGTGCTCGGAGGCCGACGCGTTCGTCGCGGCGAGCATGTCGATGCTGCCGCTGCTGCCGCGGCTGGTCTTCCTGGTGGTGGGACCAGCTGTCGACGTGAAGCTGATGGCGATGCAGGCGGGCAGCTTCGGACGCGGCTTCGTGGCTCGCTTCGCTCCCCTGACCTTCGTCGTGGCGATCGTGTGCGCCTCGGTGAGCGGCTACGTGTTCCTGGGTGTGCGATGAGACGCGAGGTACAGAATCTGCTGCTGTTGCTCCTCGGCGGAGCCACGGTCAAGATCTCGGTGGACGGAAGCTTTGTGCGATACGTCAAACCGTCACTGCATCCGTATCTGCTGACCGCCGGGGTGTTGATCGCCGCCCTGGCGATCGCGTCGATCGTCGCCGACATCCGCCGCGGTGGGCCCGGAGACGACGGACACGACCATGATTCGCGACCGTACTGGCTGCTCCTGGTTCCGCTCGCGGTCATCCTGTTCGTCGCACCGCCCGCGCTGGGAGTCTCGGCAGTGGGTGATCGATCCGTCACCTCGGCGTCCGATCGTCAGAGGACGGCGTTTCCAGCCCTGCCGGACGAGTACGCGCCCGAGGTTCCGCTGCTCGATGTCGTGCAACGCGCGGTCAGGGACACCGAAGGCAGCCTGGACGGACGGGAGATTCGCGTCACCGGATTCGCCGTCGCCACCGCGAACGGAGGCTCGCCGCGCGCCGACGGCACGAGAGAGGGCCTCGACCTCGCCCGCATTCTCATCATCTGTTGCGCGGCCGACGCCAGGTCCGTTCGCATCCATCTCGACGCAGGTAGCGCGGCTCTCGACGACATTCCGGACGGCACCTGGCTGGAGATCTCGGGGACGGTCGACGCGGCGACCGCGACCGAGGACACGTCGTTCACACCCACGATGACGGTGTCGGCGGTCGCGCGGATCGAGGCACCGGCGAACACGTACGCCTACTGACGCCATGGCCACCGTGCACACGAATTGGTACGATCGTACAAGTCACTTCCGACAATCGGACGAGCGCACCGTACCCGAACAGCGACAAGACGGTGCAAGGAGTGATTTCTCATGGCTTGGCTGATTCTCGTCGTCTCCGGCGTCCTCGAAGCGATCTGGGCAACCGCACTCGGTAAGTCCGAGGGCTTCACCAAACTCGGACCGTCCGTCGTCTTCGGCGTCGCGGTGGTGCTCAGCATGATCGGCCTCGCGATCGCGATGCGATCGTTGCCCACCGGCACCGCCTACGCCGTCTGGGTGGGAATCGGTGCCACCCTCACCGTCACGTACGCCATGATCACCGGTGCAGAATCCGCCTCGCTGCTCAAGGTTGCGCTTCTGGTCGGCATCGTCGGATGCGTCGTCGGACTGAAGGTTCTTCACTGATTTTCCGGGCTACGAGCAGTTACAGTAAAACGATGAACTGGGTGTCAGCGATCACACTGCCCGCGCGCGCCGGAATTGCCATCGCCGAACAGGCGATCGGCGTCGCGGAGGTCGCTCTGGCGACCACCAGGATGGCCTTGGCCACCGGTGCGTCGGGCACCGCAGGTGTCGCCTCGCTCGCCAACCCGCGCGGCGGCACGATGCAACTGCTGGCCCAGCTCGGCCAGCTCACCTCCGACGACCGCGCCCTGGGCAACGCCCTCAAGGAAGGCGGGCCACTCGATCGCCTGCTCGCCCAGGGTGGCGTCGTGGACCGCCTCACCTCCGAGGACGGCACCCTCGAGCGGCTGCTGTCCCCTGGCGGCCCGGTCGAGCGAATCCTGGCTCCCGGCGGACCCCTGGACCGGCTGCTCGCCGAGGACGGACCGCTCGAACGACTGCTCGCCGAGGGCGGTCTGCTGGACCGCATCACCGCCACCAACGGACCGCTGGAACGACTGACGGCCAAGGACGGCCCGCTCGAGGTGCTCACGCGTCAGGACGGCCTCATCGAACGCGCCATCGCCGAGGAGGGCATCCTCGAAACGCTCCTCGCCGAGGACGGAGCCATCGAGCGACTGACCGCCAAGGGTGGCCCGCTCGATCAGTTGGTCAAGCTCTCGGAGACGTTGACGTCGGTGGCCCCCAACATCGAGCGGATGAGCATCTCGATCGACATCCTGCAGGATTCCGTTGAGATCCTCTCGGCCGCGGTACATCCGCTGGGAGAGCTGGTCGGCCGACTCCCGAGTCGCTGGCTCAAGAGCGGCAAGCAGTCGGTGCACGAACTGCACTGACCCGTCCGACGGGTACGTCCCTGGCCTTTTCGAGTCGGCCGATGTTAGCGCTCACACTGGTCACGCGGGTGCGAAAAAGAAATCTTTGACAATGCCGATGTTATCGCTCACACTTTCGTCTTGATGTGATGCGAACCACACGGGACACCCCGGCGGACAGCGCTTCACGGTCTACTCCACTACGCAGGGAGAAACGATGAAGTTTCGACACCTATCCATCGCCGCAGCCGCGGTGGCGCTCACCCTCACGCTCGGCGCGTGTGGATCGAGCACCAAGACCGCGGACCAGGCTCCGGCCGAAGGCGGCAGCACGGCAGGCGCGCTGATCGGCGTGACGATGCCGACGAAGTCCTCGGCTCGATGGATCGCCGACGGCGACAATCTCAAGAGCGCGCTCGAGGGCCAGGGCTACAAGGTCGATCTGCAGTACGCCGAGAACGACATCCCCACTCAGGTCAACCAGATCGAGAACCAGATCACCCAGGGCGCAAAGCTCCTCATCGTTGCTTCGGTGGACGGCACGGCCATCACCACGCAGTTGCAGGAAGCCAAGGACAACGGCATCGGCGTCATCGCGTACGACCGCCTCATTCGCAACTCCCCCAACGTCGACTACTACGCGACGTTCGACAACTACAAGGTCGGCGTCGACCAGGCCACGTCGCTTCTCGTCGGTCTCGGCCTGAAGAACGAGGACGGCACCGACAAGGCCGATGCCCCGGCCGGCCCGTTGAACATCGAGGTCTTCGCCGGTTCGCCCGACGACAACAACGCCACCTTCTTCTTCGACGGTGCCATGGACACCCTGAAGCCGTACCTGGACAAGGGAACTCTGAAGATCGGTAGCGGCGAGTCCGATTTCGAGACGGCTGCGACACTGCGCTGGGATCCGGCCACCGCCCAGAAGCGCATGGAGGATCTGCTCACCAAGACGTATTCCTCCGGCCAGAAGGTGCAGGGCGTGCTCTCGCCGTACGACGGCTTGTCCATCGGCATCCTCTCCGCACTCAAGAGCAACGGCTACGGAACAGCAGGGCAGCCGTACCCGATCGTCACCGGACAGGACGCCGAAGTGCCGTCGGTGAAGTCCATCATCGCCGACGAGCAGTACTCCACCATCTACAAGGACACCCGCGAACTGGCCGAGGTCACCATTCAGATGGCACAGTCCATGCTCGACGGTCAGACGCCCGAGACGAACAACACCACGGACTACGACAACGGTGAGAAGGTCGTTCCCGCTTACCTTTTGCAGCCCGAGATCGTCAACAAGGGCAACTACGAGCAGGTTCTGGTCAAAGGCGGCTACTACACCCAGGACCAGTTGAAGTGAGTTCGGAGATGACGAGCCCGATCCTGGAGATGCGTGGCATCACCAAGACCTTTCCCGGCGTCAAGGCTCTACAGGACGTCACTCTCTCGGTGAATCGCGGCGAAATCCACGCGATCTGCGGCGAGAACGGCGCAGGCAAGTCGACGCTCATGAAGGTGTTGTCGGGTGTGTACCCACACGACACCTTCGACGGCGACATCGTGTTCGACGGTAAGCCGTGCGAGTTCTCCGACATCCGGGGCAGCGAGGCCGAGGGCATCGTCATCATCCATCAGGAACTCGCGCTGAGTCCGTACCTCTCGATCGCCGAGAACATCTTTCTCGGCAACGAGCGGTCCAAGCGCGGGTTCATCGACTGGAACCGCACCAATTCCGAGGCCGCAGCCCTACTGAACCGGGTAGGGCTGCGGGAGAACCCCGTCAGCGTCGTCAGCGACCTCGGTGTCGGCAAGCAGCAGCTCGTCGAGATCGCCAAGGCGTTGTCCAAGGACGTGACGCTGCTGATTCTCGACGAACCGACTGCGGCACTGAACGATTCGGATTCCGCTCACCTCCTCGACCTGCTACGCGGTCTGCGGGACGAGGGCATCACGTGCGTGATCATCTCGCACAAGCTCAACGAGATCGCGGCCATCGCAGACCGGACGACGATCATCCGTGACGGCCGGACCATCAAGACCCTGGATATGCGAGACCCGGAGGTCACCGAGGATCGCATCATCTCGCTCATGGTCGGCCGCGATCTCGAGCACCGGTTTCCGCCGCACGAATCGACCGTGGGAGAGGAAGTTCTGCGTATCGAGGACTGGACCGTGCACAGTCCGACGCAGCACGGCCGGACCGTTGTCGACAAGGCGAATCTCAGTCTGCGCCGCGGGGAGATCGTCGGTCTTGCCGGCTTGATGGGTGCCGGACGCACCGAGTTGGCCATGAGCGTCTTCGGCCGAAGTTACGGCATCGACATCTCGGGGCGACTGTACAAGTACGGCGAGGAAATTCACGTCAAGTCGGTCAACGATGCCATCCATCACGGGATCGCCTACGCCACCGAGGACCGAAAGCGGTACGGCCTCAATCTGATCGACGACATCAAGCGAAACATCTCCACCGCCGCCCTGGACAAGCTGGTGACGGGAGGCTTCGTCGACGACAACCAGGAGTTCAAGGTCGCCGAGGGTTTCCGCAAGAGCATGAACATCAAGGCACCGAACGTCGCCGCCGTGGTCGGCAAACTCTCCGGCGGCAATCAGCAGAAGGTCGTGTTGAGCAAATGGATCTTCAGCGATCCCGATGTGCTCATTCTCGACGAACCGACACGAGGAATCGACGTCGGCGCGAAGTTCGAAATCTATTCGATCATCAACGATCTCGCCGACGCCGGAAAGGCGGTCCTGGTGATCTCCTCCGAGCTCCCGGAACTGCTCGGGCTGTGCGACCGGATCTACGCACTGTCGGCAGGCCGTATCACCGGTGAGGTCACTCGCGAGGACGCGACCCAGGAATCGCTCATGCATCTCATGACCCGTGGAACAGGAGTACTTCGATGAATCAGTTGTCGACCGTGCGGGGGTTGCTCACGCGCAACCTTCGCCAGAGCGGAATCTTCATCGCCTTCGCGCTGATCATCGTGCTGTTCACCGTGCTGACGGGCGGTCAGCTTCTGGTGCCGCAGAACATCAGCAACATGGTGGTGCAGAACTCGTACATCCTCATCCTGGCCATCGGCATGGTCGTGATCATCATCGCGGGCCACATCGACCTGTCCGTCGGCTCGGTCGTCGCGGCCACCGGTGCCATCGCCGGTGTCCTCATGGTTCAACAGAACGTGCCGTGGCCACTGGCGGTGCTGATCACGTTGATCGTCGGCGGCCTGATCGGTGCCTGGCAGGGCTATTGGGTCGCGTACTTCGGCATACCGGCGTTCATCGTGACGCTGGCAGGGATGCTCGTCTTCCGCGCAGTCACTCTCATCGTTCTCGGCAACCAGGGCATCGGGCCGTTCCCCGGGCCGGTGCGCACACTGTCCAACGGCTTCCTGCCCGGCTTCCTCGGCAACGTGGGACTCGGACCACTGGGTGGGGCTGACATCTTCACGTTGCTCGTCGCCATTGCAGCGGTCGTCGGAATCGTGTTCAGCCAGTGGCGATCTCGCACGGGTCGGCAGAAGTACGGCCAGACCGTGGACGCACTGCCGCTGTTCCTGATCAAGATGGCCTTCGCTGCCGCTCTCGTACTCGCCATCGCGGTGCAGCTGGCGCGGTTCAAGAACCTGCCGTACGTACTGATCCTGCTCGCCGTGCTGGTGATGGGCTACTCCACCCTCGCGGGCAAGACGGTGTTCGGTCGGCACGTGTACGCGATCGGCGGCAACATCCACGCTGCCTCGCTGTCCGGCATCAAGGTCAAGCCGGTCACCTTCTGGATCTTCGTCAACATGGGTGTGCTCTCGGCCCTGGCCGGAATCATCTTCGCCGGTCGACTCAACCAGGCCGGACCGACCGCGGGCAACGGCTTCGAGCTCGACGCCATCGCGGCGGCCTTCATCGGCGGCGCGGCAGTGCAAGGCGGCGTCGGCCGCATCGTCGGCGCACTCACCGGCGGGCTGATCATCGCCGTGATCAACAGTGGAATGTCGCTCATCGGCTCACCCAGTGAGCGCGTTCAGCTGGTCAAGGGCCTGGTCCTGCTCGCGGCGGTTGCGTTCGACATCTGGACCAAGCGTCGAGCAGCGAGCGGCAAGGGCAACAAGGGCGACAAAGCCGCGCCCCCGAGCAGCTATCTCGGTGTGCCCGTGCCCGCCGAGATGTTCACCGGTGCCGAGCAGGGCAAGCCTGCGCCCACCACGACCGGCACGGCGGTGAACACACCCACCTGACGTGCATGTTCGCGGGCGCCGAGGGACCCGGCATGCTGTGATTGTCTTCGACGACGCGAGAGGAGCAGCACGACGATGACGCCGACACGCGGACCAGCCATGACCGATGTCGCCCGGCTCGCAGGTGTGTCCCACCAGACCGTCTCCCGCGTCATCAACGGTCATCCCAACGTGACCGAGGCGACACGAACGAAAGTGGATCGGGCGATCTCGGAGCTCGGATACCGCCCCAACACCGCCGCTCGTGCTCTGGTAACCGGCCGCAGCAAGACCATCGGAATCGTCGGCACCGGAAACGCTCTGTACGGCCCGGTCTCGACCCTTTACAGCGTCGAGTACGCAGCACGCCACGCCGGCTACTCGGTGGTGGTCGCCGTCCCCACCTCGTTCGACGAGTCGGCGATCATCACCTGCGTGCGCCGGTTGCAGAAGCAGGGCGTCGACGGCGTGGTCGTCATCGCGCCACTGCGCACCGACGGCGGCGACATCGCCGATCTGGCCGGGGAGCTGCCGCTGGTGGCCGTCGAGGGTTCGCCCGCCGGCGATCTGGCCGTGGTCTCGGTCGATCAGATCGCCGGAGCCAAGGCCGCAACCGCGCACCTGCTCTCGCTCGGGCACCGCGCCGTGTGGCACGTTGCCGGGCCGCTGGGGTGGTACGAGGCCACCGATCGCGTCACCGGGTGGCGGATGGCCCACGAGGATGCCGGCGCGGAGCCACCGCCCACTCTCGGCGGCGACTGGACCGCGAGATCGGGGTTCGAGGCCGGCAGCGAACTGGCCGGGAACGCCGACGTCACCGCGGTGTTCGCAGGCAACGACTCCATGGCGCTCGGGGTGCTTCGCGCACTGGACGTCCACGGCAGGCGAGTACCGCAGGACGTCAGTGTGGTCGGCTTCGACGACGTTCCCGACGCGGAATTCTTCTCGCCGCCCCTGACCACCATCCGCCAGGAGTTCACCGACGTCGGCATCCGGAGCGTCGAGATTCTGCTCGACCAGATCGACACCGGGAATCGAAGCACCATGCGTTCGAGCATCGAACCGAGCCTGGTGATCAGGTCGAGCACCGGTGCCGCACGTGCATGAAAATTCGTAGCCTGCTACGAATTTCCGCTCACGTGCGGCGAAGCCGCTCTCACATGCGCAGCTGCAGTTCCACCAACAGGCGAGCATCGGAGTCGCCGAGATCGAGGTCCAGAATCTGCTCGACGCGTCGAATGCGGTAGCGCAGGGTGTTCGGGTGGATGTGCAGTCGCTCGGCGGCCGCCCGAACGTCACCGAAACACGCCAGGTACGACTCGAGGCTCTCACGCATTCTGGAGTCGTTGGTCGCGTCGTATCGGTCGAGGGCGGTGATGCGCGGGTCTCGTAGCTGTTCGTGATTGGCGATCAGTTCCAGGATTTCGCCCAGCAGTACCGAGGTTCTCGACTCCTCGAGCGTCGTGACCCGCACCTCGCCGGTGGTGCCGTCGAGCACTCGGTCGACCTCGAATCTGGCCACGGCCACCCCGTCGAGATCGGCGATCGGTGCGGCGACCGCAGCGCGCAACGCCAGCGAGGTGCGCGTCTCGATTCGCCCGACGGCATCGGCGGTCCACGCCGCGATCCCCGTGCCCGACGCCACCCCGGGAAACAGTGCGTAGATCCTCTCACCGATGGTGGTGACCAACGAGTCTCGTCGAAATGCGCTGGCGTGCAATCGGATAGACGGTGCCAGGGCGCTGATCTCGAATTCCCCGCAGGCAGCGAATCCGACGACCGCCGCCGATCCCGAGGCGGGGATCGACAGTGCCGACGCGAGCGACGGGACGTCGACACCGCCACCCCGTGCACCGAGCAGGCGCTGAATCTGCAGGGCCTCGTTGGTCGGAGCGTTCGCGATGCGGGTGATCAGTCGAGCCGCGACGGCCGAGGCACCGCGCAGTACCGCGTCGGCGTCGGCGGCGAGCGGGGCGGCACCCTCCTGCACCCAGATCGTCCCGAGAGTCGTCGCGCTCCCGTGCATGCGACGTATCCCGACCGCGAGGCGTCGCCGAATTCCCAGTTCGGTATCGGCCGGTACGTCGATCACGTCGTCGGTGCGGCGGAGTCGATCGAACACACCTCGCTCGTGCAGTCTGCGCAGGTAGTCGGCCGGACCTTCGCGTCCGAGGATCGACAGGGTCCGCAGTTCGTCGGCCGCGTCGTCGGATGCCGAGTAGGCCAACACATGTGAGCGCTCGTCCTCGATGCTCACCATGCCCTTCGTCAGCGACGCCACCGTCTGCGCGAGTTCGTAGAGATCGGTATCGGCTCCGAACAGTCCGTCGTCGGAGCTCTGGGCACGGACCTGGTCGAGAACTCCCCGCATCATCGACAGCAACAGCTCCCACCGTGTCTGCTGGTGCACCGCGACCAGTGCGATACCTGCCTCCCGCGCACCGTGGGACAGCGCAGTCGAGGCGGCGACCTTGGTCAGCACCGCGAGCGGTCGATCCGCCACCGGGCGCAACGCGAGATCGTCGAACCACCGCACCACGTCGGCCTCGGTCACGCCCACCAGCAGCGTCAGATCGGAGGATGCTCCCGGAGGCAGCCGCAGGTCGTCGGCATCGAGCAGCGCGACGGACTCGACCTCCATATCCGTTCCTGCCGGCGCGAGGACGAGTTCGACGACAGCGCTGTGCAGCGAGGTCAGCATCGAACGCAGCGACACAGTGTTGGCCATGCGGACAAGTAGATCACCGATTCTTTGGCCGGTGGGCTGATTGAACGAGGTGCGGATCGGACTTCAATGAGCAGCACACACCGAAGACGAGGAGCAGCCATGGACGCCGTCACATCCGTCCCCACCCCCATCAACGAGCCGGTCAACACCTACGCCCCCGGAAGCCCGGAACGGGCCCGCTTGCGCAGCCGATTGGACGAGCTCCGGAGTTCCCCCGTCGAGATCCGTCAGGTCATCGGCGGCATTCACCGAGAGGCCGACGGCCCGGTCGAGAACGTCGTCGAACCGCACAGACACTCGTCGGTCATCGGTAGCTTCACCGGTGCCACCCACGGGGACGTGCGCGACGCCATCGATGCTGCGACGGCAGCGGCCCCCGCGTGGCGCGAGCTTCCCTTCGACGAGCGCGCCGCGGTGTTCCTGCGAGCCGCCGATCTGCTGTCCGGTCCGTGGCGCGAAAGAATCGCTGCGGCAACGATGCTCGGTCAGTCCAAGTCGGCCTACCAGGCGGAGATCGACGCACCCTGCGAGCTGATCGACTTCTGGCGGTTCAACGTCGCGTTCGCCCGACAGATTCTCGCCGAGCAGCCGGTCTCGGCACCGGGAGTGTGGAATCGCGTCGAATACCGTCCGCTCGAGGGCTTCGTCTACGCCATCACCCCGTTCAACTTCACCGCCATCGCAGGCAATCTGCCCACCGCACCTGCGCTGATGGGCAACACCGTGCTGTGGAAGCCCTCGCCCACGCAGGCCGTCGCCGCATATCTGACGCTCCAGTTGCTCGAAGCCGCAGGCCTTCCGCCGGGGGTGATCAATCTGGTTCTCGGTGACGGACCGATGGTCTCCGACGTGGCCCTTGCCGATCCACGGCTGGCCGGTATCCATTTCACCGGGTCCACCGCGACATTCCAGACGCTGTGGCGCGAGGTGGGCAACAACATCTCGAACTACCACTCGTATCCACGGCTCGTGGGTGAGACCGGCGGCAAGGACTTCGTCGTCGCGCACAGCTCCGCCGATCCGGATGTGCTGACCACCGCCATGATTCGCGGTGCCTTCGACTTCCAGGGTCAGAAGTGCTCGGCAGCGTCGAGGGCCTTCGTACCGAAGTCGCTGTGGGCCTCGATGGGCGACGGGTTCATCGAGCAGGTCTCGGCACTGAAGTACGGCGACGTGACCGACCTGTCCAACTACGGCGGTGCCGTCATCGACCGAAAGGCGTTCGACCGCAACGCAGCTGCTCTCGATCGAGCGAAGTCCGTTCCCGGCCTGACCATCGCCGCCGGTGGTACCTGCGACGACTCGGAGGGGTACTTCGTCTCCCCCACGGTGCTTCTCGGGGACGACCCCACCGACGAGGCCTTCACCACCGAGTACTTCGGGCCGATCCTGGCCGTGCACGTCTACGACGACAGCAGGCCGGACGCCTATGCCGAGACACTGCGCACCGTCGACACCGGATCGAAGTACGCGTTGACCGGAGCGGTCATCGCCACCGATCGCACCGCCGTCGAACAGGCCCATGCGGCACTGCGATTCGCCGCAGGCAACTTCTACGTCAACGACAAACCGACCGGCGCGGTGGTGGGACAGCAACCGTTCGGCGGGGCCCGCGCGTCGGGAACCAACGACAAGGCGGGTTCACCGCAGAACCTGCTGCGGTGGACCTCGGCCCGCACCGTGAAGGAAACGTTCGTCCCGCCGACCACTCACGGCTACCCGCATCAGGAAGGCGAGGGCACGCGATGACCACCCTGCTGAGCAATCCGCTGCGTCCGGCCCTGCTCGCGGCCGCACGTTCACCCAAACTGCAGGCGACCGTGACACGTCTACGCGCCACCCGGTCCCTCGTCGACCGCTTCGTTGCGGGCGAATCCGAGCCCGCGGCCGTCAGCGCAGTCGACGCCCTGCTGGCGTCGGGCCGGTTCGTCTCGGTGGACTACCTCGGTGAGGACACCACCGACCGAGGCCAGGCGAAGGCAACCGTGGACGCCTATCTTTCACTTGTACAACGCTTTTCGACGCGAGAAGCCGACGCAACCGCGCTCGAGATTTCACTCAAGCTGTCTGCACTCGGCCAGGGAATCGACCGAACTCTGGCGCTCGAGAACGCACGGACGATCTGTACGGCCGCGGCCGCGGCCGGGGTGTGGGTGACGGTCGATGCCGAGGACCACACCACCACCGATTCGACCCTGTCGATCGTCCGGGAACTACGCGTCGACTTCCCCGACCTGGGCACGGTGTTGCAGGCCTACCTGCGGCGCACCGAGGCCGACTGCCACGACCTGTCCGGGCCGAGATCTCGTATCCGACTGTGCAAAGGTGCGTACAACGAACCGTCGTCGGTGGCGTTCCAGGGTGCACGCGAGGTCTCCGACTCCTACCTCCGATGCCTGCAGATCCTGATGTACGGCCGCGGCTACCCCATGGTGGCCTCGCACGACCCGGAGATGATCGAGGCGGCGGACAGGCTGGCGTCGGCTGCAGGACGATCGTCCGAGGAGTTCGAGTTCCAGATGCTGTACGGAATCCGCGATCCCGAACAGCGTCGACTCGTGGACGCGGGACGCAAAGTACGCGTGTACGTACCGTACGGATCGCAGTGGTACGGCTACTTCATGCGCAGGCTTGCCGAACGCCCCGCGAACCTGATGTTCTTCGCGCGATCGGTCCTCTCGCGTACCTGAGGGTGCACCAGAACTCAGTCACCGAACCACCCGGTCGCCGCACCACCCGGTCGCCGCACCACCCGGCCACCGCAAACGCGCGCGCGTTTGCCAGGTGCGCGCAGAATCGCGTCGTATCCGAGGCGATTTCGCGCGCATTCGACGAATGCGCGCGCGTGTGCGGATCCCAGGAGTCGGCCGCCGCGTTCCCGCGTGGATTAGGTTCTGCGACATCGGGGCACCCTGGCTGCATGGCAAATTACAGAGTTATCGATCCGCACGGAACCGTCGTCGCGACCAAGGACATCTCCAGTTCCGAGGACGCGCACGCCTGGTTCAAGGACAGCCGCGCCGACAACGAGGAGTTGGGGTGGCGGCTCGAGGTCGAGCACGACGGCGACTGGGCGTTCTTCAGCGATTCCGAAGGAACCAAAGACTAGTTCGCCTGTGCTGCAACACTTTCGGACGATCCTGAGCTTCGGTCACACCGTCGATCAGGGTCGTCCGTTCTGTTCATCGGGGTCAAGTGAATGGGCACCCGACGAACAGTGGGCAGCCCCTGTACTGGAGCTGCCCACCTCTTGTCGCGGCGATGATCGCCGGAGTATTACCGGTCGTTCGAGGGACGAGCCGTCGGAATCGTGGACTCGAGGTCGGCGACCTGGATCAGACGTGAGACCGAGCGTCCTGCGACGATCGACCATGATGCACCGATGCCTGCCGTGTACTCACGGACTGCATCGAAAACGGTGAGACCTGCGATGCCGAAGAATTCGACATCGGACAGATCGAGGGTGACATGCCTTTTGCTGGACACGCGGCTGCAGACGAAATCGGAGAACATCGGCGCGCTGCGCATGTCGATGTCGCCGTGGACGGCGACGACGAGTGAGCCGTCGGGGCCGTCGTGCGCGGTGAAGATTGCTCCGGTTGCTGCGACGGACACGGACTTCTCCGCGACAGTCACCGGGGTGGTTCGAACTTTGTTGCCTGAAGATTCAACACTCATGGCAGATCCCATCGATCGGTCGAACTGAGGGGGAAACCGATCGATGCAGCGGGAGCAGAATGTTGCCTGACCCGGACGCCGACTTCGCTGCGTTTCCCCGTGACCGGCTGTTAGCTCAACCAGCGCCAACCCTACGGCACTCGCACGCTCGGAGTCCAGCATCTTCTCGAGCAGGCCGCCCACCAGCGGTTCGAACATCGCGCTCAGGCGCGGCCCCTACGCGCGACGGCTGTTTCCCAGGTCGGCGTGGTGTTCTCGCATGGCTCCGATGAGCGCTTCGAACACCCGGTGTGCGGCAGCGAGATCGGCGTCGGGGAGGTCGGCCAACGCGGCGCTCGTGCGCCTGCCGAGGGGGCCGAAGAACCCGCGAGCGACCTCCATCCCGTGCTCGTCGTATCGCAGAATGACTTTGCGTCGATCGGATGCGTCTGATTCGCGGCGAATGTGACCGGAGGTGATCATGCGCTCGACGAGGTAGGTCATCGCCGCCGACGACAGCCCCAGCATCGTGCCCAGTTCTCCCGCGGTCAGCGGCGCACCCTCGACATCGGCGACCATGACGTGGAGAAGCGCTCGAAAGTCGTTGGGCCGCAGGCTGTGCAGAGCACCGAACACTTGGCCGATCTGTTCGGAGACCGACGACAGCGCTCGTAGATCCGCGGAAATCGCGGATTCGAGGTGGTTTCGGTCGGCCATGTCGATGGTAACTCCTTCGCTGCGGTCATGGTCAGACTACTGCCCACAAGAGATTCAGTTGCTTAATATCTAAGTAAATGAGATTGTTTGTCACGTGGACAGCACTCGAACCGAGAACACCGCAGTCTGGGACCGCGTCGCCGCAGTCGTGACGCACCGTGGATCGTGGGCGATCACGCTCGCCGTCCTCGTTCTGTCCGTCGCCGTGATGGGTCTGGTCGGCAGCAACGACTCCGCCGGCCAGTCACCGAACTCGTTGCCGACGTCGGCCGAGTCCTACCAGGTGGACGAGCTCCTCTCCCAGTTCCCCGACTCCGACACCGCACCCGTCATTCTGGTTCTGAGCCGCACAGACGGCGGTGACCTCACACCGGCCGACATCGAGGACGCAGCTGCCGCGAAGAGCCGGTTGATCGCCGTGGATCGCTCGGTACCGGACGAGCCCGGCCCGCCCCCGATCGTCGCACCCGACGGCAAAGCTGCGATTGCGCTGGTTCAGGTCGATTCCGAGTTGTCGGGCTTCACCCTCAACGAACTGATCACCGAACTGCGGTCCGCAGCAACCGAGGGCCTGTCGCCCGATCTGACCGCTCAGGTCACCGGCGGACCGGCCTTCGGAGCCGACATCGCGAACTCGTTCTCCGGTGCCAACTTCACCCTTCTTGCCGTTACCGCGCTCGTGGTGGCCGTCCTGCTCATCGTCACCTACCGATCGCCCATCCTGTGGTTGGTGCCGTTGGCCGTCATCGGTTTCGCAGACCGATTCGCCACTACCGTCGGCACCGCGCTGGCCGAGGTCACCGGTCTGTCCTTCGACGGGTCCACGTCGGGCATCACCAGCGTGCTGGTCTTCGGTGCCGGCACCAACTATGCGCTGCTGTTGATCTCTCGGTACCGCGAGGAACTGCGGCGCGAGCCCGATCATCGCCTCGCCCTGCGCCACGCCGTTCGCCATGCCGGGCCCGCCATCCTCGCCAGCAACGCCACCGTCGTCCTGGCGCTGCTGACCTTGCTCCTGGCAATATTGCCCAGCACCCGCAGCCTGGGTGCCCTGGCCGCCGCAGGCCTCGTCGTGGCAGCGGTGTTCGTGCTGTTCGTACTGCCGCCCCTGCTGGCACTGTGTGGCCCGAAGCTGTTCTGGCCCTTCGTCCCCAAGGAGTCCGACCGTGACACCACCACGGAGGGCGTCTGGCACTCGATCGCGGCAGGTGTTGCCCGACGCCCCGTGGCGACGGCCTCGGTGACCATCGTCGCGCTGCTGGCCTGCTGCGCGGCCTTGTTCGGAACGCAGATCGGACTCTCGCAGACCGAGCAGTTCCGTGTCACCGCCGAGTCCGTCGAAGGCTTCGACACTCTCTCGCAACACTTTCCGGCCGGATCCGCCGATCCGATGACGGTCCTGGCTCCCACCGCAGACATCGACGCAGTCATCGGCACCGCCCAGGGCATCGACGGTGTCGTGTCGGTCGATCGCGTCGCGGATTCCGACACCGGACTCACCCGCCTCTCGGTCGTCACCGATGCGGCCCCCGCGTCGGACGAGTCGTTCGCCGTCGTACAGGACCTGCGCGCCGCACTCGCTGGCGTGGACCGCGCACAGGTCGGCGGCAGCGACGCCAAGGCACTCGACACATCCGAGGCAGCCGCCCGCGATCGCCTCGTGGTCATCCCCGCGATCCTCGCGGTCGTGCTCGCCGTGCTCTTGGTACTGCTGCGTGCCCTCGTCGCACCCGTGATCCTGGTTGCCACAACGGTATTGAGTGCAGTAGCAGCGATCGGAATCGGCAGCTGGGTGAGCCTGCACGTCTTCGGCTTCCCCGCCCTCGACGACAACACCCCGCTGTTCGCGTTCCTGTTCCTGGTCGCGCTCGGTGTGGACTACACCATCTTCCTGGTCACTCGTACCCGCGAGGAGACGCCTCGGCACGGCACCGGATCGGCCATCGTGCGCGCCGTCTCGGCCACCGGCGGTGTCATCACGAGCGCGGGAATCGTTCTGGCAGCAGTCTTCTGCGTGCTCGGCGTCCTGCCCCTGATCACCCTGACCCAACTCGGTATCATCGTCGGACTCGGCATTCTGCTCGATACCTTCGTGGTGCGCACCGTCGTGATTCCCGCCCTGTTCACCCTCATCGGCCCGAAAATCTGGTGGCCGAACAGAATCGATTCCAGCGAGACCGTAACCACAACCGCAACACAAGGAGCGAATTGATGAACATCCGTACCGCACTCGGACGCACCGCAATTGCCGGAGTATTGGCCGCAGGCGCACTGCTGACCGCGGCCCCGGCTCAGGCGCAGCCGGTCGGTCCACTGGGATCGGTCGGCCTGGAGCCGCTGGCTCCGATCCCGTCACTCGATGTCGAGCGCTACCTGGGCACCTGGAACCAGGTTGCCGCGGTGCCACAGCCGTTCAACCTGATCTGCGCTCGTGACACCCAGGCGAACTACCAGATGATCGACGAAACCAACATTCGCGTCGAGAACACCTGCACCACCTGGACCGGCGGCGAGAACCGCATCGTCGGAAACGCCAGGGTCAACGACACCGTCACCAATGCCCAACTGCACGTGAGCTTCCCGGGGGTGCCCACCCAGGAGAGCCTCGACGGTCCGACCAACTACATCGTCGCCTACATTGCCGACGACTACTCGTGGGCGTTCGTCGGAAGCCCCAACCGCACGTCCGGATTCGTGCTCAAGCGCACGCCCGACGTCAGCGTCGAGCAGTTCCGCGAGATCCGCGGCGTCGTCGAATCGCTGGGTTACGACTCGAACTTCATCACCACGACACCCACCCCGGGTGGCGCGACGACCATTCAGCAGCTCTCGACGGTGTAAGTGCGGCGGAGCCGCAGTGGTGCGGTTGTGTGCCGTGAAGGGCGCACAACTGCACCACTGCCGGAGGCACTCAGCTCGCGGACAGGATCGAGATCGCGAAGATCAAGCTGTCTCCCGGCTCGATTCCGGCTGCCGGATTGCCGGTCGCGTATCCATCGGCCGAGGTGACCGCCACGGCGACGGTCGAGCCGACGGTCTGTCCGGCGATGGCCTTCTGGAAGCCGGCGACGACTCCGTCCAGTGGAAATTCGATCGGTGCACCCCGCTCGAAGCTGCTGTCGAACGTCTCTCCGGTACGTCCGTTGACGCCCACGTAGCAGACCGACACCTCGGCGTCGGACGCGATGACCGGCCCGTCCCCCGCTGTCAACGTTTCGACCTGGGTCTCGGCGACGCTGAACGGGGTGTCGACGGTGACCGCGGGCGCGGCGGTGTCGGTGGATCCGACGACGGCGATGCTGCCCGAGTCCCCGTCGAGGGTCCAGTCGGGGGTGGCCGCGGCGTCGGGTGCCGCTGTGGGGCAGGTGCTCGCGGCGGCCGGGGCACCGGCGGCGGACGAAGCCGAGGACGTGGACGTCGCCGAGGACGAGGCGTCGGAGTCCGAGCTGCACGCACCCGTCAGCAGGACGAGCGAGACGGAGGCGGCCAGGAACATGGTGCGGGTGTAGGAGTGATTCACCGCGCCCACGCTACAAGTACCGCCCCCGATGCCCGTCACACTGCGGCGCGGAGTACTTCTGCGGCCGGAGTGGATGCTCGACCGATCAGGGCCTGCAGGTCGCCGGAGTCGGTGTCGAGCTCGCCGCGCGCGATTCCCGCATCTGCGCTGGCCAACATGGTTGCCACGAAGTCGGGCAGTCCTGCGCCCTGGAGGATCGCGGCGTACTCGGACTCGGAAACGTCCTTGTAGGCGATCGACTTGCCGGAGATCTCGCCGATGACGGCCGCGAGCTCGGCGTAAGTGAGGCGTTCGTCGCCACCGAGCTCGTAGATCTTTCCGCCCTGATCGTCGAGCGTCAGCACAGCGGCGGCCGCGTGCGCGAAGTCGACGCGGGACGCGGCTGCCAGCTTGCCGTTTCCTGCCGCGCCGAGGAGCACTCCGCCCTCGATGGTCTGCGCGAGCGAGCCGAGGTAGTTCTCCCAGTACCAGCCGTTGCGCAGGAACACCGCGGGAATGCCGGACGCGGCGAGGCGTTCCTCGGTGGCCTTGTGCTCGGGCGCGAGGCTCACTCCGGATGTATCGGCGGCCAGCAGGCTCGTGTAGGCGATGAGGCCGACTCCGGCTGTCTCGGCTGCCTCGATCACGTTGGTGTGCTGTGCAATTCGCTGACCTACCTCCGAACCCGAGACGAGCAGCAGCTTGTCGACGCCTGCGAGAGCTGCCGTCATCGCGGCCGAATCGGAGTAGTCGGCAACCCGAACCACGACGCCGCGTTCGGCCAGTGGCGAGGCCTTGTCTGCGTTTCGGACCACCGCCACGATCTCGGCGGGTGCAACGCCACGCTCGATGAGTGCGTCGACGACGAGGCCGCCGAGGTTGCCCGTTGCTCCGGTTACCGCTGTGGTCATGATCGAGCTCCTGAGGTTGAGGTTTCAAGTACTCACCCACTATGCACTTACTTTTCGTGCAGTGCAACCCCCATAGTCATCACTATGCCTTTCGCATGCGCTAGCATGGAGGTATGTCCGAGGCCACCGAATCACTCGAAGCGTCCGTCTTCGCGCGGGACTGTGCGTCGAGGCAGACGTTGCAGAACGCCACCAGCAGGTGGGGCGTTCTCGCGCTCGCGGCGCTCACCGAGGGTGATTACCGGTTCAATGCGTTGCGCCGACGCGTCGACGGCGTCAGCGAACGCATGCTCTCGCAGACTCTGCAGACCCTGGAACGGGATGGTCTCGTGATTCGCACCGTGCAGGGGACCATTCCGCCCAAGGTGGAGTACAGCCTCACCCCGCTGGGACGCGAAGTCGGTACCCGATTGAGCGATCTGATCGAACTCATCGAGGGCAACATGCCCACCGTCCTCGAATCACGCGCCGAACACGACACTCGCTGATCGACCGAGCTCACCCGGGCGGCGTCACCAGGCACCACTCGTTGCCCTCGGGGTCGAGGAGCACCTGAAAGGATCCCGCCGCGTCGGAGTGCCGGTCGCCGAACACCGACGCGCCCAGGACAACGGCCCGCCCGACGGCGTGGTCCACGGTCGAGTACACGAGCACCCACCGTTACTGCAGCGTTTCCGTACCGTGATGGTTCTGTGATGTGAGCGATCCCCCGCTGCGCCCGGGCGGGTCGAGACTCGATGTCAGGGAGTCGGGTCCCCAGCAACACGGCCCAGCGACCGTCACGCTCGGCACACCGGTGCCGACGCACCGATCTCGGGAGGCATTCACCATGTTCCACACCAAGAGGATTGTCGGCGGAGCCGCAGCATTCGGATTCGCCTGCGCGTTCGCGGCACTGGTACCCGGCACCGCATCAGCAGCGCCGGTCGCCTGCACCACCGCACCGGGAGGGGCGGATATAGCTGCGATCCTCGGAGGATCGCAGTGCGACAGCTCCGCAGACGTCGCGAGTGCGGCGGCCGGCCTCGGCCTCGAGGGGTGGGGTTCGGCCGAGGCAATGAACAATGCCGCAGCCCTTGCACTCGGACTGAACGGTGGAACCGCAGTCAGCAACGGCAGTTTCGGTGGTGCGCCTGCAGCGATCGCATTCGGCCCCGGTGCCGTGGCACAGAACACGGCAGCCGGCCTCGGGCTCTCCATCGCGGTGGCAGCACCGGGCTCCACCGTCACTCTCACCCCGACCGGCGCGGTGTGCGACGGTGCCGGAATCGCGGGCAGCTTCACCACCCTGCAGGGCTGCATCGGCTGACGTGCGCCACGGGGGGCGAGTGCGCGATATGGATGTCACCGACGGCCGCGTGATCTAGAGTCTGAATGACCCACAGTCTCGGTCACCCACAGTCTCGGAATGCGAGTCGGCAACGACCCGCTGAACAAGGAGTTCGACGGCAATGATGTCCTACCTGCTCTACGACGTTCTGCTCCCCCAACTCGGCCACGACGTCGCGTCGTACTGGGCACACCTGCTGGTTGTCGCCCCGGTCTGAGATCTGCGACCCGATACGACAAAGCATCCCCGCTCGGCCACGTAGGCCGGGCGGGGATGCCTCGTTCGAAGGCGGAATCGAATCAGACGGGTTGTGGCAACAGCCGCGTCAGCACATCGGACAGTGTCACGACGCCGACGCTGCGCGCCGGATCGTCAGCAGCAGCAGAACCGTCGACCACCAGCGCCAGGTGGTGCCTGGTCTCCCGCATCGACTGCAGCGCAACGTACACCGGGGTCGTCGACTCCAGCGTGTACGCCGGACGCGTGATCTCGGCGAGGGTCTGCGGTGCGGTCAACGTGTCGCGGACGTGCACCACTCCTTTGACCACATCCGCGTCGCTGACCAGGATCCGCAGATGCCCCGAGCGACGCGAGGCCTCGCGCACGTCGTCGATGGTCGCCGTCGACGGTACCGACGTGGGCTTGCCGAACTCGCGCACCAGGTCACCGACCGTCAGCTCCTGCAGTTCGAGCGCACTCGAGATCTGCGCCTGGTAGCTGGCATCGAGAGCACCGACGTTCACCGAATGCTCCACCAGCTGACGCAGATCGTCCGCGTTCTGGCCCGTGCCCACGGTGTCGGCCGGCTCGACGCCGACCCGCCGCAGGCACCAGTTGGCCATGTTGTTCAGCGCCGTCAGCACCGGACGGGTGAGAAACATGAAGCCGCGCATCGGGATTGCGAGCATCGTCGCGGACTTCTCCGGATGGGCGATGGCCCAGGACTTCGGAGCCATCTCCCCGACCACCAGGTGCAGGAAGGTGACGACGATCAGCGCGAGCACGAAGCCGAGAACGTCGGCGAACCAATACGGCAGGCCGCCGCTCTCGAACAGCGGCGTGAGCCAGTAGTGCACGGCCGGTTTGGTCGTCGCACCGAGACCGAGGGTGCAGACGGTGATACCCAGCTGGGAGCCGGCGAGCAGGACGGTCAGCTCGGACGAGCTGCGCAGAGCTGCCCGCGCAGAGCGTGAATTGGGAGCGGCGTCCTCGAGTCGGTGCCGCTTGGCGGCCAACAGCGCGAACTCGACGGCGACGAAGAAGGCACTGGCAGCGATGAGGCCGATCGTGACGGCCAGGAAGACCCAGATGTTGCTCATCGGTGCACACTTTCCTTCGTCTCGGCCGACTCGTCGTCGTGCTCGGGGTCACGCTCGCCGAGCGTCAGGGTCAGCAGGGACGGGACGTGGCTGTCGATCTCTTCGATCTCCAGGATCACGAAGCGAACTGGACTCTCCTCGTCGTTCGCCAGATCGGCGTTGTCCGGTGGTAGGTCCACTTCGATCCGTTCCCCGACGTCGGGGAGAGATCCGTTGTGCGCGATGGCGAAACCGGCGATGGTCTCGTAATCACCCTCGGGCAGATCGATGCCGATCGCTCGCTCGACCTCGTCGACGTGTACCTCACCGGCCATGGTCCAGCTGCCGTCGTCGGCACTGACCGGGCTCGGATCGGACAGGTCGTCGTCGTGCTCGTCGGTGATCTCGCCGACCAGCTCCTCGGCCAGGTCCTCGATCGTGATGACGCCGGTCAGACCGCCGTATTCGTCGATCACACAGGCCAATTGGTTCTTCGTCGAGCGCAACTCGCGCATCGCGTCGGGCAGGCTCTGAATCTCCGGGAGGATCAGCGCGTCCCGCGTGAGCTCGGAGATCGGGGTGGACCCCGGCACCGTCGCGGACAGGACGTCCGCGAGATGGACGACGCCGACGATGCCGTCGTCCTCGTCGAGCACCGGATATCGAGAATGCTCCTGACCCATCAGAGCCGCGACCTCGGCGAGGGTGTCGGTGTCTCGGACCGTGGCCGAGCGCGAACGCGGGATCATCGCGTGTTCGACTGTGCGAGTTGGGAAGTCGAGGATACGGTCGAGCAGTGTCGACAGTTCGTCGGGCAGATCGCCTGTCTCGCGTGAGTCCGAGACGATGTGCTCGAGGTCGCGCAGGCTGGCCGAATGCTCCACGTCGTGCACCGGCTCGATCTTGAGCGCTTTGAGCAGCAGGTTCGACGACTGGTCGAAGATGGTGATCAACCAGCCGAAGAGTTTGAGGTAGATGGTGGTCGAGAGCGACAGCCAGCGGGCCACCGGCTCGGGACGCGCGATGGCGAAGTTCTTCGGAAACAGTTCGCCGAAGAGCATCTGCACGAATGTCGCGAACGTGATCGCCAGTACTGCACCGAGTCCGACACCGACGGCCGTCGGAACCCCGACGCCGCCCAGTATCGCGCCGAACGACTGCCCGATCAGCGGTTCGGCCACGTAGCCGACGAGCAGGCCGGTGACCGTGATGCCCAACTGCGCACCGGACAGCATGAATGAGGTGCGTTTGGTGACCGTCAACGTCCGAGCCGCGACGGCGTCACCGGCCTCGGCGCGAGCCTTGAGCCGGGAGCGGTCGACGGTCATGTACGCGAATTCCTGGGCTACGAAGTAGCCGGTCGCGACGGTGATGAGAAAAACGACGAGCAGGCCGAGCAAGAGAGTGAGCACTACGCTCATTCGCCGGACACCGCCTCGCACGTAGTAGCCGTAGTGCGGGGAGCCGTGTCCGGCCCGGGTTTATCGCTGTCCATGATTCCTCAGGGTCGTGTGGTGAGAGTTTTGTCCGATACTACCGTGCGACGTCGTGGTCACGGTGCCTTGACGACGAGAACGGGCACCGGGCAGTCGAGCAGCACTCTCTGCACGGTGCTGCCCATCAAGAACTTGCCGACCGCGGATCGACGCTTGGAACCGATGACGACCATTCCCGCACCGACGTCCGCGACGAGGTCGACCAGAGCACCGGCCGGGTCTCCGCCGTCGGGTTCCACTCGAACCATGGTCGCGATACCGGGCAGAGTCCGTTCGACCTCGGCCTGCGCGGAGTTGCGGTCGTCCGCGGACACCGAATCCCGGTCCACCACGGACAATACGATCAACGGAGCCTGACGAAGTTCGGCCTCGGCGGCACCGCGACGCAACGCTTCCTGCCCCTCCGGTGTGTTGCTCATCGCCACTGCCACTGCGCTCGATACCGACACGTTCTCTCCCGTTGTTCGTTGCTCGTTGGTCGTATCCACCGAGGATCACCTCGGAGAGTTGTGAACTGGACTAATCAGACAAACTGTATCTAACCTGACGCTGTGACACACCACACGAAAGGTCTCTGATGGCGATATCGCCCACACTGCTACGGACGGTCGGCGCATTGGTGGTGGTGGGAGCGGTGACCGTGGCAGGTATCGATGCCGCTCGCAGCGCCAGCGGCTCGGACGCACGAGCGAAACTGACGCTGATCGCGCCCGCCGCCGCAGGTGGCGGCTGGGATCTCGTCGCCCGTGAATCGCAGCAGGCACTGCGCAGCGACGGCATCGTCAACAACGCCCAGGTCGTCAACGTCCCCGGTGCAGGCGGCACCATCGGTCTGAGCCAGCTCGAGAACCTGAGCGGGCAACCCACCACCGTCATGATCACCGGCACCGTCATGCTCGGCGGCATCGCGATCAACAACTCCGAGACCACTCTGGCCGACACCGTCCCGATCGCGAAACTGGCCGAGGACTTCGAAGTGTTCGTCGTGCCGAGGGATTCACCGATCCAGAATCTCGAAGACATGATCGAGGCGTGGCGGGCGAACCCCGGAGGACTTCCGATCGGCGGCGGTTCGCTCGGCGGCATCGACCACATCGTCGCGGGCCAGTTGGCACAGGAAGCCGACATCGACCCGGCCGCAATCAATTACATCGCCTACTCCGGCGGCGGTGAAGTACTCACGTCACTGCTGTCGAACACCGTCGGTGTGGCAGTGAGTGGGTTCAACGACTTCCGCGATCAGATCGAGGCGGGCAATGTGCGCGCACTCGCAGTCGCCGCGCCCGAGCCCCTCGAGGGATTCGACGTGGACACGTTCATCGAACAGGGGTACAACGTCGACCTCGTCAACTGGCGCGGAATCGTTGCCCCACCCGGCATCTCGGACGAGGACCGACAGACGCTGGTCGAGATCGTCTCCGAGATGGTGGAGACCGAACAGTGGGCCACGGCCGTCGAACGCAACCGCTGGAAGGAATCGGTTCTGACCGGAGACGAATTCGGAGAGTTCCTCGACGTCGAACAGACACGTATCACCGGAATTCTCGAGGAGTTGGGACTGGTATGACAACGACGACCACCGACACGGACACGTCCCGATCGTTCTGGACGGGCCGCAGTGGACTGATCGTTCCGGCGCTGCTCCTCGCACTCGGAGCCTTCCTGGTCTACGGAACCGTCACGATGCAGGTTCCGCCCACCGCCACATCACCTGGCCCGCAGGTCTTTCCGGCCATCGTTGCAGGAGGCTGCTTCGTCGTCGCCCTGCTGGTCACCTTTCAGCTGTTGATCAAGCCCGACGTCGTCGACCGTGGGGTGGACGGTGACGGCGTGCCGCACACCGGCACCGTCAGCAACTGGCGAACCCTGTCGATCACCGTCGGATCGGTGGCAGTGTTCATCGCACTGCTCGATCCGCTCGGGTGGGTTCTCGCCGGCGCGCTGTTGTTCTGGGGTGTCTCGATCGGATTGGGCGGTCGCCGTTACGTGTTCGACGCCGCCGTCGCTCTGCTGGTCTCGAGCGCGGTTCAGATCGCATTCTCCGCGGGCCTCGGCCTGACCCTCCCCGGCGGCGTTCTCGCCCAGATCTTCTGACGGAGCTGAACTTACGATGGATTCACTGAGCAATCTGATCGACGGGTTCGGCACCGCGCTGACCCCGATGAACCTGGTCTGGGTGTTCGTCGGCGCGCTGCTCGGCACCGCCGTCGGCGTCCTACCCGGTCTCGGTTCCGCCATGGCGGTGGCCCTGCTGCTGCCCGTCACCTTCACCCTCGACCCCACCGCAGCGTTGATCATGTTCGCCGGAGTGTATTTCGGCGGCCTGTTCGGCGATTCCATCTCCGGCATCCTGATGAACACACCCGGCAACAGCACCGCGATCGCCGGGACGTTCGAGGGGCACCGGATGGCCAAGAACGGCCGCGCCCCACAGGCTTTGGCCACCTCGGCCATCGGAGCGTTCATCGGCGGCATCGTCGCCACCACCCTGGTGGTGTTCTTCGCTCCCACCCTCGCGTCGTTGGCGACGAACTTCGGCCCGGCCGAGTACCTGGCCCTCGCAGTGTTCGCGTTCATCGCCACCTCGGCCGTGGTCTCGGACTCGGCCCTCAAAGGCCTGACTGCACTGCTGATCGGCCTCACCCTGGCCGTGATCGGCATCGACGGCCCCTCGGGCGCTTCACGATTCACGTTCGAGGTACCCGCCCTGTTCGACGGCATTCACATCGTCGTCATCACCGTCGCGATGCTCGCGCTCGGTGAGGTCATCCACATCGCGTCCAAGATCGGTCGCCCCGAGGATCGCAGCCTGATCAAGTCGCAGGGACGCCCCTGGCTGAGCAAGGCCGAGTTCCGCGATGCGATGCCGGCGTGGTTGCGCGGCACGGCATTCGGTGTGCCGTTCGGTGTGATCCCCGCAGGTGGTGCCGAAGTGCCGAGCTTCCTGGCGTACGGCACCGAGCGCAGACTCGATCGCAAGCGCACGAAGCCGATGTTCGGAAAGGGTGCCATTCGCGGTGTCGCGGGACCCGAGGCAGCCGGCAACTCCACGGCAGGTACGGCCATGGGAGCGCTTCTGGCTCTGGGTCTTCCGACGTCGGCGACGGCGGCCATCATGTTGGCTGCCTTCCAGCAGTACGGCATGCAGCCAGGACCGCTGTTGTTCGAGCGCAGCGGCGACATCGTCTGGGCCCTACTGGCCAGCCTGTTCGTGGCGATGATCGTGCTGTTGATCCTCAACCTGCCGTTCGCACCGTTGTGGGCGCAGTTGCTCAAGATCCCGAAGAACTACCTCTACGCCGGCATCTCGGTGTTCGCGGCCCTCGGCGTGTACGCATCGAGTGCCTCGATCGTGGATCTGATCTTCATGCTCGGGCTCGGCATAGTCGGATTCATGATGCGCCGCTACGACATTCCGTTGGCACCGGTGTTGATCGCGGTGATCCTCGGCCCGCTGGCCGAGGAGTCACTCCGACGCGCACTGGCCGTCAGCGAGGGCGACCCGTCGATCCTGGTCGGCAGCGCGATCACCATCGTGCTCTACGCACTGATGATCATCGCCGTGGTGTTCTCGATCGTCAGCAAGATCAGGGCCCGCAAGACCGCCGACTTCTAGTGCGCTCCGCGCAGTGGTGCGGCTCTGTTCTCGGGTCGTTCCGCAGGCTGCATTCCTGCGTGCCCTCAGGGGCACTCGACCGCACCACTGCCGCAGGCACTCTCAGTGCTGCAGGGCCGGGTAATCCGTGTAGCCCTTGGCACCATCGGTGTAGAAGGTGCTCGGATCGGGCTCGTTCAACGGCAGATCCTCGCGCCAGCGGTAGGCGAGGTCGGGGTTCGCGATCGCCGGGCGGCCGACGACAACTGCGTCGCCGATTCCGTTGTCGAGGAGTGAAAGCGCCTCGTCGCGGGTGGTGATCTCACCGAAGCCACTGTTGACGAGCACCGGTCCGCCGAATGCCTGTCGCAGACCCTGGACGAGATCGCCCGACGGATCCTTGTGCAGCACACTGAGGTACGCCAGTCCCAGCGGCGCGAGCCGCTCGACCAACGCACGGTAGGTGGCGCGCACGTCGTCGGCGTCCGTCTCGAGCGCATCCTGGATGTTGTGCTCGGGTGAGATGCGAATTCCGACCTTGCCCGCTCCGAGAGCAGCGACCACTGCTTCGACCACCTCGGCCACGAAGCGCGCCCGGTTCTCCGGCGAGCCGCCGTAGGCGTCGTCGCGCTGGTTCGAGGCGGGCGAGAGGAACTCGTGCAACAGGTAGCCGTTGGCACCATGAATCTCGACGCCGTCCATTCCGGCGGCGATGGCATTCTTCGACGCCTGCACGAAATCTGCGATCACGGAGGGCAATTCGTCTTCGCGCAGCGCACGCGGGGTGGGGTACGGCTTCTTAGCCTCGTAGGTGTGGGTGTCCCCCTCGATGGCGATGGCACTGGGTCCGACGACCTCGTGGCCACCCGTCGTCGCCTCGTGCGTCACCCGACCTGCGTGCATCACCTGCGCGACGATCAGTCCGCCGTCGGCATGGACCGCGTCGGCGACATTGCGCCAGCCGGCGATCTGCTCGTCCGTCACCAGGCCCGGCTGACCCGGGAAGCCCTGGCCGGCGTGGCTCGGGTAGGTGCCTTCACTGACGATCAGCCCCAGCGATGCGCGCTGCTTGTAGTGCTCGACCACCAGCGGGCCCGGCACACCGTCCTTGCCGGAACGCACGCGTGTCAACGGGGCCATCACCAACCGGTTGTCGAGCTTCAGCTCACCGAGTGCCAACGGGGAAAACAACTTCATGAATCTCTCTCCTCACGAGTGCGTGCACAGTCTTTGCCACTGTTCACTCCGAACCCGAAAGATCCATCGAGCTATTCCGACTCGAGATATTGCTCACCCCGAACACAACAGTGGTGTGGATAAGTGCCCTCCGGGGCATTTATCCACACCACTGCGCTATCCGGTCGTTCCGCAGGCTCCACTCCTGCCCGCAGCGCACTACAGGATGTACAGCATCTCCTGGTACGTCGGCAGCGGCCAGAGATCGTCCGCCACCATTGCCTCGAGGGTGTCCGCGGCAGATCGAACGGCGGCCATTGCCGGCAGCAGTTCGTCCTTCGCGTGTGTCGCCTCGGCGAGTGCCTCGCCGCCGGGATCGGCTTCGAGGGCGGTCTTCAACGTCGTCAACGCTGCGCGCAGCTCCGACAGTGGAGCCGACACTGCTTGCAGCGCAGTCATGTCCACATCGTCGACACCGGCACCCTTGAGCGCGCTGACGTTCTGCGCCAACTCGGTCTGGTATCGCACCGCTGCGGGCAGGATGGAGGTCTGGCCCATCTCGAGGGTCAGACGAGCCTCGACGAACACCGTCAACGCGTACTGTTCGAGTCCCACCTCGTAGCGCGAGTGCATCTCACGGTGGTTGAAGACCTTGTACTTCTCGAACAGCTCCATGGCCGAATCCGAGATCAGCTCCGGCAACGCGTCGAGCGTCGTACGCAGGTTCGGTAGACCGCGTGCCTCGGCCTCGATCTGCCAGTTGTCGGAGTAGCCGTCGCCGTTGAACACCACGGCGCCGTGTTCGGTGATGATCTCCGTCAACAGGTTCTGCACCGCGGTGTCGAAATCGGTGCCGTCGGCGACGGCCGTCTCGAGGTTGGTCGCCATGTAGTCGAGAGCCTCGGCCATGATCGTGTTGATCGTGACCATGGGGCCGTTGACGGTCTGCATCGAACCGGGTGCACGGAACTCGAACCTGTTGCCGGTGAAGGCGAACGGGCTGGTTCGGTTGCGGTCACCGGGATCGGTCGGCAGCACGGGCAGGGTGTCGGCACCGATCATCATGGTGCCCTTGCCCTTCGACGAGGTGGCCGCGCCCTTGGCGATCTGATCGAACACGTCGGCGAGCTGATCGCCGAGGAAGATCGAGATGATCGCGGGCGGAGCCTCGTTCGCGCCGAGGCGGTGGTCGTTGGTCGCCGACGCCACCGACGCGCGCAGCAGACCGCCGTACTTGTGTACCGCGCGGATGACGGCGGCACAGAAGACCAGGAACTGCGCGTTGTCGTGTGGGTTGTCGCCGGGAACCAGCAGCGATCCGAGGTCGGAGTTTCCGAGCGAGAAGTTGACGTGCTTGCCGGAGCCGTTGACGCCCTCGAAGGGCTTCTCGTGGAACAGGCACTCCATGCCGTGCTTCTTGGCGATGGTCTTGAACGTCGTCATCAGCAGTTGCTGGTGATCGGCCGCGATGTTTCCGCGCTCGAACATCGGGGCGATCTCGAACTGTCCGGGTGCGACCTCGTTGTGCCTGGTCTTGGCCGGGATGCCGAGCTTGAACAGCTCGCGTTCGGTGTCCATCATGAAGCCGAGCACCCGCTCGGGGATGGCACCGAAGTAGTGATCGTCGAACTCCTGGCCCTTGGGCGGCTTCGAGCCGAACAGGGTGCGGCCTGCATTGAGCAGGTCCGGCCGGGCGAGGAAGAAGTGCCGGTCGACGAGGAAGTACTCCTGCTCGGGGCCGCAGAACGAGACGATGTTCTCGACGTTCTCGTGGCCGAAGAGCTTCAGGATGCGCTCGGCATGACCGCCCATCGCCTGCTGGCTGCGCAGCAGCGGCGTTTTGTGGTCGAGGGCTTCACCGGTCATCGAGACGAACACCGTCGGGATACAGAGAGTGTTGCCGTTCGGGTTCTCGAGCACGTATGCCGGGCTGGTGACGTCCCAGCCGGTGTATCCGCGCGCCTCGAACGTGTTGCGCAGGCCGCCGTTGGGGAAGCTCGATGCGTCGGGCTCGCCCTGGATCAGGGTCTTGCCCGCGAATTCCGCGAGTGCGCTGCCGTCACCGACCGGATCGAAGAAGCTGTCGTGCTTCTCGGCCGTCAACCCGGTGAGCGGGTAGAAGACGTGCGCGTAGTGCGTCGCGCCTTTCTCGAGTGCCCAGTCCTTCATCGCCGACGCGACAGCGTCGGCGACCATGGGGTCGAGCTTCTTGCCTTTGTCGATCGTTGCCATCACCGATTTGAAGACCGATTTGGGCAGACGCTTCTGCATGACGACCTTGCTGAAGACGTTCTCACCGAAGATCTCGCCCGGCTTCTCGTCTCCGACGAAGCTGACCGCAGGCGGTACATACGCCTCGACGTCTTTGATCGCCTGCAGGCGGACGGTATTTCCACTCATGGCTACCCCTTGACAAGGTGCTGCTCCGCACCTGGATTGTGCGGAGTCCGACCCGGCGACTGTACGAACGATTGGTGGCGGTCGTGTTTCGTCGCTGTGTCCACTGCGAGGCAAAAACGGCGATCGGAGTTTCTTTCCCCGCAGACGGGGGTAAGTCCGTAGCCAGCACAAATAACTGAAAGGCGTGTTCCATGACCGACGAGTTGACCGTTAGGCGCGTGATCGACGCTCCCCCCGCCTCCGTGTTCACCGCGCTCGTCAACCCCGAGGTCCAGGCAGCGGTCGACGGCTCGGAAATGCTGCGTGGGGCGATCGACCCGATGCCGTTGGGGGCCGTGGGCGACACCTTCGCGATGGACATGTATCAGCCGGAGCTCGGCGAGTACGTCATGGAGAACACCGTGTTCGTGTTCGAGCAGGACCGGCGCATCGGATGGATTCCTCGTCGTCGAGGCATGGAGCCTCGCGGTACGCGGTGGTCCTGGGAGCTCGACGCGGTCTCCGAGGATCGCACTGCCCTGACTCAGGTCTACGACTGGTCACGCGTCACCGACCAGGAGTTCAGGAAGATGGCCGGCTTCCCCCGGGTGACCGAGGATCAGATCGTCGACACCATGCGCCGTCTCGCCGACCATCTCGGCGTCCGCCTCGAAGACTGATCCACACGAAGAAGAAAGAGAGAGCGTCATGGTCGACGTCACCAGAACATTCACCGCCGCAGTGGAGATCGAGAAGGCAGCGGCATTTCTCCGGGACTTCTCCAATGCGGCAGCGTGGGATCCCGGGACCCAGAGTTGCACACAGATTTCCGACGGTCCGGTTGCCGTCGGCACGCAGTGGCACAACGTTTCGAAATTGTTCGGTATCACCACCGAACTGACCTACGCATTGGTCACCGACGAGCCCGATCACGTCGTGTTCGAAGGTGAGAACAAGACGGCCACGAGCGTCGACGACATCACGTTGACCGCCGAAGGACCGCGCTCGACCCGAGTCGACTACCACGCGAAAATCGAATTCAACGGTGCCGCCAAGGTGGCCGGCCCGTTTCTGAAGGCAGGGTTCGAGGCGAAGGTCGCGCCGGATACGGTGGAGAAGATGACCGAGGCACTCGAGCGACTGGGCTGAGGGCCCTATTTTCGCGCGACGACGGTGAAGTTGTCCGCCGAGCTCGTCGGAGCGTCGGGGGCCACGATCGAACCGTCGTCGGCGAAGATCTCGGAGATGGTGAATCCGGCGTCGGTCACCAGTCGTCGCACATCCGTCACCGTGGTGAAGTGCATGATCGGAGCGAAATCGTGCGCAGCGAGCGGAGCGACGGCCCACGTTCCGCGATCGACGACTCGACTGCGCGCAGACCACCAATTGGCAACGCTACGAACGACTCCGGCGGGATCGAGCAGTCGCCTGCCGACGGCGGTCACGATGCGCTCGAGTGAGAACGTGAATTTCTGGGTCGGCCTGCTCAGCTGAAACGGCTTCTCCCCGAACGACGGTCCATTGCGGTTGAGAGTGGAGAAGACCAGAGTTCCGGACTCGCCGACGACTCGGTGGAATTCTGCCAGCACCCGACGGCGTTCGTCGTGTGTCACGGTGTCGATTCCGTTGTTGCTGAACACAACCAAGCCGAACTCGCCGTCGGCGAAGTCCGCGAGATCACGTGCGTCGGCCACGTGCGCCGGTAGGTCGGGAAAGTTCCGTCGAAAGCTCGCGATCATGTTCGGTGCGTAGTCGATAGCGACGTAGTTGTCGCTGAGCAGTCGCAGCAGCGCCGTGGTTCGGCCGCTGCCGACGCCCACATCCAGTACCGGTTTCCCGCGAGCAACCCCGGCTGCTGCGACCAGCGCCGCCGCCTCCCCACGGTCGAGAAACCCATCGGTGGGACCCGCGTACTCCACGTATGCAGCGGCTACCCGCGCGCTGTCGAACACGTCTCGATTGTGGTCTATGGACATACGAACACCTCCGCTTCACCGACCGCAGAAACGGGCTCTCCGCCCCCGTGACGAAACGGTACCGGCGAACCCTGAGGTGCGCCTGAGTCGAACCCTCGGCGGACGTGCGCACTCTCCGCCACCCACACCCCCATCCGGGGGTATTCGTGGGGTGACCCGGGTCACTACCGTTCGTCGCACTCGGTATCGCACATTTACCCGATACCCGACAAAACGGAGGAACAATGACCACTGTCTCACCCGACGACCCGGGTGTGTCCGCGTCGACGCCACCTGCGGTGCAGACCAAGACCAGTGTCCGCCGGGTCGCTGTCGCCAGTGGCATCGGCACGACGATCGAGTTCTACGACTTCTTCATCTACGGCACCGCAGCAGCGCTGGTCTTCCCGACGATCTTCTTCCCGGCCCTCGGCTCCACCGCAGGCACGGTGGCCTCGTTCGCGACGTTCGCCGTCGCGTTCATCGCCAGGCCCGTCGGCGCAGTGCTGTTCGGACACTTCGGTGACCGCATCGGCCGCAAGAAGACCCTGATCTCGACAC
Organism: Rhodococcus sp. 06-470-2; assembly: GCF_002258235.1. Lineage (NCBI taxonomy): Bacteria > Bacillati > Actinomycetota > Actinomycetes > Mycobacteriales > Nocardiaceae > Rhodococcus > Rhodococcus sp. 06-470-2. The sequence goes on along the minus strand of NZ_NOYB01000010.1, from coordinate 637,075 downwards.
TGCTGCTGATGGGTGTGTCCACGTTCGCGATCGGTATGCTCCCCGGCGCCGAGACCATCGGCGTGGCCGCGCCGATCATCCTGGTACTGCTCAGGTTCGGACAAGGGTTCGCGGTCGGCGGCGAATGGGCCGGCGCGACCCTGCTCACGGCCGAATACGCACCGCCCGGCAAACGCGGGTTCTACGCGATGTTCCCCCAGCTGGGACCGTCGGCCGCCTTCATCTTCTCCAGCGCGACATTCCTCGCCACCGGTCTCCTGCTCGGCGATACCAACGAGACGTTCCTCAATTACGGTTGGCGAATCCCGTTCCTGCTCAGCGCCGTTCTGGTACTCATCGGCCTGTACATGCGGTTGGCCATCGAGGAGACCCCCGTCTTTCGCGCCAACAAGCTCGTCGAGGAGCAGGCACCGGCGAACGCGGCTCCGACGAAACTGCCGATCTTCGACGCCTGGCGCATCCAGAAGCGTGAAATCATCACTGCTGCAGGTGCATTGGCATCACTGTTCGCTTTCTTCTACATGGGAACCGCGTACCTGACGAGCTACGGCACCAAGACACTCGGATTCGAGCGCCCGTTCGTGTTGATCACCGGAATCGGAGCCGCGGTGATCTTCGGAATCGCGATCGCGGTCTCTGCCACCTACTCCGATCGGGTGGGACGTCGGCGGGTGATCATGGGAGCGTGCATCATCGCGATACCCTGGTCGATCGCACTGTTCCCCGTTCTCGACACCGGGTCACCGGCAGCGTTCGTGATCGGCATGTGCGTCACGCTGGCCATCTTCGGAGTGGCCTACGGACCGACCGGAGCCCTGCTCCCCGAGCTGTTCCAGACTCGATTCCGTTACACCGGAGCAGGTTTGGGCTACAACCTCGCCGGAGTTCTCGGTGGAGCGATTCCGCCGATGCTCGCGGCACCGCTCACGGCCGCATTCGGCAGCATCTCGATCGGCGTCATGCTGGCCCTGTTGTCGGTACTGAGTCTGGTGTGCACCAAGAGGCTGATCGAGACCAAGGACGTCGACATGACCTGACCCACCACAACGCAGAACCGCGGCCACCCGGAAGTCGGGTGGCCGCGGTTCTTGTCTGCTCTCTACGGACGAAACTCAGTCGTCGCCGCGGGGCGGTGGCGCAACGTCGACGCCACCGGAGTTGTGCTCGGGCCCGGCTGCCGGGTGCCCGGCGGGCACGCGCCCACGCGTCTTCGCGGCCTCGCTGTCCTTGGTGGCACCCTCGGCGAACTTACGACGCCAGCTCTCCTCAGGCCGGTAGGGGCCCGGCTTCGGCCGAGTCTTGCCGCCCGGGAACGCCAGCCGTGCGATGGTCCGCTGGACCATGCCCCACTGCTTGAAGAACGGTCCGGTGTTGTACGGAAGTTCGTAGCGCTCGCAGATGTCCTTGATCTTCGGCGCGACGTCCGCGTAGCGAGTGCTGGGCATGTCCGGGTAGAGGTGGTGTTCCACCTGGTAGCTGAGGTTGCCGCTCATCAGGTGGAACAGTGGTCCGCCGTCGATGTTGGCGGCACCGACCAGCTGACGGACGTACCAGCCGCCGCGAGTCTCGTTCTCGACCTCTTCCTGGCTGAAGGTGTAGGCCTGGTCGGGAAAGTGGCCGCAGAAGATGATCGCGTTCGACCAGACGTTGCGAATGATGTTGGCGGTGAAGTTGGCGGCCAACGTGGACAGGAACGTGCTCTCCACTCCACTGAACCGGCTGTCCAGGAAGGACGCCGTCCTGCGGTTCTTTCCGAACCGAGCCGACCCACGCAGCTTGGACGCCAGACGCGACCTCTTGCTCTCGGGCAACCGGCCACCCGAAGCCAGCTGCGCCAGCGCGAACGCACCGGCGCTGATGATCGGCCAGCCCACGTAGTCCTTGACGAACTGCTTACGAGCCTTGACGCCGATGCCCTTGAGGTCCTCGACGAGATCCTTGATCGGCTTCTCGCCACGACGGATGGCCTCGATGTCGAGATCGTGCAGGGCCACGCCCCACTCGAAGAACGCCATCAGCAGAACGTTGTAGAACGGCTGGGCCAGGTACGCAGGGTGCCACTTCTGACGTGGGTCGATACGCATGATCTCGTACCCGAGATCCTTGTCCTTGCCGCGAATGTTCGTGTACGTGTGGTGCACGTAGTTGTGGGAGTGCTTCCACGAACTGGCGGTGGAGGCGGTGTCCCAGTCCCACACGGACGAATGGATTTCCGGATCGTTCATCCAGTCCCACTGGCCGTGCATGACGTTGTGGCCGATCTCCATGTTCTCGAGGATCTTCGCGATCCCGAGGCATGTCGTTCCGGCGAGCCAGGCCGGCTTGCTGGTGGAGCCGAGAAGCAGCACACGCCCCGCGACCAGCAACTGACGCTGGGCGGCGATCACCGACGTGATGTACTTGCGGTCCTTGTCGCCGAGGCTGGCGTACACCTCGTCGTGTATGGCGTCGAACTCCTTGGCCAGTTCGGCAATGGTCTCGTCGCTCAGGTGCGCCAACGGGTTCACCGGTTCGTCACTGGTGCCGGTACGCCTGGTGGTTTCGTCGATCGTCATGAATTCCCCTGTTCGATGGTTGATCAGAGTTCGATTTCGATGTCGCCCTCGGCGGTGTTGACACAGATCCGAACCGCTTGCCCCGTAGGTTCGGAGATATCCCCGTTACGTAGGTCACGTAAACGCCCCTTTTTGAGGGTACCTACACAGGTGTGGCAGATGCCGATGCGGCAGCCGTAGGTCAGATCCAACCCGGCTTCTTCACCTGCGGCGAGAATGGTTGTGCCGCCGTCGCATTCGACGTCCTTCTTGCTGTTGAGGAAGCGCACGGTGCCGCCCTCGCCCGCGTCGTCTCCGCCGCCGATGACCGGTTGGAAGCTCTCGTGATGGAATCTGTCGTAGTCGCCCTGGTCTTTCCAGTACGAGCGCAGATCGTCCAGATGTTCACCCGGGCCGGAGCAGAATGCTTCACGCTCACGCCAATCGGGAACCAACTCGTCCAGTTCGGAGGCCTTCATCCGCCCCTCGTCGCTGGTGATCCGCAACTTCACCGTGAGCCCGGCGTGTTTGGCTTCGAGCTCGTCGAGCGTGTCCGCGAACATCAACTGCTCGCGGTTGTGCACCGAGTGCACCACGACTGCATCGGTCACCTGATCGTGGTGGTCGAGGGCGCGCAACATGCTGATGATGGGCGTGATCCCGCTGCCCGCGCTGATGAAGACCATTTTTTCCGGAATCGGGCTCGGCAGAGTGAACTCACCCTCGACTTCGCTGAGCCGGACGATATCGCCCGTTCTGATGGTGCCCACCAGGTACGGCGAGACAGTGCCCGAGGGCACCAGCTTGGGGCTGACACTGACCAGGCCGTCCACCGGATCCGGATCGGAGGTGATCGAGTACGCCCGCCAGTGGTACCGACCGTCGATGAGCACTCCGAGTCGGACGTACTGCCCGGGCGTGTGGCCCTGCCACTCGAAACCTGGACGGATGTACACCGAGACGGCCTCCGACCCCTCCGGAACCACCCGCTCGACCTTCCCTCGAAGTTCGCGAGTGGTCCACAGCGGATTGATCATCGACAGGTAGTCGTCGGGACGGAGCGGATTGAACAACGATCGGACTGCGCGCAGCATCGTCCGTCTCACAAAAGAAACCTGGGGCTTGGCCCCCCGTTCAGCCATACTCAACGGTAACCCTGCGCGCCGCGCTGCACATCCGAATCGCTCAGACTCGAATGAGACTGCTACACAAGGTGAACAGAACCGAGCGATACCGGCCGGTCAGCGCACTCGCGAGACGCGGTCGCCCAGGGCCGCACTCACTTTTCCGTACCAGCCGAGCGGACGCGCAGACCCGCGTGTCGGCACGTCGGCCAGCAGCGCTTCGGCGGTTTCCTCGGCGTCGATCTTGTTGTCGCCGATGCCACCGGTGGCACCTCTCTTGGCCCAACCGACGACGTAACAGCCTGGAACCGGAGTGCCGTCGGCGGCGGTGATACGACCACCCTCGTTGCGAATGGTGCCCGTGATGTCGTCGAACGGGATGCCCGGTGACGGGGTTCCGCGGTATCCGATGGCGAGCAGCACCAGCTCCGACGAGAGAGTGACCGCGTGTTCACCCACCCCCACCTCGATGGACTCCACCGAGCCGCTTCCGTGCAGAGCAGCCGGTGCCCGGCCGAACGCGAAGACGATGCGCCGGCCCTGCACAGACGATCCCAGTTCGACTCGCGTTGCCCCGGCAAGAGCCGATGCGGGGGCGGACAACGGCAGGCGATCGATCGCGTCGACGATTCCGTCCGGACCTGCCACCACGACTTCGACGCCTGCCCGATCGACCAGAGCCTTGCACTCGGAACGAGTGAACGCCGCGAACTCGGGCCCACGACGGGCGAGTACGACGACCTCGTTCACTCGATGGCGACGCAGCTCGGCCAGCGCGTGCGGGGCGATCTCGGTTCCGTCGAGCCCGTCCGGGTCGGCGGTGAGGATACGAGCCGCGTCGAGCGCGACGTTGCCGTTTCCGATGACGGTGACGCGGTCGACGCCGGCGAGATCGATCGCGTCTGCGGGAACGTCGGGGTGGCCGGTGTACCAGCCCACCAGGGTGCGCGCGCTGACGGATCCGTCGAGGTCGATACCGGGAATCTCGAGGGCCCGGTCCTTGTCGGCACCTACGGCGTAGACCACCGAATCGAACTTGCGGGCCAGTTCGACGTGGTCGACGTCCTTGCCGACCTCGACGCCCAGCTTCATCGTCACCCGAGGATGGGCGAAGATCCCACGGAAGTGCTCGCTGATGCGTCGGGTACCCAGGTGATCGGGAGCGACGCCGTAGCGGGCGAGACCGCCCGCGACGGGCAGCCGGTCGTAGAAGGTGACGCTGGTGCCGGGCACCCTCAGCAACGCCTGAGCGGTGTAGCAGGCCGCAGGCCCGGTTCCGACGATGGCGATGTCGATCGGCGGTAGGTCGTTGACCGTCGCCACCGGGAATCGGGGCGCGCCCCACTCGGCCACGGCGGGCTTGTCCTTGTAGTAGTCGGCGTTGATGTCGGCATAGATCTGCTGATCCGGCGTCAGTCTCGAGACGCGCGTGATCGCGTCCACCGGACACGCGTCGGCGCAGGCTCCGCAGTCGATGCACGAGCGCGGATCGATGTAGAGCAGTTCCGTCTTACCGAAGTCCGGCTCGTCGGGTGTCGGGTGAATGCAATTGACCGGACACACCGACAGGCAGGATGCGTCGTTGCAACAGTTCTGCGTGATCGCGAACGGCATGGGTTATCGGATGTCCTTCACGGCCTCGAGCGGGAGCGGTGCGATCAGAGCATGTGCAAGCGACGGTAGATCATCTCGGCCGGCTTGGTGATCAAACCGCAGTCGAGAAGAAATGCCATCAGGTGCTCGCTCGAAGTACGCATCATCGTGTGGTGGTGCGCGTTGTTCTTCGCTTCCTTCACCGCGCGGTCGACGTCGAGGCCCGCTGCTGCGTAGACCTCCTTGTTGACCATGTTGGACACGATCAGCCGAGCAGCGATCGCGACGACGAGCGCACTGGTCTTGCGGCGAGCCGGGCTCTTCTGGGCGATCTCCTCACGCATCTGAGCGCGCGCGAAGGTCATGTGCCGTGATTCCTCGACGACGTGGATCTTGCTGGTGGTGCGCACGAGTGGCAGCACGTTCTCGCCGCGCATCCAGTCGCGCTGCATGACGTCGAGCACCTCTTCGGCGACGAGGATGCCGCCGTAGGCGACCTCGGCGGCAGCGAGAGCCTTGAAGCCGCGGCCGAGTTCGATGCTCGATCGACGCGGCAGGTATGCCTTGATGCCCATCTTCTGGCAGGCGCGGGCGAACATGATCGAGTGACGGCACTCGTCGGCGATCTCGGTGAGCGCGAACTGGAAGTCGGAGTTCGACGAGTCCTTGCAGTACTGATCGCGCAGAACCATCTGCTGCAGGATCATCTCGAACCAGATGCCGGTGCTCATGATGGAGCAGACCTCGTGGCGAGTGAGCGTGATGCGCTGCTCCTCGCTCATCTCGTCCCACAGCTTCGTCCCGTACAGGGTGCTCCACTCCGGATTGAGTCCGTAGAGGGAGGGATCGAGGTCGGCTTCCCAGTCGACTTCCTCGGACGGGTCGTAGGACAGCTGGGCGGCGGAATCGAGCAGACGAGCGGAAACGTCCTCCGGCTCGAGAACGTCGTTCCGGGACAGTGTGCTGGTCATCGCCGTGGTTCCTTCCATCGTCGAAAAGCTGTAGGTAACTGTTACGGAGATTACCAGGTACTCAACGACACAGGTAGTCGTTCGGGCAGAAGTTCCTGGATTCTTTTCGCCGGACCCCTAGAGTTCGAGCGTGCCGAACACGGAGAACCACCGGTGATCGCCGCCCTGCGATCTGCCCTCGAACGCAGACCCATGCGTCTGTACGCGGTGGGAATGGTGTCGGCCAACGCCATCGGGGCCGTCATCGTGTTCGTTTTGGCGCGCTTCGTCCTGCCGCTGCCGGTCGGTTCCGAAGAGATCCTGTCGGACCGAAATTACCTGGCGTTCTTCGTGTACCTACCGGTCGCGATAGCCATCGGTATCGGGCTCGGGCTCCGCGTCGCAGCACCCCTGATTCGGTGGCTGCACACCGGAGGAACGCCGACGGACGAGACCGCGATCGCCGTCGTCCGACTGCCGTTGCGCCAACTCGGCGTCCACGTTCTGCTGTGGGCGCTCGGCGTCGCGGTGTTCGTCTCGGTCAATGCGTCGGCCGGTGCCGCGCTGTCGATCATCGTGGCGATCGCCGTCAGCTTCGGCGGCTTGGCAACGTGCTCGCTGGGTTACCTGGTGGCCGAACGAACTCTTCGCCCGATCACAGCCGCGGTGATGGACGTCGGTGCGGTCACCGATTCCGCAGCTCTCGGTGTTCGGCTTCGTGTCGTTCTCATCTGGGTCCTGAGCACGGCGATTCCCGTTCTCGGGTTGGGCCTCATCGGACTCGGCAGGTTGATCGACACCGTCATCCCTCCCGACGTCGATCTTTCCCCCGCGATGGTGTCGCTCTCCGCGGTTGCCCTGGTCGTCGGATTCGGCGGCATGTTTCTGGTCGGACGCTCCGTCTCGGACCCGCTGCAGCAGGTCAGCAGCGCCATGCAACGCGTCGAAGCCGGGGCGACCGATACCCGTGTCGACGTCTACGACGCCTCCGAGATCGGCCGTTTGCAGAACGGGTTCAACAAGATGGTGGTCGGACTGGACGAGCGCGAACGTCTCCGATCGCTGTTCGGTCGCCACGTGGGCCAGGACGTCGCCCAACGAGCGCTCGCGAGCGCACCCCGCCTCGGCGGCGAGAATCGGACTGTGGCGGTGCTGTTCGTCGATCTCGTGGGTTCGACGGCTCGCGCCGAACGAGAATCGGCCGAAGCCGTGGTGGACTGGCTCAATCGATTTTTCGCGGTCGTCGTGGAGCACGGTGAGCGAGGCGGGGGATTCGTCAACAAGTTCGAGGGTGATGCCGCATTGCTGATCTTCGGTGCTCCGGTCGATCACCCGGATCCCGCGACCGCCGCACTACGCACCGCGCGCACCCTGGCGGCCGAACTGTCCATCGACGGCGACTACGAGTTGGGCATCGGAGTCACGTACGGATCGGTCATCGCAGGCAACATCGGCGCCGAGTCACGTTTCGAGTACACCGTCATCGGCGACACGGTGAACCAGGCGGCCCGGCTCACCGATCTCGCCAAGGATGACCCCGACACCGATGTGCTCACGTCGTCGACGGTGCTCGATCACGCATCCGACGACGAACGCATGCACTGGACGACGGGCGAGACGGTGACACTGCGCGGCCGCTCGACACCGACCATTCTGGCTGCTCCCGTGCGGCCCCGCTGACGATCGCTCGGCCGAAAAAAATTCGAAGGTTTCCCGTTCGACTCCGATGGGGCATACCCCCCGAACCAACTCACCCCATCGCGCTTACGCGAGACGTTGACTGGTACAACGTCTCTCGCTTCGAAAGGCAACCATGCCCGCAATTCTGTTCGGCTCGATCAGCACACTCGTCGACACGTCCGAACTGCAGCGTCGCTCGTTCAACGAGGCGTTCGCAGCGCACGATCTGAACTGGAACTGGTCCCGGGACGACTACCGGGCCATGCTCGGGTCGAACGGTGGTGCCGACCGCATCAGCGAATACGCGTCCGAGACCGGTACCGAGGTGGACGCCGCGGCAGTACACGCCACCAAGTCGGAGATCTTCCAACGACTGATCGGCGAGTCCGACGTCAAGACGCGTCCGGGCGTCGCCGACACGATCGACTCCGCCAAAGCGAACGGCCTCAAAGTCGGCTTCGTGACGACGACCTCGCGAGAGAACATCGACGCGCTCCTCGCGGCTCTGTCTCCCGAACTCACCGCCGACTCGTTCGACGTCATCGTCGACGCCACCTCGGTCGAGCCGGGAAAGCCCGACCCCGCCTCGTACCAGTACGCGCTGAAGACGCTGGGCGAGAACGCGTCCGACAGTGTGGCCATCGAAGACAACGCCGGCGGTGTCCAGGCGGCAGCGGCTGCGGGTATCACCTGTGTGGCATTCCCCAACGAGAACACTGCGGGCACCGAATTCGACTCGGCCACCGAGACCGTCGATGCACTCGATCCCGAGCGCGTCCGAGCTCTGCTCTCCGCCTGAGCCCGACCTGCGGAGCGCGCGTTTTGTCTGACCTTTTCATCCAATCCTCCAGGAGTAACCAGTGAGCAATCTTCAGGCCCAGGTCGTTGCCGGGGACAGGTCGTTTCGCGTCGAGGGATACGAGCGCATCGAGTACGACCTGATCTACGTCGACGGGGTGTTCGCGATCGAGAACACCGAATTGGCCGACAGCTACCGGCCGTACGGTCGCGCGCTGATGGTCGTCGACGAAGCGGTGCACGACATCTACGGCGACCGGATCAGCGCATACTTCGATCACCACGAGATCGCACTGACGGTGGTTCCGGTGCACATCGCGGAGACCGCCAAGTCGCTGGAGACCTTCGAGCGCATCGTGGGTGAGTTCGATGCATTCGGTCTGGTCCGCACCGAGCCGGTACTGGTTGTGGGCGGCGGACTGACAACGGACGTAGCAGGATTCGCGTGCGCCAGCTACCGCCGCAACACCCCGTACATCCGCATTCCCACCACCCTGATCGGCTTGATCGATGCAAGCGTGTCCATCAAGGTGGCCGTCAACTACGGAAAGCACAAGAACCGCCTCGGTGCCTACCACGCGTCACAGAAGGTGCTGCTGGACTTCTCGTTCCTCGGCACGCTGCCCGAGGACCAGGTGCGCAACGGCATGGCCGAGCTGATCAAGATCTCCGTGGTCGGCAATCTGGAAATCTTCGAGATGCTCGAACAGTACGGGCCCGAACTGCTGCGAACCCGATTCGGCCATCTCGACGGAACAGCGGAATTACGTTCGGTCGCAGACAAACTGACCTACTCGGCGATCGCGACGATGCTCGAACTCGAGGCCCCCAATCTGCACGAGATCGATCTCGATCGCGTCATCGCCTTCGGTCACACCTGGAGTCCGACGCTCGAGCTGACCCCGCCTGCACCGTTCTTCCACGGTCACGCGATCAACATCGACATGGCGCTCTCGACGACCGTCGCCGAGCAACGCGGACATCTGTCCACGGCCGACCGCGATCGCGTACTCGGTGTGATGTCCAGCATCGGCCTGGCCCTGGACAGCCCGTACCTGACACCCGAATTACTTTCCGAGGCAACGGCATCGATCCTCAAGACACGCGACGGGATCCTGCGTGCCGCAGTGCCCGATCCGATCGGCACGTGCCGCTTCCTCAACGACCTCGACGCAGCGGAGCTGGCCGATGTCCTGACGCTGCACAAGAAGATCTGCCTGGACTTCCCCCGGGCAGGCGAGGGCCTCGACATGTTCACCGCGCCGACGCCGTGACGAAGGCCCCGCGACCGGTGACCCCGACGACCATTCTGGCGCGTGAGCTGAGCGAGATAGCAGATCTGCTCGACGCCGGTGCCGGGGTGACCGACGAGCTGACCACCCGTGTTCATCGAGCCCGCGATCTCGCAGCGGGACTCGACCCGTATCTCGACACCTGTACCACCTCCCAATCCGCAGCGCTGGCGACACTGGCGTCGCGGACCCGCACCGAGGACTGGAGATCACGCGACGTGGTCTCCGGCTCGGGGCCCCTGGAGATGGAGATGCTCTCCGGCCACGTGGAGGGACGCTTCCTCGCGTTTCTCGTGCACATGACCGGGGCGAAGCGGGTACTCGAGATCGGTATGTTCACCGGCTATTCGGCACTGGCGATGGCCGAGGCTCTGCCTGCAGGCGGTGAGGTGGTGGCGTGCGAGGTGGATCCCTACGTGGCCGAGTTCGCGCAGTCCTGCTTCGCGGAATCACCTGCCGGCTCGTCCATCACGGTGGAGGTCGGTCCGGCACTGGAGACCCTTCGACGGCTCGACGGTCGGTTCGACCTGGTGTTCATCGACGCCGACAAAACCGGGTACCGCGCCTACGTGGAGTATCTGCTCGGTAGCGAACTGCTCGCCGAGAACGCCGTGATCGCGGTCGACAACACCCTGCTGCAGGGCCAGCCGTACAGCGAGCAGCCCACCGAGAACGGCAGGGCCGTCGCCGAATTCAACGACTACGTAGCGAAAGACCCTCGCGTGGAGCAGGTTCTGCTTCCTCTGCGCGACGGCGTCACGCTCATCCGTCGAACATGATTCGTACGGTTGCCGCGCTGCTCGGTCTCGCGGCCACCCTGCCCGTCGACCTCGCGGCGACGGCGGTGGCCGCGATCGGTGGCACTGCGCCGCCCACCCGCCGATCCGAGTCACCCAGAACGGTGCTGATCAGCGGCGGCAAGATGACCAAGGCACTGCAGCTCGCTCGCTCCTTCCACCTCGCCGGGCATCGGGTGATCCTGGTGGAATCGGCCAAGTACCGCTTCACCGGCCACCGGTTCTCCCGTGCCGTCGACCGATTTCACTGTGTACCCGATCCGGGTGCCCCGGGATACGCGCAGGCTTTGCTGGACATCGTTCGACGCGAGAACGTCGATGTCTTCGTCCCCGTGGCCAGCCCTGCGGCGAGCATTCACGACGCAGACGCCAGGGCCGTGCTCGACCCGCACTGCGAAGTGATCCACGGCGACGCGGACACCGTGCGAATGGTCGACGACAAGTCCCGATTCTCCGAGCACGCAACATCGTTGGGACTTCGCGTGCCCGACTTCCGGCGGATCACCGATCCGGCCCAGATCGACGACTTCGAGTTTCCGCCGGGTCGCGAATACATTCTGAAACGGATCTCGTACAACCCGGTCGGGCGAATGGACCTGACGCGGTTGTCGGCACGCACACCGGAGCGGAACTCGTCGTTCGCCAGGAGCCTGCACATCACGGACGACGATCCGTGGATTCTGCAGGAGTTCATCGCCGGTCAGGAGTACTGCACGCACGGCACGGTACGCCAGGGTCGGCTGCAGGTGTACGGCTGTTGCGTGTCCTCGGCGTTCCAGGTCAACTACGAGATGGTGGACAAGCCGGACATCCTGCGCTGGGTGGAAACATTCGTCTCTTCTCTGGACGTGACCGGCCAGCTGTCGTTCGACTTCATAGAATCCGCCGCCGACGGCCACATATACGCGATCGAATGCAACCCCCGCACCCACTCGGCCATCACGATGTTCTACGACCAACCCGACCTGGCGGCCGCGTATCTCGACGACGGCCACCCGGTGATCGTGCCGCGTCCGACGGCTCGGCCGACCTACTGGGTCTACCACGAGATATGGCGCTTGTTCTCCGAGGGCAACCGAAAAGCTCGCCTTCGCAGCATCTTCCGCGGCAAGGACGCCATCCTGACCGGATGGGATCCTCTGCCGTACTTTCTCGTGCACCACCTCCAGATCCCGTCCCTGTTGCTGCGCAATCTGCTGGCGCGACGTGGCTGGTCGCGCATCGACTTCAACATCGGCAAGCTCGTGGAGAACGGAGGCGACTGATGACCTTGTCGGTACTGGTGTTGGTCGGATCGTCGGTGGACGAGTTCCATTGCGATCTGTCACGGGTGTACGCGGGCGGATTCCTCGACGCGCTCGGCGGGAATCCCGACTACCGCTTCGAGGTGGCGTTCGTATCCCCCGGTGGGCTCTGGAGCTTCCCCGGCGGTATCGATGCCGCCAGTGTGGCTGCGGCGCAGCAGATGTCGTTGGCACAGGCAGTGGAAATCATGTCGTCGTGGCATTTCGACGTCATGGTGCCGCAGATGTTCTGCCTGCCCGGGATGACGACGTACCGCAGTCTGTTCGATCTGTTGGGCGTGCCGTACGTGGGCAACGGTCCGGACGTGATGGCGATGACGGCGGACAAGGCCCGTGCCCGAGCCGTCGTCGCTGCGGCCGGGGTCGCCGTACCCACCGGGGTGGTGGTCCGCTGCGGCGACGACATCGACGTCGACCTGCCCGTGGTCGTCAAGCCGGTCGACTCGGACAACTCGATGGGCGTCGCGCTCGTTCGCGAATCCGACCGTCTGGCAACCGCAGTGAGCGAGGCTCTGGCGTACTCGTCTGCGGCACTGGTGGAGTCGTACATTCCACTCGGCCGGGAGGTACGTTGCGGCATCATCGCCCGAGGCGACGAGCTGATCTGTCTTCCGCTCGAGGAGTACGCCGTCGAGTCGATCCGCACCAGCGCCGACAAGTTGAATCGCACCTCGGACGGAGATCTGTACCTGGTCGCGAAGGAGCAGACCAAGGCGTGGATGGTCGACGTCTCCGATCCGATCACCGAGAAGGTCTGGGCCGCAGCACGATCGTGCTATCGCTCTCTCGGCTGCCGACACTACGGTCTCTTCGACTTCCGAATCGACCCCGACGGGGAGCCGTGGTTCCTCGAGGCCGGCCTGTACTGCTCGTACTCGCCGTCGAGCGTGCTCGCGGTGATGGCCTCGGCGGCGGGCATCGCCGTCGACGAACTGTTCGTACGATCGCTCGACGAACTGTCGGTGAAGGAGCTGTCCTCGTGACGTTGGGAATCGAGATCACCGAGCTGGACCTGAGCTCTACCGACACCGAAGAACTGCGAGCGCTGTTGGCCGAACACGGCGTGCTGATTCTGCGCGAGCAGCCCTTGGACGACGCGGGTTTCCTGGCGTTTCTCCGACGGTTCGGCGACATGATGTTCACCGAGGGCGAGACGCCGGTGCCGGGCTTCCCCGATCTGAACGTCATCAGCAACGTCGGCCGAACCACACCGCCGAAGTCGGCGTTCCACGTCGACACCACGTATGTGCCGAATCCGCCTGCCTACACCGCGTTACGCGCGGTCGAGGTACCGGAAGCCGGAGGCAGCACGCTGTTCAGCGATCAGTACGAGGCCTACGACACACTGCCCGCCGACCTGAAAGCGAACCTGGCCGGACGAACCGTGACGCATCGAGTGACCGGGGTGGCGTCGGACACCGATTCCAGTGCCGAACATCCCCTGTTCGCAGTGCATCCCGTGTCCGGGCGCACTGCACTGGCGTTGTCGGCACCGGCGCGGTGCGTCGCGATCAGTGGAATGTCCCCCGAGGAGGCGCACGAGACCGTGCGAGTGCTGTTCGAGCACTCGACTCGCGAAACCAACCTGTTGCGGCATGCGTGGGCACCCGGCGATGTGGTGATGTGGGACAACCGATGTGTGATGCATCGAGCCGATCACAGCGGAGTCGTGGGAAACAGGGTGATGCATCGCGGAATGGTGGCGAATGGTGAATCGGCGTCGGTTATGTGATTGACAACTCAAAGATTTGCCGGTTCGCCCGTAGCCAGGAGAATCGAGTCATGACTTCTCCGGTGGCAATCAGCCGCGACACAGCAGTCGGTCCCGAAGCTCGTCTGTCCTGGATATTGTCCGGACTGGCCGGGATGGTGGGCGCAGTGGCGTTCTTGCATTCTGCCGGCTACTTCGTGACCTTCATGACCGGCAACACCGAACGTGCTGTCGTCGGGCACTTCGGGCACCCCGAGGGCAAGGAGGTCACCCCGGGCGCCTCACCGATAGCGGCTCTCGCGCTCATGGGCTCTTTTCTGGCCGGGGTGGTGATCTCGTCGATCTGCCGCCGTCGGTACTGGTCGAACCATCCCCACGGAGCAACGGTGCTGACCACGATCGCGCTCGCCGGAGCGGGAGCCATCGACATCGCCATCTCGGGATGGTCGTCGGCGAACGTGAACTTCTACCCGATTCTGTTGGTGGCCTTCGCACTCGGCGCACTGAACACCGCGTTCACGAAGAAGGAAGAGACCTACATTCCGCTGAGCTACGTCACCGGAACGCTGGTGAAGCTGGGCCAGGGTATCGAACGGCACCTGTTCGGCGGGGGAACGCGCTACGACTGGCTGTGCTACACAGCCCTTCTCGGATCGTTCGCGTTGGGCGGAGCGATCGGAGCCTTCATCGGCGTCGTCATCACCGGACCCCAGGTGCTGCTTCTGACCGCACTGCTCAGCTTCGGCGCAACGATCTTCACCTTCACCCACACCGAGCGTCGCACGCTGCTGGGATGAAGCAACGTCCCCCGGTCAGCCCTCGACCAACGGCGAGGCCACGATGATCTTGCGCAACATCTGCTCGATGAAGGTGGGGGAAAGGCGCGATCCGATCAGCACTTGCCGCTGAACGAGACCTTCGATCATCACCACGAGAGTTTCGGCGTCGGAGGGCGGATCCTCGGAGTCCAGCGAGGCGACGATCCACTGGGTGTAGGTGACGAATGCTGCACGTTGACTGTCGAACAACTCGCGGATTTCGTCGTCGTGCTGCGCCTCGCCGAGCATGATGTGGCGCGCGATCACCCGTTTGACCGCGTCTGCCGATGTCATGGCGTCGATGAAGTCGATGATGTGGGAGATCACGACGTCGACGGTGAGCGGTTTGACGTCCACCAGAGTGCCGAACGTCGCTCCGGCCACCTCGAAGTCGCGGACGAACAGTTGACCGAGAGCCAGGTGAAGCAGCCGACTCCGGGTGGGCGCGTGGTAGTTCACCGATCCGGGGCCGAGTCCCGCTGCGGCGTCCACCGCCCGGTGGGTCAAGCCGCGCAGCCCCTGCGTGGCGAGCACCTCGATGGCGGCAGTGGCGATCTCGTCGCGCCGACGCACTCTCGACTCGTCGTCCTTGGAGTGTGCCGACCTCATACCGCGCAGTGTAGTGCCAGGCCGTTGACATTCGTCGATTCCGAGACCTAGTCTCAACCGATGTTGAGCAACGGGGGGAACACGGGCCGGGGGCCCACCAGACGCCAGATCATGATCGGAGCGGCTGCCGCGGCCACCATCGCCGTCGTCGGCCCGGTCGCCAAGGCGGCAGCGGCCCCGGCGACCGGCTCGGGCGGCCAGTGCACCGAGCGCTACCAGGGCTACCGCGAGGCCGATCGAAACCTGCCGTATGCCAGATACATGGCACCGAGGACGACGCCCGCACCCGCGGTCGTCGCGGACGCCTACGCGGGACCTGCCCTCGCGCCCGAGTCGATCCCCGGATTCGATGCGATCACAACCGATCTCGCGTCCACCGGCTACTCCACGATCGAGACCGGATACGGTCGCCGCGCCGACGGGGTGACGTTCGTAGCGGTCCGTACGGTGATGCCGCGCGTGACGGCAGCGATGTGGGACTGGTGGTTCGGCTGGCATTCCACCGAGGCCGCGCGATACAAGCTGTGGCATCCCGATGCCCACCTCTACGCGGACTTCGCCGAGGATCGAACGTCACTCGACGTCCCCGACAAGGCCAAGTACATCGGCAACACGACGTTCGTGGACGAGTACGTCGGTCCGAAGCTGCAGCAGCTGGGCATTGCCTTTCGCGATCCGATCGCGCACGGATTCGACGTTCCCGCAGATCAGACGATCGTCTTCGGCCGAGTGGGCAGTTCCATCGCACCGGTGGATCTGGGCTGGCTGGCCCACCAGGTGCGCCCTGTCGACGGTGGTGCCGAGATGCGTAGCCGCTTCTTCCTGAACCTACGAGGGCTCCACGTACCGGACGTCAAGCAGGCCGCGTGCGCCGTCGGCCGTGGGGCGTCGGTGGACCCGACGGACCTCGTTCTTGGCCTCGATCTCGCCCGAGACCTCCTGCTGCACTGCGGACAGGAGATGAACCATCTCGCGGGCTTCCTACCGGAGTTGTACGCCGAGTTCGGGAGCTAGTGCCCCAGGAACACCTTCGCCAGCACGATCGACGCAGCAACCGCAGCGGTGGCCAGGCCACCCAGAAAGGCACGGAAGGTCAAGCGATTGCCGCGAATTCGCTGGGTGACCATCTGAATCGTGGCGATGCGCACCACGATCACTCCGCCGGCCAGCAGTTCCGACCATTGGCCCGGGAGCACCGACAACCAACCGAGGGCCAGCATCAACGCAGGGACGGTGCCGGAACTCAGGATGGGAACGGCATCGCGAAATTCCTCGACGGCCTTGAACTTGCGTTGCTCGTCGGTGGCATCACCGTGGGCTTCGGGGATCTGACTGCCCGCGACGAAGTCCGCGAACACATGCGCGAGAAACGTCGTCACCGCAGTGGCCAGAACCAGAACAGCCGCCGTTCCGTGCTCGATCGAGCTGGGCGTCGATGCTGCGACCGCCGCGAGGACCAGGATGTTTCCGTAGACGTAGGCGGAAAGCCTCCTGGCCGCCCGCGCGGGCTCGAGCGGGCCGTCCGCGCGGGTGACCAATCGGCTGTACAGCCGTGTTCCACCGATACCGGGTTCTGCGTCGCTCATGCCGGAGATCGTTGCACGGTAGGCGCGATTATTCGACGGGGACTCCGAGCCGACCGGCCTGGTAGTCCTCGAACGCCTGCAGCACTTCGGACTTGGTGTTCATCACGAACGGGCCTGCCATCGCGACGGGTTCCCGAATCGGCCGGCCACCCAGAACGAACACCTCGAGCGACTCCCCCTCCGCGGATGCGGACATCTCGATGGTGTCGCCGCGGCCGAACAGTGCCGTCTGCCCCATCCTGATCGGACGCTTCTCCGCGCCCACCGTGCCCTCTCCCGCGAGAACATAGACGAGTGCGTTGAATTCTCGATTCCACGGCAGCGTCAGCGCCGCTCCCGGCGCGATCGTGCTGTGCGAGAGCGCAATCGGGGTGTACGTCGAACCCGGTCCCTGCAGACCGGCGATCTCGCCGGCGATGACACGCACCAGCGCACCGCCGTCCGGACTCGACGCCAGCGCCACCTTGCTCCCGGTGATGTCCTGGTAACGCGGATGCGCCATCTTGTTCTCGCGCGGCAGATTGACCCAGAGCTGCACACCGTGGAACAGACCGCCCGACATCACCAGATGCTCGGGCGGAGCCTCGATGTGCAGAATGCCACCGCCCGCCGTCATCCACTGGGTGTCGCCACCGCTGATGATTCCGCCGCCGCCGTGGGAGTCCTTGTGCTCCATGATCCCGTCGATCATGTAGGTCACCGTCTCGAACCCGCGGTGCGGATGCCACGGCGTCCCCTTCGGCTCACCGGGCGCGTAATTCACCTCGCCCATCTGGTCCATGTGAATGAACGGGTCGAGGGACGACATGTCCAGTCCGGCGAATGCTCTGCGAACGGGAAAGCCCTCCCCCTCGTATCCCGTCGGTGCCGTTGTGACCGACCGGACCGGCCGGGGGACGGCGGTGGCGTCGGGCATGGGGATGCGGGGCAACGCGAGGATGTTGTCGACCGTCACTGCGGGCATGGGCTCCCTTTCGGCAATGTAGTTGACTCTGCAACTACTCTACGCGCTTCAACCCGGCGGTGTCCGACGGTATTCCCGCGGTCAGCCCTGCCGGTCGGCCAGCCACTGCCGGATCTCGTCGGTGACCGGTTCGACGATGTCGTCGTACTCCCGATGCTTACCCACGAAGGCGGCCACCAGTTCGCAGATCGGAACGATTCGCCTGGCGTCGGAACGGGTGGCGTCGAGCGCCTGCTGCACGAGAATCGTTGCCAGACCACGTCCGCCGTAGGCTGCGTCGACCTCGGTGTGGAAGAAGATGCGCCTGCCCTGCTCGTCGTCGGCGAACTCGGTGAAGCCGACCTGCGAACCCTCCACCGAGACGGTGAAACGGTCCGCCTGCTGGGAGATCTCGACCTCGGCACCGGTTTTGTCGACCGTCATTCCGCACTCCTCGTTCCCGGTAGGCGCGCACCGCACCTCGTCGGTCACGATCGTGCACGATCGGCGGAGATCTGTCGATCGTGAACCGCACCGAGCACCTGCGTACGGCGGGTTCGTGATCCACCGTCACCGACAGGGGTGCCGAGCGACCGTTTGCGCCTCTGTACGGTGGAGCGAAGGACCTCGACCGATGAATCATCAAGGGGAAGGAACTTCATGGCTCAGCCAGACAGGCTGGAGAAAGACCCGAACAAAGGTTTCGTGGCCCTGCTGGGCTGGAGTTTGGCCGCAGTGGAAGCACTGGACAAGTTCGATCGGCGCTACGTGGTCGTCGCCCCGGAGTGGGCCGAGGCGTACTGCACCGAGCACGACATTCCGTACCTCCCGTGGAACTTCGAGCGACTCAACGATCGCTCGCTGGAAATCGCCGAGACCCTGCAGGCCAAGGGCGTCGACGTCGCGATTCCGTTGTACGAGGAGACAGTGGAGTGGGCCGGTGCCATCAACTCGGTGTTGCTCGGCAACCCACGCCTGTTCGGTCAGGCAATGCTGTTGCGCGACAAGTCCTTGATGAAGCGCCGTGCTCAGCTCGGCGGCATTCGAGTGGGCATCTTCGAGGAAGCCCACGACCGTGAGGACGTCATTCGATTCCTCAAGCGTGTCAACCAGACGCTGCTCAAGCTCGACGGCGATCCCAACGACCCGATTCATGTCAAGGCCTTCGACAAGGCAGGTTGCCTCGGCCACCGCGTCATTCGCACCCCTGACGAGGTCGACTCCATTCCCGACGAGGAATTTCCGGCGCTGATGGAATCGCACCTCGACGGCTGGGAATTCGCGGTCGAAGCATGGATTCACAACGGCAAGATCAAGTTCCTCAACATCTCCGAGTACGTCAGGCTCGGTTACTCGGTGTTCGTCCCGGCCACACCGGAACTGGAGAAGTACCGCGAGCAGATCACGGTGCAGATCGAGAAGCTGATCAAGGCCTTCGACATCGAGTTCGGTTTCATTCACCCCGAGTACTTCGTCACCAGCGACGGCGAGATGTACTTCGGTGAAGTTGCTTACCGGCCACCGGGTTTCAAAGTCTTCGAGCTGCTCGAGCGCGCCTACGGCTTCAACGCGTACCAGGGCCTGGCATTGGCGTTCGACCCGAAGACCACCGAGGAGGAGATCGACGCCTTCTTCCCGAGAGAGGTGGTCGACGCCACCGGTCACGCCGGATGCTTCGGCGTCTACCCGCGGCGACGCGTCGTCAGCGATCTCGTCATCCCCGATGTCACCGCAGACGACGACTACTACGAGACCAACGACCTGTCCGCTCCGGTCGAGGAAACCGTCACCAAGAGAACAGCATTCGGTACTCACTGGGGCCTGCTGTACTTCTTCGGCGAGGACCCGTACCGAATGCGTGATCTGCTCAGGCAACAGGAAGAACTGGACTTCTACGTGTGAAGCAGCAACTCGGGGACGACACCGACCCGCCGTCGCAGACGATGCACGAGCCGGCACCGACGAACGCAACCACGGCCGTGGACCGGGCCCTGGCATCGCGACTGGCCCAACTCGACCACGCGATGCATGCTTTGGCCGACGCACCGGAGTTCAGCAAGAACACCAAGGTGCGACGGGTTCTCGACGGCCTGCATCGAGTGTTGTTGCAGCCCGGCGGTTGCAGCGCAATTCGCGAACGCGCCGCGATGCTCGAGCAGGCCGGACTGTTCGCAGGTACCGACTGGGCCCAGCCGGACATTCTCGTCCCGGCGTTCGTGGGGCCGAGCCTGCGCAGCGGCAACGACGACACCGTGGTGCTCGAGGCGACCAGCGAACTGCGCATGATCGCGATCGTCGCGGGTGAGTACAAGCATCCGGCCGTGACCGCCGAGGAGGCTCGACGATTTCTCTCGCAGGTTCTCGCACTCAACCTCGACGTGCTCTTCACACCGCCGTCGGAGTCGGAGCGAGTTCGATTGGGCCGCACCGCGCATCTGATTCGTGATCTGTTCGGCTACGTCGCGCAGCAGATCGGGTACGACAGCGTGCTCGACGAGTTGGTCGAGGAGATCTGGCGGATTCTGCGCCAGCGTCCGATTCAGGTGGACACCATCAAGGCGATGGTCACGCGCATCGCCATCTATCGCGACGACCCGACCGTGGACCTCGGCAACT
The DNA here is from genome assembly GCF_002258235.1 of Rhodococcus sp. 06-470-2. NCBI lineage: Bacteria > Bacillati > Actinomycetota > Actinomycetes > Mycobacteriales > Nocardiaceae > Rhodococcus > Rhodococcus sp. 06-470-2. Next base: position 616,720 of record NZ_NOYB01000010.1, on the reverse strand, counting down.
CCGGGCAGGGCCTCGATCGATTGATCACGGCGCTGTTCGGCACCACCGATGCCTGCCGCGAGGACCCGGGCGTCGAGGTGTACCGGTCTCGGCTCGAGGCGATGGACGTCGAGGCATTGCAGTTCGAGGCCCGTGGATTCGCGCGGGCCATGCACGACACCGGTCTGGTCTCGCCGTACCACGCGACGCTGACGCAGTATCTCGTCGACCATTACTCGTATGTTCTGCCCGAGGCGCTCGGTCTGTCCGATACCGGCCGGACCTGCCTGACGCGGTATCCCGAACTGGTTCATCGCCTCATCGAGGAGACGGTGTATCCCGAGACCGCGCAGTGCCTCTACGGATTGGCGCTGCTGCTCGATCGGGGAATTCTGCACCAGCCGCCGATCGTGCCGTCCCTGTGGCGCCAGATCTCGCTGAAACTCGCTCCTGCGGTGCGGGAGCGACTGATCACCTCGTTCGGGCCCGTCCCCGCGCCGGAGTCACGCTTGCTCGGGGGTTTGCTCTCGATGCTCGGGCAGCCCCTGGGCGTCGGCCAGGGGGACAACCCGACGTGTCAGTCGGCGCGGGCGTTGTCGATGTGGGCCTACAACGATCCCGACTACCTGCTGCAGATGGTGGTGTGGGCGGCGCGTGACGAGGAGATCGTCATGCACTTCGAGGGGCAGTCGATCTCGTCGACCGAGAGCGTCAGCGGCGTCGCCACGTCCGATCCGGTGGACCTCGATCCCGCGTCGCTGTTGCTGGTTCCGCACCTCGACCGCATCTACGCCGAGATGGTCCGCCGTTGTGCCGATCGTCCCGGTGACCCGCACCGCTGGGTCAACCCAGAATTCCACGGCTGGTGGTCGGCGCGCGAATTCCACATCGACGTCGACGTCGCGACCGGCAATCTCGTGGACCTGGACGTCTTCCTGCGGCAGTTCTATGCCGCGTACCACCCGGAGTACAACGGGCACCAACCGTTGATCCATCCACAGCCGGCCGGTGTGGCCGTAACCGACAGTGCCGCACGGTATGTGGGGTGGCACGCGATCACGATTCTGCGCGTGTCCGCAGACCCCGACGGTGTCATGCGGGTGTACTTCTTCAACCCGAACAACGACAGCGGGCAGGACTGGGGCGACGGCGTCGTGGTGGGTACGGCGGGCAACGGCGAACGCGCAGGCGAAGGTTCGCTGCCGTTCGACCAGTTCGCCTCACGGCTCTATATCTTCCACACCGATCCACTCGAGCACGGCGAGCCGGAGAGAATCCCGGCCGAGGACATCGAGCGGATCCGTGGCTACATCGAACGGAGTTGGGGCGCAGAACGTTCGGTGCCTCAGGCCTGAGATCCTCCGATGCACCCGAGGCCGTGCACTCGGGTGCATCGAAAGAGCCGTGTGTCGTCAGTCCTTCTTGTCGAGCGCGTCCGGCTTGTGCACCGCGTCCTTACCCGACTTGTCGCTCTCGACTCGGTACTGCGGGTCGTCCTTCGACGCCTTCACGGTCCGGCCTGCGGCTTCGGTATCGGAGGTGATCTTCTCCACCACTTCGCCCTCGGTCTTCGTTCCGTGGGTCTGCCATTCGACCTTGTCGCCCTTGTGCAATTCGTCCTTCGACATGTTCGAGTCGTCCCTTCGTCGGTGTTGTCCACCGACGCGTACCCGCGCCGGTGTCGGCGCAATCACCTGGTTCCCAGAGCAGGTGCCAGCGTGGTGAACCACGCCTCGCGTAGCTGATCCTCGAACAGCGGCCAGGTGTGCGCGCCCTCCTCGCGCATGGACACCGTCGCCGGCACGTCGGCTCGGCGCAGAGCGTCGACGAAGATCGACGTGCAGTGGTTGACTATCGCTTCGACCGCCATCCCTCCGAAGGGCGGGATCGCGCCTTCGGGAATGCGATCGACAGGCCCCGGGAGTCCGCGGGACGAACTGACGTACACCGCGGTTCCGCGCAGCCGCTCGACGTTGAGCGATGGGTCGTGATCGCGCCATCCCTGGCTTCCCGGTAGCCCCCACATATTGAAGGGATTGTTGAGTCCGCCGGCGATCATCGCCGAGATGCCCGCAGTGGCAAGCGGGTTGGAGGGTGCCGGACACCCACTGAACGACGCGGCCGCGTCGAACACATCAGGGGCCTGGATCGCCAGGTCGAGTGCGGGACCACCACTCATCGACAGCCCCGCCACGCCGCGCCTGCCGGTCGATCCGTAGGCCGCGTCGACAGCGGCGGGTAACTCGCGGCTGAGGTAGGTCTGCCACATGTTGCTGCCGAGCACCGGATCCGTTGTCTGCCAGTCGGTGTAGAAGCTGAAGCGGCCGCCGATCGGTGCGACGACGGTGACGTTCTTGTCCAGGAAGAACTTCTCGACGCCGGAGTTGTTGAGCCACCCGACGCCGTCCTCGTTACCGAGTGCGCCGTTGAGCAGCACCAGAGTGGGTGCGGGTCCACCGTCGGGGGAATGCAGCACCTCGTTGGAGATGACGCGATTCATGGACGGGGAGAACACGTTCAGCACAGCGCGAGTCGCCGACACCTGATGGATGCCGACCGCTCCGGCAGCCGCGTCGGCCGATCCCGAGTTCCCCGGCAGCGCCTGCGCCGTCGTTCCGGTCATCAGCATCGACGCCACCGCGGCGGCCGTCACGACCACAGCGGATCGAGTTCGCTTCTTTCTCTTCTGTCCCACACGCAACATCAGCACCAATCGAGGGTCGCACGAATTTCGCTTCCTACCGCTAACGATCGGATTACGAAACCGATCGGTCCGTTCGCTCGCGGCGGTCTCGGCCGGCCCGTAACCGCGCGGCCTGCAGCGTCAGATGGTGCCGCTCGGGGATCGACGACGCCTGCTCCGCCGCCTGCACGTACAGGTCGGCAGCACGCAGCAGATCACCGGCCTTCTCGCACAGGTACGCGGCCGCCGCCGTGTGCCGCGGGACGGCCGGATCGACCTCGCCGAGTGCCTCGAGCCCCGCCGCCGGACCGTCGGCCTCCCCGATCGCCACCGCTCGATTGAGTCGCACGACGGAACTGTCGGTGAGAGCGAGCAACTCGTCGTACCACTCGACGATCTGCGGCCAGTCTGTCTCGTTCACAGTCGGCGCATCGGCGTGCAGGGCGGCAATGGCCGCCTGCGTCTGGAACTCGCCCAACCGATCCTGCGCGAGCGCTGCCTGCAGAATCCACACTCCCTCCGCTATCAGCGTTGTGTCCCAACGAGATCGGTCCTGCTCCGCGAGCGGGATGACGTGGCCGTCGGATCCGGTCCTGGCCGAACGGCGTGCGTGGTGCAGAAGCATCAGCGCCAACAGCCCGGATGTTTCCTCGTCGTCGGACAGTTTGGCCAACTGCCGGGTCAACCGGATCGCCTCGGCCGCCAGATCGACGTCGCCGGTGTACCCCTCGTTGAAGACGAGATACAGCACCCGTCGCACTGTCCCGACATCCCCGGGCGCGTCGAAACGCACGTCGCGCACTGTGCGTTTGGCTCGGCTGATGCGTTGCGCCATGGTCTTCTCCGGAACCAGGTACGCCTGCGCGATCTGCCGCGTCGTCAATCCCCCGACGGCACGCAGCGTCAGCGCCACCGCTGCCGCCGGACCGAGCGACGGGTGCGCGCACAGAAAGAACAACTGCAACGTGTCGTCGACGCCGCCGACACTGCCGGGATCCGGTTGGGCGGCGACTCGATCCTCACGTGCTCGTCGCGCGTTCTCGGAGCGTTGCGCGTCGAGAAATTTCCGCCAGGCAACGGTGACCAACCAGCCCTTCGGGTCGGTCGGTGCTTCGGAGACCCACGTCGAGATCGCCTCGAGCATCGCTTCCTGCACAGCATCCTCGGCCGCCGCGAAATCTGCTCCGCGGTGGACGAGAACGCCGATCACCGCGGGCGTCAGTTCCCGCAGAATCCGTGGATCCACGACGGTCGTCAGTCGGCGATGGTGGGAGGTGCCTCCATGAACGGACGCAGTTCGAGCCACTCGTCGATCGGCTTCCCACCGGCACCGGGCGCTGCCGACAGCTGCCCTGCCAGCTCGAGCGCGCGTTCGTAGGAGTCGACGTCGATCACCATCCAGCCTGCGATGAGGTCCTTCGTCTCCGCGAACGGGCCATCGGTGACCGGAGGCTTCCCTTCCCCATCCGAGCGCACCCACGTTCCCTCCGGGGCCAGAGCTTGCGCGTCGACGAATTCGCCGGTCTTCTCGAGTTCGGCGGCGAAGTCCTGCATGAACTCGATGTGGTCGCGCACTTCGGCGGGTGTCCACCGGTCCATCGGGATCCAGTCGGCAGGCTCGGGGGCTCCGCGGTAGTGCTTGAGCATGAGGTACTTGGCCATGGTGTCTCCTGTCGTCCGATGCGGCCATTCTTGCCGCATTCGACCCTGGGACGGAACCGGTCCGCAGATTTCGACACGCTCGACCAAAAAGATTCTCAGCGCATCGTGCGACCTGCCGAGCCCAGCATCTGCGTCGCCTCGACCACCCGAGCCGCCATCGCCGTCTCGGCTGGCTTGCCCCACGATCGCGGGTCGTAGGCCTTCTTGTTGCCGTACTCGCCGTCGACCTTGAGGACTTGGTCGTACTTGCTGATCATGTGCCCGGCGATGGACCGGGTGAACGCGTATTGGGTGTCGGTGTCGATGTTCATCTTGATCACCCCGCTCGCGACCGCGGAGGCGATATCTTCTGCGCTGGATCCCGATCCACCGTGGAACACCAGATCGAACGGGTTGTCCTTACCGGTCTCGGCTCCGACGACGGCCTGGATCTCGGCGAGGATTTCCGGGCGTAGGTGCACCGAGTCGGGGTTGTAGACACCGTGCACGTTGCCGAAGGTCAGGGCGGTCATGTAGCGACCGCGCTCCCCGGCGCCGAGCGCGGCGATCGTGGCCCGAGCATCGTCGACGGTCGAGTACAGCTGTTCGTTGATCTCGTGCGAGACGCCGTCCTCCTCGCCGCCGATGACGCCGACCTCGATTTCGAGGATCGTGTTCGCCTGCATCGACAGATCGAGCAATTCCCGAGCGACACGCAGGTTTTCGTCGAGCGGCACCGCCGAGCCGTCCCACATGTGCGATTGATAGAGCGGGTCGAGTCCGCGTCCGCGTCGGTCGATGGCGTCGGCCAGCAGGGGCCGCACCCAGTCGTCCAGATTCTCGGCTGGGCAGTGATCGGTGTGCAGCGCCACCGAGATCGAATAGTGCTGCGCCACTTCGTGGGCGTACTGTGCGAGCGCCTTTGAGCCGGCGAAGCGGTTCTGCACCGCATTGCCGGAGAGATAGAGCGCCGTGCCGACCGATACCTGAATGATCCCGTCGCTCTCGGCCTCGGCGAAGCCCTGAAGGGCTGCGTTGAGTGTCTGTGAACCGGTGACGTTGATCGACGGGTAGGCGAACCCGCCCTCCTTGGCGCGATCCAGCATGGCGGCGTACTGGTCCGGACTGGCAATCGGCATGAACTGTCCTATCTTTCGGGTGCGGCCGGCACGTCGGCTCGAGGTGCACTGCAGCCGCAGGAATTTCGGTGGGTGAAGGTGGTCGGTACTCGGATCGATCGGGGCGCGTCCTCGTGTCCCTCGATGCGCCGGAGAACCAGGTCGGCTGCGGTTCGGCCGATGGTCTGCACGTCCTGAGCTGCCGCCGTGAGCCGAGGCTCGAACAGGTCCGACCACTCGAAGTCGTCGTAGCAGACGAAGGCCAGGTCCGCCGGAATCGACAAACCCAGGCCTCGAACAGCTTTCAGCGATCCGATCGTCATCGAGTTGTTCATCGACACCAGGGCCGACGGCCGGTCCGGACCGGACATCAACTCACGCACCCGAGACTCGGCCACCTCGACGCTGGACCGGCCGTCGAGAATCAGTCGAGGATCGAGTTCGATTCCTCGATCGGCCAGCGCGCGGGCGTAGCCGTCGAATCGCTCGGTCGTGGAGGAGATCCCTTCGATGCCGCGCACGATCGCGATACGTCGGTGTCCGGCGTCGAGGAGGTGGGTGGTGAGCTCGTACGCCGACGCGTCGTTCTCCGGACCCACCTGATCGCAGGGGACGTCGAGCATCCGGTCGATCAACACCAGAGGCGTTCCACTGCGGACGATCTCGGGAATCGTCGAGAATTCGGAGCCCGCCGCGGGTGCGAGAATCATGCCGTCGACCTGACGGTCGAGCAACGAGTCCGTCACCCTCCGCTCGGACCTGGGCTCGTCGTGCGAATCACCGAGGATCAAGACGTAACCGGCCTCGGACAATCGCTGCTCGACGGCATGGACCAGGCTTCCGAAATACGGGTTGGTCAACGCGGCGATCGACAGTCCCACGGTGTGAGTCCGACCTGCCGCGAGCGATCGAGCGACGACGTTGCGTCGGTATCCGATCTCGGCAATCGCCGCGTCGACGCGTTCCCGGGTGGCGGCATTGACGTTGCGAGTGCCGTTGAGCACGTGCGAGACAGTCGATACCGAGACACCTGCCAATCGGGCGACGTCGTCCATCGTGGGCATGTCAGTCGGCCCAGCGCTGTCGTGTCTCGTGGTTCTGCGCAATCGTCATGTCAGCCGCAGGATTCGGTCGGCGCGACGTGCGGTGGACCCGATCAATTCCGCGTTGCGTTCGTCCGATCCCAGTGCCCAGAACTCCGCGTCCTCGTGCGACTTTCCGTAGGCCTCGTGCCTGGCCACCAGCCGCTCGTGCCGAACTCTCGTGTGTGGAGCCAGAAACCAGACTTCGTCGATCATCGCCCGCGCCGCCGGCCACGCATCGGATTCCATCAGCAGGTAGTTGCCTTCGGTGATGACCAGCGGAACAGCCGACGGGACCGGGATGGAGGAACCGATCGACTCCTCGATCTCTCGGCGAAATCTCGGCGCGTACACGAGCGGACCACCGGGCTGCTGATCGTGAACGGCCGCGATCAACCGCGCGTATCCACCGTCGTCGAACGTGTCGTGGGCACCCTTGCGATCGAGCCGGCCCAGCTCGATCAACACCTCGTTGGCGAGATGGAATCCGTCCATCGGAACCAGTACCGCGAGTTCGGGCCCGAGCGCGTCGACGAGTTGCTGTGCCACAGTCGATTTTCCGGCACCCGGTGCACCGGTCAGGCCGAGTATGCGCCGCTCACCCGGTACGGCCAGCTTTCGCGCCAGCTCCACGAGTTCGTCGAGGGTGGCTTCCTGTACGTCCTGGTCAATGCTCACCGTTGTCGCTTTCGAGTCCGTTGATGGAAAGTTCGCGTAGCCATGCTCTGGGGCCGATCACCGAGCAGCGCAGCGCGGCAACGTGAGCCGAGCTGTCGATGCGCTCGGCCAGCGAGCCCGGCTGCGTGCAGTAGTAGGCGTACGCGCCGTGGAACGCATCCCCGGCACCCAGAGTATCGACCACCGCGACCGGCTCCACATCGACCGATCCGGTCGATCCCTCGGACCACCACTCGACGGGCTCGCCGCCGTGGGTGGTGACGACGGTCCGCACACCGGATGCAACGAGTTCCGCGGCGTTCGCGGCCGTGTCCGAGGTGCCGGGGGCGCGAAAGTCCGCCGAGCACACCATGTCCGTGGCGTGCTCGATCAGCTCGGTCATCACCGGTTTCCAGCGACCGGCGTCCACGACCAACGTGGTAACCCGCGCCGCCGCATGTTCCGCGGCGGCGCAGGCGATCAGGGGGTGGTGCCCGTCGACCAGAACGACGTCGGCACCGGCGACGACGGCCTCCAGCCCCTCGGGCGGCGAGGCGTCGGATTTCACGGCGTCGGCCGAGACGACCGATCGATCGCCGGTCGATTCGATCACCGTCACCGCCGAGACGGGCACCGATCTGCTCGAGCCCTCGGCCGCGTCGATCACGCGGACGCCGAACGCAGCCAGGTCCGCCTTCACCAGCGCGGCCACCGGGTCGTCTCCGAGTGCGGTGACGAGCACGGCCGTCCCGCCGAGCGCGGCAAAGGTGACGGCCGCGTTGGCGGCAGGACCTCCCGCCGCGACGAACTGAGCGCTCGAGGTGATCTTCTGGTTGGGTGCCGGCGCTGCCGACACTCGATGGATGACGTCGAGTGTCGCCAGCCCGACGAAAACACCGACCGGGCTTGTCGATTCAGAGCCCGGCGCGTTCATCGTCGGTCGGCTCCTCCGCGCCGGTCATGAGCGCGACGACCTCGGACATACTGCGGTTCTTCGGATCGACCACGCCCGCCCGCTTGCCGAGGCGGTGGATGTGGATCCGGTCGGCGACCTCGAACACGTGCGGCATGTCGTGGCTGATGAGCACCACAGGTATGCCGCGGTCGCGAATGGTGCGAATCAGATCGATCACCATGCCCGACTCTCGCACACCCAGTGCGGCAGTCGGCTCGTCCATGATGATCACTCCGCGGCCGAACGCTGCTGCCCGCGCTACGGCCACACCCTGACGTTGGCCACCGGAGAGCGTCTCGACCGCCTGGTTGACCGACTTGATACCGATCTTGAGGTCCTGCAGATGCTTCGACGACTCCTCTCGCATCCTCGGCATGTCCAGCCGTCGAAAGAGACTGCCGCTGATGCCTTTACGCTTGATCTCGCGCCCCAGGTAGACGTTGGAGGCGATGTCGAGCGCCGGAATGACGGCCAGGTCCTGGTAGACCGTCTCGATGCCTGCCGCTCGTGCGTCGCGCGTGTTCTTGAACGACACCGGCGATCCGTTCATCAGGATCTCACCCGAATCCGGAATGACTGCCCCGGCCAGAGCTTTGATGAGACTGGACTTCCCGGCACCGTTGTCGCCGATCACCGCCAACACTTCACCGGCCCGCAACTCGAAATCTGCACCGTTGATGGCCGTCACGCTGCCGTAGGTCTTGACCAGACCACGCGCTTCCAGAGCGAGAGGGGCGTTCACTGTGACCTCCGACGTGCGAATTGATCGACGGCCACCGCCACGATGACGAGAATGCCGGTCGCGATGTTCTGGTACAGGCTGTCGACGCCTGCCTGGGTGAGACCGTTGCGCAACACACCGACGATCAGGGTTCCGACGAGAGTTCCGATGACGGTACCGCGGCCACCGAACAGGCTGGTTCCACCGATGACCACCGCGGTGATCGTTTCCAGATTGGCGTTCTGATACGCATTCGGGTCGGCATTGGGGATTCGTCCGAGAGCCGCCCACGCCGCGATCGCCGCGATGACGCCGGTGACGATGTAGACCGAGAACAGCACGCGACCGGACTTGATGCCGGAACGGTCCGAGGCCTGCGGACTCCCGCCGACCGCGTAAATATGCCTGCCCCAGGATGTTTGGGACAACGCGTACCACATCACGGCGTACACCAGCAGCATCACCACCACGCCGTAGGTGGTGGAGAAGCTACCGACCTTGAACGAGGTGCCGAGAAATGTCAGCGGTCCGCTCGGGACCTGATAGGTCTCGGATCCGGCCAACAGTCTGGTGGCCGCTTGGATCGCGGTGAACGTGCCGAGCGTGACGATGAACGGCGGCAGTCTCAGTACCGTCACCAATCCGCCGTTGATCGCGCCGAACGCCACGCACACGGCAAGCGTCGAACCCAACGCTACGACCGGTCCGTTCGCCCCGGCCGACTGTGCCATCACGATGGTGCCCATCACCGCGACCGCGCCGATCGACAGATCGATCCCGGACGTGAGAATGATCAGTGTCTGGCCGACGGCGAGAATGCCGACCACCACCGACTGCTGCAGAATCAGAGAGACGTTCTGCGGGTTGAGGAACGAGCTCGAAATAGAGCTGAACACGATGATGGCAATGACGAGCGCGGCCAACGGCCCGAGCAGCGGTTCACGCAGGACGGTTCCCACGTTGAACCGGCTCGGTGCCTTGGGAGGCGCAGCGGTTTCGGTACTCACTGATCAGTCCTCGTACTCGACGGCGGTCCGGGAATTCGCGATCAGCCCCAGCAATTCGCTTCGCCCCACGCGGTGTCCTGGGAATCGATTCCGGCAACGGGCTTGTCGGTGACGAGCTGCGAACCGGTGTCGTTGAAACCGCTGGGCTTGGTGCCGTCCTGCGCGAACTTCACCACTGCGTCGACGCCCTGCTCGGCCATCTTCGCGGGGAACTGCAGCACCGTCGCGCCGATGATGCCGGACTTCACATTCGCGATGCCGGTGCAGCTACCGTCGATCGACCCGATGGTGATCTGGTCGGCGCGACCGGCGGACTGGATCGCCTGGTACGCACCCGCAGCTGCAGGCTCGTTGATCGTGTAGAGAGCGTTGACGCCCGGAGCACGCTGCAGCAGGTTCTCCATGGCGGTCTGCGCCTTGGTCTGATCACCGTTGGTGTTCTCCTGGCCCACGATCTCCGGCGAACTGTCGGTCAGACCCATGCCTTCGAGGAACCCGTCGTGACGGAAGGTGTCGACCGTGCCGCCCGCGGTGCCGTCGAGCATGATGACCTGGGGTGCGGTGGTGCCGAGCGTGCCCTTGACCCAGGCACCCTGGCTCACTCCGGCCGCCTTGTTGTCGGTGGCGAAGGTGGCGTCGACCGCGTCCTCGGGGTCGGTTGCGGTGTCGAGGGCGATGACGACGACGCCGGCGTCACGGGCCTTCTTGATCGCGTCGAGGACTCCGGTGGACGAGTTCGGGGTGATCAGAATTCCCTTCACACCCTGGCCGACCAGGTTCTCGATCGCTGCGACCTGTCCTTCGTTGTCACCGTCGAATGCGCCGGCCAGAGCCACCAGCTCGGCTCCGCTGGAATCGGCCTTGGCCTGTGCTGCCTCGCGGAGCTTCACGAAGTACGGATTCGAGTCCGTCTTGGTGATGAGTCCGACCTTGACGCTGTCCGAATCCGAACTGCTGCAGGCGGTCAGACCCAGCACGAGCGAACCGGCCATGAGCACGGTCCCGATCGTCAGCGTGGACTTCCGACGGTGATTGAACATGTGGACTCCCTTGTCCCCTGGCCACGCGGTCGCGTCGCTCGATTGCAGGAGCCTAGGACGCATACAAGCGCTTGCGCATGCGCTTTCGCGAAACGAACTCGAAGTTTGTTTCAGCCGACCGGTCAGCCGGTTCGTGACAGGGGTCACTCCATCGCCACCGGTCGTCGACGTCCGCCATCGCCGGCCCGCCCTCCGCTGCCGGTTCCCCGGTCCCTCGCTGCCGGTTCCCCGCTCCCGGTCCCCCGTTCCCCGCAAACGCGCGCGCGTTCGCCATCCGCGCGCGAAACAGCGCCCGATCACCCGGCAATTCCGCTCGCATCCGACGAATGCGCGCGCGTTTGCCTCAGCCCGATCGGCCAGCGAACCGGCCGACCCCCGACTCGTCCCCCGCAGTCAATCCCTACGCGGCGACAGCAGCGCTCCCCAGCCCCTGCCCCGTTCACTCGCAAACGCGCGCGCACTTGCCATCCGCACGCGAATCAGCGCCCGATCACCCGGCAATTCCGCGCACCTGACGAATGCGCGCGCGTTTGCCCGTCGACCGAACCCATCTGTCAGCGCGCGAGCGAATTCCAGAAGTCACAGTGATGCTCGGCATCGGCGTCGATCACCGAGATGTCGTCGGAGACGAACTGCAGAACGGGGCTGACGTCTGCGGTGGTACGAGGCCACGGCGGTGCATTGTCTGCACTGGGTGTTCCGGTGTGGGCGAACGAGGTGAGGTACGCGATCATCGTTCGGGCGAGATCGTGCTGCGCCGGAGTCTTCAGCAGATCGTGTCCCGCAATGTCGAAGAAGTACGGCATATCCGTCGCATGTGCGGCATCCTGTTGCACGCCGGACGCACCGACGCCACTGACGTCAGCGGTCCCGGTATCGGCGAACTCGTACGAATACACCGGCGCATTCACTGCCAGAGCCCGGTTGTTTCGGTACGTCGGGCACGACCAACCGGCATCGGTGGTCGCCGACGCCCATGCCAGCGCCGCAGACGAAAAGTTCTGCAGCGGATACAGATCGGCTACGCGGGCGGCCTCGGGTCCGAATGCATCGGCGAGGAGTGCGGGATACGAATCGGCTGTCACCGAAGTCGGATCCGCCAACAGCGCCCCGCCGACGAACGAATTCTGTTCGGCCCGGTTGCCACCGGAGAACACCGGAACGTTCAGGGCTGCACCGGCTTCGACAGCACGCGCCGGATCGGCGGGTAGTAGCTCGGTACCGTAGGCGAGTTGATTGGAGAAATTCTGTCCCTGCGCTACGAGAGCATCGACGGGCAGCGCACGCAAACATTCGATCGCGCCCGAGCCCGAGCATCCCAGTTGCTTCGCCACTTCGGCTCCGGTGGCCTCGTTGTCGGCCAGCGCAACGTAAGGTCGTTGCTCGGGCACGCCCGGGTAGATCGAGTCGGTCGGAAAGTTCAACGCACACGACCCCGACATGATGGCCACCTTGTCCACCAACCCCTGCGCGGCAGGCGATGTCAGCGCAGCACACGCCGCCATACCGCCTGCGGACTCCCCGAACACGGTGACGTTGTCGGGGTCTCCCCCGAATGCTGCGGCATTGTCGTTCACCCACCGCAGGGACTGAATCTGATCGGCGAATCCGAAGTTGCCGCCCCCGTCCAGGTCGGGGAGCCCCAGGTAACCCAGCATGCCCAGTCGGTAGTTCACCGTCACCACGATGACATTGCCCTCCGAAGCGATCCGCTGAGCTTCGTATGCGGAGCCCGCTCCAGACGTGAAACCGCCGCCGTGCCACCACACCATCACCGGCAGTGGCTCGTTCGACGTCACCAGCGGAGTCGTCACATTGAGGAAGAGGCAATCTTCGTCCGTCGTCGGTGTTCCACCGGACTCGGCCGAGCTCTGCGGACACTGCGAACCCGGCGCAGTGGCGTCGGCATCGTCGTCGGATGCCGGAAGCGGTTGTGGAGGTGACCATCTCAGATCACCGACCGGAGGCTCCGCATACCTGATGCCGAGAAATTGCCGCGTGTTCTGCGCAGCAACCCCGTGCACGGTAGCTGTGGTCGTGGCGACGTCGAGGGGCGCGCTGTCGGATGGATCCGAGGTAGATGCGCACCCGGCGAGTACCAGGAGCACGGTAGCGAGGGCGACCGGCAACTTCCTCATCGGCCGTCCGATCGTGTTGCGGCATCGAATGTTCGACGCAGCTCGTCGGCCAGCTTCACCGCATCGTCGCCAGCTCCTACTTGCCACACGGCCGCGTCGAGAGCAGCGCGAATCGTCATGGCCATGATCCGGGTGTCGAAGGACCGGAACTCACCAGTCCGCTGCCCCGACTCGAGAAGGCCGTGGACTTCGAGCATCTCGGCTCCGTGCTCGGATCGTTCACCGCGAGCGGGAGCTGTGGCGAAGATTGCCGACAGTGCCTTCATGTGCCGAGGGTAGGCAGCGTAGAACATGACGCTGCCGCCGATGAACTCCAGCAACGCTTCTCGACTCGAACCTGCCGCACGAACGAGAGGTCCGACCTCCTGTTCACCGAGTGCGTAGACGAGCTGGACGACGCCATCGAGGAGTTCCTCGCGGGTGCCGAAATGGTAGGAGATGACGCCGCGACTGATTCCGGCGCGCTCGGCGATGCGGACGAACGACGCCTTCTCCGCCCCCGCTTCCGCGATGACATCGACAGCGCATTGGATCAGCTGTTCGCGACGGGCGTTCTGAATAAATGTGGGTTCGGGACGGTCCGCCTTGGGCGATGGCATGATCCCAACTTTAGCACTGACGCATTATTTTTCCCATGCATGTCAGAAATTTCGAGCCGCCAGGAGTGACCACGATTCGCATCCGAACACGGGATCCCGCTCGCGAGCAGAAACAGTGGACACACGGGTCACTTGGTCGGCGCGTCTTCCCCCGTCACCGAATCCGGCTCGTCGTAGGTGACGGTGATGTCCTGGAATCCTTTGTTGCGCTGCGCTTCTGCCTGTCCGGTGTAGGAGTTCTTGTCACCCTCGGTGAGTTCGACGTTGTCGGTGAACGGCGTCAACAGCGCCCGTGGGTGCAGGTGGTCGACCCGCACGGCATTGATTTCGATACACAGCACGATGAGCACCGACGAGACGTAGAGAAAGCCGAGCAGGCCGAGGACGATTGCAAAGATTCCGTTGCTGGCGCTGGCGTTGCCGACGACATAGCGAATGTAGATCCCGCCGAACGATTGCAGTGCCTGCCAGATCACCGCGGCGATCGCAGCGCCGGGCAGCACCTCACGCACGGTCAGGGCTCGGGCGGTGCCGATACGGAATGCGGCGGTGAAGACCACGACGTTGACGACCACGGCCCCGACGAGCGCCAACGCACCGCCGGCAAAACCGAACACACCCGAGGACGCGACTCCGTTGAGAACGGTCAGTCCGATGATCGCCGTGCCGACGGTGCTCAGCAGCAACAGCCCTCGCAGGCGTCCCTTGATCGGATCCGGTTGTTCGTTTCGCGGGACGGACCACGCGGTGTTCATCGCGTACTGCGCGGCAAGTGACACTCCGAGCCCGCCGTACAACGACCCCACCACGCCGATGACGATGGCGGTCGTTCCGCCGCTGAGGCGGTCCGGCTGACCGAGTTGGTCACCGATGACCGGGATCTGGCTCATCGCGGAATCGATGATTCGACTCTGCAATTCGGGGTCGCCGGCCAGCACGATTCCCAACACGGTGGTGAAGAGCAGCAGCAACGGGAACAACGAGAGAAACGAGTAGTACGCGATGAGAGCCGCGAGATATCCACCTCGATCGTCGAGGAACTTGTACAGAACTGCGAGCGGGAAACCCGCTGACGGGTGCCTGCGCTGAAAGCTGTCCACCTTGCCGACCATCATCGCTCGAATGTATCCGCCGTGCCGCTCCTCGAAACGTCGACCGAGCGCGGCGTCCGATGTGACCCAGATCTCATAGGTTCGGCGTGCGCTTTCCGGTTCGAGCATCGACCAACTACTGACACCGCACGAAACGAGAAAGGGACTCACATGAGCTTCATCGACAAGGCCAAGAACGCAGCAGAAGACGCCATCGGCAAGGCCAAGGAAGTTGTGGGCGACGCCACCAACAACAAGGACCTCGAGGCCGAGGGCAAGAAGGACCAGGGTTCGGCAGGCG
Source organism: Rhodococcus sp. 06-470-2 (assembly GCF_002258235.1). Classification (NCBI taxonomy): domain Bacteria; kingdom Bacillati; phylum Actinomycetota; class Actinomycetes; order Mycobacteriales; family Nocardiaceae; genus Rhodococcus; species Rhodococcus sp. 06-470-2. The sequence continues at coordinate 601,708 of NZ_NOYB01000010.1, read as the reverse complement.
TGAAGAAGGTCGGCGAGAACATCAAGGACACCTTCAAGTAAGACGCACCCGCGAGGGCCGTCGATCTGCGGATCGGCGGCCCTCGCTGCGCTTTCGGGTGCCTCCGCCGATGCTCGACGGTTCTACGTACAACCGTCCCGAAGGCAGCGTATAAAATGCACGGAGCCGACACCGTCGGCCGAATCGAGCGTCCAGCAGAAGGCGCATGATCTCGGATCTCTGCGACGAAGTCGGCAGGGGTCCCATGCGAGAGGACTGTGTGCATGCCGCACTCTTCTATCGAAGGCAACACAGCCGCATCGGCGGACGCCTCGAGCTTGGCCGAATTCGCCCGATCCTTGCGTGAGACTCGGCGCTCGATGCCGCAGACACTCGATGCGATTCTGCGTACTGCCATCACGATGATCCCGGGTGCAGTCACCGGATGCATCACCACGGTGAAAAAGGGCGAGCGGACGGTGGTCGCGTCCACCGATCCGGTCGCGGAGAAGCTGTGTCGCCTGCAGTACGAGCTCGGCGAAGGACCCATTTCCACCGAGGTTCATCACTTCGACGTCGTCGTCGCCGCCGATCTGACCGACGAGGATCGGTGGCCTCGATTCGCTGCCACCGCCGTCGAAGAGGGTTTCAAATCACTTGCTGCGTTCCAGCTCTACAGCAACGCCGACGACCTCGGTGCGCTCGTGCTCTACAGCGACCGACCCGGCGCATTCCACGCCGACGCGGTGACCATCGGTGAAGCGCTTTCTGCCCACGCTGCCATCGCGATGCTCAGCGCCCGTGACCACGAGCAGTTCCGAACCGGTCTGGCCAGTCGAGACATCATCGGTCAGGCCAAGGGCATGATCATGGAACGCTACGACCTCGACGCGGTGCAGGCCTTCGAGCTGTTGGCCAAGCTGTCACAGCAACAGAACCTCCCTCTGCACCTCGTGGCCCGTGATCTGGTGGAGACCGATCATCCGACGGACTCGACCTTCTGACGAGACGACGGGGTTTCGATTCGCCGCTCGCGAGGAATGGCTGTCAGTGGTATCGGCAGGCAACACGCGATACCCGCGGGCGGTTATCTCGTTGAGACAACAGCGATCGACCGCCCGTCGCTATTGCTCCGGTTGACAGCTCGGACACCACCACGTTCGACGCCTGTCCGGGTCACCGTTCACTTCTGCGACCACCCGAATCGATGTTCCGCACCGCAGGCACGGCTTCCCTGCTCGACCGGCGACCCAATGCGTGCTGCCCCGGCGAGTGTCCCCGGTGGTCACCTGCATCGCACCCGGGACCGTCGCCGAGTGACGCATTGCTCGTTCGAGCAACGCGACCAACCGCTGGGCGTCGACGGCGGTCGACGGAGTCCACGGCCACAGCCCGCGCAGAAAGCAGAGCTCGTTCGCCCACAGATTTCCCGGCCCGGCGATCACCCTCTGGTCCAGCAGCGTCGCGATGATCGGCCGCGTTCCCTGAGCGGCAATGTTGGCAACCGCTCGGTCTGCGTCGAACGTCGAGTGCAGTGGGTCCGGTCCCAGATGTGCGATCAGCGCGTTCATGTCCGGTGTGTATCCGTAATCGACGACCGGTAGCAGAATTCCGTAGGCGGTGGGCCCGTCGACCGCGGCGAGCCGCACCCGCACGTCGGGTCGGACACGCTGCGGAATCGAGCGACCGGCCCGCACCACCGTCCACGATCCGCTCATCCGCAGATGCGTGTGCAGCGTCGTGTCGTCGTCGAAATCGGTCAGCAGATGTTTGCCGTGGGTCCGGTGTGCGACGACGGTTCGCCCGGCCAGATTCTCGACTGCATGCGCGGGCACCTGCAGCCTTCCGGCCCGCAACGATGTGCCGTCCAATGCCCGACGCAACCTCGCGGCCAATACGAACACTGTGTCACCTTCGGGCATGACCTCCGGGTATCCCGCTCGAACGAAACGCAATCCGAACACCGGGCCCGCATCGGCCGGATGTGATCGTCGCTCGCTATGTCGAGAGCGACGCTGTCGGCGACACGCCCCGGCCGGCGTGGGCACGACAGAGCTGGTGGACAGACCCAGAACCTACGGCGCGACCGAGGATCGGAGAATTCCCGACGGCGTCGGCCGCAACACCGACGCGAGTTCGGCCAACGGCACCGGTGCCTCGACGAGGGATTCCCACGGATACTTCGCGCCGGTGTCGCGTAGGAAGGCAACGGCCTGATGGAGGTGCCGCGGCTCGTAGTTGTGGATGCCGGTGATGGTCAGCCAGTTCCGGACCACTGCTTCCGGGTCGACGGTGATCGGCGGACCCGGCGCGACGGATCCGGCAAGCACGAGCCTCCCACCGACGTCGAGTCGCCCCAACGCCGACTGCACGGCCTCCGACGATCCGGAGAAGTCGATCGCCACATCTGTTCGTGCACCGTCGTCCTCACCGGCCCCGAATGCACGAGATTGTCTCTGTCGCTCCGGGTCTCGATCGACGACCGTCACCGATGCCTCTCGCTCGCATGCCGCTGCGGCGGCGGTGACCCCCAGCATTCCGGCCCCGACGATCAGTACCCGTCGGCCGTCCAAAGCACCCGCTGCGTCGAGAGCCGCCATCACCGTGGCCGTCGCACACGCTGCCGGTGCGGCGACGGCATCGGGCATGGTGTCGGGAACCCGGGCCACTGCGGTCCCGCGAGGAAGCACGATGTGTCGGGCGTAGGAGCCGCTGAGAACCCATGGACTCTCGGCAGATTCGTGACCCACCTTGCGCACGGACGAGCACTTGGCCGTGAACCCGCGGCCGCATCGACTGCATCGGCCGCAGGGCACGGTCACCGACCACACGATCCGATCCCCGACCGCCGCTGGGGATGTGGCATCACCGGCGGCGACGACGCGACCGACGGCCTCGTGCCCGAGTACCGACGGGCACGCTCCGTGCCGTCGACCGGACACCGTGTGCAGATCGCTCCCGCACACCGTGGCGAGATCGACGCGCACCAGCAGATCACCCGACTCGAGGGCGGGAATCTCGATGTCCCACATCTCGATCCCGCTCCCCGTCCAGACGGCGGCCGGTGTCAGACCAACAATGATCTGATCCATCCGGAGACCCTTTCCACGATGTACACGACGACGAAGATGACGAGAACGATCGCACCGGCGACGGCGAAGTTCAGGGTACGAATCGACTCGAAGAGCAGGAAGCCGATACCGCCCGCACCGACGATCCCGAGAATGGTCGAGGTACGAATGTTCACGTCGAGCAGATACAAGCTCGAACCGACCATCGATGGAATGGCCTGAGGAACAACGGCACTCAATGTCCTGTTCCACCAACCGCCACCCACCGACGCCACCGCTTCGAGGGGACCGGGATCGATCTCCTCGATCGCGTCCGCCACGAGTTTGCCGAGAAATCCGACGGATCCGATGGCCAGTGCGCAGGTTCCCGCCACCGGACCCAATCCGAGCGCTGCGACGAACACGACGGCGAGGATGAGTTCGGGCACAGCCCGAACCAACACAATCCAGGATCGCGCAACCCAATACACCGCGGGATGCGGAGTTGCGTTGCGCGCAGCCAGAACTCCGACGGGAATCGACAGCACGATACCGATTGCGGTGGCCACGACTCCGATGGCGACGGTCTGTACGGCGGCGTCGAACAGGTCCGATCCCAAAGCGGAGAAATCCGGTGGGACCATTCGACCGAACACCTCGATCGACGGCCCGATCCAGGTCAGCAGCGAGCGCGGATCCAATTCGAGAACCACGAACGACGCCACGATCGCGAACAAGAGCACAGCCGACGCCCCGAGGCGCATCAGTCGATCGCGCTGCGGGCCGGCCGCGGACGGGACCAGCAGCATGCGGCGCAGAGCCATCGCTACAAATTCCATTGCGGCGATGATCACCAGGATCACCAACACGATTCCGAGAGCACGCGGGTAGATCAGTCCGCGGAGAGCGTCCTGCAGGGCAAAACCGATGCCGCCTGCCCCGACGAAGCCGAGCACGACCGACATGCGCAGATTGATGTCGATTCGATAGACGAAAGCGCCGATCCACGCCGGAACCACCTGCGGAACAACGGCATTGATCATCTCCCGGTAGTAGCCGGCTCCAGCGGCACGGAGCACCTCTCGCGGTCCGACATCGGTCTCTTCGATGGCGTCGGCGAACAGTTTGCCGAGCATGCCGATGGAATGTAGTGCCAGAGCCAGGATGCCGGGCAGCACACCGATTCCCAACGCCCGGACGAACAGCACCGCGAACAGCAGATCCGGCATCGCCCGGCAGAAGGTGATGACGGCGCGCGCGATGCCGTACAGGGCCGGGTGGGGCGAGGTGTTCCGTGCCGCGAGGAACGCCAGCGGTACCGAGACGACCGCTGCGAGCACGGTGCCCAGCACTGCCATGAGCAAGGTGTCGAGCGCGAGGGAGACGATCCTTCCGGTGTCGTCGACACGCGGCGGCAGCATCCGCTCGAGCAGGTTGCCCACATCCTCGAGACCGTCGATCAAGGTCGTCGGCGCGAAGTCGATGTAGCCCGCCGAGAGCACGGTGAGAACGAGCGCGACGACACCCAGTGCCGGGAACAGCCATCGACGCCGCTGCGGATCCTTCTGCCCTGCAGTGTTCGTGGGCTTCGGTTCGACGGTGACGGTCATGTCGGTGCCACCGTGGTCATGCTCCCGGGGTCGGGCGCGATCCGTTGATAGATCGGCATGATGTCATCACGCTGGAGACCGGCGGCGGGGCGATCGAGCACCACCCGACCGTCTCGGAGACCCACGAGGCGATGGGCCCAGCCGAGGGCGAGATCGACCTGATGCAACGTGCACACCACGGTCAGTTTCTCCTCGCTGCACACTCGCTGCAACAGATCCATCACCACGCCCGCGTTCTCGGGGTCGAGCGAGGCGACGGGTTCGTCCGCGAGGACGATCCGCGGACGCTGCATCAGGGTGCGTGCGATCGCCACCCGTTGCTGCTGTCCACCCGACAGCGTGTCGGCGCGCCGTTCGGCGAAGTCCGCCAACCCGACTCGGTCGAGGCACGCGCGGGCTTCCTCTCGCATCGCTTTCGGGTAGGTGAGTGCGCCGTAGCGCGGAATCGACAGTCGGCCGATGCCTCCCACGAGTACGTTCTCGAGGCAACTCAGCCGGCCCACGAGATTGAAGTGCTGGAAGACGAAGCCGACATCTCGGCGTAGCTCGCGCACACGGCGGCGGTTCGCCAGGTCGACCCGGATGTCGAGTGCAGTCACGCTCCCCGACGTCACGGGCTGCAAGCCGTTGATGCACCGCAACAGCGTCGACTTCCCGGAGCCGGAAAGCCCGAGCAGAACCAACATCTCACTCTGATGCACATCGAGATTCACGTTCTCGAGCGCTGTGGTGGATCCGAATGTCTTGGTGACGTTGCGAACACTGACCACCACGTCGCCCCGGTCCATCGGTGCGGACATCATCAGCCCTGGCACTTCTCGGAGCCGGTGACCTCGCATACGTGGCGCACGCCGTCGTAATCGCTGTCCTGGGCGGGAACGACGCCCCAGGCGTCCTCGTCGGTGATGCGGCATTCCTCGGCACAGATGCCGTCGGCCACGAAGGCATCCGAGTTCATGCCGTCGCTGAAGACGTCCTGGAGCTTGGCAATGGCGTCGGCACCGAGATCGTTGTTGGCTGCGAAGAGCGATCCGGCGATCATCTCGGACTTCCACACGGTCTTGAGCTCACCGGGTGCAAGTTCACCGTTGTCGATCATCGTGCGGTCGACCATGGTGTCGAACGCGAATCCGGCGTCGCAGTCTCCGGCCTTGACGGCCAGCGCCGATGCATCGTGTCCGCCGGCGTAGATCGGGGTCATCGCGGCGGAGATGTCGGCCTCGGAACCGGAGGAAATGACGTTGTCCTCGATGAGTCCCGCTGTCGGGTAGAGGAATCCGGAGGTGGAGCTCGGGTCGACGAAGCAGACCTTCTTGCCTGCGTAGTCGGCGAGACCGTTCACCGAGGCATTGTCCGAACGAGCGATTCCGTACGACTGGTAGCCGGGAGGAGTTCCCTCGTCCTGGACGGCGGCACCCAGCGGTGTCATCTCCGCACCGTTGATGCCTGCGACGACGTACGCGAAGGGGCCGAAGAACGCGATGTCGACGTTGCCTGCGATCAGGCCCTCGACCACGCCGGCGTAGTCCGAGGCCTGGATGAACTCGACGCTCGCTCCGGTCTCGTTCTCCAGCCGCTCGATGACGGGGTCGTAGCTGGCTTTCAGGTCTGTGGAGTTCTCGGCGGGAATGGCTGCGAGCGTGATGGTTTCGGGGAATCCCTGCTCGGTGGTGGCTCCCTCGGATGAGCTCGAACAACCGGCTGCGACGAGAGCCGCGGCAGAGAGCACGGCCGCGGCGGTTCCGGCACGACGGCGAGAGATGGTGGTCATGGCGTGATGTCCGTTCGGGGTGTGGTGGATGTTCAGGGCAGAGCTGTTCAGGGCAGAGCTGTTCAGGGCAGAACGATGGGGGGAAGGTCGGCGACGCTGTCGAGCACGTGGGTGGCACCTGCTTCGAGCAGCTGGTTCTCGGAATGAGCTCCGGTGAGCACGCCGACCAACAGCGATGCGCCGGCTCGGCGACCGGACAGGATGTCGCTCGACGTGTCACCGACGACGGCGACCGCGGAAATGTCGGTCACCTCGGCGAGCAGGGCGGCCGAGAGCACGAGATCGGGGTGCGGACGGCCACGACCGGCACTCCCGGGTGCGAGGAATGCGTCGGGCAGATCCCGCCAGCCGAGCGCGTCGATGATGCGATTCTGGGTGGGTGCCGAGAATCCGGTCGTCAGGACGACGGTGATTCCGGATTCGCGAAGCTTCGTGATCGCCTGGGCCGCACCGGGTACAGGTGAGACCCCGGCGTCGATGCGGGCGTCGTAGGCCGATTCGAAGGCGCGGTTGGCAGCCTGAGCGCGGTCCTCTGTTCCGAACAGTGCGCGGAACACCTCGATCTTGGACCGACCCATCGTGTCGAGGACGTAGCGGCGGGCGTCGTCGCGTTCCGGACCGGCGTCGGCAAGTCCGACGGCGGTGGCTGCGGCATCGAACGATTCCAGTACCAGACCGTCGTCGGTGACAGTGGTTCCGGCCATGTCGAGGACGACGAGCTCGACGGGGGTGCTGATGTTCGGGCTGGTGGAGTTCGGCATGGGGAAGAGACTGCCGTTTGGTATAGACCATTACGTGGAACGTAAGTGAACGGACCGTGAACGTCGCATGACAATTAGGTCTAGACCAATTGATGCTATGGTTGGTCCATGGCCGTGGACACCGAACCTCGCGTACTCAAGCATCAGATCGTCCGCAGAAGCCTCGACGCGATGCTCGACGGCATGTCTGCGGGCGACGCGTTTCCGTCCGAGCGCGATCTCGCCGATCGATACGACGTGTCCCGCGAGACACTGCGTCAAGCCATCCGAGAACTGTTGGTAGCCGGTCGAATCGAACGTCGCGGCCGGGCGACGGTGGTGGCCGAACCCAAAGTGGTGCTGCCGTTGGCGATCGGCTCCTACACCGAGGCCGCGCGCGAGAAGGGCATGAGCGCCACTCGAATTCTGGTCGGCTGGGAAGTGTTCCGAGCAGACGACGTGCTGGCGGAACTCCTCGCGATCGAGATCGGTTCGGAGGTGGTGCAACTCGAACGCGTCTTCACCACCGGCGACGTGCGAGTCGGACTGGAAACGACCCGCATTCCCGCCTATCGAATCCCGGGGCTACAGGACAGTTTCGATCACCGAACGTCTCTCTATGCCGAATTGGCAGCCCGGGGAGTCACGTTCGGGCGCGTTGTCGACACCATCGAAACCGTCCTCCCCGATGCCAGGGAAGCCGCACTGCTCACCGTCGACACTCGGACACCGATGTTTCTGCTCGGCCGTGTCTCCTACGACACGGACGGTGTTCCCATCGAACACCGACGGTCGCTCTATCGCGGAGACCGGATGACCTTCACCGCCGTCATGGACGCCTGACATGACCTCAGCAGAAAGACTTTCCGTATGACATCGACGTACGACGTCGTGGTCGTCGGGGCCGGGATCGTCGGCCTCGCACACGCGTATCACGCCCATCGGCGCGGACTCACCGTGGCTGTGATCGATCATGCCGATCGTGTCGCAGGTGCCTCCGTCCAGAACTTCGGACACGCCTGCATCACAGCGCAATCCGGGACCGCACTCGAGTACGCGCGAGCAGGCCGCAGTCACTGGCTCGACCTCGCCCGAAGAGCCGACTTCTGGGCAGCGGAATCGGGAACGCACTGCGTCGCCCGGCACGAGGACGAGCTCGCGGTGCTCGAGCAGTTCGCCGAACTACGGGGCGAGGATCAGGTACAGCTGCTGGACCGCAGCGAGGTACTGAACCGACTCCCCCTTGCCGACACCGATGTGGTCGGCGGCATGTACCTGCCTCTGGACGTCCAGGTGGACCCGCGCTCCGCCGCTCCGGCCGTCGCACGCTGGCTCGCCGATTCCGGGGTGGACTTCCACTGGCGCACCGCTGCAACGTCGTTCGCGCCGGGAATCGTTCGCACCTCCCGCGGCGACCTGCATGCCGGTGCCACGTTCGTCACCGTCAACCACGACATCGATCGCCTGTTTCCCGAGAGCGCCGAACGCGGCGGACTGGTGCGGTGCCGACTGCACATGATGCGAGCCACCATGCCGCTGCGTGCACCGCTTCCCTCGCCGCTGTTCACCGGCTGGTCGCTGCTGAGGTACTCGGGCTTCGAGAACCTGCCCGCCGTTGCAGACGTCGCTGCCCGCCTGCAGGCCGAGTATCCCGACTACGTCGAACTCGACCTGCACCAGATGTACACCCCACAACCGGACGGGTCGATCCTGTTGGGCGACACCCACGTTCGCGAGATCACCACCTCGCCGTTCCAGAGCGAAGACGGTTTCGAGGTGTTGCTCGGCGAAGCGAGAACGCTGTTCGGAGTCGACCGCATCGACGTCGTCGAGCGATGGCAGGGAACGTACTGCTCCGCACCGGGTTCGGAATTCCTGCTGGAAGAGCCCATCGACCGTGTGCACATCGTCACCGTCACGACCGGGATCGGCATGACCACCAGCATGGGTCTGGCGTTGTCCAACGTGGACAACGCGCCGACGCTCGTCTAGCGCCGACACCCCCGTCCTCGCCTCACCGCACTGTTCGGCTCGCGACACTACTGGGCACACCCCCGTGTCAAGATGTAGTCATGCCGCCGGTCGTTCGCCCCTACCGAGGTGTCGCCGCAGACAAACGTCGCCGCGAGCGCCGCGAGAAACTGCTCGACGCCTGCCTCGACGTGGTTGCGGAGTCCGGTGTCGCCGCCGTCACGGTCGACGGCATCTGTGCGCGCGCCGGCCTGTCCAAGAGGTACTTCTACGAAAGTTTCGGAGACCGCGACGCCATTCTGGTGAGCGCTCTCGACGACGTGATCGACACCGTGGGAACTGCTCTCGAAGAGATTGTGCAGGAACAGGGGTCGACCTCGGACCGCGTCGCCCAGACTGCAGCCGTTCTGGTGCGCGCGCTCACCGCCGATCCACGGTCGTCCCTGCTGTACACCTCGGCGTCGGCCAATCCCGCACTCGAGGCGCGACGCCGACAGATGGTCGACACGTTCACACCACTGCTGATGCGAGCAGTGCTCGACGCCGACCCCGCGAACCCACGGGCCGAGGCAGCGACCGTCCTGATGGTGGCAGGGACGACCGAGCTACTCGACCGGTGGCTTCGCGGCGATCTGGACTTCACCGAAGTGGAGTTCGTCGACACACTGACCGCGCTCGGCGTCGCCCTGGCGACCTCTTTCTGAGCGCACCCGTGTGTCGGGCCGTCACTCGAGCAGGCTCCGGCCCAGATAGCCGTCGTCGACCACTCCCGGCAGCACGGCGAACACCGCGGACCCGATGGGTGTCGTCCATTCGTTGAGCGCATCGAATTCGGCGAGGCGCCGCTGAATCGGGAGGAACTGGGTGAGCACATCGCGCTGATAGCTTGCGAACAGCAGCCCGGAGTTCGACACCGAGCCGGGAGCAGGTGGGTCGTCGTAGTTGTACGCCCGCCGGAAGATTCGCTCGCCGTCGTGAGTGTGCCGCGCCCGAGCGATGTGCGAGGACGGTGGGATGACCGGAATGCCGAATCGATCGGTCACGTCGAAATCGGCCTCTTCGAACTCGTCGGTTCCGGTCAACGGCGCACCGGTGTCGAGAGTTCGCCCCACCGACAACTCGCGGCCGGGTCGGTCCAATTCGTCCCAGGTATCCATCTCGATTCGAATGCGTCGCAACACCATCGACGTTCCGTGCTGCATCCAGGGCTGCTCGCTGCCGTCGTCCCAGACCAGACCGTCGAAGTCCGTACTTCCGGCCGCCGGATTGACCGTGCCGTCGACCTGGCCCATCAGATTGCGCATCGTGGTGCCCGATTCCTCGGTACCCCGCGAACGGCGGAACCCGCGCTGCATCCAGGCGATCGTCACCAACGACCGAACGTTCTTGGCGAGTACCCGCACTGCGTGCGCAACGGTCACAGGATCGTCCGAGCACACCTGCAGCAACAGATCTCCACCGGTGAATCCCGGTTCCAGACGGTCGATTCCGAACGCAGGAAGCGGCGCCAGCCACGTTGGGCGCCGATCCGGCAGACCGATCGCATCGAACACACCGGGGCCGAGTCCGACCGTCACCGTCAGACGCGCCGGTCGAAGTGCCAATTCCGCCTCGGTATCGGCCAGCGCGGGTGCACCGGCAGTGAGCCGTCCGATGTCCTCGGTCCAGACCTTCAGAATCCCGATCAGCTCGTCGCGTCCGACACGATCCTGCAGATTCAGACCGACGAACGTCGAGTGTGCCTGCGGCGGAACGGTATCGATCCCGGCTTGATGAATGCCGCGCCACGGCACCGTGTCGGCTCCGGTGGTCGTCTCGGCCGCATGGTTGCCGAAGACTCCGTAACCGGTCGCTGCTCCCACGCCCGCGACGCCGAGCGCGGCGACGCCTCCACCGAGGAGGCGTCGCCGGCTCAGCGAGCGTGGGGACCGGTTCTCGTTCTCAGCCACCGTGCGTCGGCGCAGGGGTCGCCGACCCGTCCGTGTTCACGCCCATGGTGCCGGGCTCGTAGTTCTCCTGGGCCCCGGAGAAGTCCCTGACCTGGGCGGTGAACGTCGCAGTCGACGCATCCTCGAACTCGAGGGTGAACTCTGCGTCGGCTCCTGGAGTGAGCGGAGAGGTCACATCCATGAGCATCAAATGGTCGCCGCCCGCGGCGAGCACATGCGTTCCGCCCGCCGGAATGACGAAGCCGCCCTCCTTCGGACGCATCACCATCGCTCCGTCGGCCCCGGTTGCCATCTCGTGCAGTTCCATTGTGCTCGACGCCGGCGACGACGCACCGACCACGTGCACATCGGAGTCGCCGGTGTTCTGCAATTCGGCGAACGCCGCGGTCATACCGGAGTCGGCGGCTTTGACCCACTGCTCGCGGACGACAACGGAATCGGACTCCTTCGCCGCGGCGGCCGACTCGTTGCTGGAACATCCGGTGAGGATCAGACCGGTGACCGACACGGCGGCCAACAAGGTCGAGGTGCGACGGGTGATATTCATGCGAGTTCGCTTTCGTGTCGAGAGGCAGCAGCATTGGCGGTTCTGGTCCGTGCTCGACGAATCGAGCCGAGCACGACGTCGACAGCGAGGAAGGCCACCAGGCTCAGCCCGAGGAGTGGGACGAACCAGCCGACTGCGACGGCGACGACCGCCAAGACGGCGACGGAGAGCGGCGAGATACGGCGAAGACCGCCGCGCAGAGGTGGCCGGCCCGCAGTGAGACCGGTTGCCTTGGTGGGCCGGCGCTTCCACCACATCATGTAGCCGCGCACGATGACCGATGCCAGCGCAACTGAAAGTGCGAGCAGGGCCAGCTGATTGGCCACACCGAACAGCGTTCCCATGTGCAGTTGAATACCCCAGGCAGCCAGCTTGGCCGCGAGCGGCCAGTCGGAGAAGTACAGGGTGTCGACAACCGTGCCGGTGCTGCCGTCGATCGAGATGGAATTGTTCGACATCAGCCAGGGCTGACGGGTTTCGGCGACGACGAACGCTGCGTCGTCCGACGCTGGGATCGACGCCTCCACGGCCCCGTCGATACCGTTGGCCTTCGCGATGTCGAGGACCGAATCGATGCGTCCGACATTGCTGTTCGTCGTCGACGCGTCGGCCGCCATGTCCATCGAATGCCCGCCGTGACCGGAATGATCGGGCGTCGCGGCGTCGGAAGAGCCGATGGTCTCGGTGATGGCGGGTGTGGTCCAGCTCAATGCCGAACGCAGCTCGGTGACGTTCTCCCCCGCGTAGGTGGACCACGTGAGTCCGGTGGCGGAGAGAAATACCAGACCGACGGCGATCCAGATGCCCGCCACACCATGCCAGTTCAAAGACCTGTTGCGGCCTTTGGATTTTCGATCGAAGGTCAGCAGCCTGGTTTTGTCGCGGTTGCGCCGGTAGCGCTCGACCCACAGGTAGAGCCCGCCGAGCGCGATCACCCACAGCCACGATGCGGCGAGTTCGCTGTAGAGCCGACCGGGCTCACCCAGGTGCAGGTGGCGGTGGAGTTCGGAAATCCAGGTGCGTAGAGGTAACGCGCCGGAGGAGCCGTACACCGTCGACTCGCCCACGGACGTCGCGGTCGAGGGATCGACGAAGACGGCCAGCCGCTTCGATTCACCGAGGGAGGGGTCGGTGAACATCACCCGGGTGGTGTCGCCGGGGTCGGTGGCCGGTCGCACTGCGGCGAAGGTGAGGTCGGGTTGTTCTGCCTGCGCAGCTCGGATCTGATCCGCCACCGGTACGGCCGGGCCGGTGGGGTCGACGTGCAGGTAGTCCCGATACAGGAGTTGTTCGATGGTCGGTGCGACGGCGTACAGCCCGCCGCTGATGGTGGCGATCAGGATGAACGGTGCGACGAGGATGCCCGCGTAGAAGTGCAGCCGCAGGATCAGCGGACGCCAACTGCGGGGGCTGGTCGGACGGGTGGGAGGGGAAGGATCGGCGACGCGTTCCATTTCCGGTGTGGACACGAGGACTTCTTTCGTGAAGGCATGACTGGGCGCGCGGATGTGCGCGAGGTGGCATCGCACGACGGATCGAGCCGTGCGCGGACGGCGCGAATCGACGACAGTGCGAAGTACAGGATCGAATGCGGCAACAACGCACTACCCGACGCCTGACGAGCAGGGAGGGTGTGACGGTGGGTTGTGCTCAGGCAGTTCGAGCCGGTGGCCCGCGGTTTCCGCAGCCAGAAAGGTCGAGAAGTCGCGGTGATCCCGGAATCCGGTACACCGGCAGTGGCGGGGCGATGCGCTTGTCGTCGACGACGAGGGCGGCCAGTAGTGGGAGAGCCCTGCCCAGCGAGGTCACCGCGCGTCGGATGCCGAGTTCTGCACCCCTGATGGCCAGGGCACCGACCAGGATGGCGACCACGTGGGCCGCGAACATCTGCTCGGTGATCATGGGACCGTGATGGTGACTGTCGACGACGGTGAGCAGTAGATGGCCGATCGACTGGGCCGCAGCGAGAACGACCAGCAGTCGAGTGCGCGGTGCAGCCCCCGTCGGTGCCACCGCGGTTGCGTATCCGACGGCCGAGCACACCAGCGCCAGCAGCACGATCGACGCATCGGACGGGGCCATCCCGCCGCCGACGGTGTGCGCCCAGGCGGTGACCAGCGCCGAGAGTCCGCCCACGGAGGCACCGCGCAGAGGCGCGAATCCTTCCGTCGGCTCGGACATGGACGGGAGCTTACTACCGACTACACCGAGTAGTAGTTCGGGCACGGCAGCGACGCTCCCGTTACACCAAAGCCGGTCCAGCGGTCTTTTTACAGTTGGTTATCCTGATCATCGGTACTCGAACGATCAACGGTCGAGCCGCGAGATCGAGAGTGGTCGCACATGGCAGAGAATTCGGACGCGGCTCAGGCGAGGGTGTTCGCCGACATGCTGACCGCCGAGATCGCGGCCGCGTCGAGTCGCATCGAGGACTCCGAGCAACTCGCCCGCAAAGCCCTGCGCGTCGGCGATTCCCGCAGCCACGTGTGGCACAGCGACGAAGCGCAGACTCAGAAGCAGTCGCTCTACGAGCTGCACCGCCAGCTCGATGCGTTGCGCAACCGATTCCCCGCCGTGCACCGCCCGTAGGAACGGCCGCCGATCGAAACATTCGACGCCTTATCGACACTGATTACCGTATTGGATTAGGGTCCAGCTCCATGGCCGAAGATTCGTTCGATTCCACGGTTGCGCGCGTCCATGATGTGCACCGACGCCTCGTCGATCGCGGCACCGGATCGGGCCTTCCGACCGTCCCCGCAGCCAACGGGACATGTGTTCTGCCGTCGCCGCCGCCACTCCCACCGATGCCGCTCCGCACAGCACTGCGCGACCGCCGGTCGCACTACCGATTCGCGGACATGGACGCGCTGCGGCTCTCGACTCTTCTCCGGTCGGCAGCGGGGCCCGGTCGAACTACCGAGCGGCCGGACGGCAGGCCACACACCTTCCGGATGAATCCGACGGCAGGCGGTCTCGATTCGATCGACCTTCATCTCGTGGTCCTCCGCGGTACAGGTGAGATCGGTCCGGGGACCTACCTTTTCGATCCACATCGACACGTTCTGAGCAGAACCGGCACCGGACCGTGCGTCGACGCACTCGAATCATGCCTCGTGCAGCCACAATTCGCGCAGCGGGCACCCTTCGTCGTGATTCTCGTCGGACGCCTCGACCGAACCCTGATCAAATACAGCGAACGCCACTATCGCACCCTTCACATCGACGCCGGCATCGCCGCACAGAACCTGTATTTGGTCGCGACTGCACTCGAATCGGCGTGCTGTGCAATCTCGGGCTTCTACGACGAAGAGCTCTCGCACTTGCTCCGCCTGGACCGACTGTCCGTTCCGTTACTGGCTTTCGCGCTCGGCTGACTCGGCGAGGACGGCGAGCAACGGTAGCCGCGGCACCCCGAGCCGCAGGGCTACCGCCCCCGCAAGAGCGAGCGCGCCCGCTCCGAGCACGACGGCCGCGGTCACGCCGAACATATCGGCAACGGCGCCGCCTGCCGCAGCTCCGAAGGGAGTTCCACCCATCGCGATCATCCGCGCCGTGGTGTTCACCCGGGACTGCAGGTGGTCGGGCGTGACGGACTGACGAACCACGATGCCGTTGACGACGATCATGGTGTTGGCGGCCTGATAGACGATCAGGAGCAGTAGAGACACAGCGAGTGCGCCCGTGACGGACCACGCCAGCATCGACAGGAAGGCCACCACCAAGCCGAGGAACGTGATCACGCCGGTCCCGAGCACCCGTTGAATTCGTGCACTGACCAGACTGATGAGGAATGCTCCGAGAGCCGTTGCTGCATAAAGTGATCCGATTCTCGCATCCTCGGCGGCGAGACCGAGCTGCCGAACGCCGACGACCACCATCAGTCCCACCACCACACCGTTGGCGATGCTCACCCCGACGCCGACCGCAGTCAGTGCCCGCACCACGCGGTGCCGCCGAATGAATGCCACACCCTCGACGATCGACCTGCCGAGATCGGAACCGCCCCGAGCCGACGCGGCGCTCACGGGTATCGCGATCGTCGAGGTGACCACCGTCGCGACGAGAAAGCACAGTGCGTCGATCGCGATGGCACCCGGCGGCCCCAGCGTCGTCGCGGCGATACCACCGAGCAACGGGCCCGCGATCCCGATCACCGTCCCGACGCTGACCAGTGTGCCTGTCGCGTCCGCGATTCGATGGCGTCCCACCAAGGCCGGTACGACGCCGAAGGACGCTGCATCGAAGAAGACGAACAGCGTCGACACGGCGAACGCAACGATCATCAGGTGTGCAACGGTCACCGACGCGATCATGTGGGCCGCCGGAATACTGGCCAGAGCCATAGCACTGCCGAGTTGAGCGGCGAGCAGGACTGCGCGCCGGTCGTACCTGTCGGCGAGCGCACCTGCGATCAGTCCGAACATCAGGTAGGGCAACGACTCCACTGCGAAGGCGACACCGGAGAGGAGCGGCGAGCCGCTCAGCTGATAGACCAGCATCGGCACGGCCACCGTGGACATCGCGTTGCCGATCCAGGCGACTGCACGCGCAAGGACGAAGCGTCGAAAGGCGGTCACAGGCTCGGAGGCGGAGCCAGCAGCAGTGTGTTCGGATCGGTCGGGTAGCAATCGGGCGCGTGCTGCCGAGCGATGTCGCGCCATCGGGGTAGCCCGAAGTAGGGAAATGCGGCCGGGGCGTTGGGAATCAAGCCAGAGGCACAGACCCGGGCCACCCTCAGTGGCGTCGACGCCACGTCCGAGGTGGTGATGTCGCAGACGACCACCTCGTGGCCCGCTACCGCGAGCGCGCTCCGCATACCGTCGGCGGTGCCGCGGGGAAGCTCGTCTATCGATACCGTCTCCGCCGGATTCGTGAAGCGGGGAAGATACGCGGCCTGAGTACGGGGATCGAGCCATACCTGGGCTTGTGCGCCCAGGTCGCGGACGTGTTCACTGCGCGCTCCAGCGGCATCGAGGTAGCTGCGATCGACGCGGTGGTCCAGGTAGAGACCCGGCGACAGCACCCCGGCGCGCATCGACCCGAACACCCAGCCGTCTGCCTCGACCAGCCCTCGGGTGAAGACCCAACTGTGGATCGCTTCGAGAACGGCCTTGCGTGCCGTCTCGACCGGGTCCAGCTTCGCCGAGAAGCCGCCTGCGACGATTCCGAGTTCGAGATCGTGAACAACGGCCGCTACCACCGGAACTCCGAAGTACGATGGCAGCTCGAGGAGATGACACCGCAGTCGTGAATCGCCGAGGTCTGCCGTGAGTCCAGGCACCGATGCCGGATCTATACCCCGCGCAGGCAGGTTCAAGTGCCACCAGAGCGACAGCGAATCTCGCTCCACGAGCTCGAGCAGTCCACGTGTGGCCGCGTCGTCGAGCCCCTGTCCGGTGGCGATGCCGGCGTAGTTCAGATGATGAATCCACGGGTCCTTCCTGCGAGATCCGCCGCGCCAGTTGAGGTACACGTACGAGGCCGGAACTGCGACACACGCCCCGTCGTCCGATGTCCCGTCGACCCAGGCGACTCGTGAGTTCTCGGTGAAACGCTCGAACGGAAAGCCTTCAGAGTTCAGCTGCCAGGGCGCGAAGAACTCGAATGTCTCGATCCCCCAATGGCGAACACCCTCGGCGCGCAGTTCTGCGGGAGTTGCGTAGCGCAGCGTGTTCGGTACGTAGTTTCCGCAGTACCGTTCCACTGCCTCGCCGATCGCCGCAATACGGGCCCCTGCGGGATCCGCGAAGGTGGTACCGAGCGACACCAAGTCGCACGGCCACTGTCCGAGCGCACGGGTATCGGCGATCTCCGCCGTCAGTCCGACGTACCGTTCCGGCATCCCGTCGAGCCTCTCGACCGGATGCAGCGCACGGATCAATCCGGTGAAGGGGTCGACCAGATCGTCTACGCGGAAGGAGACATCGCTCATACAGGCATCTCCAACTCGATGCCGCGCACGGTACGTTGCATCGGCACCGCTCGGGTTCCGTACAGATGATCGTCGTCGGTGTGCAGATCGCGGGCATATCGCGGGAAGGCGTGGGCCGAGATCATCAGTGTCAGTTCCTCTCCCTCGTGAATGTGTGTGGACAGCGGCGCGAGATGCACGACGGAGTCGAGGGACATGCCGTGAGTCAGTTGCTCCACCTCGCCGCCGCGCCGGTGGACGACGAGTATCGCGCCCCAATGCCGGTCGCAGTCGCCGCTGTCGACGCGCACCACGGGAGTTCCGACAACGGCTCCGGCTCGCCACGGCACCGGACGGGCAAGGCAATCCGAGCGTGTCGCCAGTCCACGAACATCGGTGCTGGGTGTACAGGAAGGGAAGGGCTGCAGAGGATCTGCGACGAAGCTGCCACCGGGCAGCTCGATCGTCGCTCGGGCAGTGGGCCACGTCTCCAGCCGCAACGGACCACCGGGGTGTCCGTACAGCTGCGCTCCGGTCCACGGCCGACCGTCGAGCGCCGCACCCAGCCATGCGCTCATGCGCTCGGCGCGACCCGACCCCCGCATCGAGTGATCCCACGGTCCGAGGGCGAGTGCCGACGGGCCACCCCACGACGACCAGAGGTCGACGGTGTCCTGGCCGAACCAGTCCGCAGTCCCACCCTGCGCCAGCAGCGGACAGTGTAGTGCTGCGGCGTGGTTCCTGCGTTCCGCATCCGACCTGCCGGCCTCCAGGACCGAGAGCCACGAGGGTATCGGGGGGCTCGACGAGCCTCCGATGTCGGACACCGGCAGCGTCTCCAGCAGATCCGCCGATGCCGAACTCTCGCGAGAGTGGGCAGCATCGCCGTGCTCGCACCACCAGCCGAGGCGCGACTGCAGGTAGAAGGCCCGGTCTCGATTTCGCGCCGTCTCCCCCATCCCCAGAGCGGGCACGACGACCGATACGCCGGCAATTCCCTCGACTTCAGCTGCAGCGAGAGCCGTTTCGGTGGCACAGTGCGCTCCGTAGGACGTGCCGTAGAGGAACAGGAAGGGGGCCTGCGACCACCACGCTTGTGCGGTGATCCACTCGATGCAGGCCAAGCCGTCGGCCCCTTCACCGTGATACGGGTGAAACGACCCGGTGGAGCCGTATCGGCCGCGCACGTCCTGGACGACGGTGGTGAATCCGCGCGCGGCCCAGCCCGCAGCCTCGGCGAGGTGAGCTTCGCTGTTGTACGGAGTGCGAATCGACAGCACGGCACGCGGACTCCGCGCCTTCACGACGAAGGTACGAAGTCCCCCGATCATGTACTCGCGCCCCGTCATCGAGGCGGTTCCGGTACAGGCAGAATCGGGTGCCGAGTCACCCGGAGCGTATGGAGGTCGATCGCCGTCACGCAATGGTCGGCCGTGGGATCGATGACCTCCGCCAGAACCTGAGCCGCCACGAATTCGGCCGCCGCGTCGGACACCGGATGGATCGACGAGATCAGACGCAGCCCGCCGGCGCGAGGGGCGTAGCCGTCCTCGATTCGTTGCCTGTTCCGACGGGAGGCGGCGCGCCGCATCGTCACATCGGTCAGCCGGACCCCTTCGGGCACAACGACGTAACGATTACCGTCACGGAAACAAGAGATCGACCCACCGGACCCCAGAAACTCGACGCCGTCGTCACTCACGGAGATCGATCGAGTCGCCGCATGCCCTGTGGACTTACCGACGCGTCCCAGCATTCCCACCAGCGCAGCCGCGACAGAGCCGCAGCCGAGCACCGCAACCTCCTCGGTCGACGAATCGGGAACGACATGGCCTGCGGTGAGTAGCGCGGACAGCGCCGTCTTCGGTTTCGCGGACACCGGTGCCACGGAGCCGGCCAAAGCTTGTGCCAGTTGGTCGAATTCGTCGCGGTCGAGCGCAAGAGCGAAGTGTTCGTCGTCGGCGGTGCGGAGCACGAATCCCGAATCGGATTCGTACAGTTCGGTTCTGGGTGCAAGTTTCATGGCGACGGCCCGGCCGGGGCCTGCACATCGTGGTGTGCAGACCCCACCGAGATCAGTCCTCGGCTTCCTCGAAGGGATTCTCGACCAGGGCGTTGCTGTGGCCCGCGGAGTGCGTCGCCAGGGATACCGGTGACTGGATCGAACGGAACAGCTCGTTGTCGTTCATGGTTCTCCTTCTTCGATGGGCAAATCGGTTGCGGTGCAACCGATCCATGGACTCGACATCGTCGAGGTGTCCAACCCTACGTCAAGTGATAATGATTTTCAATAAGGACTACAAGCTTTCGAGCTCATCGGTCACAGTGGCGAGCACCATGCGCAACGAGATCGTTCCGCGCCCTGTCGCCCATACTCCGGCGTCCACCTCGATCACCCGATCGTTGCGGGCCGCCGCCACACCCGACCACAACGGATTGCTCGCCAGCCGGTCCGAGAGAGGCTCATTGTCGGAGCCCGATGAAAACGCCTGCGCGAACACCACATCTGGATCCACCGACGCGATCTGCTCCACCGATACCGTCGCGAAGGCATCGGTTCCCGCCTGCCACGGATAGTCACTGACCTCCGCGAGAAGCGAGCCGACGGGGGTGTCGACGGAATCGACTCCGAGACTGCCCGGTTCGCCGTACATCGACAGCGTCGTGAGGCCACTCCACTTCCCCGCGGCCGCGTCGACCTCGGCGGTGAACGCCTCTGCAGCGGCGTCCGCCTCCTGCTGCCGGTCCGTCACACGGCCTATGGTGCGAAGGAATTCGACCGAATCCCGCCAGGATGTCGGGTTCACCAGGTACATCGGTGCCACTTCCTCGACGGCACCGCGCAACCCGTCCTGCACTCCCCCGAGTCCGATGACGAGGTCCGGTTCCGAGAGCGCGATGTCCTCGACGTTCTCTTCACCGAATCCGCCCGTGATCTTGCGCATGTCGGCATCCGGGCCGGCATAGCGGGGATCGGCCGCAAGTTCCTCACGGTAGGCGACGGGGGTCATGCCCACCTCCTTCAACGCGTCGACACACATGAGCGTCAGACACGCGATTCGCTCGACGGGTGCATCGAGCTCGATCACCGTCCCGCTGTCGTCGGTGACCGTGACCGCAGACGCCGCGTCGACGTCGCCCGCATCGGCAGTACCGCAGGCTGCGAGCGCGAACACCGAGAGTGCGAGTGCGCCGAACGATCGAGAAGAGCCGGACAACTTGCGCAT
The DNA here is from genome assembly GCF_002258235.1 of Rhodococcus sp. 06-470-2. Classification (NCBI taxonomy): domain Bacteria; kingdom Bacillati; phylum Actinomycetota; class Actinomycetes; order Mycobacteriales; family Nocardiaceae; genus Rhodococcus; species Rhodococcus sp. 06-470-2. The sequence continues at coordinate 580,950 of NZ_NOYB01000010.1, read as the reverse complement.
GGGAACTCCTTTGCAGAATGATGTGTCCGAAATGATAACCATTACCGATAAAGGGGTCCACGCTGCGGGTACCTGCGCCTGCGTCGCCGTGATGGTGCTGGCCCTGTGCCTGGGTGAGCCGACTCTCGATCCGGCGCGCGCTGCACGCCGTGCTCGACCCGTCGAATGCCCTCCATCGGCACGTTGCGCTCGTTCGACTGCCGCGTGTGCTGTTGGGCCTGGTGAGCGGTGCGGCCCTCGGCCTGGCTGGCGCATTGATGCAGGATGTACTGCGCAACAGGATTGCCGGTCCGGAGATTCTCGGCGTGTCCTCCGGTGCAGCTGTCGCGATGACGGCCGTTGCCGTGTTTGCCATTCCGTTGCCGCTCACAGCTCTTCCCTATCTGGCATTGTGCGGCGCAGCTGTCGCCGGCATCGCGGTGATCACCACCGTCGGACCGACCAGCGACCCGCACCGAGTGGTACTGCTCGGCGCTGCGGTCAGCGCTCTCGCGTCGGGACTGGTCATCGCGCTGGTCAGCCTGGGCACCGAAGGGAACCTGCCACTGCTCTTTCGGTATCTGCTCGGCAGTCTCGGTGAGCGGGGGTGGACCCATCTCGGTGTCGCGGCACCCTGGCTCGCCGTCTTCATCCCGCTCGCTCTGCTCATGCGGCATCGGGTCGCTGCCCTTGCACTCGGCGACGATGTGGCTGCGGGACTTGGCATCTCCGTGGTACCGACCCGGCTGATCGCACTGGTGTGTGCCGCTGCGCTCACCGCCGCAGTGGCATCGGTGTGCGGTCCGGTTGCCTACGTCGCGTTGCTGTCCCCACATCTGGCTCGGTGGGCTCTGCACACGAGCAGTTCGCGGCGGGTATTTCTGCTCACGCCCGTCATCGGCGCATTCCTGCTCGCTGCCGCCGATCTGGCGTCGCGAATCATGCTGTATCCGATCGAGATTCCCGTAGGCATCACGACGACTCTTCTCGGGGTTCCGGTACTGCTGATCGCTCTGCACAGACAGGCCGCCACGCGATGAAGGCTCGTCACCTCGTGGTGATCGCGATGACGTGCGTCGCCGGCCTGGTGATACTTCACCTCGTCTCGGGGCGCAGCGAACTCGGAGCGGCCGAGGTTATCAGAGTACTGACCGGCACGTCGGAGGTACGGGCACACGAGATCATCGTCCGGAACTACCGCCTTCCACGGGTGCTCGTCGGATTGGTCGCCGGCGCACTCCTGGCACTGGCCGGCGTGTTGCTGCAAGCGGTCATGCGCAATCCCCTGGCCGAACCGTCGACCACGGGCGTGGGATCCGGTGCGGCACTGGGCGTTGTGTTGTCGATTCTGGTGCTACCTGCCTCCGGTGCCGCGCCCCTGGCGTCACTACTCGGTGCCGCAGGCGCCGGACTGGCTCTGTACCTCCTGGGCCGACGCTCCCTGGCGGTCGCGGGAATCCTGATCGGCGCTGTCCTGTCCGCGGTGACGTCACTGCTGCTCGTCGTCGATGCCCAACCGATGGGGGTGGTCCTTCGCTGGCTGATCGGCTCTCTCAATGCCAGGACTATCGACGATTGGAATCGACTGTGGCCCTGGGCAATCATTTTGATACCGGCCGGGCTTCTATGTGCGTCACTCGCCAATGCGCTCGTGCTGGGCGACGCGACGTCCACCGGCCTCGGGATTCGCCCCCACAGGACTCGAATGTTGCTGCTCGCCATCGCGGTACTGGCAACGGCAACGGCCGTCACGGCCGCGGGTGCCGTCGCGTTCGTCGGTTTGATCGCGCCTCACGCCGCGCGGGCCGCGCTCGGCGGCGACCACAGAGTATTGATTCCGGTCAGCGTGATCGGCGGTGCCGTGTTGCTGTCCTCCGCAGACCTACTCGCCTTCAGTGCGTCGATCGACATCCCAGGCAGCGGACCGGATGTATCAGGGCTTCCGGTCGGGGCCGTGACGGCACTCGTCGGCGCTCCCTATCTCATCTGGCTGATCAGAAAGGACGCCCGATGACGGGCTACGTCACCACACCGATTCTCGAGGCCGTCGACCTCGGGCTCGGGTATCGCAATCGGACGGTCTCGGAGCACCTCGACATCGCTATCGAGAAGGGAACGGTCACCGCGTTGGTCGGCCCCAACGGATCGGGCAAGTCGACGTTGCTGATGGCCTTGGCCAGGGTCTTGGCTCCTCGGCACGGACAGATACGGCTGGACGGCACCCCTCTTCGTGATCGGTCGTCGATCGAGACAGCCCGACGACTCGCGATCCTGCCCCAGACCGCAATCGCACCGCAGGGGCTGCGTGTCCGAGAGCTCGTCGAACAGGGTCGATACCCGAGGCTCGGTGCCCTGTCGATGCTCAGACGGCACGACGACGAGGCCATGCACACAGCGATGTCCTCGACCGGAATCCTCCACCTCGCCGACCGAACTGTCGATTCGCTCTCCGGCGGGGAGTGTCAACGTACGTGGATAGCAATGGCTTTGGCGCAGGAAACCGAAGTACTGCTACTGGACGAACCCACCACGTACCTCGACGTGCGTCATCAGATCGATGTGATGGAGCTGGTCGTCGATCTGGTCGCGAATCGGGGGAAGACCGTCGTGATGGTGCTGCACGATCTCAATCAAGCAGCGCGGTATTGCGATCGAATCGTGGCCATGCGCGATGGTGTCATCGTCGCCGACGGTCATCCGCGCGACATCGTGACACCGACGCTGCTCGAAGTCGTATTCGAGATCCGCGCCCGAGTGGTGGCCGACCCGGTTGTCGGTAGGCCGATGTTCATCGCCGAGTGAGCTGCGGGTCAGAGCTTTCCCACGACGGCGATGATCAACTCGGTCAATTCATCGGTCGCGTCCTCCGGTGCGAGAGTGCCGGATACCGCCGCCTGAGAGAGCGCCTCCGCTGCACCGAAGATAGCGGTGATCGACGGTGCCGAGATACCCCCGGATCCGCTGTACGGGTCGAGAATCGACCGGCATCGTTCGGAGTACGCCCGTTCGGCCGTTCTCTTGACCTGTTCGAGTTCGGGCGAGCCCTCCAGTGCCGCCAGCACACCCGTCAGCTCACGCCCCTGCGCCAACGCGCAGCCGACGTACGAGTCGGCGATGGCCTGTGCGCGTCCGTTCAACGAGTCGGGCGCGGATCGGAGCGATTCCTCGAGCATGACCGTTTGTCGGTCGTCGAATTCTGTGAACAGTGCGGCCAACAGTTCTGCACGCGAGGCGAAGTGGCTGTACACCACGGGTTTTGCGACGCCGGCATGTTCGGCGAGTCGGCCGAGCGTCAGAGCGTCGGCCCCCTCCGCTCGCACGAGAGCCCAGGAGACCGCCACCAACTGGTCGTATCGGTCGGAGCGAGACAGTCGCGTCCGGGCCATCGGGCACCTCCTTGCGCTATATACGAATAGTAACCTACTGTTGGTACATAGCCGTTTCGCCTCGCAGAAGGAACCAGCCATGACCGCACTCGTCGTAGTCTCCCATTCCGACCCCGACTCACTGACCCACCACGTCGTCCGATCCGTGACCGACGCAATCCGCACTGCAGGTGACGCCGTCGAGACGGCCGATCTCGCCGCGGAGAACTTCGACCCACGGTTCGCCGATGGCGACCTCGATCTGTTTCGGGGAAAGGGAAACACGCCCGCGGACGTGCGGGCCGAACAGGACAGAATCGACCGCGCCGATCACCTGGTTCTGGTCTTCCCGATGTACTGGTGGTCCATGCCTGCCCTGCTCAAAGGGTGGATCGATCGCGTCTTCGTCAGCGGATGGGCCTACGATCTCACTGCCGACTACGGCATCGTCAAGAAGCTGGATCGACTCACCGTCCACCTGGTCTCCCTTGCCGGCGACGACGCCGACAGCTTCGAGCGCCACGGCGTGTACGACGCATTCCGCACGCAGATCGAACGCGGTATCGTCGAATACTGCGGTGCCACAGTGGGGTCGACGACTTTCCTGCACGAAACCGATACCAAGACCCCCGACGCTCTCTCTGCGGAGGTCGCCGATCTCGCTTCTGCCATTGCCGCCCGAGTGGCCGGCCGACAGCAGGCCCTCGTGCACTGAAAGACCCATCACGTCAGGCGGCGCAAGTCATTCTCCGATCTTGTCGACCAACCACTCCACCGTCGACTTACGAACTGCGTCAGCGTGATCGGTGAACAGCTCGAAGTGCGATTCGGGGTAGGACACGTACTCGACCGTGTCGACGTCAGCGAACGCTGTGCGCACTCGCGAGGGCGGAGTGATGGTGTCGGATTCGGCGAGTATCGCGAGAACCGGAACGGTGAGTCGGGCTGCCGCCTTGCGCGTCGACCACCGCAACATGGCCGGTAGCGAAGCGACGGTCACCTCGTTGCGGTAGTTCTCCGCTCCGCGCGCCATCTCCTGTGACCATTCGTAGGCTCCGTCCGAGTTCATCGTCGCCACCTCACCCGGCCGTCCCGCCGCCGGAATGGTCAATCCCGGCCTACGGAACAGACGTCGTAGCGCATCCCGAACGATGACCGGTGCGAGCTCGAGATTGCCGGTGGGAGTGAGGCGGATGAACGGGATGATCGCGGCAACCGCCTTCACTCGCGGATCGTCCGCGGCCACAGCAATGGCATGCCCTCCCGACATGCTGGTACCCCACACGGCAATTCGGTCGGAATCGATCCGTGGGTCGCGCGCCAGTACGTCGAGCGCGGCATGGAAGGACCGCAACTGCTGAGGTAGGTCGATGTGCTGGCGTACGTCGCCTCCGCTTGCGCCGAACCCCGGGTAGTCGAATGCGAGCGATGCCACCCCACCTGCGGCCAGGTCTGCGCTGTAGTTCGGTATCAGCATTTCCTTCACTCCGGCGAACCCAGGAGCCGTGAACACCGCCGGGCACCGCATGGCGTTCTCTCCTTCGGGCAAAGTCAACACTGCGGCTACTTCGATACCGTCCACCGTGAAAGTCGTCTGTTCCTCGATCATCGTCCACCCCTCGGCCGTTCGCCCCCGTCCGAATCGACGGAAAACTACGATCGTAGTTTCTGCATACCGTACGGGAACGACATCCAACGCGGTTCGAAATCCGAGCGCGACGTTGTCGTCAGAGACCGAGCAACCTGCGAACTCCCTGCGCGACATCAGCACGCGTCGGTGCCCGGACCCCAGCGGTGACGTGTGCTAACAGCACACCGTCCGCCCAGGCCACAAGCTGAATCGCCGGATCGATGGAGGCCTCCTCGGAACCGACACCGGCTGCGGCACAGAGCAATTCCGCCAATGCGGTGAAGCGACTGCGCGCGGCGGTCAACAACGGTGCCAATTCGTCGGATCGTGAGGACTCGAGAATCAGCGTGTAGCGCGCGACGAGCAGAGTGCGATTGGCCGGCAGCAGCCACGCGTCGACCACATCCGCGAATACTTCGGCAGCGGTGTCCACACTCCACGGCCCTGGCTCACGATCGCCCAGAGCGTCGTACACGACCACCATTTCCTGCTCGACGAGCGCATCGAGAGCGGCCCGCAGCAGATCGATGCGACGACGAAAGACATTCGAGGTGGAGCCGGGAGGGATACCGAGCGCCTTGTCGAGACGACGGTGAGTCAGTCCGTGCACACCGTCGGTAGCCAGCAGCTCGATCGCCCCACCGGCCAGAAGCCGAGCACGATCGGAGCCGTGGAAACCGCTCACCCGAGTCACGGGCTTCAGTGTATGGAGAACTGCCTCGAAATCGGGCACCGCCACCGTCACGAGGGACACCCTCAGCTCTGGCCGCTTCGCTTCCTTCGAGTGACTCGAGGTCGTTCGGCGGGATCGATGCGCCCGATGCCGTGCCAGTCCCAATAGATTCGATGTCTCGAGATGAGGGGTCCGTCGAGCTCCACGATCTCGACGAGATCGAGTTTGTCGCCGTTCGCCGTCTGGCGCGGGTGTTCCCAGACCAGACGGTGCCCGTCGAACGTGTAGATGCCCACGCGGTCCGGCGACGGCGATTCGTTCTCGTCGGATCGCCGGCGCGTGGTCTCCTGCAGAAAGCTGTCGAGTGCGATTCGTCCTTCGACTATTCCGGATCGCAGATCGAACAGCACCGGAACCAAGGGGCTTTCGAGAACCGCACCTGCGGCGTACAACTCGGACAGAGCGGGCGCGTCTCGATCCCCGATGCGCTTGTGCCACTCACGAAAGACATAGGAGGCTTGCTCCACGGTTGCGGCCACGTCGAATCCTTCTGTGTTGCAGTATTGTCCGCGACGATTGTTCGCGGGTCGACCGAGGGGAAGCACGCTGTCTGGTGCCGGTGCCGGTCACGTTCGGCAGATGATCATGTTTCGCGAGCTGTCGACGAACGGCGCAGACGCCTGCGACACGAACCGACGAAGAGCCGCCGCTGTGGCGACACACGTGGTTCCCACGACAATGTGCATATCTCGTCCCCGTCGTCGAGCAGTGCAGTTCGACAAGCATTGTGCACCAACAGAAGCCATTCGGCACCTTCCGGTCCGATGGTCCCGAACCGATATCCGAAACCCGCGAAACCACGGTTATCGCGACAATTCCGGTGCCCCCGGGCATGTGCGGCAGCGGATCTGCTGCGCGGCGGCACAGCGTCCACCGAGACCGGCACCCCGAAATCGAGCGCAACCACACCGACTGTTCACCTGTAGGTCGACAAAGATTCCGCAGCCGTGACCCTGTGCCGCGAGCGAAGTGGGTTTAACCGAGCACTTCGCGAGCGCGGCGATCGACATCAGCACCGCGCCCGCACCGGCGCGATCGAGTCAGGCCGGCGTCAACCGAAAGATCGGGAACCGACGACCCTCCGCCGTCTCGACGTATTTCGCGAAGCCCTCGGACGCGTCCAAGAACTTCTGCCAGTTCGCGTCCCACTCGTCGTCGGGGAGTTCCGACACGGTCACCGCGATGGTTCGGACGGCACCGTCGCCGGGAACCTCGACGTCGATGGCGGGGTGTGCACGCAGGTTGTGCACCCACGCAGGATGTTTCGGTGAGCCGGCTGCCGAGCCCACGATCAGCCAGCTGTCGTCCTCCGGAACTGCCATGAGTGGGTTCAACCGGATCTCACCGCTCTTGGCTCCGATGGAGTGCAGCACGACGAGCGCATCACCGAACCCTGCCGTCGACACGTGTCCGCCGTTGCTCCGGAACTCGTCGATGATCATCTGGTTGAAGTCGGCCATAGGACGAGTATGCCGCCCACCACGTCGTTTCGGACCCGATCGAATGCCACGATTTCCATCGGCGCAAGACAAAGGTTAGCCTGTGCTCATACGCACATCGGTGTGTGCCGCCGTCGGGCAATCCCCGGCGGCTCGTTGCTGTCTGAACCCGAAGGACATTCCACGTGCTCAACGTTCCTCGCCGCGCAGGCACCCTCGCTGCCGCCGCCGCCCTGATCGGATCGCTCGTCGCCTGCGGAGCATCCGAGGAGGTCTCCGACGCCACCGCGGAGACCACCGACGGAGGGACGTCGTATCCGCTGACGATCGAGAACTGCGGCGAGTCGGTCACCTTCGACTCCGCCCCGCAGCGAGTGGTGTCACTCGACCAGAACTCCACCGAAATCCTTCTCTCGCTCGGTGTGCAGGATCGGATGGTGGGCACCGCATCCTGGACCGATCCGGTCCGCGACAACCTCGCAGACGCCAACGCCGCGGTTCCTCGACTGGCCGACAATGCCCCCACCTACGAGGTCGTCGTCGATACCGAACCCGACCTCGTCACCGCATCGTTCGGACGCCACTTCGAGCAGGGCGGCGTCGCGCAGCGTTCGCGCTTCACCGAAACCGGTGCCGCCACGTATCTTTCCCCCACCGACTGCGACGCCGGTCGTAGCGTCAACGGGGGCAACACCCGGACGACGCCGCTCACCATGGAGTCGCTGTACCAGGAGATCACCGAACTCGCGGCGATTTTCGACGTCAACGAGCGCGGTGCCGAATTCGTCGAAGAACTGAAGACCCGCATGGCCGACGCCACCGCGCGAACCGCAAATGCCGATGTGTCCGTGGCCTTCTGGTTCGCAGACACCAAGAGCCCCTACGTCGCAGGCACACGCGGTTCGGCCAACCTACTGGCCGATTCCGTCGGCACGACAAACGTGTTCACGGAGATCGACGACGACTGGTCCGCAGTCGGGTGGGAAACCGTGGTCGACAAAGACCCGACGGTGCTCGTCCTCGGGGATCTGGCGCGCAACCGTTTTCCCGGTGACCTGCTCGCCGACAAGATCGCATTCCTCGAGTCCGACCCCGTCACCAGCACGATGGCCGCCGTCCGCGACAAGCGCTACATCTCGCTGCACGGCGCGGAGATGAACCCGTCGATCCGGGCCGTCGACGGCGTCGAGAAGGTGTCGGCCGGACTGCGCGACCTGGGACTGTCGTCCTGACCGCGACCATCATCCCGCGGCGGACCGCCCAGCGATCGCACACCGACCTGTGGCGTTGGGGGTTGGCTCTGCTGGGCGGTGTCGTGCTGTGTGTGGTGTCTGTTCTCGTCGCCATCACGCTCGGGCCCGCGAACATCTCGCTGGTCAACGTTCGCGATGTGGTGCTCAACCATCTCGGCGTCACCGATGTGCCGGTGAAAGTGTCGAAGAACGCGATCGTCTGGGAGGAGCGGCTCCCCCGAGCACTCGTCGCTGCGGCCAGTGGCGTCGGGCTCGGGATCTGCGGCGTCATAATGCAGTCGCTTCTGCGCAATCCGTTGGCGGATCCATTCGTGCTCGGGGTGTCCTCGGGTGCGTCGACGGGAGCCGTGGTGGTCGGCGTTCTCGGTGTCGGCGGTGCCGCACTCGGTCTGTCGGGCGGCGCGTTCATCGGTGCGCTCGTTGCGTTCGGGCTGGTGCTCTTCCTTGCCCGCATGTCCGGTAGCGGAAACGACCGCGTCATCCTCGCCGGTGTCGCGACCACTCAATTGTTCTCGGCGCTCACATCTTTCGTGATCTTCGCGTTCGCGGACTCCGACGAGACCCGCGGCGTGATGTTCTGGCTCCTCGGATCGTTCGAGGGAGTGCGATGGAACGACGTCGTGCTCTGTGTGACCGTTGCCGGTATCGGCGCAGTGGTCTGTTGCTACTACGCGTACGTGCTCGACGCATTCGCGTTCGGAAACTCGGTGGCGTCCTCGCTCGGCTTCGACGTCAAGAAGGTGCGCCTGGCACTGCTCGTGGGAACCGCCCTGATCACTGCGACACTCGTCAGCGTGGCCGGTGCCATCGGTTTCGTCGGCCTCATTCTTCCGCACGCGGCGCGACTGTTGGTGGGGCCCAACCACAGCCGCCTCGTGCCCACCACTGCCGTCATCGGCGCGATCTTCATGGTGTGGGTCGACGCCGTCTCCCGAGTCGCCTTCGCCCCGACCCCACTGCCGGTCGGCGTCGGAACAGCACTGGTCGGCGTCCCTGCCTTCATCGCAATCATGGCTCGCAAGAGAGGAATTCGATGACACTGCACGCGTCGAACGTCTCCTGGAAGCGCGGCGGCGCACTCGTGGTCGACGGAGTGACGCTGCACCCGGCACCCGGCCGAACGGTTGGCCTGTTGGGGCCCAACGGTTCCGGTAAGTCCTCGCTGCTCCACCTGCTGGCTGGGGCCGCGTCGCCCACCTCAGGCGTCGTCGAGTTGGACGGTGCCGAGCTCGGTTCGCTCAAACGCAAGCACATCGCTCGCGCCGTCGCGGTCGTCGGACAGCACGCGCACACGGACGTCGACGTGACGGTCGGCGATGTCGTGCGTCTGGGACGGATCCCCCATCGCGGGGCGTTCGGCGGTAGCGACCTCGACGACGACGCAGTGGACGACGCGCTCGCGCAGACCGGACTCACCGACAAAGCGGATCGGTTGTGGCGCACGCTCTCCGGTGGTGAGCAGCAGCGGGCGCACATTGCACGCGCACTCGCCCAGCAGCCTCGCGAGATGTTGCTGGACGAGCCGACCAACCACCTCGACATCCATCACCAGCTCGAATTGCTGGCCCTCGTCGCCCGTCTGCCGATCACCAGCATCGTCGCGCTGCACGACCTGAATCTGGCCGCGATGTTCTGCGACGAGGTGCTCGTGCTCCAGGACGGCAAGGTCGTCGCAGGTGGCGCACCTGCGGACGTGCTGACCGAAGAACTCATCGCCGAGGTGTATCGAGTGCGGGCGCGGGTGTCGGTGGACGACGAGAACGGACGGGTGCACATCCGTTTCGATGCGGCGGCCGGGTACGAGACCGTCGAGGGTGAGCAGAACACCCGCGTGACGGCAGGCTCTCGCGGCTGATCGGAGTCGGACTGCAGTCCCGGGAGGTTGGGTGCCACGATTCGTGGTACCCCTGAACCATGAGCGAATCTTTCGGACCGGGCGTTTCGACCACGAGCCTGCCCCCATTCGGGTTCGAGTCGACCTTGGCCGACCAGGTCCCCGGCGTCACGTTGCCGTGGCAGGGCACCCACGCACCGGATCCTCGCGTTCTGATCCTCAACGACGGCCTGGCCCGGTCACTCGCGCTCGACCCGGCGTCCTTGGCCACCGCCGAGGGGGCAGGCGTGCTGTCCGGGTCCATTCCTCCGGCCGGGACCGCCACCGTGGCGATGGCGTACGCGGGTCATCAGTTCGGCGACTACCAGCCCTTGCTGGGGGACGGCCGAGCGCTGCTGCTCGGTGAGCTTCGCGACGATCAGGGCCGTCGGGTCGATCTGCATCTCAAGGGTTCCGGTGCCACGCCGTTCTCGCGCGGTGGTGACGGGCGTGCGGTGGTGGCAGCCATGCTGCGCGAGTACCTGATCAGCGAGGCGATGCATGCGCTGCACATCCCCACCACCCGCTCACTCGCCGTCGTCACGACCGGAGAACAGGTGGTGCGAGAGGGAGGTCCGCAGCCCGGCGCGGTACTGGCCAGGGTCGCGTCGAGCCATCTGCGGGTGGGCACCTTCGAGTTCGCTGCCCGAAGAGAGGGACTCGCGCAGACCCTCGCCGACCATGCCATCGCCCGCCACTACCCCGCACTCGTCGAGCTGCCTGCCGAGGATCGCTACCTCGCATTCTTCGAGGCCGTCGTCGAAGCCCAAGCATCGCTTGTCGCGCAATGGATGTCGGTCGGATTCGTACACGGTGTCATGAACACCGACAACACGACCATCTCCGGCGAGACCATCGACTACGGGCCGTGTGCTTTCCTGGACGCCTACGATCCGGCTACGGTGTTCAGCTCCATCGACCACGGCGGACGCTACGCCTATGGCAATCAACCCGCAGTGCTCGGCTGGAATCTGGCCAGATTCGGCGAAACACTACTGCCACTGGTCGATTCGACGCCCGATACCGCAATCACAGCTCTCACAGCGGTCCTGGACACGTACGGGGAACGCTACCGCCGACACTACGCGGCCGCGATGTCCGCCAAACTCGGCCTGGGAGACGAGGTCGTCGACGCGGAGCTGGTCGACGACCTGCACCGGGTGCTCACGGACCACCGCGTCGACTGGACCCTGACTTTCCGCGCCCTCGCCGAAAACCTACGCGGAAACTCGCTGCCGTTCGACTCCCTCGTCCCACCCGACGCCTCCAGGAGTTGGCTCGAGAGGTGGCGGACTGCGGTTTCGGCTCGGGGACAGGACTTTTCATCCGTTGCCGACGGCATGGACCGCGTCAACCCGGCATACATTCCCCGCAACCACCTGGTCGACGCTGCGCTCCAGGCTGCGACGACCGGCGATCTGGGACCCTTCGAGCGCCTGCTCGAGATCGTCACATCGCCGTTCGACCGACACGATGACCGGGCGGATTACGCCCTGCCTGCTCCTGAGAACTTCAGTGCCGGTTTTCGGACCTACTGCGGAACCTGACTTCCTGCGCGCACCTGCCTGATCGTCACCGCGGCGGCTCCATGAATTCGATGGTCTCTCCATTCGGGCCCACTGCGTACATGACTCGGGTGCCCACCTTGGTGCCGCCGGCAATCGGTTGTGGAGTTCCCTGCGCCGTCCACCCGAACTCCGCTATGCGCGTCAGGGCCGCATCGATGTCGTCGACCTCGAAAGCAAGGTGGGCGAAACCCGGATCGTAGGGTCGAGACGACCCAGACTCTCCGCGAATATCGCGGTACTCCAGCAGCTCGATCGTCTGACCCGCAACGGTGACCACCGCCATCCGAACTGCCGCTCCGTGTGCTCCGGTGACCTCTCCCAGAAATTCCCCGCCCATCTCCGCCGTCCGTTCGAGGGTTGCTCCGAGACCGTCGATCCAGAATCGAAGGGCGTCATCGAGCGACCCGACAGAGAATCCGACATGGTCGGAGCGAAGAATTCTGAAGGACGTGGCGTCAGTCATGGAAACCAGTATCCCTCCGAGCATTTCCATCGAGCCGAACCGCGCTTACGAGTTACGCTTCTGTTCGGCCCGGATCAGGCCGCCGCCGACGATCAACCGCTGGATCTCGCTGGTGCCCTCGTACAGACGCAGCAGTCGCACGTCCCGGTAGATGCGTTCGACCGGGACCTCTCGCATGTATCCGGCACCACCGTGAATCTGGACGGCGAGATCGGCGACCTTGCCCACCATCTCGGTGCAGAAGAGTTTCACCGCGGACGGCGCGATACGCCGATCGGTCTCCTGCACCCACGCCCGCGCAGCCTCACGGACCATGGCCCGGCCCGCCATCACCCCGACCTGCTGATCGGCGATCATGGCCTGCACCAGTTGGAAGTTCCCGATCGGCTCACCGCCCTGAGTGGACGCCGCCGCATGCGAGACCGATTCGTCCAGCGCACGCTGCGCCTGACCGACGGCCAGCGCCGCAATGTGTACCCGCCCCCGCGCCAGCGAGGTCATCGCCGCCTTGTAGCCGATATCGATCATGGGTCGTTCCGCAGGCTCCACTCCTGCATCGCTGTTGCCGCCAACCAAGGCGTCGGCCTCGACGCGTACGTCGGTGAAGTTCACGTCGGCCGTGCCGGATCCCTGCTGCCCCATCTTCGCGTCCTTGACACCGACCTCGATTCCCGCAGCGTCGGCGGGAACCAGGAATACCACAATACCGTTGCCGCTCAGCGGTTTCGGATCCAATTTCGCGAAGACGACGAACATGTTCGCGATCGGCGCATTGGTGATGTACCGCTTGCTGCCGTTGATGACCCACCCGGAGCCGTCGACCGTCGCAGTGGTCTTCAGGCCCGCCGGATTGGATCCGGCCCCGTCCTCGGTCAGCGCGAAGGACGCAACGACGTCACCGGACGCCATACCCGGCAACCATGTCGCCTTCTGTTCCTCGGTGCCGAACCCCACCAGCACCTGCCCGGCAATTCCGTTGTTGGTGCCGAACATCGATCGCAACGCCAACGAGGTGTACCCGAGCTCCATGGCGAACTCGGCATCCTGAATCAGATTCAGGCCCAGCCCACCCCACTCCTGCGGAAGCGCATAGCCGAACAATCCCATCTCGGCAGCCTGCGTGCGCAGATCCTCCGGGATGGCATCGGTGTTCATGATCTCGAGTTCGCGCGGGACGACACGCGACCGCACGAACTGCGAGACCTGCTTCAACACGTCGGCGAAGACGTCGTCGGGTACATCGGGATTCAGCGTGTCCATCGGACCACTATCTGTCAGAGCAACGTGATTCGTCCACTGCCGTGCGAGTGCTCGAACGACTGGAGGACCCGACGGTCGGGACTACTCCGGCCTCGTCGCGTGCGTACATCGGAGTCCTCGTGACTCTGTTGTCCATCAAGGGCTTCCCAGTGCCGGCCCCTCGGTGCGTCCGACGGCCTTGCGGTGGCCGAGTGTGGGAATGTCCAGCGGCTTGGGATGCCGCGTTCCGAAGTGGTCGGACCAGGATCGGTGGGGCCGATGCGGGCGAACGCCCTGAAATGCCAGGTACGCACCGATCGCCGGCGGCACGACATGCCGATGGCCTCGGGACGGCTCGGGCAATCGATGTATCGCACGCAGGTCTTCGGTGAACACCGACAGCAGAATGCCGTCGGCGAAGCGCTTCGTCCGACCGGGGAACCATCGCTCCTGCCAATCGAGGAACAATTGATCGACGATCTTGCGGGCACCGTCGGTGTGCTCGTACCGAGACTCGTAGTCGAAGGTCCAGCGCAAGAAGCGCTCTCGCGTCTGCGGAACATCGAGGCCCATGTACTCCCCGACCTGACGCCAGAAGCGAAAACGCGCTTCACGCTCGTTGTCGGTGAAGACGCTCAACCCGAGATGTTCGACGATGCGGTCCGGCTCGAAGGCCAGCGAACCCAATGTGTACAGCTTGTCGTCGTCGGTGATACCGAACCGCGAGTGGATCTGCTCCATGCGGTCGATGATCGATCGGCCGTATTCGCTGGAATGCCCGTGATGGAGCATCTCGCCGAAGAAGAGCAGCGTGTCGTCGTTGCGTCTGCGCACGTCGTGCATCATGTCGCCGGTACCGGTCCGGTACAGAATTCGCGCGATCGACGGAACCGCCACCTGTCGAGCGAATGCCACGGTGTACGCGGCATGGGCGAAAATGGCGTCGCCATAACGGACTTCGAGGCTCAGATGCGTGGCTTCCTCGTTGCCCACAACCGGGTCGAGTTCCTCGATCCGGCGACCGACCGCCCGCCCCGTCACCCACTTCCGAGACATCAGTGCCGCGTTCGTTGCCATGACTTACCTCCACGTTCCGTCATCGGCACCAAACAGGAACGGCACCGTTCTCAGTTCACCATGCAACTAGGAACGTCTTCGTGTCAATATGTCACCGGAGATCTGCGCCTCCGGTGGCAATTCCCCCCGTTCGCGCGCTGTGGGTCAGGACGAGGGGCGACTTTCCTGGCCCGCGGAGCTCATTCGCGGCGAAGGGCCGCACATCGTCGGCGCAGATCCTGCGTGACCGGTCAACGACGGGTTGCGGCGAACACGTCGACCGGATGTGGCACCCGGGGCCTGCCATCGGAACCGAGCACCGAGACCGCATCCAGGTAGGCCCGTACCGGCCCGCGCAGATCTGGCGTCAGCCGGGCCTGTACGGAGAAGTCGAGCACCTCGTCGCTCGCGGAAGAGAGGTCGATCTGCGCGTCCAGAGCGACCACGTCGTCGAGAAAGATCCCGGCGTCGACGAACGCCTTCTCGACGTCGGCGCTGAACCACTGCCGGTGGCCCTGCAGCGCCGGGGCGAGAACGCCGACCAACGCGTTGAGCGCAGCCGTCGGCGCAATGGCCACCCAGAGCTCGCCGCCGGGTCGCAACAATCGGAGCGCGGCACGCAGCGTCGCGCCCAGGTCGGGGACGTAATACATCGAGTGCACGAACAACACGACGTCGAAAGTCTCGTCGACCGGGGCGTCGCCGAAGGACGCGACGTGCGCATCGACGCTGAGCTCGGCGGTCGTCAGCGCGGCCATCCTGGCGGTGAACAGCTCCACACTCCCGGGCCAGGGGTCGACGCCGACGTACCGCACCGGTCGGCCGGGTACCCCCTGTATCAGCCCCGCGGCGAGCCGGGCGTCCAGCGAGCCGTCACCGCACCCCACCGACAGCACCGAGACCGGTCCGTCCCCGATCGCTGCCAGCCGGTCGGCGAAGTGCTCGGCGATCAGGCCGCGCTGGTCGGAGAGGCGCTCGAAGGCGGCATGCTCGCGTGCGTAGGACTCGGGCTCGAGGCCGGCCAAGGCCGGAGCACCACGCCGTGCCGCTCGCACACCGTCCAGAAGGACGGCCGCGATGTCGGTCGGAAGATTCGGAGCTATGTTGGACGTCACAGTGAGTCCATCATGACGCACCCACCCGGTGCTTTGCGGTCGGCTTCCAGAAGGAGTGGCATGAGCAGCGGAGATACAGCCGAACGCAGTCTCGAGCACTGGAGCGAGGCCGGCCGCACGGGCATGGAGGCCTTCTACGCCCTGGCCACGGAGGACTACCACCAACTGGCACTGGCCGCCGACTGGCCCGCCCTGCTCGCCGAGCACAGCCGCGACGGCTGGTCGCTGCTCGACGTGGCCTGCGGCAGCGGCAAGTTCCCCACCGCCCTACGCCGCTACACCGATCTGTCGACGGTGCCCGAGCTGGCCTACGACCTGCTCGACCCGTCTGCTTTCTCGGTGGCCGAGGCTCGCGGAGCCCTCGGCACACCGTTCGTGCCTCGAGACGACCTGGTGATGACCCTGCAGGACCTGCCCGCGGATCGGACCGGGTACGACATCGTGTGGGCCACCCACGCGCTGTACGCCCTTCCGCCCACAGAATTGGACGCCGCAGCCGAACGATTCGTGGCTGCACTGGCCCCCGGCGGCCTCGGTTTGGTCGCCCAGGCCACGGCGAGCTCCCACTACCTGGCGTTCTACGACGCCTTCCGGGCAGGCGTGCGTGATGCGACCCCATACACGACGGCCGAGCAGGTGCGCGACGCGCTGATCCGAGCCGGCGCGGATGTGCGCGACCAGCGCGTCACGTACACCACCGGGACATCCGATCGTGTTGTCGCCGAGGGCTTTCTGCAGCGCTGCGCCTTCGACGACTCCGTGTCGCTGGAGGAGATGGAGGCTGCACCGGTGTTGGGCGACTACCTCGCCTCCTGTCGCGACGAGTCGGGTTCTTACACCTTCTCGCACGAGGCGGCCCTGCTGTGGCTCTGAACGAACCTGCGGCTCCGACGAACGAACGGCTCCCCCAGCAGAATCGCGATGGCGGTATCGACCAGGACTGGGCAGGCGACGATCAGGACTGGTGGGATTGGTACGTCACTCTGGCTGCCAACGACCAGGTGCCCGCCGAGTTGGTCGACGGGCCGGGCCTGCCGGACGTCGACGCAGCGTCCGACGAGCAGGTCGAGCGTGAGCTTGCCGAGCCGTACGACCTCGACCCGGCCGCGGTCGAGTCCTTCGCCCGGGAGGCCTTCGTTCGGCTGCCCGCCGTGTTCTCCCCTGCCGTGGTACGACGCCTCGCCGAGCGCCTCGAGGAGCTACTGCGCGCCGAGCACGGCGAGAACGTCGCCGGTCGGTTCACCGCACTGGAGCAGATGTGGCTCCACGACGACCTGATGCGTGCCGTGGCACTCTCGCCCCGGATCGGCGGCCTGGCCGCGGCCTTGCTGGACGAACCGGCCGTGCGGCTCTACCACGACAACGCGCTGTCCAAGGAGCCCGGCTGTGGACGCACGCCCTGGCATCACGACGCGGAGCATTTCCCACTGCAGACCGTCCAGGCGGTCACCGCGTGGATGCCGATGTCGGCCATCCCCGGCCGAATGGGTCCGCTGTCGTTCGCGCGCGGAGCAGACGTGCTCGACGAGGTCGAAGACCTGGAGTTCGACAAGGTCGGCACGTCGTACGACGAGGCCGTCGCCCAGCGCTTCGTCGAGCGCAGCGTCGCGGTGGCATCGGAGCCATTCGAAGTGGGCGACGTGTCGTTCCACTCCGCGCTGTGCTTCCACACCGCCGGGCCGAACCGGACGACACAGCCGCGCCGAGCACTGGCCACCACCTATTTCGCCGACGGGGCTCGGGTCGTGGAATCGCCGACACTGATCAGTGGCACGTGGCGCGAGTTCCTCCCCGGTGTCGAGCCCGGCGGCCTCGCGGCCTCCGAACTGAACCCGGTGGTCGGCCGCCGAGACTGAGCCGACGGTACTCGCGCCGAGACCCCATGCGATGGGATCGGTCGACGCTGCCGTAGTGGCGCAACAGACCCTGGCACTACCGGCACCGATGCGACCGCTCCCTTCCGAATGAGGTGGGCTGCATCGCAGACGGAGGAACCGTCAAAGTTTCTCGGCGAGTACATCGAGGTAGCTTATTTCGGGCGGCGAGGCGAAGAGTTCGTCCGCCCGTTCGCCGAGAGCCTGGCCGACCGGTCCGTTGAGATGCGTTTCACGGGCGGCGTCGTCCGGGAAAGCATCGACGATGCCGAACGTCGATGGGCCGAACCGTACCGCCAACCAGGGTCGGGTGCCGGGCTCCTGTTCGACGAGCGGTTGGGCCGACCGGAGAAACTCCTCGACTGCATCTTCCTTGCCGGGCTTGGCTTCGAGTCGGACCAGCAGTGCCTTGGTGACCATGACGATTCTCCTGTTCGAAGTGGTGGACACGGCCAAGCATCACACCTCGGACCGGCAAAGGGAAGGGCCTGCAGTCCGCGCGCGATCGAATTTGGTTTTACCCCTAGTAATCTCGCAGCCGAGAGAGGAGACTCGACCGGTAGAGGGAATAAGCACGCCAGGTGCAGCGCCGGCCGAATTTCGGTCACGTCGCGAAACATGTTGATGTGCCAACGTTTTGGATTACCGGTCAGTTCAGTGTGCTGCTTCGAACTGCCCACACCGCGTATCGGCTCGAACATCACGATCTGTTGCACGGATACAGAAATATCGAACGACCGACACTGGCCGACGTCGACAGTCGCGACCAGGGATTCAGGCGGTCGACCTCCGTTGTACGGTGAATAATGCTGTCTACCAGCCGCATTCGTTCTCATCCCATCATTTTTCACTGCGGGTGCGTCGGCCACCTTCTCGACCTGCATTTCCCAACAGGCGTGCCGATCTCGACTCGTACCAACCAGTACAACCACCTCACTACGAAGTCTTCGCCGATGTCGGGGTAACGGACGCCGCTGTCCACATGCTCACCGGCCGGACCGATCGAAAGGAACGAGTCATGGCGACTGCTGTGGGTATAGACCTGGGCACCACCAACTCCGTCATCGCCAGCTGGCAAGGCGGCGAGCCGGTGGTGATCTCCAATATCGAGGGAGCGCGGACGACGCCGTCGGTGGTGGCCTTCACCGAGAGCGGAGAACGGCTGGTGGGTCAGCTTGCCCGACGGCAGGCGATCTTGAATCCGAAGGGCACGATCTACTCGGCGAAACGCTTCATCGGACGCCACTACGACGAGATCTCCGATGAGGCAAGAGCGGTCAGCTTCGACATCGTGGCCGGTGACAACGGCGAGGCCCGAATCGATGTGCGGGGCAAGAAGTATGCGCCGGAGGAGATCAGTGCCCTCGTACTGCGCAAGCTCGTCGACGACGCGAGCAAGTTTCTCGGCGAGAAGGTCAAGGAAGCGGTCATCACAGTTCCTGCGTACTTCAACGACGCGCAGCGCAACGCCACCAAGGACGCCGGCCGTATCGCGGGCCTCGAAGTCCTGCGGATCATCAACGAGCCGACCGCTGCGGCGCTGGCGTACGGCATGGACAAGCAGGTCCACGAAACCGTACTGGTCTTCGACCTCGGCGGCGGCACCTTCGATGTGAGCTTGCTCGACGTCGGCGAGGGCGTCGTCGAGGTTCGGTCGACGGCCGGCGACTCTCACCTGGGCGGGGACGACTTCGATCGACGCCTGGTGGACTACCTCGCCGACGACTTCCAGCAGGTGGAGAACATCGATCTGCGCAAGGACGCACAGGCGTTGCAGCGCCTTTTCGAGGCCGCAGAGAAGGCCAAGGTCGAGTTGTCCTCGGTGACCCAGGCCCAGGTCAACCTGCCGTTCGTCACCGCCGATTCGGACGGTCCCAAGCACCTCACGACCACCGTCATGCGATCGAAGTTCGAGGATCTGACGGCGGATCTCGTGGAGCGCTGCCTCGACCCGGTGAAACAGGCAATGAGTGATGCCAAGGTCACCGCCAACGACATAGACGAAGTGATTCTGGTCGGTGGTTCGACGCGCATCCCGGCGGTGCAAGCCCTGGTTCGCCGGCTCACCGGCGGCAAGGACCCCCACATGGGCGTCAATCCGGACGAAGTCGTGGCTCTCGGCGCGGCGGTTCAAGCCGGCGTGCTCAAGGGCGAGGTCTCCGACGTGCTGCTGCTCGACGTCACCCCGCTGTCTCTCGGCGTCGAGACACAGGGCGGGGTAATGACCAAGATCATCGAGCGCAACACGACCATCCCGGCCCGCCGCAGCGAAGTGTTCTCCACCGCGGAGGACGAGCAGTCCGCCGTGGATGTCGTTGTGCTGCAGGGCGAACGCGAGCGGGCCGCCGACAACCGTTCGCTCGGACGTTTCCGTCTGGAAGACATCCGGCCCGCACCGCGCGGCGACGCCCAGGTCGAGGTCACGTTCGATATCGACGCCAACGGCATCCTCAATGTCACGGCCAGGGACAAGGACACCGGCAAGGAACAGAGCATCACGATCAGTGAGCAGAGCAATCTGGACCCGAGCGAGGTCGAACGCATGCTGGCCGAGGCCGAACGGAATCGGGGCGATGACGAGGCGCTGCGCAAAGCTGTCGACGCGCGCAACGAACTCGATTCCGTTGCGTATCAGGTGGAACGGCGACTCGCCGAACTCGGTGACAGCGCGCCACCGCACGACAGGGCACGGGCCGAGATGCTGATCGCCGATGCCAGAAAGGCCGTGAAGGACGGCGCTTCGCCTGCAGATGTACAACCACTCGCCTCCGAGCTCCAACAGCTCCTCTACGGGCTCGTGCCGGTACAGGACGGCGGTGACGGACGTCAGGTCGGTGGCGCGGACGCGGCCTCGACCGATGACGACGACGTGATCGACGCCGAATTCGATCGAAGCTGAGGCACGAGATGGAAAGGGCTGCAGATCATTCGACACCCGAACCAGCGGCCGACGTCACGGAAGGAGATCGAACCGAGACGGTACCGGATCACGCCGCCACGAGTGCCGAGGAGGCTCGACTCGACGACCGCTGGCGCAGAGCCCTTGCCGATCTGGACAACCTGCGCAAGCGGTATGCCAAGGACCTGGAGCGAGAACGGGCCGCGGAGGTGACGAAGGTGTCCGCGGCGTGGCTGCCGGTACTGGACAATCTGGAACTTGCGTTGGCACATGCGGACAGCGATTCGCAGACCGTTGTCGACGGCGTCAAGGCGATCCGCGATCAGGCGGTGCAGGTGCTGTCACGGTTCGGTTTCGAGCGTCACGACGAGGTCGGAGTTCCGTTCTCCCCGCAATTGCACGAAGTGGTCAGCGTGGTGGTCCGGCCCGACCTTCCGTCCGGGACCGTGATCGACGTCGTCCGTCCGGGTTACGGAGAGGACGGACGGCAACTGCGGCCGGCGTCGGTGGTCGTCAGCCGCCCCGAGGGGTGAGCACCGATGGCGCGTGACCACTACGAATCGCTCGGAGTCCCGCGGGGTGCGAGCACCGACGAGATCCAGCAGGCCTACCGCAAGCTGGCTCGCAAGTATCACCCCGACGTGAACAAGGACCCCACTGCGGAAGACACGTTCAAGGAGGTGAACGAGGCCTACCAGGTGTTGTCCGACCCGGACACGCGGAAACGCTACGACCGGTTCGGTGCCGACTTTCGGCGTGTCCCCGAGGATTACGACGAACGGACCCGCACCAACTCGAGTGGGTACGGCGGTGGCGGGAACAGCGGCGGAGGATACGACCGCGGGAGCAGACGCGTGCACTTCGGTTCCGGTGGCGACGGTGGCGTCGATCTCGACGACCTCTTCGGGCAGATGTTCGGCGGCGGTGGCGGGTACGGGCCGATTCCCGGTGCCGATCAGGAAGCGGAACTGGCCTTGACGGTCGAGGAGGCGTACCGGGGCGGCACACGCACGCTCGGACTGGACGGACGGCAGTACGACGTCGACATTCCGGCCGGGGTCGTGGACGGCCAGCGAATTCGGTTGGCCGGGCAAGGCGGACGGAGCAATGGCGGCGCGCCGCCGGGGGATCTGTACCTCGTGGTGCGGATCGAGCCACATTCCCGGTTCCGAGTACAGGGCCGAGACATTCACGTCGACCTCCCGGTATCGCCATGGGAGGCGGTCCTCGGGGCGACCGTCGCCGTTCCCACCCCGGGTGGCGAGGCGAAAGTCAAAGTGGCCCCGGGCTCGTCGACTGGAAGGAAGCTGCGACTGCGCGGCGAAGGAATGCCGAATCCACGTGGCACCAACGGCAATCTGTACGCCGAGATCAAGGTGATGGTGCCGTCGAAACCGTCAGCACGCGAACACGCACTGTTCGAGCAGTTGGCCGCAGAATCGAACTTCGATCCGAGGACAAAGACATGAGCGACCCGAACCCGGTGGTCCGGTACGTACTGGTTCGACGCACCGAACTGTCGACCGACGCCTTCGCCGAACGTACGGGGCTGCATCCGGAACTTGCACGGAAGCTCGTGGTCCTCGGTCTGCTCGACGCCGACCGCGTCGTAGGTGGCGAAATGTTCTTCGCGCCAACCGAAGTGGCCCATGCAGCCCGCATTCGACGACTGCGGACCGGTCTCGGCCTGAACTACTCGGCAATCGGGCT
Organism: Rhodococcus sp. 06-470-2; assembly: GCF_002258235.1. Taxonomy (NCBI): domain Bacteria; kingdom Bacillati; phylum Actinomycetota; class Actinomycetes; order Mycobacteriales; family Nocardiaceae; genus Rhodococcus; species Rhodococcus sp. 06-470-2. The sequence continues at coordinate 558,754 of NZ_NOYB01000010.1, read as the reverse complement.
CGTGCTCGACCTGCTGGAACGAATCGAGACACTCGAAGCATCTTCCCGCAGAAGGAGGACAACCACATGGACATCAGCAACCTGACCGAGAAGTCGCGCGAAGCGCTGCAGGAGGCCCAGAGCCTTGCGACCAGAATGGGTCACACCGAGGTCGACGGAGAGCACCTACTGCTCGCCTTGGTCGGTCAGCAGGATGGCTTGGTGCCCCGATTGCTCGAGCAGGCCGGTGCCGAGGTCGATGCCCTGCAATCCGATCTGGAACGTGAACTCTCGCGAAGGCCCAAGGTCAGCGGCCCCGGTGCCGGGACCGGTCAGGTGGCGATCACCCGACGCTTGTCCGTGCTCCTCGACGCCGCCGATCGAGAGGCGAAGCGGCTCAAGGATTCCTACGTGTCGGTGGAGCATCTCCTGATGGGCCTCGCCGAAGAGGGTTCGGCCACTGCGGCAGGGCGAGTACTCGCCCGTCACGGAATCACCAGGGACTCCTTCCTCACAGCGCTGACGAAGGTGCGCGGCAATCAACGCGTCACCTCGGCCAGCCCGGAAGGTGCGTACGACGCGCTGGAGAAGTACGGACGCGATCTGGTCGCCGAGGGGCGGGCGGGCAAACTCGATCCGGTGATCGGACGAGACGCCGAAATCCGCAGGGTCACGCAGATCCTGAGCCGCAAGACCAAGAACAATCCGGTTCTGATCGGCGACCCCGGCGTCGGGAAGACCGCGATCGTCGAGGGCCTTGCCCAGCGGATCGTCCGCGGCGACGTTCCGGAAGGCCTGCGCGACAGAACGATCTTCTCACTCGACATGGGTTCGCTGGTGGCCGGCGCGAAGTACCGCGGGGAATTCGAGGAGCGTCTGCAGGCGGTGCTGGCCGAGGTGAAGGCAGCCGACGGGCGGATTCTGTTGTTCGTCGACGAGTTGCATACCGTGGTCGGTGCGGGATCAGTGGGCGGTGAGGGGTCTCTCGACGCCGGCAACATGCTCAAGCCGATGCTCGCCCGAGGCGAGCTGCACATGATCGGTGCCACCACGCTCGACGAGTATCGCAAGCACATCGAATCCGATGCGGCACTGGAGCGACGGTTCCAGACCGTCCTCGTCGACGAGCCGAGCGCCGAGGATGCCATCTCGATCCTGCGCGGACTCCGCGAACGCCTCGAGGTGTTTCACGGCGTGAAGATTCAGGACGGCGCTCTCGTCGCTGCCGTCACCCTCTCGCACCGCTACATCACCGACCGCTTTCTCCCGGACAAGGCCATCGATCTGGTCGACGAGGCGTGCGCTCGGTTGCGCACCGAAATCGATTCGATGCCGGCCGAACTCGACGAACTCACCCGGAAGGTGACCCGGCTCGAGATCGAAGATGCCGCGCTGTCCAAGGAGACCGACGGCGCGAGCAAGGCACGTCTCGACGAGCTGCGCAAGGAGCTGGCCGACCTGCGGGCCGAGGCCGATGCCCGGCACGCTCAGTGGGAGGCGGAGCGACAGGCGATCCGCCGGGTGCAAGAGCTACGGAGCGAGCTCGAGCGCTTGCGCCACGAGGCCGAGGAGGCGGAGCGCGCCTACGACCTCAATCGGGCCGCCGAGTTGCGTTACGGCGAGATCGTCGAGCTCGAACGCAGGCTCGAGTCAGCAGAGGAGCAGCTGGTCACCAGACAAGGCCGGAGCCCGTTGTTGCGCGAAGTGGTCACCGAGGACGAGATCGCCGAAATCGTGGCTGCGTGGACTTCGATCCCGGTCGCTCGGCTGCAGGAAGGCGAGCGACAGAAGTTGTTGCAGCTCGACGAGATTCTGCACGAGAGGGTCGTGGGTCAGGACGAGGCGGTGCAGCTGGTCGCGGACGCGGTGATCCGGGCGAGGTCCGGCATCCGTGATCCACGCCGGCCGATCGGGTCGTTCATCTTTCTGGGCCCGACGGGCGTGGGAAAGACCGAGCTCGCAAAAACATTGGCCGGCGCTCTCTTCGACAGCGAAGACAACATGGTGCGCCTGGACATGAGCGAGTACCAGGAGCGGCACACGGTGAGCCGGCTCATCGGGGCACCTCCCGGATACGTGGGGTACGACGAGGGCGGACAGCTCACCGAGGCGGTGCGCCGAAAGCCGTACTCGGTAGTGCTTTTCGACGAGATCGAGAAGGCGCACGCAGATGTGTTCAATACCCTGCTACAGGTGCTCGACGACGGCCGGATCACCGATTCACAAGGCAGGCAGGTCGATTTCAGGAACACGGTGATCATCATGACCTCCAACATCGGTTCCCAGCATCTCCTCGAAGGAGTCACACCCGACGGCGAGATCGAGCCGAACGCCCGCGAGCGGGTTCTCGCGGAACTGCGTGGGCATTTCCGTCCCGAGTTCCTCAACCGAGTCGACGACATCGTGCTGTTCACCCCACTCACCCTGCCCCAGATCGAGCACATCGTCGGGTTGCAGCTCACCGATCTTCGAAACCGGTTGTCGGAGCGCAGGATCGATCTGGACATCACCCCGGACGCGCGCAGGCTCGTCGCCGAACGCGGATTCGACCCGGTCTACGGTGCACGGCCATTGCGTCGGTACATCGCCCACGAGGTCGAGACCAAGATCGGTCGCGCGCTACTGCGAGGGGACATCGAACCAGGCGGCACCATCACCGTCACGGTGGTCGACGGAGAACTCGTCGTCGCGTATGCGGAACCCGCCGTCGCGGCGGCCTGAGAGGAGATGTCGCCATGGAATCGGACAAGGTGAAGTGCGCGCACTGCGGCAAGGTCAACAGGGTGCCTGCCGCAGCGGACGGGACACCCCGGTGCGGGAACTGCCACGAGCCGCTGCCGTGGATCGCCGCAGCACGGGACGAGGACTTCGCGGAGATCGCCGAACACCCCTCGGTGCCCGTACTCGTCGATCTCTGGGCGACCTGGTGCGGACCGTGCCGCATGGTCAGCCCGGCGCTCGAACAGCTCGCCGGAGAACGCGCGGGCCGGATCAAGCTGGTCAAGGTCGACGTGGATGCCGCACCCCTGACGTCCGAACGATTCACCGTCAGGGCCGTGCCGACCCTGCTGGTGATGGATCGGGGTGAGGTCCTCGCTCGGCAGGCCGGTGCAGCCCCGGTACCCCAGCTACGCGCATGGCTCGATCGAGCGCTTTCGGAGAATGCAGGCAAGGAGGCGACATCATGACGTTCGTGCCAGTGGACCCGCACGTCGATGCAATCCGGTCCGTGGTGCCCAGAACTCCGCAGGGCTGCGAAGAATGCCTCCGTCTCGGGACCCCGTGGGTGCACCTGAGGCTGTGCCTGACATGCGGGCACGTCGGGTGTTGCGACTCCTCGCCGGGCAGACACGCGAGCGCGCACGCACATGTCGTCGGTCATCCGATCGTTCGGTCGATGGAACCCGGAGAAGATTGGAGGTGGTGTTATGTCGACCGAAATTTCGTCTGAGGACGCCGGACCAGCGGTCGTCGACGAGACCACGGACGAGCACGGCGCGTTCCCGCGGCTGACGGACGATCAGGTCGCAGTGCTCGAGGTCGGTGGCACACGTCGATCGGTTCGTACCGGAGAAGTGCTGATACGCGAGGGTGCGCCCAGCAATGACTTCTTCGTCGTTCTGTCCGGCAAGGTCGCCGTTCTCGACGAGGGTGACCGGGACGGTGAACGTCGAATACTTCGCGTGCACGGACCCGGCCGCTTCTTGGGTGAGCTCGGACTGCTCGAAGGTCAGGTGGCGTTCTACACCGCCGAAGCGATCGAAGACGGCGAGCTGCTCGTCACTCCCGCCGAACGGGTGCGCGAACTGGTTGCCCACGATCCAGTGCTGAGCGATCTGATCCTGCGGGCTTACCTGCTGCGTCGACACCTGCTGATCGGGCTCGGCTCGGGGTTCCGGATCATCGGGTCCTGCTATTCACCGGACACGTTGCGGCTTCGAGAATTCGCAATGCGAAATCGATTGCCTCACAAATGGATCGATCTGGAGCGGGACGAGCGGGCGGAGCAGCTGTTGCGCAGCCTGGACATCGCCCCCGAGGACGTTCCCGTCGTCATCTGGCACGGCGAGAAGGTACTGCGCAATCCGACGAACACAGAGCTCGCCCGCATCGTCGGACTTTCCGTGCCGAACGCTGCCCAGGACGTGTTCGATCTCGTCGTCGTGGGTGCAGGACCGGCCGGACTGGCCGCATCCGTATACGGAGCGTCGGACGGGTTGAACACGGTGACACTGGAGACGATCGCCGCAGGGGGACAGGCCAGCACCTCCTCCCGAATCGAGAACTATCTGGGATTCCCGGCCGGAATCTCCGGATCCGAATTGGCCGAGCGGGCTGTGATCCAGGCCGACAAGTTCGGTGCCCGCATCCTGGTCTCGGCAGAGGTGACCGGATTGACGTCCGAAGCCGGGTACCACGTGCTCCGGCTCTCTGACGGCGGCACGGTTCGCGGCCGGTCCATCGTGCTCGCCACCGGTGCGCGCTACCGCAAGTTGACCGTTCCCGGTATCGCGGAACTGGAAGGCACGAGTGTGTACTACGCCGCCACTCATCAGGAAGCCCGCATGTGCGGGACCGACCCGGTGGCCATCGTCGGCGGCGGTAACTCCGCAGGCCAGGCGACAGTGTTTCTCGCCGAACATGTTTCGGATGTCCACTTGCTCATCCGCAATGACGATCTCGGAAAGAGCATGTCCCGTTACCTGGTCGACCAGATCGAGCACCACCCGCACGTGACCGTGCATCGTCATACCGAGGTTCGCGCGGTCCGCGGCAAGAAGTACCTCGACGAAGTCGTGGTCGAGAACAACCGCACGGGCGAACAGGACACGATCAGGGCGCACGCCCTGTTCGTGTTCATCGGAGCGACGCCTTACACGGGGTGGCTTGCCGACGCCATCGCACTCGACGAACACGGGTTCGTCGTCACCGGTACGGACGCAGCTCTCGCTCGTGGAGACGGCGCCCTACAGATCGGAGCAGCGCTGTGCGGGACGCTCGAAACGAGCCGACCCGGCCTGTTCGCCGCGGGCGACGTCCGCAGCGGATCGGTGAAGCGAGTCGCATCCGCAGTCGGTGAAGGAGCGATGTCGGTACGCCAGGTCCACGAGTATTTCGAGCGACGGTGACGTGGGACAACCGCAACCATCGCAGCCCTGACGGATCCAGTGGACACACGTACACTGAATCGAGTGGGGAAGAGAACTCAGCGCACACAGGAGTTGGGTGAACTCGCAGAAATCGCGCTTCGCGAGCTGGCATCGGCCACGGGTGGTGTTCGCGCAGTTCACTCGGCCATTGCACGACGCACATTTGCCGCCGTGAAACTCGGCGTCGGGCCGGCTGCCGTGCCGACGCAGCTGATGCACGACGCGATCGCCGCCGGAACCTACGCGACCATCACAGCCGCCTGCACCGGCGCAGCCACAGCAGTCGGTGCACTGACCGGCAGTTCCGACGTGACCGGCGACGAGGTCACCGAGGACGATGCGCGGCCGTCACCGTCGCACACCACCCGCGGCGCTCAGACCATCGCCGTCCTGCACGGTCTCATCGGCGACGACATGGAGCGCAGTTCCCGGGTCCTCGCCTACCCGATGTCGATACGTGTCGACGGACGCCCGGTAGTTACCAAGTACCGCGCCCTGGCCACGGCGTTTCCCGACGCGGGAGCGCACCTCGTGGTGTTCCTGCACGGGCTCGTGGAGACCGAATCGGCATGGCGGCTCGGTGGGCGACCCACGTACGGGGAGCGCCTGGACTCAGAATCCGGAACGACCTCGATCTTTCTGCGCTACAACACCGGTCGTCGAATTGCCACCAACGGTGCCGACCTGTCGGACCTGTTGGAACAGCTCGTGCCGGCCTGGCCCGTCAGGGTTCACCGCATCACCCTGGTCGGTCATTCCATGGGCGGGCTGGTCTCGCGCAGCGCCGCACACCACGCTGCGGAGAGCGGCCGCCGATGGGTGGAGCTGTTGACGGACGTATTCACCCTGGGGACACCACATCTGGGTGCGCCGCTTGCGCGCGGCGTTCACGTCGCCACGGCAGCGCTGGCAATAGCGCCCGAGACCCGTCCGTTCGCGAACCTGTTGGCGCGTCGAAGCGCAGGAGTCCGCGACCTGATTCACGGATCGATCACCGAGGACGAGGGACATGCCAGCTACGCCGACGGATTCGACGTCGGAGCGGCCGCGGACATCTCGGTTCCGGAGGGGGTGCGGCATCATCACGCGTCCGCCGTCATCACAGGAAACCCGCGACACCCGATCGGAATCTTCGTGGGCGACGGCCTGGTCCGTACGGACAGCGCCGGAGGGCGGAACAAGCTGCGTGACATAGGACTTCGTCCGGACGACGGTCTGGCGATCAACAGCGCACACCACTTCACCCTCCTCAACGACGAGAGAGTGTACGAATGGATGCGACGCGCACTGGTCGGCCCATCTTCCGAATCGTCCCCCTGACTGTCGATTTCGGCCTACTCGGTCCATCGATAGTCGAGGAACTTCCCGTCGAACGTCACCACGACCCGATCTCCGTCATCGTGCGGTCGTCGTTCGATGTTCATCGTGAAGTTGATGGCGCTCATGATGCCGTCGCCGAATTCCTCGGCGATCAGTTCTTTGAGCGCAGGGCCGTACACCTGCAGCGCCTCGTGGAATCGGTAGACCGTGGGGTCCGAGGAGATGTCCAGCGACCCACGATAGGGAGCCAGGGTCAGCTCGAACAACGAACCGTCGGGCATGCCCAGTTTTTCGGCAAGGAGGTCGGCCTGGGCGAGGCTGAGGGGATGCTGTCCGTAGAGTGCCGACACCGTCCATGCCACCGGCATGTCGATGGCCTCGGCCACAGCGGCCCAACTCAATCCGGCTCGAGCTCGTGCAAGCCGAATCTCGCCGATCAATGGCTTACCTGAAAAATCGGTCAACAGCTCTCTCCTTCGTGGCCGTACTGCAGGCGCACACCGAGTGCGCCCCGAGTTCACAGTCTCAGCTCGATGATCCTGCCTCGCAACATCTGGTATCGATCACGCGAGCACGGTCCGATCGCAGATATGGTGGTTGTTTCCGCCACGGCACAACGAAAGTACTGACGACATGACCCAACTCGGTCTCGGCCTTGCCGCCCTCGGACGCCCCGAGTACCTGACGGTCGGGCACTCCGATGCCGTCGACGGGCGATTCGATCCGGCAGCCCTCGAGCAGCTGTGCCACGCAGTACTCGACGCCGCATGGGACAGCGGAATCAGACACTTCGACGTCGCGCGCTCCTACGGCTTTGCCGAGCGCTTCCTCGGCAGCTGGTTGTCGCGACACCCTTCTCGGCGAGACGAGCTGGTGATCGGCTCCAAATGGGGATACGCGTACGTCGCCGATTTCCAGCGGGGTGCCGAGGTGCACGAAGTGAAAGAGCACTCGGTTGCCCGCTTGGCCGAGCAGTGGCCGCAGACTCTGCGCGACCTGGGCGGTGCACCGGACCACTACCTGATCCACAGCGTCACCCCGGACAGTCCAGCCCTGAGCGACACTGCCCTGCTCGACGACCTACGTGCCATAGCCGAGAGTGGTACCCGAATCGGCATCAGCACTAGCGGGCCACATCAAGCCGACGTGGTGCATGCAGCGCTGGAGATCGGGGTGTTCAGCTCGGTGCAGTCGACGTGGAACCCCCTCGAGCCGTCCGCCGGCCCGGCCATGGCGCGCGCACACGAAGCCGGCTGGTTCGTCGTCGTCAAAGAGGCCATGGCCAACGGCCGGCTGGTGGCCGAAGATTCGGCACTCGCCCGCGTCGCGGACACCGCCGGAATCGGCCGCGACGCACTGGCGCTGGCACGTGCACTCGCCCAACCCTGGGCCGATGTCGTGCTCTCCGGCGCGGCCACTGCGGCACAACTCGAACAGAATGTCGCTGCTCTGTCGATCGACCGCGAACTGATCGCAGCGAGCGATCCGGATCTTGCAGAATCGCCAGAGATGTACTGGGACAACCGCTCTCGACTGGACTGGACGTGATCGGTTCTGGCACGAGCTGATCGTCCGCTGAATACTCGGATCCACGCCGATGTTCGCGGAGGCCGTCTCTGCGACCGACCACCTCGGATCGGCTCCTCCGTTTCGGATACCCGACTCCGATCGGCGTCGGGTTCACAAGAACGGGGAGCTGATTCGTGACGGCGGTATGGGGAGGGCGGATCGAACCGTCGAACGCTCGCAAGCGGGTGCGATCACACCCGAGCTTGTCGAGCCGGTGTCGAGCAGCATTGCGGCGTTTGGGACGATTCGGGCATGACGACGAACCGGCAGACACCCTCCGAACATGGTGACAAGGAGCAGGATCGACCCGGACTCGATGACGTTGTCAGGGGGCGGCCGCCGGCGACGGAATTGGCGGCCAACGTCGTTCGCGGCGGCCTGATCGGTCTGGCGGAAACGGTTCCCGGGGTCTCCGGCGGCACGGTCGCCCTCGTCACCGGCATCTACACCAGGGCCATCGCGTCGGCGAAGCATCTGACGGACATCCCCAAGGCCGTGCTCACACGATCCGACGTGCGCGCCGAGATCCGTCAGGTCGATTGGTGGCTGCTCGTCACGGTCGGCGTCGGCATGCTGTTGATGGTGTTCTCGGTGGCGGGGATCATGGCGGATTTCGTCACGGATCAGCCCGTCTACTCCAAGGCACTGTTCATGGGCATGATCGCGATGTCGGTGGCGATCCCGTTCATGGAGATCAGTCGTGGAGCTTTCCCCACCACCCGGTCCCGACTGTCCGCCGTGGCTCTGTTCGTCGTTCTCGCTGTCGCGGTCGTCGTTCTCACGTCGCTACCCGGGGTCGAGGCGTCGAATCCGTCGTTGATTCTGGTGTTCTTCGCCGCGACGATCGCAATATGTGCGCTCGTGCTGCCAGGTGTATCGGGGTCATTCTTTCTGCTGGTCATCGGCCTGTATGCGCCGACGCTCACGGCCGTCGACGAGCGGAACCTGACGTACCTGGCCGTGTTCGCCCTGGGTGCTCTGGTGGGGTTGGTCAGCTTCGTTCGAGTACTCGAACGGTTGCTGGCGAACTACCACGATCTGGCGATGGTCGCCGCTGCCGGCCTGCTGCTGGGGTCGTTGCGTGCACTGTGGCCGTGGCAGGGCGAGAACAGAGAACTGCTGGCCGTCGGCAACGAATGGCCCGCCGCCGTGGGACTCTTCGCCGTCGGAGTTGCGGTCGTGGCTGTGGTCGCCATCGTTCAGCATCGACTGGCAACCACGCGTACGCCCTGACCGAAACGGTCGGCGTACCCGGCAATCCACTCCCCTCGTCGGAATCCGCACCTCCTGCAGACGCCGTGAATTCCCACGAGGGCCGTGTATGCGCGCGAGCCGTCCGCACCGGCCCGCACAGACGAGAAAAACTCCGACCCCAGCAGCGGGATCGGAGCAGTGGAGCCTCCCAACGGGATCGAACCGTTGACCGCTCGCTCACAAGTATGTTGCGAGACAACCAGATACGTCCGTACAAAACCACCACAGCCGCCCTGACCTGGGCCGATCATCCAGGCGGGGAGCACCCGAATTCACTCTCGCACAGCCTGTCTCTGATCACATCTGCCACCGGACCGGCCTGGAAATGATCTCGGACAGCCGGCGGCGGTAGTACTTTGCGGTCTCCTGGACGAATGCGCTCATGGTGGCGGCGGCTGCGTCCTCGTCGCGGGCTCGCATCGCGTCGAGCACGTCCTGCTGCATCTCGATCGCGGCCAGTCGCGTGGCGATGGGATGCTCGTTCGGCTCCGCGTCCCGCACCAGCAGCCACAGAGTCTCCATGACGATGTTCAGGACCGGGTTACCGGCGGCGTCGTACACGCTGCGCTGAAAGGCCGAATTGTTGTCCTGGAAGTTGCCGTAGTCGCCCGGGTCTTCGCGCATTCGATCCAGAGCGGTCTGCATAACCTCGACCTGCTCATCGGTGATGTTTGCCGCGGCTTCCCGCGCCACGATCGGTTCGAGCATCAGCCTGGCGTCGATGACGTCGCTGATGTTGGCTCCGTCGATCTGGAGGAAGAGCTTCATTGTGTTGCCGAGCGATTCGAGCTGAGGGCGCTTCGCTACCGGCCCACCGCCGATGCCCGACTTGATGGTTACCAGGTCACGGCTTTCGAGGAGTCGAAGCGCCTCGCGGACGGTGGTCCGTGCTACGCCGTGCTCTGCCACCATGTCCTTCTCGGTCGGCAGCCGCTGTCCCTCGATGATGCCGCCGGTCAGGATCTGGTCGGCAATGAGGTTAGCGATCTTCGCGGACATCTTGGGCGCCCGCACGCGCGGGACGATCTCGCCGTCAGTGGTCACCATGAGATAACCATAGCGTCGGGGCCGTGTGATCTACGTTAAACCTATACATAGTTTGCGCGATTAGTTACTGTAGTTGTTGTCAGAAAAGTATCGACCGAACGGTAGGGAGTAGCGATGTTGCCGACAAGGCCGCCGAGCGCCGACCTCGCACACTCGTACCGGACCGACGGGCATTGGAGCGACCGACCGATCGGGCACTACCTCACCCGCGCTGCTCGTATGTACCCGGACGCCGTCGCCGTGGTTGACGGCAAGCGCCGAGCCACGTTTGCCGAGATCGATCGAGATGCGACCAGAGTGGCCGCCGCCCTGCACAACCGCGGCGTCACGTCCGACGACGTCGTGTCGTTCCAGCTCCCGAACTGCATCGAGGCAGTCGTCGTCTTTCAGGCCGTCATGAAGCTGGGTGCGGTCGCCAACCCCATCGTGCCCATCTACAGGTCTCGCGAGCTCCGCTTCATTCTCGGACAGTCACGAGCAAAGGTCGCTTTCGTCCCTGCCGAATTGCGCGGGGTCGACGTGGCCGCCATGTATCGCAATCTGGCCGACGATCTGCCGGACCTGGAACTCGTCGTATCCTTGGCGGAGTGGGATGATCTGCTGGACCGAGTCACGGACGAGATGATCTCGGACTTACGTTCGCGCACAGCACCTTCCGCAGACGATATCTGCCTGTTGCTCTACACATCCGGCACTACCGCCGACCCCAAGGGTGCCCTCCACAGCCATAACACCCTGGTCTACGAGAACTCGTCGATGATCGACTGGTTCGGACTCAACGAGACCGACGTGATCTTCAATCCGTCGCCGGTCACCCACGTCACGGGCGTCAATTGCGCCCTGATTCTGCCGTTTCTTCTCGGTACATCCGTTGTCCTACAACAAACGTGGGATCCTGCTATCGCGCTCCGCCGTATCGTCGACGAACACTGCAGCTTCATGATCTTCTCGACGCCGTTCCTGCGCGGACTACTCGACGAATCCGAATCCGCACAGGTACCGACACCGTCGATCAGGTACATCGTATGCGGCGGAGCCGACGTGCCCGACGCACTCACCGCGGCGGCCACGACTCGCCTCGGCACCGTGGTGCGCATGTACGGTGCCACCGAGGGCCCCTCCGTCACCACTGCCGATCGATGGGACTCCTCGGCCGTGCGTCAGAAATCCGACGGACGCCCCATCGCACCTACCGAGGTGATCGTGTCGGACGGAGCGAACGGCGTCGGCGAAATACTGTGGCGCGGACCGGATACGTTTCTCGGCTATCTCGACCCCACCCTCAACGACGACGCCTTCACCCCCGATGGCTTCTTCAAGACCGGTGACCTCGGCCGCTTCGACAGCGACGGTGCCATTCACGTTGTGGGGAGAATCAAGGACATCATCAACCGTTCCGGGGAGAAGATCAGTGCCCATGACGTCGAGAACCACCTCGGTGCTCACCCGTCCGTAATCGAGGTCGCCGTAGTCGCGGGACCCGATTCCCAAACGGGAGAGCGGGGTTGCGCGTTCGTCGTCACTCGCGATCACCGAGACCTCACCCTGGACGAGGTCCACCGATTCCTCCTCGACCGCGACATAGCCGTACAGAAGATTCCCGAAAGCATCTTCGTGGTGGACTCGCTACCCAAGACCGCCAGCGGCAAGGTGCAGAAGTTCGCACTGCGCAGCTGGACCCGCGATCGCACCGCAGTGCCGGCGCAGATGGCGGCGATGATCTTCGCCGCGTCACACGAGAAATAGAGGTTCCCTTGTCATTACAGCCTGCTGGAATCGACCACGTCGTGGTCACCGAGCCCGAGCCCGGTATCGCACTCGTCGAGTTGGCCCGCGGCAAGGTCAACGCGATCGACACCCAGATGTACCGGGAGATCGCCACCGTTTTCGAGGCACTGTCGGACAACCAGGACGTCCGCGTGGTGGTCCTGACCGGGCGGGGCCGAATCTTCTGTGCAGGAAACGATCTGGGAAGCTTCCGCGTCATGGACGCGACCGGCGGCGAGGTCGAGATGCGCGAAGTGCGCCGGTCGATCTTCGCGGTCCTGGACTGCTCGCTGCCGGTGATCGGGGCGATCAACGGGCCGTGCCTCGGAAGCGGATTCGGCCTGACGTCGGTGTGCGACCTCGTGGTAGCGTCCGAGCGGGCCACGTTCGGTCTGCCCGAGATGGGCGTCGGCGTGCTCGGCGGCGGGCGATTCACCGCCCGGATGCTGCCGCAACAGGCCATGCGGCGGATGTTCTTCACCGCCGAGGCCGTCGATGCGGAGACGTTGCGCGCGTGGGGCGCTCCCATCGAAGTCGTCGATCACGACGTCCTGCTCGACACAGCGATGACGCGCGCACGAACTATTGCGGCGAAGAGCCGCTACGCCCTGACCTTGGCGAAGCAATCGCTGAACGGGTGCGAGAGCATGGACCTCAAACGCGGGTACGAGCTCGAGCAGTCCTACACCCTTCGCCTGTCCGAACACCCGGATTCCAAGATCGCGGTCGAGGCGCGCATCGCCGAGATGGCGGGGGGAACGAAGTCATGACGATCGACGTTCAGGCATTCGCCGAGAAGTCCGAGGCCTGGCTCGCGGAGAACCTCGAACCCAGGACGAACTCCACGATGTCCGACCCCAACTACGCGATCTTCCACAATCGCAGTCACGACGAAGAACGCGAGCTGATCGACGCTGCGGCACACTGGCAGAGCCGCCGCGTCGATGCCGGGTTCGGGGCGATCACCTGGGCACCCGAATGGGGCGGACCGGGTCTCACCGCGAGCCACGAGCGCGCGTACGTCGGGATCGAACGGCAGTACAACGCACCGGAGCGACACGAGACCGTACTCGTGACAGTCGAATTGGTGGCACCTACCATCCACGCTCTGGGTTCCCCCGAACAGAAGAAGACATTCGTCGAACCCTTCCTGAGGGCCGATGAGCTCTGCTGCCAATTGTTCTCCGAACCCGGAGCAGGCTCCGACCTGGCCGGATTGTCGACCAAGGCAGTCAAGTCCGACGGCGGCTGGCGCGTGAACGGTCAAAAAGTGTGGAGTTCGGGAGCGCAGTTCTCCAAGTGGGGCCTGCTCATCGCCCGCACCGACACCACCGTCCCGAAACACCGCGGCATGACGGCGTTCATGATGCCCATGGACGCACCCGGGGTCGACATCAGACCTATTCGCCAAATGTCCGGCGGGTCGACGTTCAACGAGGTGTTTCTCGTCGACGTCGAGTTGCCCGACTCGTCGAGGCTCGGTGCCGAGGGCGACGGCTGGACAGTCGCGCTGACCACACTCGGTTTCGAGCGGAGTTCGAGCGCCGGGATCGTCAGCGCCGGCGGGAACGGCGCTGATCTGGTCCGGCTGGCCAAGAGCCTCGGCATTTCGGACGATCCGCTCGTCCGGCAACAGCTGGCCGAAGTTGCTGTCTACGAAAGAGCGTCGGCACTCATGGTCGCCCGGTACGCCGAGCGTGAATTGGCCGGAGCTGTTCCCGGAGTGGAGGGTTCGATCGGCAAACTGGTGTGGACCCAGAATCTCAAACGCATCGGCGACGCCGCAGCGACATTCCTCGGGCCCAAGATCCTGGCGGACACCGGTGCACCCGACACTTTCGCGTGGACCGAACATCTCCTCGGTGCCCCCGGATATCGGATCGCCGGCGGTTCGGACGAGATCCAGCGCAACATCATCGGCGAACGCGGGCTCGGCTTGCCTCGCGAACCACGATAGGAGCATGCCATGACACTCGAACTGACCGTCGAGCAACGCGATCTACAGGCCGGCCTCCGTTCGTCCTTGGCCAGAACGAAGATAGGCGAGGACGTCCGGCCTGCGCTGGTCGAGATGGGTCTCACGGAAATCCCGTTCCCGGAAAGGTTCGGCGGCGCCGGCTTCACGCTGAAGGACGCAGCAGTGGTGATGACCGAGCTGGGTCGTTCGCTCGGCAGGGCCCCCTATCTGTCTTCGGTCGTCCTAGCAGGCTTCGGTCTCCTCCACGCAGGGTCCGAACAAGCTTGCTCACAGAATCTTCCGACGATTGCCGACGGTACCCGGACGGCCACACTGGTGGCCCCGTTCCCCTTCGCAGCGTCCTCCATCGAGGCTACGGCGGGCAGCGACGGCACCCTCGTCCTCAACGGCGTTCGAGAAGCCGTGGTGGACGGAGCCGATGCGGATCTGCTGATCGTCGTAGCCAAGGGTCCGAACGGCACCGAGCTGGCGGTGATCGAGGGTGGCGCTGACGGAGTCACCCGAACACCCAGTGAGGCACTGGATTTCACCAGGGGCCTCGCACGGGTCGAGTTTTTCGGCGCGGTCGCTCACCGGGCGACGGGTGACGACATCGGTGCCGGCCTCGGCAAGGCGCAGGCGGCCGCGATCACAGCTCTCGCAGCCGAACAGGTCGGATCGGCGCGAGCATGCCTGGACATGTCGGTGGAGTACGCAAGAACCCGTCAGCAGTTCGGACGGGCCATCGGGTCGTTCCAAGCGATCAAGCATCGTCTCACGGACATGCTCATCGCGACCGAATTGGCCGAGGCGGCGGTGCTCGATGCAGCCGGGGCCGACGCGCGCAGCACAAGCGAGTTCGTCGCCGCCGCCGCGACTGCCCGTGTGCTCGCGTCCCGAGCGGCCACCTTCGCCGCCGAAGAATCAATTCAGATCCACGGCGGAATCGGCTTCACCTGGGAACACCCCCTGCACCACTACTTTCGGCGGGCAAAGACCAGTGAGTTGCTGTTCGGTGTCACCAGCGTGCACGCCGAGACGATCGCCGCTGCCCTGATCTGAGTCAGGGCGGCGGGCGGTTACGCCAGCACCAGCAGAAGATCGCCGCCGTCGACCTGAGAGGTACGGCCCATCGGAACGCGGGTGACCGTACCTGCCCTGGTCGCGGTGATCGTCGCTTCCATCTTCATGGCCTCGATCGACCCGACCGATTCACCTTGCGCGACCACGTCGCCCTCTTTGACCGACAGCGTGACGACACCGCTGAACGGTGCGGGTATGTGCCCGGGATCGGTGCGATCGGCCTTCTCGGCAGACCGGGCGGTGGTTTCGATGCTCCGGTCGCGAATCCTCACCGGACGCAGCTGGCCGTTGAGGATGCACAGAACGTTGCGGACTCCTTCGACGTCGGGGTCCGATACCGCCTCGAGCCCGATCAGCAGTTCGACGCCCTGCTCGAGCCGAACTCGGTGCTCCTCCCCCTGCCGCAATCCGTAGAAGTACTGATTGGTCGACAATTGCGAGGTGTCGCCATAGTCCTTGCGGTGCTGCTCGAACTCACGGGCGGGCGTTGGAAAAAGCAAACGATTCAGCGTGGTTCGGCGTTCGTGGCCGGGCGCGGACAGATTCTTCTCGTCCGCCTCGGTCAACGCAGTGGCGGCGCACGCTTCCGCCCGGCCGGTCAATGCCCGACTTCGAAGCGGTTCCGGCCATCCCCCCGCCGGTTCGCCGAGATCACCGCGGAGGAAGTCGACGACCGACCCTGGAATGTCGTAACTCGATGGGTCGTCGGCGAATTCGGCGGCCGTCGCGCCCGCACCGACCAGCGCCAGCGCGAGGTCGCCCACCACCTTCGACGACGGCGTGACCTTGACGAGTCGGCCCAACACCCGATCCGCCCCCGCGTAGGCAGCCTCGATGTCCTCGAAACGGTGCGCGAGCCCCAGCGCGGACGCCTGCTGGCGCAGATTGGAGAGCTGACCGCCCGGGATCTCGTGGGTGTAGACGCGCCCGGTGGGCGACGGGAGGCCTGACTCGAACGGCGCGTACGCGGAACGCACTGCTGCCCAATATGGTTCGAGATCGCAGACCGCCGCGAGATCGAGTCCGGTGGCACGGTCGGTGTTGTCTGTTGCAGCGACGATCGCCGACAACGCGGGCTGACTCGTCGTCCCGGCCAGGGCTGCACTCGCCCCGTCGACGGCATCGACGCCGGCTAGCCACGCGGCGTAGTACGTCGCGAGTTGGCCGCCGGGGGTGTCATGGGTGTGCAAGTGCACGGGAAGGTCGAAGCGCGACCGCAGCGCGGAGACCAGAGTCGCTGCGGCGGGCGGTCGCAGCAGGCCCGCCATATCCTTGATGGCCAGGACATGGGCACCCGCGTCGACGATCCGGTCGGCCAGGCGCAGGTAGTAGTCGAGGTCGTAAAGGGTTTCGTTCGGATCGGCCAGATTGCCGGTGTAGGACATCGCCACCTCCGCGACAGCGGTCCCGGTGTCGCGGACTGCGTCGATGGCAGGCTTCATCTGATCGACGTTGTTCAGAGCGTCGAAGACTCGGAAGATGTCGACTCCGGTGTCGGTGGCTTCCTGCACGAAGGCGTGCGTGACGCGGTCGGGGTACGCCGTGTAGCCGACGGTGTTTCGGCCGCGCAGAAGCATCTGTAGACAGATGTTGGGTATCTCCGCGCGTAGGGCGGCGAGTCGTTCCCACGGATCCTCGTGCAGAAACCGAAGCGCAACATCGTAGGTCGCGCCACCCCAGGCCTCGATCGAGAACAGCTGCGGGGTGAGGCGCGCAACGTGGGGTGCCACCGCGACGAGGTCGCGGGTGCGCACCCTGGTGGCCAGCAGGGACTGGTGCGCGTCGCGGAAAGTGGTGTCGGTAACGGCGAGTGCGGTCGCAGATCGCAGCTCGGCCGCGAAACCGGTCGGCCCGAGAGCGATCAGCCGGTCCCTCGAGCCGGTGGGAGGCGCGACTCGGGTGTCGACGGACGGAAGCTTGTCGATCGCGTAGACCGGCGACGGTCGCTCGCCGTGCGGGCGGTTGACGGTGACGTCGGCCAAGTACTGCAGGATGCGCGTGCCACGGTCGGCAGAGGTGTTCTGCGTCAACAGTTCCGGATGCTCCTCGATGAAGGTCGTGGTGACTTTCCACGCGAGGAAGTCCGGGTTGTCCAGCACCGCCTGCAGGAACGGGATGTTCGTCGCCACACCGCGTACCCGGAATTCGGCGATCGCCCGTCGTGATCTCGCGGAAGCGGTGGCGAAATCACGCCCGCGGCAGGTCAATTTGACGAGCATCGAATCGAAGTGCGACCCGATCTCCGACCCCACGCCGACATTGCCGTCGAGGCGCACACCCGACCCTCCAGGGGTACGGTAGGCGGTGACGCGCCCGGTGTCCGGACGGAAGCCGTCGGTCGGGTCCTCGGTGGTGATGCGGCACTGCATGGCGAAGCCGTGGATCACGATGGAATCTTGGCTCAATCCCAGATCGGCCAGGCTTTCACCGGACGCGATGCGCAGTTGCGAGCCCACCAGATCCACGTCGGTGATTTCCTCGGTCACCGTATGTTCGACCTGAATTCTCGGATTCATCTCTATGAACACGTAGTTTCCAAGCGCGTCGAGCAGGAATTCGACCGTACCCGCACAGGTGTAACCGATGTGGCGGGCAAACCTGACCGCGTCTGCGCAGATTCGTTCTCGCAGTAAGGGATCGAGCCCGGGAGCCGGGGCGACCTCGACTACCTTCTGATGCCTCCTCTGCAGTGAGCAGTCACGCTCGAACAGGTGAATGACCTCACCCGTCGCGTCGCCGAGAATCTGCACCTCGACGTGCCTGGGGTCGACGACCGCCTGTTCGAGAAAGACGGTCCCGTCGCCGAATGCGGTCCTCGCCTCGCGAGATGCGGCTTCGATGGCGTCGCGTAGTTCCTCCGGTGCGACCACCCTGCGCATGCCGCGGCCGCCACCGCCGGCGATCGCCTTGACAAAAATCGGAAACGACATCGTTTCGGCTGCCGCGATCAACACGTCCGGATCCTCGGACGGGGCCGACGATGCCAGAACCGGAAGCCCTGCCGCGGCGGCTGCGGCAACAGCGCGCGACTTGTCTCCGGTGAGCTCGAGGATCTCGGCGGACGGGCCGACGAACGTGATACCGGCGGCCTTGCACGCTGCGGCCAAGTTGGCGTTCTCGGACAGGAAACCGTATCCCGGGTACACCGCATCGGCACCGGATTTCTTTGCGGCCGAGATGATCTCGTCGACCGAGAGGTAGGCGCGGACCGGGTGACCCGGCTCGCCGATCTGATAGGACTCGAACGCCTTCGCCCGGTGCGCAGAGTTGCGGTCTTCATACGGATAGACGGCAACGGTGGAAGCGCCCAGTTCGACCGCCGCACGGAACGCGCGGACGGCAATCTCTCCGCGATTTGCAACGAGGACTTTTGCGAACATGATGTTCCTCCCGGGTAGGGGCCGGCGGCACGCCGACTGACGGGGTATGAGCCGAGTCTCCCACAAAACCAGGATTCTTACTAGATTGATAGTAAAGTTAGTAGCGCGGACCGTTCTCCAGAACAAGCTTCTCAAACTGCTGCGCAATATCTCTGTGCATGTTTCCATTGACCCACTGTTTCTATAGTGTGACTTGAAATACAGTCCACGCCACGGATGAGGAGGACTCGATGAGCAGCGACCAGAATTCCGACAGCTGGATCACCGATTGGGAGTTCAGCGAGCGGTACCCGGTCTACACACGGGCGAACGCCGGTGAGGTTCTGCCCGACCCGTCGAGTCCGCTCAACGTGACCCTCGTATGGAACAAGGGCCTGAACATCGGTTGGCGTGAAGGCTACGTCGAGCACCTCGGGACTCATCTCGCGTCCGAGATCGACGAAGGGATGCCGGAGATCATCGGCAACTTCGGTGGGTACCACTACACGAACTTCTCGATGACAGAACTCAACGGTGCCCGACTTCCCGGACTGACCGTTCCGGTCTGGAACAGCCTGTGGGTCGGCGATCATCCGGACATCCCCGAGTACGTCGAGAAGCCCGGCCACCAGAACGCCGAACTCACCGCGGGCCTGGCAGAGAAGACCGCGTGGTCACTGACCACCGACACATTCCCCGAGGCCGAAGAAGCCAAGCACCGTGCCGATCTCGCGCGCGCGAATCGTCCCGATGTCACGGCCATGAGCGACCAGGAGCTCGTCGATCACGCCCGCTCCTTCGTTCCAGACCTGATCTTCTGCTACGCCTATCACCCCGTCACCACTACCCTGTCGACGATGGGGCCGGCCGTCGCAGGCGCGCTGCTCGAATCCATCGGCGAAGCAGACAAGCTCGGCGATCTCCTCAGCGGCCTCGGCGGAGTCGACTCCGCGGAGCCCTCCTACGCACTGTGGAACATGGGCCGCCTCGTCGCCGGGTCTGCAGAACTGACCGCTCTCTTCGACGACGGCCTCGCCACGTTGCTCGAGGCCGTCGACGCGAGCGGCACCCCCGACGCGAAACAGTTTCGAACGGACTTCGACGAGTTCCTCTACAAGTACGGGTCGCGCGCGCCGAACGAATGGGACATCCGCTCGGACAGTTGGGAATCCAAGCCGGTCCTGGCGCTGCTCGCAGTCAACGGCATGCGGATGAGCCCCGTGGAGAACGACCCTGAGCTCATCCGAGAGCGTAACCAGGCCAAGCGCATCGCGCTCACCGCCGAACTCGCCGCCAAGATGCCCGACGACGCCACTCGGCAGAGCTTTCTCGACGCTGCCAAATCCATCACGAAATTCATGCCGTGGCGTGAACGAACCAAGACCGCATGCGTGAAGGTCATGGGCGAAATGCGGACTGCGCTCTACGAACTGGGCCATCGCATGGTGGATCGGGGAGTGATGGGCGACCACCACGACGTCACCATGCTGCTCGACGACGAGCTCGACGCGTTCGTGGCGGACCCTGAGTCGTTCGAGAACACCATTGCGGACAGACGTGAGCAATACCTGGCGCTGTTCGACCTCGAACCACCGTTCTTCCTGTTCGAGAAGCTCCCGTTGTCGCAGTGGCCCAGGCGGACCGAGCACAAGGCACAGATCGCGGCGCCTGGCGACGCGCTGTCCGGTGTGGCCGGTGCACCGGGGGTGAGCCGTGGCCGAGCCCGGATTCTGCACGATCCCTACGAGGTCGGCGATCTGGCCGAAGGCGACATCATCGTTGCGCCGCAGACCGATCCGGCCTGGACGCCACTGTTCGTCTTCGCCGGCGGTGTGGTGGTCAACGTCGGTGCCACTATCACTCACTCGTCGATAGTCTGCCGCGAGCTCGGCATCCCCTGTGCCGTGTCGGTGCAGGACGCCACGTCCAGGATCCCCGACGGAGCGATGATCGAGGTCGACGGCAACACCGGAACGGTGACCGTCCTGTGAGCCTACGTATCGGATTGAGCCTCCCCCAGCTCGGGGAACATGTCGACGTCGGTGCGGTGCGCGAGTTCGCCACTTCGGCCGAGGAACTCGGGTTCGCAAGCCTGTGGGTCCAGGAACACCTGTTCTATCCGGAAGTGAACGAATCGATCTACGGAGGTCGCCACACCACCAGCGTCCACCCGGCCTACCGCTCGGTGCTCGGGGCCACGGAACTCATGGCCTACGTGGCAGCCTGCACTCGGACGGTCACGATCGGCAGCAGCATCCTGGTCGCTGGCTACCATCGTCCCATCGAACTGGCGCAGCGACTTTCGACTCTGGACATCCTTTCCGGCGGACGGCTCGTCGCGGGTCTCGGTGCCGGCTGGTCCGACGAGGAACACACCCAGATGGACGTCGATCCGCGTACCCGTGGTCGACGAATGAGTGAACTCGTGCACGCCGTTCAGGCGTGCTGGGGTCCTGATCCCGTACGGTTCGACGGCGAATTCTTCACCATCCCCCGCTCCGTCGTTCGGCCCAAACCAATACAGCAGCCGCACCCGCCGCTCCTGTCCGGACTGCGGTCCACCACCGGATTAGCAAGGACCGCAGCCCTTTTCGACATCTGGAACCCCAGCAGCGGTACATCGGCAGCGCTGCTCGACCAGCTCGACACGATGGCCGAAATGCGCCCGGCCGGTATGGATCCCGTTCGACTTTTCCTGCGATCCTATCTGCAGCGACCGACCGATGCCGTCGGCTCGGCCGGTCAAGGCATCGAGGGTGTCGAGAAGGACATCCGGACCGCGATCGCCGCCGGCGCGGAGCAGTTGATCGTCGAGGTCAACTTCTGGGACGACATGCGATCACCCGCCGATTGGGCTGCGGCACCGGCACGGCTGGCCACCCTGCTCGAAACCGCCGCAGAACTGACCACGCCGAAAGCGAGTGCACTATGACAGCCCAGCGTTCGGCGGCGCCGGCCGGTCGTCGACCGTCGAGAGGGACACCGGGCCCGTTGCCGCTGGAGCAGGTGTCGTGACCGCCGGTCTCGTGGCGGTCGTGACCGGCGCAGCGTCCGGAATCGGCCGTGCCACGGTCGAGATCATTCTCGAACGCGGTGGGTCGGTGGTCGCCTTCGACACCACCTCGAATTCACTGGACTGGTTGGCGGGCAACGACAATGCGGTCGCCTTCGTCGGCGACGTCACCCACGCCGACGACAACCGCGCCGCCGTCGAGCAGGCCGAGCTTTCGTTCGGCCGACTCGATGCCCTGGTGCTCAACGCCGGAGTTCCGGCATCGGGCTCGATCGAGACACTCGACATGAACGTCTTCGACCGGTCGATCGACGTGAACCTTCGGGCGATCGCACTCGGTGTGCGCGAGGCGATTGCGGCGTTCCGCCGCGCCGGCGGTGGCTCGGTCGTCATCACTGCGTCGGCAACCGCGTTGGGCGGAGAGCCCAACCGGTGGCCGTACGCCGCAGCGAAAGCGGGTGCGGTGAACATGGCGAGGTCGTTCGCCCTCGACCTCGCGAATGACGGTATTCGCGTGAACGCCGTCTGCCCAGGTCCGATCAGTACCGGAATGACCAAGCGCATCGAAGAGAACACACCCGATCGCTACGAATCGCTCAAAGGCATGGTGCCCCTGCACCGTTGGGGCACCGCCCGCGAAGTAGGCGAGGTCATCGCATTCCTCGCCTCGCCGCTCGCGTCTTTCGTCACCGGGGTGGCGATCCCAGTCGACGGCGGCGCCACCTGCGGCAGCGGCCAGACCGTCCCCGTTCCCGCCGGCCCCTAGCGGTTCGGGTCCACCAGCACCTTGGCGTGGGTGCTGGTACCGCTGTCGAGTTCGTCGAACATATCGACCAACTCACCCAGCCCGATCGTCCCGGTGTGCAAAGACTTCACGTCGATCCGGCCCTCGGCGATCAGCGTCATCGTCCCCTTGAAGTCTTCGTGCGAGTACGCCAGCGAACCGATGACCGTCAGTTCTCGTGACTGCCAGTCCCCGTAGCTCACCGACGAGTCCGTTCCGGGATAGCCGAGCAGCGCCAACGTTCCACCCCGCCTGACCAACTCCGCCGAGGGCTGGAACAGCGCGGCGACGCCGGTGCACTCGAACAGCACGTCGGCACCGAGACCATCGGTGACGTCGTTCAGTAGAGCAGCGAGGTCCCCGGGCTCCACCACGTCAGCGAAGCCCAGATTGCGTGCCGCCGAACGACGTGCGGGTGACGGTTCGCTGACCAGCACTCGCCCGGCACCGGCGGTGCGCGCATGCTGAGCAGTCAGCAAGCCGATCGGTCCTGCACCCTGGACCACGACGATCGAGCCGAGCGTGATGGCCGCTCGCTTGACGGCATGGAACGTCACGGTGGCCGGCTCCATCAACGCGGCCTCTTCGTCGGACAGTGCGTCCAGCACCGGAATCGCCCGCCGTGCGGACACTTTCAGCGTGGTAGCAAAACCACCGTGGGCCGGTGCATCGTCGGTGATTCCGTTGGCCTCCGCAAACGCGAGATCGCAGTTGGCCGCGTGCCCGGCGCGGCACTGAGCGCACGCCCCGCATGCCGGCCCGACACCCGCGACCACACGCTGCCCGACACGCACCGTCGTCACCTCGGCACCCACCGCACTGATCGTGCCCGTCCATTCATGTCCGAACACCGCAGGCGGCAATGCTGCCGACGCGTATCCGTGCGTGTCGGTCGCGCAGATGCCGCAGTACCGAATGTCGACGACCACCCCGTTCGGGGCCGGTGTCACGGTGTCCTCGACGACGGTCTCCGCTTCCCTGGGGGCGACGATGTGGACGAACTTGTTCTCGACTGCAGTTGTCATG
The DNA here is from genome assembly GCF_002258235.1 of Rhodococcus sp. 06-470-2. NCBI lineage: Bacteria > Bacillati > Actinomycetota > Actinomycetes > Mycobacteriales > Nocardiaceae > Rhodococcus > Rhodococcus sp. 06-470-2. The sequence goes on along the minus strand of NZ_NOYB01000010.1, from coordinate 535,446 downwards.
TCAGCGTTCACTTTCCGGTCGACACAAACTTTGTTGCTCATGAGTACAGTTTCTCATTGGTATGCACAAGCTCGTCGAGCACCGTCCACGTTGCCCGGCCGAGTTCGGCGATCCACCCGCCCGGATCGGTGACGCTTCGGGCCGAGGGTGCCTCCACACTGACGGCGGCCGACGCCGGGAGTGCTCGCAGGAGTTCGACGAGCGGAAGGGCACCCGTGCCCGGAGCCAGACGGTGGGTTCGGGCCTCGGTGATGGCCGCGTTCGGATCCACCGACGAGGCTGCCGACACCGCGTCGCACAGCTGGCAGTACGGCAGCAGATCCTCTGCGACGGCGGTGATGTCGGAGACCTCGGAACCCGCACGCGCCCAGTGCAACGCATCGACGAGTACGCCGGCCCGGCCGGCCACAGCCTCGACGAATGCTGCGGCCGCCGTCACGTCCCGCACCGACGAGAAGATCATCGGTTCCAGACAGGCGCGAAGTCCGTAGTCGCCGGACAGTTCCGCGAGTTCCGCGAAGTTGCTCTCGGCGCGACCCCGATCGTCGTCGAGCACCGTGACGAGTAGATAGTCCGCGCCGAGTTCCGCGCCGGCTTCGAGCACCGCCGACCAATCACCACGCGAGCTCCCGGGGTGCAGTTTCACCACTTCGACGTCGAGCACGCGCATCCCGTTGTCCGCCAGGGCGGACTTGGTGTCGCGCAGCAGCGCGGACCCGGCGGGGAGCTGAAATCCCCTGTCCTGCCCGGTCTGCGCCGCTCGGACACCCACTGCGTTGAACCCGCCCACGGCGGCGAACTCGACGAACTGCGGAGGCGGTACCTCGATCGCGGACAGGGACGACAACGACACGATGCGCTCGGCTGCCGCGTGGATCATGCGAATCTACTTCTTCCAGAGCGTCTTGAACTGATCCTGGTAGTCGGCGACACCCACGTAGTAACCGGTCTCCTCGTCGAGCACCGCCGTGTCGATGTTGTCTTTGTTCAGCAACTGAGTCGGCATGAACGCCGCGTCCGCTTCGGCGACATCGTCGCCGTTGAACTGGCGGGCCAACGTGTCGAGCACACGCCATCCGAGAATCTGGACCGGGAAACCTACCCACACACTGTTGTCGCCGTCCTTCAGCGACTGTAGGTTGTCCGGCGTCGGCGTCTGACCGGCGAACGTGATCTGATCCTGCAGGCTCGCTCCGCGTAGTGCCGCATCGACACCGAGGACGAGGTCGCCGAAGGAAAAGACCGCGTAGTTGATGGTCGGGTCACGCTGGAGCGTGCTGACAACGCTCTGCGGGGTCTTGGTTCCGAGATCGGTGACCTGCTGGTTGACGAGCTGGACCTTGCAGTCCGGGCACTGACTTTCCAACTGCGTGGTGAAAGCATCGGTGAAGACGTTGAGGATGGAGTAGTCGGTGATCGAAAAGATCGCGACATTGGCCTCACCGTTGCTGTCCGCGACCACCTGACTGGCCACCATCTTGCCCCACTCCTGCACCTGCGCATCGCCGTCGAGCGCGGTGGAGATGACACCGGGAACCGGTTCTCCTGCAATGCTGTCCGCAACCACCGGAATGCCCGCGGCCTCGGCGGAGGCGATCTGCTTCGACAGCATCGTCAACGGTGTGCCGGAGATGTGGATGGCGTCCGGCTTCAGGGCGATGGCCTGATCCATGGCCTTGGGTGCCGCTTCGGCGTCGGTGCCCATCAGAACACGCTGGTATCGCCACCCGAGTACGTCGGCTGCCTCCTGAATGGCGTCGTTCTTGGCGCTGGAGATCGGTTGGGGCGTCTCGATACTGATGACGTACTTGCCCTCCTCCGGCGCCTTGCTCAACGGTGTGGTCAGCACGAGATCGGTAGGCGCGGCCTCGTACTGATCGGCGAACGCCTGCGCACCGGCGACGTCTGCGGCCTCGCCGGTGGTCGTGTCGTCCGAGTTGCTGCAGCCGGTCAGGACCAGGCTTGCAGCAGCAATGCCGGCCAAAGCCTTTGTCCAGGTGTTGGTTTTCACGTGAGTTCCTTTCGGAGAACTAGTTGCGGCGAGCGGTCCGCGCAGCGAGCGCGACGGCGACGATGAGGGCGAGTCCGTTGAAGAGGTCGTTGACGAAGCTGGGTGCCCCGGCCAGTTGCAGGCCCTTCACACCGGTGGCGAGGAGATAAATGGCGATGAGCGTGCCGAGCACGTTGACGCGGCCGGCGCGGATCTGGGTGGAGCCCAGGAATACGGCGGAGAAGGCGGGAAGCAGGTACGACGGCCCGATGTCGGGCGCGGCGGTGCCCAGCTTGGCCGCCAAAACCACTCCGGTGAGCGCAGCGATCGTCGCCGATGTCATCAAGGCACCGAACATGATTCGTTCGACACGCAGGCCGGCGAGTCGCGCTGCCTGACGATTGCCGCCGGTGGCGTACAGGTAACGGCCCAACGGAGTCTTTTCGAGCAGAACGTACATCACCGCGGCGACGGCGATCATGTAGAAGAACGGCAGCGGCAGGCCGAGGAAGGGCTTGCTGCCCATGTCGAGGAAGCCATCGGTGAAACCCTCGGTGATCTGCTTTCCGTCGGTCACCCAGTAGGTTCCGGCCAGCAGGATGCTCGACATACCCAGCGTCGCAATGAACGAGTCGACGTGCAATTTGACCACGACGAAGCCGTTGACGGCACCGATCAGCGCACCGCACAGCAGGGTGGTGACGATGGCGACAGGCGTACTGATGCCCTGGGAGAGCTGGTAGGACACCATCGCGACCGAGAACCCCATGACGCCGGCGATGGAAAGGTCGAACACGCCCGCGGCCAACGGCACGATGAGGCCGATGGCCAAGATGGCGGTGATCGCCTGATCGCCGGCGACGATGCGGAAGTTGCCCTGGGTCATGAAGGTGTCGGGGATCCAGATCGCGAACAGCACGATGATGGCGACCCACACATACAGACCGCTGAAGCGATCGAGTCCGAGTGAGAACGTGCGCCCCTTCGTTCGGGCACTTGCGCGGTCGCTTCCGCTTGATGGTGGGCTCGCAGGCGCGGCCGCCGCTTCTTCGTGGGATTGGGTTGTCATGGTGATCCTTTCACCGAGTCCGAGTGCCGACGAAGGACGCGGCGGGAGCAGGTTTCTTCAACGTCGAAGCGGTCAGCCGATCGGGGTCGATCCGGGGCCGCGAGAATTCGTCGACAACACGGCCGACCGACAGCACGATCACCCGGTCACACAGTCGGGTGAGCTCGCCGTGGTCCGTGGACACCACCAGTACCGCTGCGCCGGCCTGAGCGGCGGCGTCCACGAGGGCGTGAATGTCGGCCTTCGCGCCGATGTCGACGCCCTGTGTGGGCTCGTCGAGCAGCAGCACTCGGGGATTGCGACGCAGCCACCGCGCGAGTACGACCTTCTGCTGGTTGCCGCCGCTGAGGGTGCTCATATGCCGTTCGGTATCACCCGTGGGCCGCACTCCGAGACGTTCGAGCCAGTGCGCCACATCGGATTTCTCACGCTTGACGCGCACCAGACCACCCTTGGCGAACCGCCACGGATCGGCGACCGACACGTTCTCGCGTAGGGATGCTGTTGCGAACGCTGCGTTGGAGAGGCGTTCGGCCGGCACACAGCCGATACCCGCCGACATCGCCAGGTCCGGGCGACCCTGTTCGACGGTCTTCCCGTCGACGGTGATCGCGCCCCCGCGGCTCTCCGCGCCGAAGAGTGCAGGCACTATCTGCTCTCGACCGGATCCGGTGATACCGGCAATGCCCAGTACTTCACCGGAACGAATCGAGAAATTGAATCCTTCCACTGCGCCACAGGACAACTCGACGATCTGCAGAACGGGGTCACCGAAGGAGTCGGTGGTCTCCTCCGGTTCGGCGAGGAACTCCTCGACGCGGCGGCCGATCATCAGTTCGACGAGACCGGATTCGTCGAGACCGTCGAGGGCCCTCGTGGTCACGATCTTGCCGTCTCTCATGACCGTCACGCTGTCGCAGAGGGTGAAGATCTCGTTCAGGTGGTGCGAGACGAACAGCACGGCCACCCCGCGGTCACTGATTCGCCGGACCAGATCGAACAACCGAACCGCCTCTGCGGCAGGGAGATTGGCAGTGGGTTCGTCGAGTACCAGCACACGGGCTCCACCGGAGCGATCCTGGACCGCACGGGCGATGGCAAGCATGGTGCGTTCACTCATGGTCAACGCCCCGGCAAGCTTGTCGAGGGCGAGGTCGACACCGAGCTCGGCAAGAGCCGCCTTGGCCCCAGAACGTTCTGCCCTGAAGTCGATGGTGCCGATGGCACTGGTCTTGTATCCGTGACCGAGCGCCAGGTTGTCGACCACGTCGAGGCTCTCGACCAGTCCGAGTTCCTGGTGGACGAAGCGAAGACCGGCAGCCTCACCGCTGCCCGGAATTCCGAGGTGCAGCTCATGACCGCCGACCGCGATCCGCGCACCGTCGTCGGGATCGTGATATCCGGCAAGCACTTTGATGAGAGTGGACTTGCCGCACCCGTTCTGCCCGACCAATCCGCGGATCTCGCCGGGTGCGAGGAGAAGCTCGACGTCGTCGAGTGCCCGATGACCGCCGAAGGTCTTGGAGAGACGGCTGATGCTCAGCGCATCTGTCATGGAATCCTACCTACGTGAGGTGAGTAACTTGAATGCTTGTGTTGTTACCTAGGTCATACTCAACTATGTACATGAATAAGTCCAGCATTCCGACAAAGTTGGTTTTGTGCACTGACGTGCCAAAACAGGTCCGTCGGGCGCGCGCTCAAGTGAAGTTGACACGATTCGGACCTCGACGCCTATCGAAGTATTTATAGTTGGCACCAAGTTAGCCAAGGTCTCCGAAGGAGAAACCAGTGCGCGAGTATCAGCTGGGCAGCGTCGTACAGATCGCCTACATGGTCGACGACGTACGGAAGGCGGCCGCGGACTTCTCGTCCCGCACCGGCGCCGGGCCGTTCTTCGTCCGACGCAACCCCGGAGCGTTCGATCACACCTCTGCCTACGGCCAGTGGGGGCACACCCAGATCGAATTGGTGCAGGCCCATAGGTCGACTCCACCGGAATTTGCGGAGACCACGACGGCACGACACTGCGTACACCATGTCGCGATCATGGTGGCCTCGTTCGCCGAGCAGCAACGCATCTTCACCGAAAGCGGTTGGCCCGCAGTGTTTTCTTCCACCACGCCGAACGGGAACAGCTTTGCGTTCCACGATGCCCGCGGCGAGCTGGGACATCTCGTCGAGATCTACGAACCGCGGCCGAGCATTCTCGCGTTGTACCGTCACGTCGCCGACGCAGCCACGAACTGGGACGGCACCGACCCGGTTCGTGACCTGTGACGGCGTTCGGTGCCGAACCGGTCAGGCGTCCGCGAGCAAGGCGGCCGCGCGCTCTCGGGCCATGTCCAGAATTTGCGGGTTACCCGAGTTCCACAGCACCGTCAGTTGCTTCTTGCAGATCTTCCACTCACCGTCGACCCGCCGGAGCGAATCGGTGTAGTAGCCCCCGATGGTGAACATCGCGTCGCCGGCTGTGTTGGGGAGCACGTGCTCCGCGCGCACATAAGAGATGACCGTTCCGCTGTCACCGTCGACGGTGATGTCGAGATTGGACAGAAAGTGCTGAGACGCTGCGAGTCCCGGAAAGAGCAGCCGCCCTCGCTGCACCCAGTCGTCCGCCTTGAACGGACCACCGTTGCCGGCGCGGTAGCTCGTGTAGTCGATCTCGATGTCGTCGGTGAACACCGACCGGTACATGTCCCAGTCCCGCAGATCGATTCCGCGCGCGAAGCGGGACATGAGCTTCGTGATCTCCTGATGATCGTCGGCGCTCATGTCACGTCGCCTTTGCGGGCAGCTGCAGCGAAACCGACTCGAAGTACTCGTCGAGGCCGTCGGGTCCGAGCTCGCGGCCGATGCCCGATTTCTTGAAGCCACCGAACGGTGCAGCCGCGTTGAACCGGCCACCGTTGACGGAGACCTGGCCCGTGCGCAACCGGCGAGCGATGGCAATCGCGGCGTCGTCGTCGCCGGCGAACACCGCTCCCGAGAGTCCGTAGTCGGAGTCGTTCGCGATTTCGACTGCGTCGTCGATGCCGTCGTAGGTGATCACGGCGAGGACAGGACCGAACACCTCTTCGCGCGCGATCGCGGACTTGTTGTCCACGCGGGAGACCACAGTCGGGCGCACGAAGAATCCCGATCGCAGATCCGCGTCGAGTCCCTGGACGTCGCCGGGTCCACCGACCAGGAAGACTGCGCCTTCCGGCACCTCGGCCAGATGTTTCAGCACGGACTGCTGCTGTTCCCGAGACGCCATCGGTCCGATGTCCACCGACTCGTCGAGGGGGTCGCCGACCGTCTGTGACCCCACCAGGTCCACCAGCTTTTTCTCGACCTCGTCGATACGGTCGGCGGGGACCAGCAATCGCGTGGTGGCGGTGCAGGTCTGACCGTTGTTGACATAGCAACCCCGAACGGCTGCGGTGACAGCGGCGTCCAGGTCGGCGTCGGGAGCGACGATGAACGCAGACTTTCCGCCGAGTTCCAAAGTGACTTTCTTGATTCCGGCTGCAGCTACTTGTCCGACGCGGGCACCGGCCGAAGTGGAACCGGTGAGGCTCACCAGGTCCACGTCCGGATGACCGGCCAATCGCTCCCCGACCTGGCCGCCCGAACCGGTCACGATGTTCAGCACGCCCGGCGGCAGCCCGGCCGAGTGGGCGATCTCGGCTACGACGAACGCCGCCAGCGGCGCGACGCTGCTGGGTTTGACGACGGTCGTGCAACCGGCTGCGATCGCGGGTGCCACCTTGGCTGCCAGCTGATACAGCGGGTAGTTCCACGGCGTGATCGCCCCGACGACTCCGATACCCACCTTGATGATCAGAGATGTACCTCGGCGCTCTTCCAGCGAGATGCTCTCGAGGGTATCCGCCATCGATCGGAAGATCGTGACGCCGAGTCCGACCTGCACGGTCCGCGACCGCGCAATGGGCGTACCGACTTCGCGAGCCATCATCTCGGCAAGCTCGGTCTCACGCTCGACGAGCCCGTCGGCGATCTGCCGCAGCACTGTCACTCGTTCGGTGATCGTCGACCGGGACCATCCACCGAATGCGCTGCGCGCTGCGGCGACAGCATCGTCGACGTCCGATTCGGTGCCGGCCGGTACCCGGGCCAGCAACTGCCCCGTTGCCGCTTCCAGCACGTCGATCGTTCCGTCGCCTGACGACGGAACCCATTTGCCGCCGATGTAGAGCTCATGCCGGTCGTTCATTCGAGGCCTCACTTCGTCTGCTGCACGGCCGAGTGGCGGCCATCACAGTCACCCTAGCGGGGTTAGAGGACTTGTTGTCAAGTAACTATGCCGAATCAAGTCTGTACATAGTTTGCGGATTGTTTCTTGACATCCACTACTAATTGGGTAGGTTATGAGCACCGTCACAGTCCTACCGACAGCAAGCGCCGCATCACTTGCCGATGACCGTCCCGACAGGGACCGGAGAAGAACGAGGAACACCATGAACGACCTCGCGATCAACATGTCCGCACCGACCGTCGTCACGAGCGAGTTGGTCGATCTGGTGGTCAAGGGCATGGTTCGTGGCACGATCACACCCGAACTGCAAGCAGTGGTCGATGCCGGAGATGCCGTCGCGAAGGGCCCCGTCGTCATGCCGACACAGGCCGGTATCGCCCACGCCGGAGCGCAGGTTCGCCTCCCCGAGGGCAGCGACGAGGTCAAGGCCGTCGCCGATCTGCTCCATGTGTTCCTTCCGGTCAACCGTCGCCTGCGCGAGCTGTGCACTGCTTGGCAGTGCCGCCCCGACGGCTCCGCGAACGACCATTCGGACGCCCAGTACGACGCGAGGATTCGCGATCGGCTCGAAGACATTCACAACGACGTGACCAAGATGCTCCGTCGGTCGGGAAAGCAGTGCCCGCAGCTCCTCGTCTACCGCGAGCGGCTGATAGCAGCGCTCGAACGGTTCGACAACGGCGACACCGCGTCTCTGACGTCGCCTCTGACCGACGGCTACCACACCGTGTGGATGTGGCTGCATCAGCACGTTCTCATGATGCTGGGTATGACCAGGGCCGAGGACGAGGCACTCGAAGAGAAGCTCGTCTCCGGTAGCGCAGAATGACCCTGTTCGACAACGTCATCCACGCATCGACACGAGCGGCAGTGCCCTACGGTCAGGGCCGGGCCCGAGGACTCGGCGCCGACGTACTGGGTATTCACGGTGTGGAGATGGACAACCTCGTGGCGCTCGGGTTGCCGGTGGTGCCCGGGCTGACCGTACCGATCGGGTCCGGTACCGGACTCGAGAACCGCGAGACCGCTTCCACCGCAATCGATCTGCTCGAAAAGCTGGCCGTCCGCGGAATCTGGCCCGATGTTCGCACCGAACGCAGGCCGATGTTGATGCATCTGCGCTGCAGCGCCCCGGTGGCAGTATCCGCTCTACCGCCCGCCATCTCGGCTATCGGTTTGTCGAGCCGCAACATCGACGCGCTCGTCGAGGTGATCGGCCGCGAACGCGACATCTACGATTCCTGGGCTGCCAATCTTCGGTTCGTCGCCGAGGGCGCTCTGGAGATCGACACCGACGATCTCGACGACCTCGACGACGACCACCCCGACAGTCGTGCCCGCGTGCCGGCACTTCTCGAACTGATCGAGAAGTCCACCGGTGCACCGTTTCCCACGGATCCAGCCGAACAGCTCGGCCTCGCCGCCAAAGCCATGCTCGCTCGCTGGGCCTCTCCGCGCGGACAGCGGGCGCGCAACGCCCTGTCGTTGCCGGGCGACCTGGGAATCGCTCTCCACGTTCGCGCCCTGCGGCTCGGTTCCTGGGACGAGTCCGGGTACGGATCGGCGATCAGTCGCGACCTGGAGAGCGGAAAATACGCGCCGCACGGTGTCTTTCATCTCGGAGTGCGCCGGGCCGACCCCAATCCCGGTCCGGGCGCACCACTCACACACACTCCCGGTGGCGTGCAGATTCTCGACCAGATCTTCGCCACGCTCGAGCCGCATCTCCGCGCGGTCGCAGAAGTGGAGTTCGAGGTCCGCGACCGCCAGCTAGCACTGCTCAGCGCCGGCGCGCTGGAACACCCGGGCCCCCGCGCGGTCACCAATCTTGCCGTCGATCTCGCCACCGGTCGGTCGATCGGACGCGACGATGCCGTCCGCATGCTCGAACCGGACCTGATGCAGGACCTCCTCCACGCGCAGCTCACACTCAGCGGCCGGGAACACCTACTCGCCCATGGTCTTCCCGCGTCGCCGGGTGCGGCCACGGGCGAGATCGCCCTGTCGAGCGACCGGGCCCTTCGGCTCGCCGCCGAAGGCAAGAACGTCATCCTCGTTGCGTCGGAGACCAGCCCGGCAGATGTCCCCGCCCTGCTCGCCGCGACCGCGGTGATCACGTCCAACGGTGGACTGGCGTCGCATGCTGCTGTCGTAGCCCGCGGCGCAGGCCGTCCGGCGGTGTGCGGGGCGACGACGCTACGCATCGACCTCGGTGCCGCCACCGTGACGTCCGACGGCATCACCCTGTCCGAGGGTGACACAGTGTCCGTCAACGGCCGAACCGGCGACGTCTACGCAGGTGCCGTGCCGATCAGGCCCGCGGAACCATCGCCGGAACTGGAGGTGCTACTCGGGTGGGCGGACGAGATTCGTCAACTGGGTGTGCGCACCAACGCCGACAACGCCGAAGACGCCGCGACCGCGTTCCGTCTCGGTGCCGAAGGGATCGGGCTGTGCCGCACCGAACATCAGTTCCTGGGTGACCAATTGCCGCTGGTGCAGCGGCTCGTTCTCGCCGAGAACGAAGCCGAGGAGATCGAGGCGATCGCCGCTCTGACGGCGGCTCAACAATCGGACTTCACCGACCTGCTTCGCGTCGTGGGCGACAGGCCGATCACCGTCCGGCTACTCGATGCACCGCTGCACGAATTCCTGCCGTCGGACGGGCACTACCGAGACGATGCCCAGGCCGAACGAGCGGCTGCCACACACGAGTCCAACCCGATGCTCGGTCTTCGCGGGGTGCGCTTCGCCATGGTGCAGACCCGCCTCTACCCCGCACAGGCGGAAGCATTGTTCCGCGCATGGGTCACGGTGAACGCCGAAGGACTCACGCCTGCACTCGAAGTCATGATCCCGCTCGTGTCCCTGCCAGGGGAGCTGACCGAGGCCATCGCACAGGTGCACCGCGCCGCCGAGACCGTCGCCGCGGACACCGGGGTCACGGTTCCCTATCTCGTCGGCAGCATGATCGAGACTCCACGGGCAGCGCTACTCGCGGCACCATTGGCCGCCGAGGCGCAATTTTTCTCCTTCGGCACCAACGATCTGACCCAGCTGACGTACGGATTCTCGCGAGACGACGTCGAGAAGACGATGCTCGCGCACTACCTCGAGCACGGACTGCTGACCGACAGCCCCTTCGCGGTACTCGACCGTGACGGTGTCGGCGCCCTGGTCTCTCTGGCCTCGGACAGCGCGCGCTCCGTTCGCCCCGACGTGAAGCTGGGCGTCTGCGGTGAGCATGGAGGCGACCCGGATTCCATCTCGTTCCTCAGTTCGATTGGGCTGCACTATGTCTCGTGCTCCCCGAGGCGTGTTCCGGTGGCCCGGTTGGCGGCTGCGCACGCAGCACTCGAAGCCGAGTGAGCAGACCTGACGTGACTACGGAACTCGACGACCTACGGGCAGCTGTGCGCGCTGCGACGGCCGATCTCGGCGGACCCGACCTGTGCCGCTCGCTCGATCCTGCAGGCCCGGGCTGGGATGCCGACGCATGGTCGGTCATGGCAGGACAGATCGGGGTCGCCGGCTTGGGACTGCCCGAATCCTGCGGCGGCCTCGGTGGTCGGGCCGAACTGACGGTGGTCGCCGAGGAGTTGGGCGCCGCCCTGTTTCCGGTCCCGTTTCTGTCGACGATCTTCGCCGGACAGGTGCTCGTCCACGCCACCGACGCCGACGACGTGATCGCGGACATTGCCGAGGGACGGCCGGCCGCGTTCGCGGGACTCGACAGGCGTGGATGGTGGTCACCCGGACACGAAGTCTTCACCGCCACCGAAACGGGCACCGGGTGGTCGTTGTCCGGCCACGCATCGGCAGTCCTCGGTGCCGCCGGCGCGCGGTGGCTCGTGGCCGTCGCTCACACACCGGACGGTCCCGACGTATTCGTCGTGGACGCCGCCGCAAGCGAACCTACGGTCACACCGCTGCGAACTCTCGACCTGTCGCGGGCGCAGGCCGCGCTGACCTTGTCGGGTACGCCGGCCCGGCGGCTGACGTTTGGTGGAAGCGCCTGGGCTGCAGTCGGTCCCGCTCTCGATGTGGTCTGCATAGTGCTGGCCGCCGAACAACTCGGCGGTGCACAGGTAAGCCTTGACCATACCGTCGCTTACGCGAAGGAACGACGCCAGTTCGGGAGAGCCATCGGCAGCTTCCAGGCCGTCAAGCACACGCTCGCCGACCTGATGATTCTCGTGGAGTCCAGCCGATCGGCAGTGGTTCGCGCGGTGGAGGCCACCGACCTCACCGAGGCGAGCGCAGTGGCGCAGGCGTGGTGTTCGGACGCCTACCGGACCGTGACCGCCGAAGCCGTTCAACTGCACGGAGGTGTCGGCTTCACGTGGGAACACCACTGTCATCTGTATTTCCGGCGAGCCCGCGCCGACGCTCAGCTCTTCGGCGGGGCCGCGTTCCACAGGGAACGGCTCGCCCTTTCTCTCGCCTGGTGAAAGTTCAGCGCTTGTCGCGCTGGGACCACGGCTGGTCACGGTTCTCCCGGGGCTCCGGCGGCAACCCGAGTACCCGCTCGCCGATGACGTTGCGCTGAATCTGGTCGGTGCCACCTGCGAGCCGGTAGCCCGGGCTGCCCAGTAGGTGTTCGGTCCAGGCGAAGCGGTCGTCGTCGACCGCGGCGGTGATCTCGGTGCCCAGCAGATCCGCCGCGATCTCGCCGATCTTGCCCAGGACGTCCGAAGCCATCAGTTTGCCGACCGATGCTGCCGGCCCCGGAGATGCACCCGCGGCAGCAGCGCGGGCAACCCGATCGGCCGTGGCCGCCCGCAGTTCCGATCGGATGTACACATCCGCGATGTTCTGCCGTACCAACGGATCGCTCGCGACACCGAGAGATTGCGCCAACGAGATCAATTCGGTTACCGAGCCACCCTTCTTGCGAGTCACCGATCCGGACGCGGTGCGCTCGAACGCCAGCGTGGCATTGGCGACCTTCCACCCTTGACCAACCTCGCCGAGGCGCATGCTGTCCGGCACACGGACCTCGTGTAGGAACACCTCGTTGAACGATGATCCTCCGCTCATCTGCCGAATCGGCCGAATGTCGACTCCCCCGAGATCCAGGGGAATCAGAAAAGCGGTGATGCCCTTGTGTTTCGGTGCATCCGGGTCGGTGCGGGCCAACAGCATCCCGAGATCGGCGAAGCGAGCTCCGGACGACCACACCTTCTGCCCGTCGAACACCCAGTCGTCACCGCGGCGGACGCCGCGGCACCCCAGAGCCGCCAGGTCCGATCCAGCGCCGGGCTCGCTGAACAACTGGCACGCGAGAATGTCGGTGCGAAGCAACGAGTTTGCGTAGGTGCGCCGCTGATCCTCGGATCCGAACATCACCACCGCGGGCCCGACTAGACCGGTTGTGACGCTGATGAGTTCGGTGGACGGCGGGACGTCGAACTCACGCTCGGCCTGCGCGATGGCCGAGGCGTAGGACGCGGGCAATCCGCGACCGCCGTGCTCAACGGACAGGGTCACCGCCCCGTAGCCGGCGTCGAACCGTTGTCTGCGGTAATGCCGTGCGGCGTCGAGCAACGATGTTTCGTCCTCGTCCGACAGGTTGCGGAAGACGGCGAGGTCGGGCCGGTCCTGCGGTGACGGTGCCGGCCGAGGCGGCAGGATGGACCCCAGCCACGAGCGTACGTCCGCCTGGAATTCGGCCAGTTCGGGGATGGTACCGAGACCCGTTGTCATGGTGCCCCTCTCGTCATTCTGCGGTCAATACGGTGCACGCCGACAACCCGGGTGCACCGTAAACGTGGGTGAAGCCGATTGTCGGCCGGCTCGGCACCTGATTTCCCAAGGCCCGGCCCTGCAATTGCCGGACGACCTCGTGTACCTGCCGCAACCCCGACGCACCTATCGGCTCGCCGCCCGCCAAACACCCGCCGTCGGTATTGATCGGCATGGAGCCGTCGTGGTGTGTGGCACCGGAGTCGAGCAATTTCGCCTGCTCGCCGTGCGCGCAGAGACCTGTCTCCGCCATATGGATGATCTCTGAGCCGGAGTCCGTGTCCTGCAACTGCGCCACGTGGACGTCGCCGGGTCCGAGGCCGGCGGCGGCGAACGCCGCCGCGGCCGCATCGATGCTCGGACTGCGTATCGGATGAGGAGCGAGCCATGGCGAGAACACCTCGAACGATCCGGACCGCCGAGTACGCACCTCCACCGCAGCAAGCCGAATCGGTCGCTCGCACAGGTCGTGCGCTCGGTCTCCGCGCGCGAGAACGAGTGCGACGCCGCCCTCACCCGGCGAACAGAACATGTACTGGGTGAGCGGGTCGTTGACCATGACGGACGCACGGACCTGCTCGGCGGTGAGTTCTTTTCGCCGCCACGCCATAGGATGCGCGGCCCCGTTTGCGAAGGCGCGCTCGGACACCGCCGCCAACGCGGACTCGTCCAGCCCGTGCTCGTGGAAGTACCGGCGGGTCTTCATCGCGAAGTACTGGGTGGTGACCATCATGCCGGTCCGGGCGTACCAGGGGTCCAGACCGTAAGCGGCCGGGTCGGACGCGAATGCACCGCGCGGGTGTTTGTCGAAACCGACCACTGCCACCACGTCGGCTCGGCGTGCGGTGAGCATGTCGGTGGCCGTGGACAAAGCTACTCCACCTGTGGCGCAACCGTTCTTGACCGTGATGAACGGAATGCCGGTCAGGCCGAGCCGCGAGACCAGCGAGTCGGGCTTTCCGGAAACATTGCTACCCCCGACAGCGGCGTCGACGTCGGACCACGCGACTCCGGCGTCGGCCAAGGCACCGCGCAGAGCGTACTCACCCATGTCCAGGCCGGAGACCCCGTCGTGCCGACCGAACGCATGCATGCCGGCTCCGACGACGTAGACGTCGTCGCTCATCGCTCGACCTTCTCGAAGGCGAACGTGACCTCGGTCTCGTTGACCGGAAGCAATCGAAGTTCGACTTCGTCACCTATAGCGACGACGCCGACGATACGAGATTCCGCCAGCACGCTGCCAAGGTCGACGTAGCCGACCACGAACTGCTCGAATCCCGACGCGGGCACCTCGAACGGCGGCTTGGGCGCGAACGACTGAGTGGTCCAGGTCCAGACCGACCCGCGTGTCGGCAACGCGCGCCGCACTACCGCCGACCCAGCGCACCCCGGGCACCGCGCTACTGGCGGAAACGCCACGACTTCACAGTCGCCGCACTCGCTTCCGGCCAGCACCGGCGGATCCAGTTGCGCGAAGAGCCCCTCGTCGACCGCGAGCATGCGCGCTATCCGGCCAGCAAGGCCAGAGGCCGGGCGAGAATCGTGCCGAGAGTGCGCAGGTACTCCGCCGCGGGAGCACCGTCAACTGCCCGATGGTCGAAGGTCAGGCTCAGGGTCATGACCTGCGTCCGCACCGGAGTCTCACCCTCCCAACGGAATCCGTCCTTGACCCTGCCGACGCCGAGAATGGCCACATTGCCCGGATTGACGACCGGGGTGAAGAAGTCGACGCCGTAGGCACCGAGTGTGCTGACCGAGAACGTCGCGCCCTCCATATCCGTCAGCCCCAGTTTGCCCGTCCGAGCAGCAGTGGCCACCGCGCGGGTGCGGCGGGCGATCGCGGCGAGCGACACAGCGTCGGCATTGCGCACAACGGGAACCACGAGTCCACCATCGACGGCGACCGCGATTCCGATGTTGATCTCCTCGAACAGTGTCACCTTGTCGTCGGCGATCCCAGCATTCAGCGCCGGATGCTGTTGCAACGCAAGGGCAGCGGCTTTGACGACGAAGTCGTTCAGGCTCGGTGGCTTCGAATCGGCTTGCACGCTCTCGGTCTTGAGTTGTTCGCGAACGGCGACGAGCGCAGTGACGTCCACCTCGTAGCCATGGGTGAGCTGCGCCATCGTGTGGAGGCTGTCGACCATGTTGCGGGCGATCGCGCCGCGCATACCCGAGAGCGGGATGACGTCACCGGGCTGCGGACCGGAGACACGGGCATGATTCGTCGCAGACGTAGTCGAAATAGTCTGTGGCGCAGCTGCGTTCTCCACATCGGCTTTGGTGACGCGGCCACCGATTCCAGTGCCGACGAGCCGAGTCAGGTCCACGCCGAGCTCGGCCGCCCGGCGCCGGATCAACGGGCCGACGAACTGTCCGGCCGCAGAGTTCGGCTCGGAGGCGGTGGATTCGGAGACAGTGGCCTCGGCGATGATCGTGGGCTCGGACGCCACAGTCATGGGTGCCGGAGAACCGGGTGTCGGAGAAGCGACGAGGAACTCCTCGACGTCTTCGGAGACGATGCGCCCGCCGGGACCGGTGCCCTGAACGGCGGCGAGGTCGACGTTCGACGCCGCTGCGACGCGACGGGCATTCGGCGACGCTTTGAGTCGAGTGCCGTCGGCCGAAACCGGTGCTGCGGAAGCCACTGCCGATGCGGTGTCGTCGACGACGGCGTCAGTGGTTGCGGGCGCGGCGGCACCGTTCGGTGCCTGCTCTCCGTCACCGAGAAGCCAGCCGATCACCGCGCCGACCGGCAGGACGTCGCCGGCCTTCGCGGAAGTGGCGAGGATGCCTTCGGCTTCGGCTTCCACGTCGACATCGACCTTGTCGGTCTCCAGTCGCAGGAGCACGTCGCCGAGGCCGATGCGCTGGCCCGCCTCGGCCACCCACTCCCCGATGACGCCTTCCTGCATCGTGAGACCCAGCTTCGGAAGCACGATCTGCTGTGCCACTTCTCAATTCCTCTCGAGCAGACGGCGGGCTCCGGAGACGATCCGGTCGGCGTCCGGCACGTAGGCCTTCTCGAGCGGGGTGCTGAACGGCACGGGGGTGAAGGGTGCGCCGATGCGCAGGACCGGTGCGTCGAGGTAGTCGAACACTTCTTCCTGGATCTGCGCAGCTACTTCGGCCCCGATGCCACCGAACGTGACGGCCTCGTGCACCACCAGAATGCGGTTGGTCTTCGACGCCGACTTCACAATCGTGGCCGTGTCGAGTGGCTGCACCGACCGCGGGTCCACGACCTCGACCGAGACTCCGGATTCGGCGAGAATGTCAGCGGCCTTCAGGGCTTCGGTGACCATACGGCCGAAGGCGACGATGGTGACGTCGTCACCCTGACGCGGAATCGCTGCCTGACCGATGGGGATCGAGTAGATCTCCTCCGGCACCTCGGCACGCGCTCCGAGGAGCACCTTGTTCAGCATGAACACGACAGGATTGTCGTCGCGTACGGCCGAGACCATCAGGCCCTTGGCGTCGTACGCGTTGGACGGCATCAATACCTTCAGTCCCGGCGTGTGAGCCAGCCAGGCTTCGAGCGACTGCGAATGTTGTGCACCCGCGCTCACGCCCGCGCCGTAGGCAACCGCGATGACCATCGGTACCTTGACCTCGCCGCCGTACATGAACTTCATTTTGGCGGCCTGGTTCACCACTTGGTCGAGGGCGACGGCCAGGAAGTCCATGAACATGATGTCGACGACGGGACGCAGCCCGCGCGCGGCGGCACCGACACCGAGCCCGATGAGACCCATCTCGGCGATCGGCGTATCGACCATGCGCCGTGGCCCGAACTCGTCGAGAAGTCCGTCGTACATGTGGAAGACGCCGCCGTATCCGGCCACATCCTCGCCGATTACGAAGACGTTCTCGTCCTCACGCATGGTCTGCGCGACGGCCTCGTTGTACGCCTTGACGTAGGTTGTGATGCGTGCCGACGCGGCCTCGGCCGGTGTGGTCGAATTCGGTGATGTTTCTGTTGCAGTAGACATCGTTCCAGCCTTTTCGATTCTTCAGTCGCTGTAGACGTTGAGGGCGAAGTCGGCCACGTCCGGGAAGGGACTGGCCTCGGCGAAGCTCACGGATTCTGCGATGTCCGCGTCCACTTCGGCCCAGACGGTAGCGAACTCGGATTCCGTCACCAGACCTTCGGACACGGCCCGTGCTTCGAGGAGCTTGATGGCATCGCGCTCCTTCCACGCCTCGACCTCTTCCTGAGTGCGGTAGGTCTTGCGGAGTCCCTTCACGCCCTGGTGGTCGTAGTAGCGGTAGGTCTTGGCCTCGACCAGAGTGGGTCCACCGCCGTTGCGGGCCCGTTCGACCGCACGCCCGACGGCGGCACGCACCGCGATCGCATCCATGCCGTCGCAGATCTCACTGGGAAATCCGTAGGCCTGTGCGCGATCGGCGACGTTCTCGAGCTTCATGTGATCCCGCAGTGCGGTGAATTCCGCGTATCCGTTGTTCTCGCAGACGAATACAACCGGGAGTTCGAGGATGCCGGCCATGTTCGCGGCCTCGTGGAACGCGCCGATGTTGCTTGCCCCGTCACCGAAGAACGGGATGGCGACGGAGTCCTCGCCGCGGTACTTGGCGGCGAACGCTGCCCCGACGGCGATCGGAATACCGCCGCCGACGATGCCGTTCGCGCCGAGCATGCCGATGGACAGATCGTTGATGTGCATCGAGCCTCCGCGACCCTTGCAGTACCCGCCGACGCGGCCGAACAATTCGGCGAACATCTCGCGGAACTGGGCACCCTTCGCGACAGCGTGACCGTGTCCGCGGTGTGTCGAGGAGATCTGATCGGTGTCTCGCAAATTGCTCATCGCACCGGCTGCGACGGCCTCTTGGCCGACGTACAGGTGCAGGAAACCTGGCAGCTTGCCGCCTTCCATCAGCCGGCCGGCCTCGGTCTCGAATTGCCTGATCCGAACCATGCGCCGGTGCAGATCCAGCAGGACCTCCCGGCTCGGTGTCGGATCGTTGGATCCGATGGGCTCGACGGCCTCACGGGTTGGGTCGGTCGCGGTCGAAGTCACCACGTACACCTCTTCTCTGGTCCGAACGATGCAACGAGCATTCCGGCGGGGACTTTGTTTACGTCTTCTACAGTATGGCCGCAACAGTAGCCGAATGTAAGTAGAATCACTATAAAGTTACTATTGCACATCCGAGGACCGAACCGTTGAAGGAGTGAGCCATGCTCGACCTCATCAGGGACCGAGCGACGGCCGACCCGCACGGCCTGGCTCTGGTGGACGACCGTAGAGCGATGACCTGGATGGACGTCGCCACCACCCTCGATGCCCTGGGCGAGGGACTGATCGCCATCGCCCCGAACTCCGACGAACGCGTCGCGGTGATCGGGGAGAACGCCGTAGAGACTCTCCTGGCGCATGTAGCCGGGATCCGGCGCGGCGTCGGCACGGTAGCCGTCTCCCGGCAGCTCAAGCCCGACGAAATGGCCGATCAGCTGGTGGACTCCGGGTCCGTGGCGGTGGTGACGGGGCCACTCGGCCTGACGTCATCCCTCGCAGCGGGCCTCGAGGTCGGCCTTCGGGCGGTGATCATCCACAACGCCGACGCCTTCGGCGGCGTCGACTGGTCCGAGTTCGTCGTGTCGCGAGAGGACGTGTCCGCGTCGGCACTTCCACTCGAACGCCCGGCTCGACCACCGCTCGTGTACACCTCCGGCACCACCGGCCGCGCTCGCGGCACGCAAGTGCGTTGGTCCGCTCCCGCCGAGACCGCCGCGGACTTCGTCGACGCGGTGTCCGCGCGGTCGGGCTATCCCGCCGGCGTCCATCTCGTCGTCGGACCGCTGCAACACAACGGTCCACTGACCGCGATACGCCATCTGCTCTCCGGTCAGCCCGTGGTGGTGATGGGCCGCTTCGACGCCGAACGCACGTTGGAGCTGATCGACAGTCACCAGGTCACGTCGACACTGATGGTTCCCACGCACTTCCAGCGTCTGCTGGGACTCGACGATGGCGTCCGCTCGCGCCACGACGTCTCGTCTCTGCAATACGTCGCGCATACCGGCTCCGCGTGTCCCCAGGACGTGAAGCGGTCGATGATCGACTGGTTCGGTCCGGTACTCGTCGAGTCGTACGGCGGCAGCGAGATCGGGTCGGTGTGCAAGATCGACTCGACGGAGTGGCTCGGGCACCCCCGGTCGGTCGGCCGAGCGGTCCCCCCGTTCGAAGCCGTGGTCGTCGGATCCGACGGCGGCGAACTCGGCCGCGGTGAGGTGGGTGTGCTCGGCTTCCGAACGCCGCCCGAGCGCAGCGTCGTCTTCCACGCCGATCCCGAAAAGACCGCTGCGGCTTACATTCTGCCAGGAGTCGCAACCCTGGGCGACGTCGGTTACGTGGACGACGACGGGTACGTGTTCATCACCGATCGAGTGGCCGACATGGTGGTTTCCGGCGGTGTGAACCTGTATCCCGCAGAGAGCGAGCGCGTTCTGTCGATGTACCCGGCCGTCGCGGAAGTCGCGGTGATCGGCGTGCCGGACGACGACCTCGGCGAAGCCCTGCTGGCCCTGGTGGTGGCGCGGCCCGACACCTCGCTGGACGTGGACGAACTCGCCCGCTTCGCGAAGGACTCGATGGCCTCCTACAAATGCCCGAAGAAGTACGTCGTGGTCGATGAACTGAGCCGCAACGCCATGGGCAAGCTCGACAAGAAGGCCATGCGTGCTCCGTATTGGAGTACCGAACGCACCATCGCCGGCTAGCTCCCACACCACCGAAAGGCAATCGATGATCGAGGTTCTACTGGTCCGGCACGGCCAACCGGTCTCCCGAGTGCGCAATCCCGGGTTGGCCCCCGAAGGCGTCGCGGATGCCCGCAAGCTGGCGACGTGGCTGCGGCACGAGAACATCGATGCGATCGTTGCCAGTCCCCTGGTTCGGGCCCGGCAGACGGCGGAAGAGCTTGCGGCAGGGATGGATCGGGAGCTCGATCTGGTGATCGAGGACCTGCGCGAGTGGGACGACGACATCAGCCCCGCGGACTACATGGCCGTCGAGGACATGGCACCCGACGATGCTCGACTGCGCGCGGTGGCCGACGGCCGGTTCGAGGAGTACGTTCCTGCCCTCGATCTGCCGAAATTTCGCGCCCGCGCTCGGTCGGCTCTGGATCAGGTCTTCGACCGGTATCCCTGCGGGCGCGTGGTGGCCGTGGCGCACGGCGGCATCATCAATGCAGTCGTCGCCGACATCCTCGAGATGCCGAAGACGTTCTGGCACAACCCCGCCTACACCTCGATCGCACGCGTGCAGAAGTTGGACTCCGGCGTGATCGTGGTCGCTTCCCTCAACGACACCGCACATCTGCGCGGCACGGTGTCCGCATGACGCAGGACACTCTCGCCACGGCGAGCCGGGTGATTCTGGTGCGGCACGGTCTGCCTGGCGAGGAGGGCGCGGCCGATCCCGGACTCGGGGACGCCGGTCACGGCCAGGCCCAACGCCTCGGTGCGTGGCTGCGCCGCGAACCGGTGGCGCAGGTGGTGTCGAGTCACTACAAGCGCGCCCATCAGACCGCGCTACTGGCGGCAAGACCACACGGACTCGACGTCATCATCGACGAGCGGTTCCGGGAATGGGACAGCGACCGCACCAGCTACGCCACCCCGGAGGCCATCGCCGACACACCTCAGGGTCGAGCATTCGCCGAGGGGCGGTTCGAGGACTTCGTTCCGAAGTACGACAAAGCCGAAGTCGCGCAACGAATGCGCGCTGCGGTCCTCGACGCCACGCGACGGGCACCGGGTCAGCTGACTGTGGTGGCGTCGCACGGCGGCGCCATCAACACGCTGTTGTCCGACATCCTGCAGGCACCATCACCGTTCTTCTTCAACCCCGGATACACGTCGATGAGCCGCATCGCGGTGCTGCGCTCGGAGCGCTTCGTCATCGAATCGGTCAACGATACGGGGCATCTCCGCTGAGCCGTCAGGACAATCGGACCAGCATCTTGCCGACGTTCCCGCCGCCGAGCATGGACAGGAACGCGTCGACCGCGTTGTCCAGCCCATCGTGGATGGTGGACTCGGCGATCAACTTCCCGGATGCCAGCCAGTCCGCGACCTGATCCTCGAACTCGGGCCGCAGATCCTCGTGATCGCGGACGATGAAGCCCTGCAACGTGATCCGTTTCAGAATGGCGTTCATCAGGTGATCCATGGGCGGACTGTCCGGACCCCCGTTGGATATCATGCCGCACAGCGCCACCCGACCACGCTGATTCATGGACCCCAGTGCAGCAACCAGGTGGTCGCCACCGACATTGTCGAAGTAGAGGTCGATGCCGTCCGGTGCGACTGTGCGCAGCGCGTCACCGATCGGCCGCTCGCGGTAGTCGATGCCTTCGTCGAAACCGAATCGTTCCGTGAGCAGCGCCGCCTTGTCCGGCCCACCGGCGCTACCGAGGACCCTCGACGCACCGAGCAGTTTCGCGAACTGGCCCGCAACACTACCGACCGCCCCGGCTGCTGCGGAGACGAACACGGTGTCACCGGTCCGAAATCCACCCGCGCGCACCAGTCCGACGTAGGCGGTGAAGCCCGTCTGGCCGAGCACTCCGAGCCAGTGGTGCAGGTCGATCCCCCGCGGCTCGATCACCGTGGCCGCAGCGATGTCGACCACCGCGTGCTCGCGCCAGCCCAGGCGATGCCGCACGTAGGAACCTGCGGGCACGTCGTCGGTACCGTCGACGACCACACCGAGTGCGGACCCGTCGAGCGGCGCGCCCACCTGAAAGTTGGTGGTGTAGTGCATCTCCGACGTCGCCAACCGTCCCCGCATCGATGGGTCGACACTCATGAACAGGTTGCGCACGACTACCTGGTCGGCGGTGCGTTCGGCGAGAGGGAGGTCACGGATCTCGAAATTCTGCGGCCCGGGGTCACCACCCGGACGCTCCGACAGGAAAACGGCCCGCGTGCTGGTGACGACCCCGGTCGTCACGGCAGTTCCAGGATCGTGACCGTGCCCTTGGATCCGTCGATCTCGACGAGCGTCCCGTTGGGTATGCGACGCGTCGCGGCCTGAACGCCGGCCGCACACGCGATACCGAGTTCACGGCTCACGATCATCGCGTGCGACCCCATGGCACCGACGTCGGTGATGGCACCGCCGGAGACCATGAACAACGGGGTCCACGACGGATCGGTTTGCGGTGCAACGAGAATATCGCCGACCTCGAACGTGTCCAGTTCTGCCATCGACGTGATCACGCGTGTACGCCCCTGCGTGATTCCAGGCGAGGCTCCGGAGCCCTGCAGGACATCGCCGACTTCCACGGGGGCGACGGCCGACTGACCCGTGCGGCCCAGTGTCGACAGGGCGGGAATCGGTTCACGAGTGTCGAGGAAGGTGGGCAGCTCCAGTCCGAACAGCTCCCGCCAGTCGCTGTGTCGTTGCGCCAGAGTGGTTCTCATCGATTCAGGGGCACTCGCCAGCGCGTCGAGTTCGTCGTCGACCGCCATGAAGACGTGGTCGGCCGAGTCGAGGTGACCGTCGGCGTGCAATCGGCGACCGAGTTCCACGAGCGGCACGCGGGCCTCGTGCAGGACCTTGATGCAGTTGGTCTTGGCGCGTTCACGCCATGCAGCGAATCTGCGGGCCGACGCCAACGCCGACGCGAGCGTCGCCTGCCCCGCCTCGTCGTCACCGACGATCTCCCGCGCTCGGGCCCATGCGTCGGCTCCGCCCGACGCCTGTTCGGACAGACGGACGTCCGGCGCGGCCGAGTCGTCCTGGAGCCGCAGCCGGTCGATGAGGCCGAGAACCAGCTCGGGCCGGGTCTCCCACGAAACGGACCCGAGATCCCACTCGTTGGGCCCTCGGTATCCGTAATCGAGAAGGAACCGGTCCAGGGTGGCGTCGAACTTCGGGTCGATTCCGACAATGCGATCACCGACACCGGCAACCCCGGAATCGAATGCCGCCATCAGTTTGTCGTCGGCCCGCACCAGGCGGCCGAGTTCCCACAACGCGTACGACGGCATGGCCGAGTCCACGTCACCGGCTGCACCGACCAGGGTGACGACGAGGTCTTGGTTTTCTGCGCCCAGCAGCTGGCCCAGAACGGCGGGACCCACCGCGGCACAGTTGGTGGCGATCACTTCCCCGCGCCACGCGACGCGCTCGAGCGGCATCACCGACCGGGCTCGCGCAACGAGCGCTGCCGGTGTCAGTGCGGACAGGTCGGGACGTTCGGCCCGCAAGCGGTCGGCGAGAGTTCGGTCCTCTTCCAGTTCCGGGAATGTCTCGGTCGACAGCGCCCACGCGTTACGGGCCTCCAGGCGGCTGCCTGCCTCGGCGTTCTCGTCGTCGGGATGGCCGACATACGCCGGGATGTTCGGGTCTCCGCCGTAGAAGAGCTGATCGACGAGTTCCACCGGTAGACCGCCACGGATGCCGACCAGGCGAGACATCGACAGGTTGATGTAGAGGTGCCCGTAGAAGATGCCGGACGAGGCCGCCACATCAGGTCTTTCCGCGAGCGAATAGCTACCGAGGCTGGCGTACCCGAAGTTCCACCCGGGCAGGATGTTCTGGATCCAACCCAGATCCGCACCGAGTGGCGTGATCGGGTCCGACAGCACATCGCTCGCGTTCAGACGCGTGTACACGGGCAGACGGGGGCTCGGGTCGGTGTCGACCAACCAACGCTGGTCGGACATTTCACTTCTCGTCTCTGACATCGGCGACTGCACCTCGTAGGTAGTTTTTTGAATCCGTCTGCAGAATCACTGTGACGTGAGCCACTCTACATGCCAGACTGTAGTCGATGACAAGTTACTTGTCTCTGGTCCTGAGCGAATCGGTATGGGAGAAAATCAATGAAGCTGCAAGACAAGGTTGTTGCCGTCACGGGCGGAACGCAGGGAATCGGTCGCGGTATCGCTGAAGCGGCGCTGGCCGAAGGGGCGAAGGTGTCTCTCAACGGACGCTCGAGAGACAAGGGCGAAAAAGCTCTCGCACAGTTCGGGGTCGGTGATCGCGCTGCCTTCTTCCCCGGAGACGTCACCGTGCAGTCCGATGTGGAGGACTTCATCGAGCAGACGGTCGCCACGTTCGGGCGGATCGACGTTCTCGTGAACAATGCCGGTGGGGCCAAGGACCTCCAACCCACGGCCGGCCTCAGCGACGAGGAGTGGACTCTGGTGATGAACTGGAATCTGAACTCGAACTTCTGGGCCACCCGCCGAGCCCTTCAACATATGCTGCCCAACAAGTCCGGCCGCATCATCAACATTTCGTCGGTGGAAGGCAAGCACGGCAAACCTGTGTTCACCGCCTACGTGGCCGCGAAGCACGCCATCAACGGCATGACGAAGTCCATCGCCCGTGAGGTCGGTACCGAAGGCATCACTGTCAACTCCATCTGCCCCGGTCTGGTGATCACCGACATCATCAAGGACAACGGCCCTGCCACGGCCAAGGCCATGGGAATGTCCTTCGAGGAGATGGTCGCGCTGTTCGCCGAGGAGTCGGCGCTCAAGCGTCCCAACACGATCGAGGAGGTTGCCGCGATGGCGATGCTCCTCGCCTCCGACGCCGGAGCCGGCATCACGGGCGCGATCCTCAGCGTCGACGGCGGCACTGCGAACTACTGACCGCAGTTTCCCCGACCGAACACTCCAAGGAGAGAACTTCGATGGACGTCACCGCTTCCGAATACTTCATCGACACCGGTACGGTGAGCAGGTCATGAGCCGGGCAGGCTTGTCGGCGAGTCGCGAGCTTGCCGACCGATACGGGTCCGTGGTCCGCAGTCTCACCGTCGACGAGTGGTCGGCTCCCAGCCGTTGCGCAGGCTGGTCGGTGAAAGATCTGGTGGCGCATACCGGTTCGAATTTCGCGGTCATGGTGGATCCGCCGCCTTCCGATCCGGCCGCGCCTACGCCCAGCACCGCCGAAGAATTGCAGAACCAGTTGGTCGACGCACGCCGGGAGTGGTCCAATTCGCAGGTTGCCGACGAGTTCCTGGACAACGTCGACGGCGCGATGGCGGTCCTCGAACCGATGCAGCAGACCGAGACGGCGTCGGCCCCGATGACACTGACCGATCTGGGAACCTATCGCACGCATCAGCTTTCGGATGCGTTCGCCTTCGACATGTGGTGCCACATGTATGTCGATCTGCTCGGATCCGACGGACCGGTCACCCGGGAGGTGCCCGACCCTGAAGACGATCTGGTGCGCATCGCCGTCGAGTGGATGTGGACCGGGTTGCCGCAGATGTGCACTCCGGTGAGTGGGGTACTCGACCGCCCGCTGGGGGTGCGACTCACCGGTCCCGGCGGTGGCGAGTGGACCCTGCGGCCGGGTTCGAAGCTGCTGACCGTCGAACCCGGGGCGGCGGCCGCCGACACCGTGATCACCTCGGCCGCTACCGATTTCGTCCTGTGGGGCACCACCCGCAGCCCGTGGCGCAAGCACGTGACGATCGTCGGCGACTCGGCCTACGCCGAAAGGGTTCTCGACACGGTGGACATCATCTGACCCAGCTCAGTGGTGGGCCGTCAGCTCTCCGGTGACGGCCCACGACAGACAGCGCTGGAGGACCGTTCGGAACTCCGGGACTGTCCAACTCCCTCGGTCGACCCGGCCCAGATCGTCGATTCCGAGGTCTTGGACGTCGACCCGACCCCGGCAATGTCCCAACGTGAAGTAACAGACCGTCCCGTCGCCGTGGTCCTTCAGGTACAGGACCGGCCTGGGCTCGTCCTCAGTGGTGTGCCCCTCGGCGAATCCCGTGGACTCACCGACGAAACGAGTGTGAGCGAGCACGCGAATCGGTGGATGAAGCTCACAGACGTAGAGCTCGTCGGTGACCTCGAACGGGCCGATCCCGGCGACGAACGGGTGCTCGGGTTCGGTGAACTCCACCGTGTACGGAGCGATCGGCGGGTGCCCCAGGAATTGGCTCCCCAGCACACCGGCCAGGTCACCCAGGGTCCGCGGTGTCACGTACTTGCTCGGCGATCCGTTCGGCGTCCGGTCGATCGCGGAGTTGGTGCCGTGCAATGCCAGCCAGCGACCACCGCGAGAAACGAATGCCTCCAACGCTTTCTGCTGCACGTCGGTCGGGACCCGATTACACGTGTAGGTGACCAGCAGATCGGCCGAAGCCAGAGCATCGAGACAGTCGTAGTCCTCGAACACCCTTGTCCGAACCAGCTCGTACTCACTCAGCGACGACAGCAGTTGCAGCCTCGCATAATCGAAGTCGTGCCACTGCCCACCGCAAACCACGACCGCGTCGAGCCGGCCTGCAGGTCCCGCCATCGTGTCCTCTTTCGGTGATCAGCCGTGCGCGTGCAGCGCTTTACCTGCCAGGGCCAAGTGCGCCTCGCCCAGTGCCTCTGCTTGAGTAGGGTGCGCGTGCACGTGTTGGGCGACGTCCCCCGCTGTCGCCTCCCAGTTGTAGATGAGCTGCGCTTCCCCGATGAGCTCTCCGACGCGCGCGCCGACGAGGTGGATGCCCACCACCGGTCCGTCCGGGCCGGCCTGGACCAGCTTCACCCCGCCTGCCGTGCGGAGTATGCGGCTCTTGCCGTTGCCACCGAGGTCGTAGACGACGGTCTCGACATCGCCGTACTGCGCTGCCGCTTCGCTTTCGGTCAAGCCGACCGACGCGACCTCGGGGTTGGAGTAGGTGACTCGCGGGATTCCCCTGTCCGCGACGGGCGTGCAATCCAGACCGGCCAGTTGCTCGGCCACCATGATCCCCTGCGCGAAGCCGCGGTGGGCCAGCTGTGGACCCGCCACGATGTCGCCGACGGCGAACACGCCCGGCACGGATGTCTGCAGCCACTCGTCGGTCACCACGAAGCCGCGATCGAGATCGACGCCCGCTTCGGCGAAGCCCATGTCCGCGGTGCGTGGACCGCGGCCGACGGCCACGAGCATGAGGTCGGCGTCGACGGTGGATCCGTCGGCGAGCTCGACGTGCACTCCTCCGCCTGTTCGAGCGGAGACGGCGGTGAACGACGTCTTCGTCTTCAGCACCATCCCGCGTTTGCGGAACGCTCGCTCGATCTGTTTCGACACCCACGGGTCTTCGGTAGGCAGCAACGTGGGTGCCGCCTCGACGATCGTCACATGTCCGCCGAGCGACGACCAGACGCTGGCGAACTCGCACCCGATCACTCCGCCGCCGAGGACGACGACGCTGTCCGGGACGGTGTCGAGTTCCAGTGCGAGGTCACTGGTAACGACCGAACCACCGATGTCCAGGCCCGGCAACGACTTCGACTGCGAGCCGGTCGCCAGGATCAGCGCCTCGCCGCGGTAGGTGGCGACACCACCGTCTGCGAGTTCGACCGCAACGGTGCGGTCACCGACGAGGCGACCTCGCCCGGCGACGAGCTCGATCGCACGGGAGGCAACGAGGCCCTGCAACCCGCGGTACAGGCCGGCGATCACGTCGTCCTTGTAACTGTTCACCGCACTCATGTCGACACCGTCGAGGGTCGCCTTGATTCCGAAAGTCGAAGCCTCGCGGACGGAATCGGCGACCTCGGCCGCATGCAGCAGTGCCTTGGTCGGAATGCATCCGTTGTGCAGGCAGGTACCACCGAGTTTGTCCGCCTCGATCAAGATCACCGACATGCCCAGCTGGGCAGCCCGCAAAGCGCAGGCGTACCCGCCGGACCCGCCGCCGAGGATCACCAGGTCGGCTGTGCCGGTCACATCAGACGACATGTCGGGACTCAGAAGTCGAAGCGGTTGGTGAAGCCGCCGTCGACCACCATGTTGATTCCGGTGACGTGTCCTGCGGCGGGTGACGACAGAAAGGTCACGGCGTTCGCAACGTCCTGTGCTGCACCCAGTTTGCCCAGCGACGCCGATCCGAGCGCAGCCTCGTAGAGAGCAGGACGACTCGTCTGGATGGTCTCCCAGGCGCCACCCTCGAAAAAGATGGGGCCCGGCGACACGGCGTTCACGCGAATACCCTTCGGACCGAGTGCCCGCGCCTGCGCCGAGGAGTGCTGCAGTACGGCAGCTTTCAGCGCACCGTAGCTGTTGGCGGTGCTGATCGGACCGGCCTCGAGCGCCGATGTGGTACTGATGGTGACCACCGACGCCGAGGTACTCGCTTCGAGATGGGGCGCGGCCGATTCGATGAAGTTGACCAGGCTCATGAGGTCGACGTTGAAACTGTCGATCCACGCCTGCGGGCCTTTGCCGGTGGCGGCGGAGGCGTTGACCACGACGATGTCGATACCACCGAGCGCCTCGGCGGCGTCGTCGACGAACGACTTCACGGCGTCGGCGTCACCGACGTCGACTGCTTTGTGGAAAACCGTTCCCAGCTCGGACAATTCGGCGGACACCTCGTTCAGGTGTTCTTCGCCGCGTGCGCACACACCGACCGATGCGCCTTCGGCGAGCAACGTGCGGGCTATCGCTAGGCCGATGCCGCGACTGGCACCGCTGACGATGGCGCGCTTGCCTTTGAGGTCGAGATCCATGTGATGACTCCTTGATCGGTGTTCAACTGCAGGACTTAGAGATTCATGGCTCCGACGGAAGTCTGGAAGTCGAGTACATGAGAGAAATCGTTGACCGATTGGACCGCTCGGCGCGTGTCGGCACCTCGGACCACGCTGATCGAGGTGTGGTGGACTCGAACAGGCATGTCCAGACCGCTGCCCAGAGCGTCGGCGAGCACTGCGTTGATGACGCCGCCGTGGCAGGTCACCACCACCCGCTCACCGCGATGGGAGTCGACGATCGTGGAAATCTGCCCGAGCACACGGCCGCGGAACGCCGCCCCGTCCTCGGCGTAAGGGAACGCGTCGTACCGACGCGTCCTGATGTGCTCGCGAAAGATCTTGGCGATCTCGTCGCGTGGCAGGGCGTCGAAGGGACTGAGGTCGGCAGGAGACTTCTGCCAGGGCTCGTACTCGGTGAGGTCGTCCCGCACCACGGGGACGAGTCCGTGTCGATCGGCAATCTCGGTTCCGGTACGTAGCGCTCTCCGAAGCGGAGAGCTGTAGACGGCATCGACGCGAGCCGTGGCCAGCCTCTGCGCCACAGCCTGTACTTGGCGTTCTCCGAGGTCGGACAGCGGCGGATCTACCGTCTCACCGGCACTGAGTTCTTTGCTCAGCACCTGCTCGCCGTGCCGGACCAGGACCAGTTCGCACAATCCCGTCAGTGGCGCGAACGGGTTGTCGAGATCGATGGATCGGGCACGCGACTGACTGAGCATGGTGCAAGTCAACCATAAACTGTCGTCGGTCTAAAGATACTTGCGCAAAGTTCCGGGTCAACGGCCCGCGGCCGAGCACTTAGTAGTGTTCGGCTCCAGCAGTCCTCACAAACTGGCGATGTCGGCGGCCAGTTCGCGAACCTCGTCGGAAAATCTCCGACGTCCGAGGTTGGCAAGAACCGTGTCCTCGGTCAGCCAGGACGACACCGAGACCTCGAGCAGACTCGACAGTGCAGTCGCGGCGGCAGCCTGTTTCGCTCGCGTCGTGACTCCGCTGCGGCTGCGCAACTCGGCGGTGAAGATGTTGAGCATCGTCAAACGCACTTCCCTGCGAAGCGACTCGATCGACAGGCTCCATCCCGGCGATCGCACGAAGTACACGAGCGACGCGGCCCGATGCCGATCCGTCCACTCCAGCAATCCAACGATGATGTCGCCCAGAGAGGCGTCCGGGTCGCTCTCGACCTGGGTGCGAAGCTCATCGAGCAAACCGTCCGCATAGAGCCGCAGCCCGCCGAGCAGAACCTCGTCTTTGGACGGGTAGTGGTAGTAGACGGCGGCGGAGGTCATCTGAGCTTCCGCGGCGATATCTGCAACCGTGACGTCCTCGATGGACCGGACCGAGTACAGATGCATCGCGGCGTCGACGACGACCTCACGCCGCGACGGACGATGCGCCGCTCGCTTTGCGCCCTTGCTCGTCGGAGCCGTCGCAGTCCGCTTCGGTGCCACTCCCTTGCCTGCCATGCAGTAGATCATGGCACCCACCGCTCGATCAGGGTGTCGCGACGTGCACCAGCGAGTAAATTGAGCCCGGTGCCACGACGACGAAACAGCGACCCCGAAAACGGTCACGCAGACGAGACGCCGAACGGCTGGGATTCAACGCCCGCCGCCGACGACGATCCGGTAGGCACCGTCTCGTCGAGTTCTGCCAACGCAGACGATGAGAACACCGTCGACACGCCGGCCGAGCCCGGTGCACCGAAGGGTTCTGCCCATCGGCCGTCGCGCCGGCACCTCATCGTCAAAGCAGCCGTCCGCGTCTTCTCCCGAAAAGGCTTCGCAGAAACGTCGATACAGGAGATCGCCGAGGCCGCAGGCATGGTGCCGACCGCGGTCTACTACCACTTCGCGAGCAAGGAAGAGCTGTTCGAGAGCGCCCTCGGGTATGCGATGGACGCCAGTTCCGCCGCCGCGCAGCATGCCCGGCCGGACGACGCCGAGGCCGACGCAGACACGTTCAAGAGCGTCATCGACGCCGTGTGGGACTGGACGGCCGAGCACCCGAACGCGGCGCGAATGCTGTTTCTGCAAATGGCCGGCGGCGCGACGCCCGGAACTCGCCTCCTGACGAAGGAGTACGAAGACCGGCACATCCGACGTGCATTCGATTACTTCCCGGTCGCGGAGACACCGGCCAACAAGCGGTCCGCGGCAGCGCAGCAGGCCGCGCGGTCGTTGCGGGTGCGGACGATGATCGCCACGACCATCGCCATCCAGCCGCTGCGCATCGAGGGTGGGCCGCTGGCCGGCATATCGGCACCTCGGCTGCGGGCGGCGACCACCGAGGTCTGTTCGAAGATGATCGAAGGACGCTGAACTACCGCCCTCGTCGAGTAACTTGACTGCATCACCAGTTGAAATTGATCGATGGGACACCCGTTCATGCGTATTGCGGCATTCACCGGTGGGCATTCGTTCGACCGAGATGCTTTCACCGAACTCCTGGACTCGTTGCCCGGCGACGTGTCTTGGCACGAACACCCGGACGCGGATCTCGGCCCGGACGACCTGGCCCGGTTCGACGTCTCGTTGCACTACGACATGCCCGGCACATTGCCCACACCGGCCGATCCACCGGAGGCCGTGCGCGCAGCTGTAGCCGCCGCTCCGACCAGCGGACACGGTTACGTGGTGCTGCATCACGCCATCGCCTCGTGGGCGAACTGGGACGAATGGGCCGAGTTCGTGGGTGGCCGATACCTCTACCGGCCAGGCATCGTCCGCGGTGTCGACTGCCCGGACTCCGGCTACCGACATGCAGTTCCGCAGACCATCACCGTCACCGATCGTGCGCACCCGATCACCCTCGGCATCCCCGATTCGTTCGACCTCGTCGACGAGACCTACCTGTGCCAAGTCTTCGAGGACGACGTCACTCCCCTGCTGCGCACCGACGCGGAGATGACCGACGGCGTGCACTGGTCGACGGCACTGGCCATGGCGGGCCGCCGCGACGAACGCGAGGGCTGGAGCCACCGACCGGGCTCGCAGCTGGTCGGGTGGACGAAAACCAACGGCCGCAGTCGGCTGGCGTATCTGCAGCCCGGCGACAAGTCGCCCACCCTCGCCGATCCCGTCTACCGCCGACTCGTGGCGGGAGCCCTACGGTGGGCAGCACGCACATGACCGGAGTTTTTGGAGTCAGCCTAAAGAAAAGTGTGCCCGCGATCACTGTTCGCTGTTACAGTTAATGCATTCGGCACCAAGTAAGGGCGTTGCCCCGTTCCAAGGAGATTGCGATGCGACAGATCAAGCATCCGATGAGCCACGCTATCTACGAATTCGATGACGACTTCAACGTTCTGGTCACGGACCGCCACGGCAAGACCGGAACGTTCGACCCCGAGGGCCGCTACCTCCACGGCGAGGTGAAAGCGGTCGACCCCGAGCTGGCCCGGTGGGTCGGACTCGGCCCCCGCGAACCCGTGCCGATCACACAGAACCGGCGATTCATGGGTGCGGCGAAACTACTCGAGAAGATGCAGTCCGACAAATTGGCGGAAGAGGCCCGCGCCATCACGCTCGAACAGGGAGGCAAACTGTGACCAACACCGAAGAACGCCCCGCCGAGGACGCCGGGTTCATCGAGAACGGCGTTGGCTACCAACGACTCCTGGACACCGACACCCATCCCGTACCGGAGATCCTGCGCATCGAGTCACACGAGATGTACGAGGACCAGAACTTCGTCCCGATCTCGCGTTACATCAGCCGCAAGTACCACGAACTCGAGCGAGATCGCGTGTGGTACAAGGTATGGCAGATGGCGTGCCGTGAGGAGGAGATCCCCGAGCCGGGCGACACACTGGTCTACGAGATCTGCGAGAAGTCGATTCTTCTCGTACGCGGCAAGGACATGGGAATCCGGGCCTTCTACAACTCCTGCCTGCACCGCGGACGCACCCTCCGCGAGGAGGACGGGCCGGCGGGCAACGAATTGCGTTGCCCCTTCCACGGTTTCGCGTGGAACTTCGACGGGTCACTGAAGTCGATGACGTGTGCGTGGGATTTCCCGCATGTGGACAAGGGCAAGATGGACCTCCCTCAGGTCAAGGTGGACACCTGGGGCGGCTTCGTCTTCATCAACATGGATCCCATGTCCGAGTCGCTGGACAGCTTTCTCGGTGACCTCGGAAAGCATTTCGAGGCTTGGCCGTTGGAGGACCGCTACATTCAGGCCCACGTCGCACAGGTGATCCAGGCGAACTGGAAGATCGCGCAGGAAGCGTTCTCCGAGGCGTTCCACGTCATCACCACGCATCCGCAACGCGTCGTCGGCACCGGGGACTCCAACAGCCAGTACGACACCTGGGGCAACTTCAACCGCGGCATCACCGCCAATGGCGTACCCAGCCCGCACATCAACTTCGTACCGTCCGAGCAGGAGATGTTCGACTCCATGGTCGACGCTCGCATCGACGAGGACCCGATGGTGACGCTGCCCGACGGTATGTCCGCCCGTGAGATGTCGGGCATGCTCGCTCGAGAAGGACTGCGCGACATCATCGGAGATGTCAAGGCCGACAACATGTCCGACGCCGAGTCGCTCGACAGCGTGTACTACACAGTTTTTCCGAATTTCCATCCATGGGGTGCGTACCAGCGCATCGTCTACCGGTTCCGTCCGAACGGCGACAACCATGAAACCTCGATCATGGACGTCTATCTGCTCGCGCCGTTCAAGGGCGAACGGCCGAAGCCGGCCAAGACCCAGTGGCTTCGCCCCGAGCAGTCCTGGTTGGAAGCAACGGTTCTCGGTAGCTCTGCGAGGGTGTTCGACCAGGACGCGTACAACATGCCGAAGGTGCACAAGGGCCTCAAGTCCGCGCAGTCGAAGACGTTGCCGTTGGCTCGCTATCAAGAAGTGAAAATCCGCCACATCCACCACTTGTTGGCCAAGTGGATCGGCGAAGAGGTGGATTGAACTGCGAACCCACATTGGCACCTGGCTATTGCACGGTGAGGCCGCATCGCGCATTCCGGGCAGAGGAGATGTCTGGGGTTCTGCCTCGATGGGATGGATTGGTGAACTGCGCGTTCCAGGCAAGGCTGTCCCGACGATGAACACAATCCTGGTCCGCGAAGTGCACACTCAGGTAACCGAGCAGGTGCGAGATCGGGTGATCCCGCTCGACCTGTGAACGCGCGATACCGAATTGCGTTGGCACCGAGTCCAGCTCGTCGGGACTGACTACTCCCCCAACCGAGTCTGCATCCGTACCAACGTCTTTCGCACGTTCTGAACATCGGCATTCTCGGCCAAAACCTTCGGGTTGCACTTCCGATACAACTGCTCCACCGCCGGCCACACCTCACCCTCTGCATCACAGAGCCCGGGACGCTTCATCAAATCCAAGACCGCCTGCTCCGCAGTCGTCACCAACACCGGACCCAACTCGGTATCGATGCGCTCCGCATCAAGACGCGCCGTGTCACGTACGGCGAACCGAACAATCGCCTGCTAGTCCGCCAACCGAATCGAATCGTCCCGCCTGGGGATTACAACCACAGCCGTCGCCAACGCCCGCGGAGTCACGCCATGCGACCGGGCCGCGCTGACACCCATCACGACGGCATCGTCGGTGCCGTTGGCCGCAACCGCGATACCGGCCGCCGCTACTTCCAAGCCCGGTCCCGACACGATCATCGGGCACCGCCACGTAGAAGCCCGTCGCCACTCGATGCAGCAGATCCAAGTCCATTAGTGGCGCGAGCTCGGCCCGCGGGTGCGCGCACCTCTGCCGCCGACGCGGCCCGCACCACCCGCAGCGGAAGCCGCGCAAACTCGGGAGGTAACCCGGTCTGACGGCGTCGCACATCGCTCGAAGTCACGTATACCGCCCATGAGTGTCGGAGACGTAGGCTCCGGGCCAAAACGTCCGGCGCTGATCACTCTGACCGCCGCGGATCCACGCACCTCGTCGGAATCCGCACCGCCTACAGGCACCGTGAATTTCCACGAGGGGCGTATGTGCGCGCGCGCCGTCCGCACCGGCCCGCACAGACAAAAAACTCCGACCCCAGCAGCGGGATCGGAGCAGTGGAGCCTCCTAACGGGATTGAAACGTTGACCGCTCGCTTACAAGTATGTTGCGAGACAACCAGATACGTCCGCATGGAACCACCATGGAGCTGCTGACCTGCATCGACCGTCCAAGCGGGACCATCCGAATCCACTCTCGTAGGTACCAACATGTGACACGCTCGTGACACCGAGACCCAACTCCACCCAAATACGGTAGTTGTAAACCGACGTTGTACAACACATCCGACACCTCGGCCCACTGGCTCGAACGAACATCAGTATTCTTTGGACCGACAAACACCCGGTCGTTCGCGCAGTCCCGTTGTGGTTGGTTTCGGTCTTGCCTGGCGTGAGGGCGAACGGTTGACTCGCGGCCCCGACGGGCAAGCCGGCGCACTGTGAATTTGCCGTCGGAACAGGCATTCGGAGTTGGGTGGGTCGTGCCGAATCTCAGGGAATCTCGATACCGGTCAGAACGAGCACCTTCTCCTGCGTCAGGTCCTCCATCGCCGAATGCACCCCTTCTTTGCCCATCCCAGAATCTTTGACTCCGCCGTACGGCATCTGATCGGCGCGGAAGCTCGGCACGTCACCGATGATGACCCCGCCGACGTCCAGGACGCGTGACGCAGTGAACGCCGTCTGCAGGTTCGACGTGAAGATGCCCGCCTGCAATCCGAATCGGGATTCATTGACCTGTTCGAGTGCCTCCGCATCCGAGGCGACTTTGCAGAGTACGACAACGGGCCCGAAGACCTCGTCGTCGACAACCTTGGCCCCTGGCGGTGCATCCTCGATGACCGTCGGTTCGACGACTGCGCCCGTGCGTCCGCCGCCGGCCAGAACGGTGGCTCCCCCCTCGACGGCTTCCTCGATCCACTCCTCCACGCGTACGGCTGCGCGCTCGTCGATCAGGGGGCCGACGTCGGTCTCGTCGTCGTCGGGTGAACCGGTCGACAGCGACGCGACGTGAGCCAGAATGCGGCGGCGCATGGCGTCGTAGAGACTGTCGTGGACGAAGACGCGCTGCACCGCGATGCACGACTGACCCGCTTGGTACATCGAGAATCGTGCGATCCTCTCGGCTGCGTACTCCTGTTTTTCCTCGTCGGCCCAGTCTGCGCAGACCACCACCGGGGCATTACCTCCGAGTTCGAGCGTGACGTGCTTGCGCGGAACGAGTTCTCGAATCGACCAACCCACCGGGACCGATCCAGTGAACGAGACAACCGGTAGCCGAGGGTCCACGACCATGTCCGATGCCTTGTCGTTAGAGACGGTCAGCACTGACCAAACACCCGCCGGAAGCGATGTCTCGGCGAGCATTTCGCCGAGCACCAAACTTGTCAGCGGGGTGGCCGGCGCAGGTTTGACGATGATCGGCGCGCCGACCGCCAGGGCTGGTGCCACCTTGTGGGCCACCAGATTCAGCGGAAAGTTGAACGGTGCAATTCCGAGGATGGGACCGCGTGGGACGCGCTGAATCAGCGCCAAGCGGCCGTCCGATCCAGCGTCGGTGTCAAGTCGCTGAAGATGCCCGCTCCATCGTCGTGCTTCCTCGGCCGCCCACCGAAATGTCGACACCGCGCGAGCGACTTCGACTCGCGCCCACTTGATCGGTTTGCCGGATTCGGCAGAGATGAGCCGAGCGATTTCCTCCCGACGCTCGTGCAGACGCGTCGAGACATGTACGAGCGCATCCGACCGAACGTGGGCCGGCGTTCCCGCGAACTCGTCCGCCACCGCGGCGGACGCCTCGATCGCGGCGTCGACGTGTTCCGACGCCGCTTCGAACACCGTCCCCACGATGCGACCGTCGAACGGATTGCGGATCTCGGTAGCGACACCGCTGGTAGTCGATTCGCCGGCAACCCAGTACGGAAAGTGTTTGGCAGACATCGGGATCTCCCTTTCGAGGGCCGAAAAGAATGCTCGCCGGCCCCGTGTCGGAGGCCGGCGAGCATGCGGGTGTGTACAGGGTCAGGTCAGACGGAGACCGAGGTGGACGCGGATTTCTGCAAGACCTCGAGCGCCTCGATAAGGTACGTCCGGAACACCGGGTGGTTCTCGCTCATCGGGAAGTGCCCGATGTCCTTCATCTCGATGAACTTCGCATTCTTGATCTGCGCAGCTGTGCGGGCACTGTCCTCAGGGGTGGTGAGGTAGTCGTAGTCGCCGGTCAGCATGACGACCGGGCAACGGTCGCCGTCGATCTGGTCGAGCTTGTCGCGCAGGTCGTGGTCCACGGAGTAGAAGTGCAAGTCGCCCTTGAACGCCTCGGATCCCTGCGTGTAGTAGAACCAGGTCTTCCAGCGGTCGGCTTCGGGCGACTGTGGTGCCATGAGATC
This sequence comes from Rhodococcus sp. 06-470-2, assembly GCF_002258235.1. Classification (NCBI taxonomy): domain Bacteria; kingdom Bacillati; phylum Actinomycetota; class Actinomycetes; order Mycobacteriales; family Nocardiaceae; genus Rhodococcus; species Rhodococcus sp. 06-470-2. Next base: position 498,468 of record NZ_NOYB01000010.1, on the reverse strand, counting down.
CCATGTGCCACTTGCACACACCTGCGCAGCGTTCGCGTGGGGGTGCTGCCACCAGTCGAGGTAGAAGCCCGGTGAGTAGTCGGCTCCCTCGACCGGGATGACTCCGGCGAAGCGTTCCGGATGGCGAAGCGCCAGCTGCAAGGCGATGTTGCCACCGAACGACGAACCCATGAAGATCGGATTCTCCAGTTCGAGTGCATCGACCAGGGCCACGATGAAGTTGGCGTAATGGTCGGCCGAGAGCTTGTACTCCTCTTTCCACCACTCTGTGTTCTCCGGCGGATCGGACTTGCCGTGGCGGGGCAGGTCGTACGCGATCACGCGGTAATTCTGCGTGATGTCCTCGTCTTCGAGCAGTCCACGCCACTGGTGGTTGTGGCACCCGGCGGTGTGCTGGCATACCAACGGTTGGCCGGTGCCGTTCTCTAGGTAGAAGACCTTGTACAGAAGACCGTCGACGTCGACATCGACGTAATGGCCGGTCACAGGTGAAATCTTGCTCATGTTCTGTTCCTTCGGTGAGTCGTGTGTGAGTCGGGGACTAGACCGGAACGCCGACGGCGCGCAGCAGTTCGATCTGGCGGGTAACGCAGCGCAGGTTCTGCATCAGGACGAGGACATCTCCCTCGAGCTTCATGTCGCGCTGGAACGACGCCGCCCAGATGCCGTGAAACATCGGTGCCGGAACGGGAACTCCAAAGCCCTGCCACGTCTCGACGCCGGCGCGGATGGCGAACTGATATGGCCGGTCGAGCGGGCCTGGGTCGACGGCGATTGCGTGGACTTTGCCGTTCGACATCTCGATGACGAAGGAGTGGGTGTCCATGTCGAGGAGGTACGAGCAAGTGAAGTACGTGCCGTGCGCGGAGATCTCGGCGTCTGCGTCGGATGCTTGGGTGAACGCGTCGGCCCACTGTTCCGGGGTCTGGGTGGTGGTGTCGGTTGCTGTTGTCATGTGACCCATCACACGCTGGACCTGCGGGTTCGTCCAATACCAATCGGTCGCCCGATCGATAGGAAACAACTACTGGTGCTGGTCTAGCTGCGGGAATAGCATCGGGGACGTGAATCTTCCGTTGGAGCTCAGGCCGTTGTCGTATTTCGTGGCCGTCGCGGAAGAGCTTCATTTCGGCAAGGCAGCAGCGCGGCTGCATATCGCACAGCCCTCGCTCAGCGTCCAGATTCGCAAACTCGAACACTCCTTGGGAACCGCACTGTTCATCCGCGATTCCCGTCATGTCTCGTTGACCCCTGCCGGGGACAAGCTCCTCGAAGGGAGCAGGCAGCTTCTCGCCGATGCCGAGCGTGTCGCGTCGTTGACACGTCAGGTGGGCCGCAGCGGGCGCAACAACCTGATCGTCGGATTCCAGGCGAACGCTGCCGCGGAGCTGACGCCGGACATCTTGTCGGCTTTCCGTGCTCTCCACCCCGACGTCGCGGTCGAGATGCAGTCGTTCGACTTCACCGACCCCTACGTCGGACTCGGCGACGGGTCGGTCGACGTCGCGTTCGTCAGGCCGCCGGTCGTCGTGCAGGACTGGCTTGCGCTCGAGACACTGTTCGTGGAGCCGAGAGTGCTTGTCGTAGCATCCACTTCGCCTCTGGCGCAGCAAGATTCGACCAGTGTCGAAGAAGTGGCGGGGCAACCGTTCGTCGCGAGGCGCAGCCCGGAATCATGGAGGGACTTCTGGCTCGCCGTCAGCTCGAGGGATGGTGAGACCGTTCGTCTCGGTGCCGAAGTCTCCACTGTCGACGAGTGCTTCGAAGCCATCCTCTCCAGCAAGGGCGTGGCGTTCTCGCAAGCGTCGACTCAAAGATTCTATGCGAGGCCAGGTTTGGCATTCGTTCCGGTGACTGGCATACCCCCCACACCGTTGTCCATCGGGTGGCGTTCGGACGTCGACTCGCCTCTGACCCGCGACTTCGTGGCTGCGGCCCGCCGTGTCGCCGTCGATTGTCCGGTTCCGAACTCGTGGGCACCCCCGACCGCCGGCGTCCCGTCGCTCCTCGATCGCTACCAAGCCAAGCTCACGTCCTGAGACCCTCCCACAGGGTCGAGACTCAAAGCTTTCCTTGTCCCGTCCGGACTTCCCCCTTCGGAACACCTCGACACCCACAGTTGATATTTCAACAGTGCGTGTTTACCGTCAAGGTGTCGATGAACGACATCGACACCGGCACGGACGACCGCGGGCATATCCCCGCACAGGAGCGAGTTCGAACCACTCCCAGGTGAACACAATCCGCGGGGTACCACCGGTGATACCGAAAGCGGCGGGGAGACAACCACTCCCGTCGAAGGTTTCACCGTCGCAGCCGGGGAGGGCGAGCGGGTGTGGTTCGTCGCCGACACCATGATCTACAAGGCAACCGCCGAGAACACGGGTGGAAGCTTCGCAGTCATCGAATGCATCACCACCCCCGGCGGTGGCCCGCCCCCGCACATCCACACCAACGAGGACGAGTTCTGGACCGTTCTCGACGGGACGTTCGAGATCACCATCGGCGGCGCGACCCACGCCGCCGGGCCGGGTGACTTCGCGTTCGGTCCTCGAGGAATTGCCCACAGTTTCCGCAACACAGCAGATACACCGAGCCGAATCCTGCTGGGCTTCACCCCCGGCGGGATCGAAGGCTTCTTCCGCGAGTCCGGCCAACCCGCCACCAACAACGGCCCCGCCCCAGCCATCGACGACGCAGAGATCGCACGCATGATGCTCGCCGCACCCAAATACGGGATCGTCCTGATCGGACCAGACGCGTAAGAACACAACGCAGCGCTGCACGTAGCAGTGCACCTTCGATACTTCAGGCAGAGCTCCCGCACCCTGGCGTCACCGCCGGCGAAGCGCGGCCTACGCGATGTCCACTGAGGTCGATGAACGTGCCCGTCAAACTCGAAAACTACACTCGGGCGATGACGAGCGACCCCCAATGGCTGACCCGGGAGGAGATCCGGGCGTGGCTGACGCTCGCCGGTCTGGTCGAGTCGCTGCCGACAGTCCTGAGTGCCCAGCTCAAGCAAGACGCGGGAATCAACAACTTCGACTACATGGTCCTTTCATGTATGTCGGACACGCCCCATCAGACGGTCCGCAAGAGTGACCTCGCCGCATTCGTCGGTGGCTCTATCTCTCGCCTGTCACACACTCTGACCAAGATGGAGAATCGCGGCTGGGTGCGTCGCCGACCGGATACCGACAACGGTCGCTTCACAGAGGTGGCTCTGACGCAGGAGGGTAAGGACGTGGTCGCCCAGGCCGCCCCCCGGGCACGTCCGCGAAGTCAGGCGCGTCATGATCGACGTCCTAGGACACTCGCAGACGCTGCAACTCGGCACGCTCCTCGATCAGGTTCTCGCTGCGGTCAACCCCGATGTCCAACGCGTCTTCGATGAGCGCTTCCCCGATGTCGACCTCCACGCTTCCGACGGCTGATCGACCACCCAGCTCGCAAGATACGGGTCCGGACGCGCAAAAGCTTGCTCTCCCTATCGGATTCGGTCGGAGCATCCGCGAACTGCAATTCACCAGGCAACTTGTTCGTGGGCCCGAACCTCCGATACAAATCGGCCACTTCCGGTTCGAATGCGCCAATGCAATTGAGTGCCCACAGGTCCCACAGATCACGCGACGCCCGCCGCTCACACCAGGTCACCGTCTTACCCGCAACGAACGCGGGCTGCGTGGGCACCGTCAACTCAGCTCCCGGTGCATCCTCAAACCGTTGTTCGAGCCGCCGGTTTTCCAGCGGCCATGCTGGGCGACCCTCCGCCGACAGCAACTGCACCTTGACAGCCAGACCGGACTGCGACCTCACCACTGCACCGAGGCGCTCGGGCACCTCGCTGATCGCCGAGTCCCACACCAATCGCCCGTGGCTGCGCATCACCGCGCGTGGGAGAGCGCGGACGAGATCACGAGCGACCTCCGATCTGGAACCGACCGCAATCAGGTCGATGTCCTCACTGAGACGACCATCGACCAAATGGGTTCGAGCCAAGGCTGTTCCGCCGATGAATACATTCCGATCCGCGAAGTGCGCACTCAGATAGCCGAGCAGGTGCGAGATCAGGTGATCCCGTTCGACTTGAGCGCTCGCGACACCGAATTGCGTTGCCACCGTCTCCAGCTCGTCGGGATTCACTACTTCTCCCCCAACCGATCCTGCAGACGCGTCAGCGTCGTTCGCATCTTCTGAGCCCCAGCGATCTCGGCTAACGCTTCTGGACTGCACCGTCGATACAACTGCTCCACCGCCGGCCACACCTCACACTCGGCGTCACCGAGCCCGGACGCTTCACCAAATCCAACTCGGGCACGACGCGCTCCGCATCCAGACGTGCCGTGTCGCGCACAACTAGCCGAACCAGCGCCTGACGATCCGCCAACCGAATCGGATCGTGCCGCTTCGGCACAGTCACCACAGCCGTCGCCAACGCTCGTGGGATTACCCTGTGCAGCCGGGCCGCGCTGACACCCATTACGACGGCATCGTCGGCGGTTTAGGCCGCAATCGCGATACCTGCCGCCACAGCCTTCATACCCGGCATCCACCCGGTCCCGACCCGATCGTCGGGCACCGCCACCTAGAAGCCTTTTGCCACCAGATGCAGCAGACCCAAGTCCGTCAGCCGCGCAAGCTCGGCGCGCGGGTGCGCGTAGACATCGGCCGCCGTCGCGGCCCGCACCATCCGCATCGGAAGCCGAGCGAACTCCGAAGGTAGACCGGCCTGACGGCGTCGAACATCGCTTGTCGTCACAGACACCTCGATCCAGTGTCGGATACGTAGGCTCCAGGCCTACAGAACCGACACTGGATCCGACGGGCAATCCGGTCCGGCAACCTTCCGCCCAGTCCGTACGCGTCCACCTACATCCACGCGAACGCTCACCGATGAGTTGGCAACGAGTTGTGACATTCTGTGACACCGAACGCCGAATGGAGCCGCCGAACCAGCAAAACCCCAGGTCACAGTCGACACATAAACCCAGGTGGACGAACCGGGCTCGCGCAAGAAACGAGCGGCCGAGATAGGCCAAAAAGAGACGGCCCCAACCGTTTTCGCTGGTCAGAGCCGTCCGAAAGAGCCTCCTAACGGGATTGAACCGTTGACCGCTCGCTTACAAGGCGAGTGCTCTACCGCTGAGCTAAGGAGGCAGTGAAGCGAGGCAATCATATCCGTTCATCGGACGCTCAGTGTCAACAGGTACCTTGTCGGTGGATCACCCCAGCAACGTGTAAAGACGGTCATGACTTTCCTGCAAGACGTGACGGCTTCGCTGAGCCGTCTCACCGGTGAGCGTCGGGCCACCATCGATACACCGACCGCAGCACCGTCGCCCCTTCGTCCGATCGATCTGACCGACGATGCGTCGGTTGCGGAGGTCCTCGATCTCGCGGTTCGCGTCGGCGAAGTTCTGTTGGCCTCGGGCACGGCAGCGATGGATACGGCGACTCAGGTGCAGTTCATCGCCGCGACGTACGGCCTCGCACGGTGCGATGTGGACGTCACGTACAACTCGATCACCCTCAGTGCTCACCGCGGCCCGACGCGTCCCCCGGCGTCGACGATGCGCATCGTGCATTACCGGTCCATGGACTTCACGCGGCTGGCCGAGGTCGACCGTCTCATTCGCGCCGTGCGCGTGAAGATGGTGCCGCCTAGTGCGGCGCTCGAGCGGCTCGACGAGATCACCAAGGCTCCGCACCCGTACAACCGATGGATTGCGACTCTGGCGTGGTCCGGTATGGCCGCGGCCATCAGTGTGCTGCTCGGCGGTGGCGCGCTGGTTGCTGTGGTCAGCTTCCTGACGACGATGGTGATCGACCGCATCGGACGCGTACTCAACCGCGCGGGCCTGCCGTTCTTCTTCCAGCAGGTCGTCGGCGGCTTCGTGGCTGCGACACCGGCGATCACCCTCTACAACTTCCAGGACCAACTGAACATCGACATCTCGCCGTCGCAGATCATCGCGGCCGGCGTGATCGTGCTGCTCTCGGGTCTCTCGCTCGTCGGCTCGGTGCAGGACGCGATCACCGGTGCCCCGATCACCGCGGTGTCCAGATTCTTCGAGGTACTGATGATGACCGGCGGCATCATCGCCGGCGTCGCGACATCTCTGCGGTTGGCTGCGCTGATCGGCAGCGATCTACCGCAGATCAGCAATCTGGCCCCACCGGACATCCTGCAGGTCCCCACCAAGGTGATCGCCGGCGCGGCAGCGTCACTGTTCTATGCATTGGCCTGCTACGCCGAACGTCGTGCGCTGACGGCTGCATTCATGGGCGGCTTCGCGGGCTCGCTGGTGTATCTGCTCTCGCAGACTCTCAATGTGGGGCCGATCATCGCCTCGGCCATCGCCGCTACCGTCGTCGGATTCGCAGGTGGTCTGTTGGCACGTCGTGCGCTGATTCCGCCGTTGATCGTCGCCGTCGCGGGCATCACTCCGCTGCTCCCCGGCCTGGCGTTGTATCGCGGTCTGTACGCAATCCTCAACGACCAGCTACTGCTCGGCATCAGCTCGTTGTTCGCGGCGTTCGGCGTCGGCTGCGGTTTGGCCGCGGGTGTGACACTCGGTGAGTGGGGTGCCCGAACCCTGCGTCGACCACGCATTCTCGCGCGCACCGAGGAACTACTGCGCCCGACGCTTCGCCGCACAGAAGAACCGCGCCGACCGACAGTTCGTCGGCGGCGCGGTACGAGTCCTTCGTAGAAGGCGGAACTCAGGCCTCGGTGCTAGGGGTTCCCTCAGCGGATGCGCGTGCAGCAGCGTCGGCCTCCATGGCCTCACGCAGGCTGCGCGGACGCATGTCGGTCCAGTTCTTCTCGACGTACTCCAGGCACGCGGCACGGGTGTCTTCACCGAAGACGACACGCCATCCCTGAGGGACCTCGGAGAACGTCGGCCACAGCGAATGCTGGTCTTCGTCGTTGACCAGCACGAAGAAGCGTCCGTCTTCGTCATCGAACGGGTTGGTACTCATCTCGCCTCACTCGTCGCGAACGTTTGGTTGGTAAGTCTGCACCGTGAGGTGCCACACGACCCTAGCAACGCAGGTCGGGCCGTGGTGCCGTCAGGCCTTCAAGAAGCCGAGCAGTTCGGCGTTGACGGCCTCGGGACGCTCGAGATATCCGTAATGCCCGGCGTCCGCGATCTCCACATACCGGGCACCGGGGATGGCGTCGGCCAACTCCTTGCCCAAGTAGGGCGGGATCATCCGATCGTCGGCGAATCCGACCGACAGACACGGCACCGCCACCCCGCGATAGGCGGCAGTTCGATCGAAATCGTCGTCCATGCCCAGCTGAGCGCGCACTCCGGCGGACGGTGAGGACGCGGAGAACTCGAACAGGTCCAGCCAGTCACGCGCCCCGCGAGAATCACGCAACGTCGCGGGCGACAGGTTCATCACCGCGGTCACCGCGGCAGAGTAGGTGCCGGGAAGCTCCACGCGCTTGTCGTAGAGGGCTCGTTCACCCTGTGCAAGTGTTTTCTGGAACTCGTCGACCCGCGCGTGGCCGGCGAGGAACACCGCTTTGCGAACCAGGTCGGGCCTGCTCAGCGCAAGCTCCTGCGCGACGCGTGAGCCCATCGACGTTCCCACGACGTAGGCCTTCTCGTCACCGTTGCGGACGAGCTCGATCAGACCGGCGGTGTCGGCGACCATGTCCTCCATGGTGATGCCGTGTGTGCTCTCCGACGAGGGAGCGATGCCGCGATTGTCGAACGTGCACACCCGGTAACCCGCTGCTGTGAGCGCCGGCACCTGATGCAGCTCCCACACGCGACCGGGGCTGCCGGTGCCCATGACGAGAACGACCAGGTCTCCACTGCCCTTGACCTGGTAATTGATGTCGATGCCGTTGATCTTGGCGATTGGCATACGTCTCCTTACTGCTGATTCGTCCGTCGGGGATCGTATCGTCCGATACCGACGTGGGGTTACTCGAACAGCCAGTGGGTACCTGGTGTTACATGACTGACGAGAACGTAGCGGGCGAAGCACGCAAGGGACTGCTCGACGGAATCAAGGGCAAGGCCAAAGAGGTCGCGGGTGCGGTGACCGGCAACGACTCGTTGACAGCCGAGGGCCAGTTGCAGGCCGCGCAGGCCCGCGAGCGCAAGGAGGCCAACGCCACGGAGCGGGTCGCCGAGGCGCAGGCCACCGAGGCCGCCGAGGAGCTGGCCGATGTGCGCACCGCGGCGGAGAGCCGTCGGGAAGCCGCAGAAGAGAACGCCGCGGTCACCGAGGCCAACGCCGATCGGGTTCGCCAGACCCAGCTCGCCGCCGCCGAACAGGAGAAGCGTGAGGTAGTGGCGCAGGAGCGCGCTGCAGCCGAGGTCGACGCGACCGCCGAACAGATCGAGGCCGACGAGGACCGTCGCATCGAGCAGGCCGCGGCCGATTCCGACGAGATGGTGGCCGCACAGAAGCACCAGGAAGCACTTCGTCAGGCCGAAGCCGATCGCAAGAAGGCCGAAGAGCTCCGCAACCAGGCCTGAACCACTACCTCGAACCAGGAGTTTCGCTTCATGAGCGTTTTAGCCATACCACTCACCATCCTTCGCATCCAGTACAAGATCGCCCGAATTCCGTTGCAGCTCATCGAAACCAACGTCGTCGAGAAAATGAATGCAGAAGCACCCGCGCGTCTGGTGTACGAGCACACGCTCGGATCGCTGGACCGTGCCGTCGGAAACCTGTTGGGAGACAAGAGCCTCGCCGACCGCGGCGAGACCCTCGTCGACAGCACCGAGAACCGCGCCGAGGCAGCACGTCTCGACGCCGAGGCTCGGGCCAAGAAGGCCGCGGCCGACGACGAACTGAAGGTCGCTCGCGAGACGGCCGAGAAGGATCGCCGCGCAGCCGACGCCGCCGCTCAGGAAGCCACACGTGACGCCCGCCAGGAAGCCGAGCAACGCAAGCGCGAGGCCGCTCAGGACGCCGAGCGCAAGGCCGCTGCGGAAAAGAAGAAGGCCGACGAGCAGGCCGCTGCCGCCGCGAAGGCCGCCGAGGATCGCAAGAAGGCTCAGCAGGCCCAGGTCGACAAGCAGGAGAAGCTGGCCGCTGCGCCGTCCGAGGCCGAACTGGCCGAGGCCGCCGAGCGTTCCGACGAAGCCGCCGCAAAGAAAGACGAGGCGGAGCGCATCGAGAAGCTGTTCATCGCGGAGAAGAACAAGGACTGACTTCGGTCTTGTCGGCGAATGACGTCGACCGGTCCTATCTCCGACAGGACCTCACACCCTTTTTGCACGACTGCGCGCCCCTACTCGCATCAGAGTAGGGGCGCGCAGTCGTCGATCGGGGCGCGCGGTCCCACCATCAGTTGATCAATCGAGAACCCGAGCGAGAAACGCGGCGATGTTGTCTTCGACTGCAGCGGTTCGTGTCGGGACGTCGAAGTCCTCTTTGAACTGACGGCCCAGCGCCGGGGTCTTCTTCTTGCGCGCGTAGAGCGAGCAGGCGAGGTCCGAGCAGATGTAGGTGCCCACCGTGTTGCCGCGCCTGCCGGATTCGCCTGCTTTCGCGGCAGCCATCAGAGACACTCCGCCGTTGGCGTGCGTGGTGAGGCAGATGCTGCACATCTGCGCTGTGCGCGGACCACCGACTTTGTAGCGCAACGAGATTCCGCGCAGGCGATCCTCCGAAGGAACGACGATGTAGCTCCTCCCGGCGAGCTTGGGATCGACCCAACCGAAGAAGTCGAGATCGTCCCACGGCACAGCGTCGAACATGTCGGGAAGGGAGAGCCGACCGGCGTCGCCCTTGGAAGAGTTGACGAACGACGACCTGATGTCGCGTTCGGAGATCGGTTCCATGTCACTGCCTCCAGTGCTGTAAGAGTGTGTCGATTCCGTCGAGGATGCGGACCCAGGACTGCTGCGAGTCGGGGGCACTGTGAGCGAACGAGCCGGCCGCATCGAGGCTCGCGTAGCCGTGAAAGACACTGCCGAGCAATCGAACTGCGTGGACCTGATCCTCTTCGCCGAGGTCGTACCCGCGGAGAATCGCCTTCATCATCGCCGAGTGACGCACTCCCGCACTCGCGAGAGCGGTCTCGTGATCGAGTGGAAACTGCGTCGCTGCATAGCGACCTGGATGTTCGCGCGAATAGTCGAGATACGCGTTGGCGACGGCAACCAGAGCGTCCTTGCCCGCTCGGCCTGCCAGGGCCTCGGACACCCGATCGGCCAGTTCCTCCAACGCCAGCAGCGCGATCCCGACGTTCAACTCGTGCGAGTTCTTCAGATGCGAGTACAGGCTCGCCACCTTCACGTCGAAGCGTCTGGCTATCTCGCTGGCAGTCACGCGATCGAAGCCGACCTCATCGGCCAGATCCGCTCCTGCCTCCACGATGCGCTGCGCGGTCAATCCTGCGCGTGCCATGCCGGCCTCCTCGTCGATTCGAGGACACCGTAACCAAAACTAATAGCTTTAGGCAAATCCCTATATCGATCAGCGGCCTTGCCACGCCTCCCACAACTGTGCGTATCGTCCACCGGCCGCGACCAGCTCCTCGTGCGGACCCTGCTCCAGAATCCGGCCGTGCTCCAACACAACCACGCGGTCGGCCGCAGCGGCCTGCGTCAGGCGATGCGCGACGATCAACGTGCTGCGTCCCTTCGTGGCCGCCTCGGCGGCGGCCTCGAGATCGCGAGCACCGGAACTGCCGGCTTCCGCGGTGGCCTCGTCCAGCACCGCGACGGCGGGATCGGCGAGAACCAAACGTGCCAAGGCCAATTGCTGCGATTGTGCCGCGGTCAACTGGTGCCCGCCCTCACCGACGGCGGTGTCGAGTCCGTTCTCGAGCGCCTCGACCCACCCCCACGCTCCGACGGTGCGCAGCGCGGCTTCGACGTCGTCGCGACCGGCAGCCGGGGCGGCGAGCCGCACGTCGTCGATCAATCGGCCGGCGAACACGTGGACCTCCTGACTGACGATCGCCACATGTCGTCGTAACCCGTCGCTGCCCAGCGCATCCAGTGATGCTCCGCCGACACGAACCGTCCCCGCCGTCGACGCCATGGAACCGGCCGCGATCGCCGCGATCGTGGATTTGCCTGCACCGGTGGATCCGACGAGTGCGACGGTCTCGCCGTCACCGACCTTCAGGTTCACCCCGTGCAGCACCTCGTGCCCGGACTCGTACTCGTGCCGCAGATCGGTGACGTCCAAGGTGGCGTCGGCGGGCACGGAACCGTCGCCGACGGGTCGCTCGTCGGGGCTGTCGATGACGCCGACCAGACGCGCCAACGACGCACCGGCGGACTGGATGTCGTCGAACGTGAACAGCAGGGTGCCGATCGGATTGAACAGGCGATGGAACAGCAGCGCTGCGGCCGTCGTCTCGCCGACGGTGACGTAATCGCCTCGTACGAGCAGGAATCCGGCCAGCAGGATCACCGACAGTCCGACACACTCGGCGCGGTTGCTCCGAGATCCGAAGCGGGTGAACAGGCGGAACACGTCGACGCCGATGTCTCGGGCCTTCGCCGACGCTCGGTCGATCTCGCTCAGGTGCGCCGACTCGAGTCCGTACGCACGAACGGTTTTCGCGCCCTGCATGCTGCTGACGAACGACTGTGCTCGCTCCCCCATCGCGACGCGTTCGGCCGCGTACTTCGGCGCCGAGCGCGGCAGATACCACCGCAGCGCGAGGACGTACATCGGCAGCGCGACGAGCCCCGCCAGGCCGAGCCGCCAATCGATGCCGAGCATCGTGATCATGCTCAGACACACGAGCAGGATCGCACCGACCAGCTGCGGGATCACCTCACCGATCGACTTGGCCATCACAGCGACGTCGTCGCCGACCCGGGAGAGCAAGTCGCCCTTGCCCACTCGCTCCAATGTGGCAACGGGCAGATGCAGCGCGCGGCGCACGACGGCCTCGCGCAGCGACGCCAGAATGCCCTCACCGAGAGTGCTGATGAGATAGCCGCTGAAACCGGTGACGATGCCGCCGATCACCGCGGCCACCGAGATCACGACGACGACACCGATGATCGTCGACGTGTCGGCACCGTCGCGAACACGGTCGACCAGAACACCCAGCACGTAGACGGGTACCAGCGACATGGCCGCGGCAACCGCGCCGAGCAGCAGCGTCACCGCGGTGCGAACTTTCCGCAGACGCAGCTGTTCGAGCAGCCACCGACCGGAGCGAGCACCTGTGGCGATGGGAAGAAGTTCGGGGGTGGTCATCGCAGCACCGCGTCCTTGTACTGCGCGTCCGAGGACGCGAGATGGTGGTGCGTGCCCTCGGCGACGACGCGACCGTCGTCGACGACGAGAACGCGATGGGTCACCGACAGCAACGCGGGGCTCGTGGTGATGAGGATCGTTGTCTGCGAGCCTCGTTCGGTATGTCGAAGTTCGGCGATGCCGCGGGCGATGGCGTGCTCGGTGACGGCGTCGACGGCCGTGGTGGGGTCGTGCAGCACCAGGACCGGGGCGTCGACCGACAGTGCGCGCGCCAACGCCACTCGCTGGCGTTGGCCGCCCGACAGGCTGGCTCCGCGGTCGGTGACGGCGTGATCGAGACCGGCCTCGTGCAATTCGACGACATCGGTGGCCGCGGAGGCGTGCAGCACGACGTCGAGTTCGGCGTCGGGCCGCTCCCGGCCTGCGGTGACATTGCTGCGGACGGTTCCCGCGAACAGGTCGGTGATGTGGGGTTCGACGAGCACGGTCTCTCGGGCGCGTCGAAGATCGATCTCTCCCGCCGAAATACCGCCGATACGAACCGATCCGGTGTAGTCGCCGTCGGAGATCTGACCGGACAGCAGCGTAGCGAGCGCTTCCCCGTCCTGCGGTCGGTACGTGACCACGCCGAGCATCTCGCCCGGTTCGGAGCTGAACGTGAGACCGTCGAGCGATCGGAACCGAACGTCGTCGACGGCAAGATCTGTCTCTACCGGAACCGTTGACTCGGACTGCGGTAGAACGTGTTCCGCACCGAGTACGAGGGCGAGCCGATCGGCGGATCCGCGCACCATCGCCACCACGCCGGGGATCTTCGACAATCCGGTGAGAGGTTCGATGACGAACTGAGCGAGGCCGATGACGGTGATCAACTCACCGACCGAGATCCGGCCCTGCAGCGCGAACCACCCGGCGGTACCGGCGATTCCGACGGCCAGCAACGCGTTGACCGTTGCCGACAGGCCCTGATAGACGTTGTTCGCGCGAGCGAGCTTCAGAGTCGCAGCCAACGCTGTTCGACTCGATGTCACGAATCGCTGCGTCGCGGCATCTTCGGCACCGATTCCGCGAAGCGGCCGGACACCGCTGACCAGATCGGTTGCCATACCCGACACCCCGGCCACCTCGGCCTGCTGCGCGGTGGCAGCACGGGTGAGCAACGGAGCGAGTCGTTGCAGCGCGATGAGGATGACCGGTGTCCCGATGACGACGGCGAGACCGAGCGGAACGTCGATCACGATCAGCGCGACGGCGGACGCGACGACCGCCACCGCGGACGCGAAGACCCGTGCGATCAGATCGAGAATCCAGGACTCCTTCTCGGCGTCGGACGTCGAGACCGTCAGCAACTCGCCCGCCGACAACTCGGTACGCACACCCCGCGGATCGAGGACGCGACCGGCGACCTCCACGCGCACCAGGTGCGCCTCCCGCTCGATGGCGACCACGATGATGCGGGCACCGATCCGCCACGCGTACGACAGGGTGACGAACAAGGCCGCCAGACCGACCAACGAGAGCACCATCGCGGTCACATCACCGGTGTCGATGGCCCGCGAGACGATCAGTCCGATCGCCACCGGGACCATCGTTTCGCACAGTTGATGCACCCCGAACAGCAGCGACGAGACGATCAGGCGGGTGCGATGCCGTCGAACGGTGCGACGCAGAATTGCGGAGCCGGTGGCCGGAGAGGGCACCTCCACCACTGTCCGAGCGCGGCGGAGCGGCACAGAAACGGTCATTTGCTGCAGCCTAGGGCATCGGGAACTGGCGATGGGGTGCCACATTTACATAGAGTCGGGACCAACGAACACCATGTAAGCCCAGCAGAGAGTACGGAGAACACCATGCCTGCCAAGACCTCCACCGACAACGACATCGCCGACGAAGACATCGTCCCACTCGAATACGAGACGGCCAGCCAGGCTCAGCGCGTCGTCGCGGCCTACGCGACCGATGCCGACGAGTGCCGCATGTTGCTGTCGATGTTGGGTATAGATCCCGTAGCGAAGACCGACTGACGCTCTTCGCAGGACTGTTTACCCAAGGATCTACAAGCGGATTGGACAGTTGTGGCTGACGCCTCGCAGGGTTCGGATTTTGTCGTCGTAGCCAACCGGTTGCCGGTCGATCTGGAAAAGCTCCCGGACGGGAGCACACGATGGAAGCGAAGCCCTGGCGGGTTGGTCACCGCTCTCGAACCGATTCTGCGTGCCAACAAGGGCGCGTGGGTGGGGTGGGTCGGCGTCTCGGACGTCGACGTCGAGCCGTTCGTCGAGGACGACCTGCAGCTGCGGCCGGTGCCGATCAGCGAGAAGGAGTACACCCAGTACTACGAGGGCTTCTCCAACGCGACACTGTGGCCGCTGTACCACGACGTCATCGTCAAGCCGGAGTACGACCGCGACTGGTGGAACGCCTACGTCGAGGTGAACCGTCGCTTCGCCGAGAAGACATCCGAGGCCGCGGCACAAGGCGCGACGGTCTGGATTCAGGACTACCAGCTCCAGCTCGTCCCGAAGATGCTGCGGATGCTGCGCCCCGACCTGACCATCGGATTCTTTCTGCACATCCCGTTCCCGCCGATCGAGCTGTTCATGCAGATGCCGTGGCGCACCGAGATCGTCGAAGGACTGCTTGGTGCCGACCTCATCGGATTCCACCTGTCCGGCGGTGCCCAGAACTTCCTCTACCTTGCCCGACGCCTCGCCGGGGGAACCACGTCCCGCGGAACCGTCGGAGTGCGGTCGAAGTTGGGCGTCGTGCAGGTCGGCTTCCGGACCGTGCGAGTCGGCGCGTTTCCGATCTCCATCGACTCCGGTGACCTCGACACCAAGTCTCGCTCCAAGGCCGTCCGTGATCGGGCCAAGCAACTGCGCAAGGACCTGGGCAACCCCAAGCGCATCATGCTCGGCGTCGATCGCCTCGACTACACCAAGGGAATCGACGTTCGGCTCAACGCGTTCCGCGAACTGCTCGAAGAGGGCCGCGTCGATCCGGCCGAGAACGTCATCGTGCAGTTGGCGACGCCCAGCCGTGAGCGCGTCGAGAGCTACGTCGCCATGCGCGGTGAGATCGAGCAGCAGGTGGGCCGCATCAACGGCGAGTACGGCCAGGTGGGCCACCCCGTTGTCCACTACCTGCACCGTCCCATCCCCCGCGACGACCTGCTGGCCTACTTCGTCGCCGCCGACGTCATGCTGGTCACCCCATTGCGCGACGGCATGAACCTGGTCGCCAAGGAGTACGTGGCCTGCCGCAGCGATCTCGGTGGGGCACTGGTGCTCAGTGAATTCACCGGTGCCGCAGCCGAATTGCGACAGGCATACCTGTGCAACCCGCACGACCTCGACAGCGTGAAGGACGCTATCATCGGAGCCCTCGAGCAGGACCCGGAGTCGGGCAAGCGTCACATGCGCGCCATGCGCAGGCAGGTTCTCGCCCACGACGTCGACCGCTGGGCGCGCTCGTTCCTCACCGCGCTCGCAGCGCCGGCGGAGGGCACCAACCTCACCCGATAAATTCGCTTTCCTTCGAACCGTCGACGGCTGTAACTTTGGCGTCGACGGTTTCTTTTCGTGTATTCCAACAGTGAGGAGGTGGGCATCGTGGCCACCTGGACGAGCGCACACCCGAGCCCACGTCACTCCTCTCCGAAGGAACCCTCGCATGTCTTCTCTACTTCACTACGGCCTCGATCGGCACTGGCTCGATGAGTTCGAAAAGCATTCTCAGGACGCAGTTCTCGCCCGCGTAGTTCGCGTCGACCGCGGCGGATTCGACGCCGCCACCGAGAACGGAATCGCTCGATGTACGGGCGGTGCCGTCTGCACCGGGGATTGGGTGGCACTCGACGGAGAATCGTTCCGGCTGATCGCCATCCTGCCCCGCCGGACGGCAGTCGAACGCGCCTCCGCCGGAACCACATCCGACACACAGGTTCTCGCAGCCAACGTCGATACCGTCGTCGTCACGGTCGCGTCGGACACCGCCCTCGACCTCGGTCGCGTCGAGCGCTACATCACCCTTGCCTGGGGCAGCGGCGCTGTTCCCGTCCTCGCGATAACCAAGACCGACAGCGGAAGCGTCGCCGAAGAAGTGTTGTCGTCCGCCGCGCCGGGCGTCACCGTGTGCAGCACCAGTGCAGTATCGGACGGCGGAATCGATTCGCTGGCAGCACATCTGCACGGCACGGTCGCCCTGATCGGGCCGTCGGGCTCGGGC
The DNA here is from genome assembly GCF_002258235.1 of Rhodococcus sp. 06-470-2. Classification (NCBI taxonomy): domain Bacteria; kingdom Bacillati; phylum Actinomycetota; class Actinomycetes; order Mycobacteriales; family Nocardiaceae; genus Rhodococcus; species Rhodococcus sp. 06-470-2. The sequence goes on along the minus strand of NZ_NOYB01000010.1, from coordinate 482,031 downwards.
AAGTCGACACTCGGCAACGCCCTGTTGGGCGGCGCGGTTCTCGCCACCGGAGCGACCCGCGAGGGCGACAGCAAAGGCAGGCACACGACGGTGCATCGGGAATTGGTGCCCATCCCGGAGAGAGAGCTGGTGCTGCTCGACACGCCTGGACTACGTTCGGTGGGCGTCCAAGGATCGGAAGACGCTGTGGCGAGCGCCTTCTCCGACATCGACGAACTCGCCGCGTGGTGTCGATTCGCTGACTGCGCGCACGAACGCGAACCCGGGTGCGCGGTACTCGCCGCCGTCGACGCTGGCGAGCTCACCGACAGAAGGTTAAGCAACTACCGAAAACTGTTGCGAGAGAACGCCTGGGCCACCTCCAGGCACGATGCACGAGCACGCAGCGAGAAGCTGCGCGAGTACAAGCAGATCTCGAAGTCGCTGCGCCAGAAGTACGCCGTCGACGATAGAGGGCGGTAGGTCAGCTCTCGTCGAACAGTGAGGGGCTGTCGGTCTCCGTCTCTGCCTGCCGAGCCGAACCTTCACTGTTCGACGCCTTGCGCACCACCTCGACCGTGGTGGTGCGTACCGACAACCGATGACCGTCGTGGTGCTCGAGCAACGCCAGACCCTGACGGATCTCGAGCACCTTCCACGGGCCGGCATGCCCGGACGCCTGAACCAGGTCGCCTGGTGCGATCTCGGAAGCCACTGTTGTTCTCCATTCAGCGAGCAATCGGGTTCGAGCAAGTCTGTGACACACACCCTATCGGCCCTGCCCGGCCCGCAGCTCACTTGCTCGTCGAACAATTTAGGAGTACTCATGTAATAGTTGTAGATATACAAGCATTATCGTGGAGGTGAACGTGGCCGAGTTGACTCGACGACACCGGTATCTCGTGCTCGGCATCTGCTGCCTGAGCCTGTTCCTCGTCAGCACCGACAACACGATCGTCAACGTCGCGCTGCCGTCGATGCGCGCGGATCTGAACGCATCGGTCTCGGGTCTGCAATGGATCATCGACGCATACACGCTGGTCGTGGCATCGCTGTTGATGCTCGGCGGCTCGATGGCCGACAAGTACGGCCGCAAGCGCTTCTTCCTGATCGGCACCGGAACGTTCGTCCTCGGCTCCCTGCTGTGCAGCATCGCACCGTCGCTCGGCTGGCTCGTCGCCTTCCGCATGCTCCAGGCAATCGGCGGCTCGATGATGAACCCCGTCGCGATGTCGATCATCACCAACACCTTCACCGATCCGAAAGAACGCGCAGGAGCGATCGGCATGTGGGGTGCCGTCGTCGGCATCTCGATGTCGGCCGGCCCCGCCCTCGGCGGAGTCCTCGTCACCGGTGCCGGTTGGCAGTCGATCTTCTGGATCAACGTTCCGATCGGAATTTTCGCGCTGGCGATGACACTGAAGTTCGTCCCGGAATCCAAAGCCGAACACTCACGCAAATTCGACCCTGCAGGCCAGTTCCTCATCTTCGCGTTCCTCGCGTCCCTCGTGTTCACCATCATCGAAGGTCCCGCGAAGGGTTGGGGATCCCCGCTGATCGTGTTCACCGGCGCCGTCGCCGTCGGCTCTCTCGTCGGACTGCTGGTGGTCGAGTCGCGGATCGAGGAACCGCTCATCCAACTGAAGTTCTTCAGGAGCGCACCCTTCAGCGGAGCGACGGTGATCGCCGTGTGCGCGTTCGCATCCCTCGGCGGATTCCTGTTCCTCAACACCCTCTACCTGCAGGACGTGCGCGGATACTCACCACTGCACGCCGGTCTCTACACCCTGCCGATGGCGTTGATGACCTTGATCTTCGCGCCGATCTCCGGTCGCATCGTCGGCACCCTCGGAGCGCGCATTCCTCTGCTCGTCGCCGGAGTCGGCTTCGTGGCCTCGGCACTGATGCTCACCCGACTGACTCCGACGACGTCGTTCGCTTGGCTGGCCGTCGCGTACGTGATCTTCGGAATATCCTTCGGCATGGTCAACGCCCCGATCACCAACACCGCCGTGTCCGGAATGCCACGCAGCCAGGCCGGAGTGGCATCGGCCATCGCATCGACGAGCAGGCAGGTGGGTCAATCGCTGGGCGTGGCCGTCGTCGGATCCATCGTCACAGCGAGCATCGTCGGCGAGATCTCCGACGGCTTCACCGCCGCCGCGGTCCCTGCCTGGTTCGTCATCGCAGGCGCAGGCGTGATCGTCACCGCGCTCGCAGTGGTCACCACCGGCCGATGGGCACGCGCAACCGCCGATCGAATCGACCAACCGGTGCTCGTATGACCGGCGATGCAGCACACGTCTGGCGCGAGATGCGCGCACTGATGCTCGAGAAGCACGACACCCGAAGAGCCGTCGCCGACGCCATCGGGATGAGTTTCCTGCGAGCAAAGCTGCTGACCAAGTTGCTCACCGGCGATCGGACGATCACCGAGCTGGCCGAGATCCTCGCCTCCGACGCGCCGTACATCTCGCTCAACGTCCGCGAACTCGAGAAACGCGAGCTGGTTCTGCGTACCGAAGATCCCAAGGATCGCCGACGCCGCATCATCGGACTCACCGACACCGGACGTCTCCTCGCCGAGAAGGCCCGAGCAATCGCCGACGCCCCGCCGCCGGAATTCACGACAGTTTCCGCCGAAGACCTGGCGCACCTACGTCGGATTCTGCAACTGCCCTGATTTTCAGAGGACAGTGCTCGAGCGACGGATGGTGTCGAGTGGGGTGCCGATTTCGACCAGCGCGCGCACGGTCGCTGCTTCCATACCCGGTGAGCCGCAAACCAGGATCTGGCGATCCGGGAACGGCCCCTGCGTCGCGACGACGTCGGCCACACTGCCCTCCCAGCAATGCTCCGGCTCGAAGAACGATGCGCTGGAACCGATCTCGGCATGAATTCGGTCGTTCCATCGATCCGACGCCCACGGCTCGTGCAACTGATCGACCACGGGTACCACTGTCAACCACCGGAACTCCGCCGCCATCAGCCACAGCATGTCGCCCGCATACAGATCACGAGGCGACTTACCGCCGACGAAGAGCGTCACGTTCGGCGGCTGCTCTCGACGTGTGAGGTCGAGCAGAATCGCCCGCAACGGGGCGAGACCGGTGCCACCCGCAATCATGACCACATCGCGCCCTGAATCGTCGACATGGAGACCACCCTGCGGATCGCTGATCTGCCATACATGACCGGGCCGCGTCTCGTTGACGATCGATCCGCTCACCCAACCGGCAGGCACGGCTCGAACATGGAATTCCAGCTTGCCGTCTCGAGAGGGCGGCAACGCAGGTGAGTACCGCCGCGTCAGAGCAGTGTTCTGAGGAACCGTGACCGACACCGACTGACCCGCCCGAAACGGCACCGCGTCGCCCTCGAGTCTGATCACGGCGAGATCGTTCCGAAGACGGTGATACTGAACGACCGTCGAACTCCACGCCTGCATGCCGACCAGAATAGGGGTCGGCGCCGGGTGTCTCGCAAACGCGCGCGCGTTGGGCGGACGCGTCGGGTGGGCGCGCGTCGGAGTCGAGGTCGAGGTGGGCGCGCGTCGGGGTCGAGGTCGGGGTCGGCGCGCGTCGGCGTCGAGGTCGGGGTCGCGCGTCGGGGTCGGGCGCGCGTTGGGGTCGCAAACGCGCGCGCATTCGCTGAACGCGCGCGAAATGTCGACCGAATCACCGACGAAAATGCGCGCACCCGACAAAAGCGCGCGCGTTTGCGAGGAGGTGCGCCCGAGACACCCATAACGCAGCCCCCGTGAACCGATCCCGACCCACACAGCCCAGCCCCGCCCAGGTTCGCTCCTCAGCACCACTGGCCACCGCAAACGCGCGCGCATTCGCTGAACGCGCGCGAAATGGCGACCGAATCACCGGCAAAACTGCGCGCACCCGACAAGAGCGCGCGCGTTTGCGAACAGACGGGGCCGAAACTGCGCGCACCTGACAAGGGCGCGCGCTTTTGCGAACAGTCGCGGGAGAAACGTGAAGCGAATCTAACGCTGGTGGCGCGGCTTCCAGACCACGAGAGCGTTGCGCTGGATCGGCACCAGGTCGCGGCGATAACTGGCGTGCACGTTGGCCAAATCCTGAGCCAACTCCGAAACCCGTGCCTGCAATGCCTCGACCTGATTGGTCAGCTCGATGATGCGCTTGATACCGGCGAGGTTGACGCCTTCGTCCTGCGAGAGTCGCTGCACTTCACGGAGCAGTGCGACGTCACGCGGGGAGTAGCGTCGACCGCCGCCGGTGGTGCGGTGCGGGGTGACCAGTCCGAGCCTGTCGTAGGTGCGCAGCGTCTGCGCGTGCATACCGGCCAGCTGTGCCGCGACGGAGATCACAAAGATCTGCGCGTCGGGATCAGCTTGCGCTCCACCGCTTTTCGGGGAACCGCCCTCGGGAGGGACCGACATCACACACCTGCCCACCCGGCCCGCGGGTCGAATCCGCTGGCCTTCTCGGCTTCCAGATAGTTCTTCAGAGCGTCGGTAGCAGCATCGTCCAGTTTCTGCGGGACGGCAACTTTGACGGTCACCATCAGGTCGCCGGTACCGGACTTCTTCGGGATACCGCGTCCACGCACCCGCAGCACTCGGCCGTCGACGGTTCCCGGTGGCACCTTCACTCCGACGCGACCCTCGAGGGTGGGCACCGACAGCGTTGTACCGAGCACCAGTTCGCCGTAGCTCACCGGCACGGTCACCGTCAGATCGTCGTTGTTGCGGCCGAACACCTTGTCGGGCTTGACCCGTACGGTCACGAACAGGTCGCCCGACGGCGCTCCGCGCAGACCCGCTTCGCCCTGACCGGCGAGCCGGACCTTCTGTCCGTCGCTGATGCCGGCCGGTACCCGCACGGTGATGGTGCGGGTGCGGTTCTGCACTCCGGTACCACGGCAGTCGACGCACGGGTCGTCGATGATGGACCCGCTGCCACGGCAGTCGTCACACGGCTCACTGAAGCCGAACGCGCCTTGGTTTCTGTTGACGACGCCTTGGCCGTTGCATTTGGGGCACACGCGCGGGCTGGTTCCGGGCTTTGCACCGCTGCCGTGGCAGGTGGTGCACGAGGACGGGCTGGTCAACTTCAGGGGGACCGTAACGCCCTGTGCCGCTTCACGGAACTGCAGTGAGGTCTCGGTCTCGACGTCGCTGCCGCGTCGGGGCCGGTTGCTCTGGGTGCGCTGCTGCGCGCCGCCGCGATTGAACAGGCCGCCGAACAGGTCGCCGATTCCGCCGTCGCCGCCGCCCTGACCGAATATGTCGCCGACGTCGAAGGTCTGGCCTCCACCGCCGAATCCGCCTGCACCGGGCGAGAATCCACCGCCACCGCGGCTACCGAATCCGCCCGAGGCGAACAGTCGTCGTGCTTCGTCGTATTCCTTGCGCTTGGCCGGGTCGGCGAGGACGGCATGCGCCTCGCTGACCGCCTTGAACTTGTTCTCGGCCGAGGCGTTGCCGGGATTGGCGTCGGGATGGTTGTCCCTGGCCAACTTTCGGTACGCCTTCTTGATCTCTTCTGCAGTCGCGCTGGAGGAAACGCCCAGCTCCTTGTAGAAGTCCTTCTCGATCCACTCCCGCTGGCTCACCGGGCGTTTCCTCCTCTCGCTGTTTTCTGTCTACTGCTCGTCGGACGCAGGTGCATCCGATTCTTGCGCTGCACTGTCCACGACGCCGACCATCGCGGTCCGCAGGACGCGCTCGCCGAGCTTGTAGCCCGGACGCATCAGCGTCCCGACGACCGGACTGCTGCCGTCGCCCTCGTGGGAGACCGCCTCGTGGATGGCCGGGTCGAAGGCGTCGCCCTCGGCTCCGAAGGTGGTCAGGCCGATGTTCGAGAACACCCCTGCCAACTTGTCTGCCACAGCCTTGAGCGGTCCGGTTTCGAGATCGCCGTGCTGGCGAGCTCGCTCGAGGTCGTCGAGAACCGGAAGGAGCTGCGAGACGACGGACGCCTTCGCGTTCTCCGCTCCGGTCTGCTTCTCGCGGTCGGTACGACGCCGGTAGTTGGCGTATTCGGCCGACACGCGCTGCAGATCTGCGGTGAGTTCTGCGACCTGAGTGTCACGCGGGTCTTCCACGACGTCACCGTCGACGGTCCCTTCGTCCACCGAGTCGGGCTGGGGCGCAGCCCCGGTGCCCACCAGGGGCTCCGGAACTGCGTCACCTTCCCGTACTTCACCGGTCTCGGGATCGATCTTTCGCTTGTCCACGAAAGTGACCGGTTCTTGCTCGGTGTTCTCCGACGTCACTTCTTGTCCGTGTCGTCGGCGGGCTCGTCGACAACCTCTGCGTCGACGACACCGTCGTCAGCGGCCTGCGCGCCACCCTCTGCGCCGCCCTGCTCCTTGGCCTGAGCCTCGTAGATGGCGGTGCCGAGAGCCTGCGACTCGGTCGAGAGCTTCTCCACGGCGGTCTTGACTGCCGAGATGTCGCTGCCCGCGAGAGCCGTCTTGGCGTCGGCGATGGCGGTTTCGACGCGTCCCTTGAGCTCGGCGTCGACCTTGTCCTCGTTGTCCTTGACGAACTTCTCCGTCTGGTGGACGAGGGACTCGGCCTGGTTGCGGACCTCGGCCTCTTCACGACGAGCCTTGTCCTCGTCTGCGTGAGCTTCCGCGTCGGCGACCATGCGGTCGATCTCTTCCTTGGACAGGCCGGAGCCGTCCTGGATCTTGATCGTGTTCTCCTTGCCGGTGCCCTTGTCCTTGGCCGTGACGTGCACGATGCCGTTGGCGTCGATGTCGAAGGTGACCTCGATCTGCGGGACGCCGCGAGGAGCCGGGGGCAGCTCGGTCAGCTCGAAAGAGCCGAGGAGCTTGTTGTGCGAGGCGATCTCGCGCTCACCCTGGAAGACCTGGATCTGCACCGAGGGCTGATTGTCGTCAGCGGTGGTGAAGGTCTCGGAACGCTTCGTCGGGATGGTGGTGTTGCGCTCGATGAGCTTGGTCATCACGCCACCCTTGGTTTCGATGCCGAGGGACAGCGGCGTGACGTCGAGGAGCAGAACGTCCTTGACCTCACCCTTGAGCACACCGGCCTGCAGTGCAGCACCGACGGCCACGACCTCGTCCGGGTTGACGCCCTTGTTGGGCTCGCGTCCGCCGGAGAGTTCCTTGACCAGCTCGGAGACTGCGGGCATACGCGTCGAACCACCGACGAGCACGACGTGGTCGATGTCCTTGACGGCGATGCCGGAGTCCTTGACCACTGCCTGGAACGGCGCACGGGTGCGGTCGAGCAGGTCGGAGGTGATCTTCTGGAACTCCGAGCGGCTGAGCTGCTCGTCGAGGAAGAGCGGGTTCTTGTCGCCGTCGACCGTGATGTACGGGAGGTTGATCGAGGTGCTCTGCCCGGAGGACAGTTCGATCTTCGCCTTCTCGGCGGCCTCACGCAGACGCTGCAGAGCCATCTTGTCCTTGGTCAGATCGATGCCGTTCTGAGCCTTGAACTTGTCGACGAGCCAGGTCACGATGCGCTCGTCCCAGTCGTCGCCACCGAGGTGGTTGTCGCCGGACGTCGCACGGACCTCGACGACGCCGTCGCCGATTTCCAGGAGCGAGACGTCGAACGTGCCGCCACCGAGGTCGAACACGAGGATGGTCTGCTCGCTGTCGCCCTTGTCCAGGCCGTATGCGAGAGCTGCCGCGGTGGGCTCGTTGACGATGCGCAGGACGTTGAGGCCGGCGATCTGGCCGGCTTCCTTGGTGGCCTGACGCTGTGCGTCCTCGAAGTAGGCGGGAACGGTGATGACCGCGTCGGTGATTTCCTCACCCAGGTAGGCCTCGGCGTCGCGCTTGAGCTTCTGCAGCGTGCGCGCGGAGATCTCCTGAGGGGTGTACTTCTTGCCGTCGATCTCCACGGTCCAGTCCGTGCCGACGTGGCGCTTCACGGAACGAATCGTGCGGTCGACGTTGGTGACCGCCTGGTTCTTCGCGGGCTGGCCGACCAGCACTTCACCGTTCTTGGCGAAAGCGACGATCGACGGGGTGGTGCGTGATCCCTCGGAGTTGGCGACGACAACCGGTTCGCCGCCCTCGAGGACGGACACGACCGAGTTGGTGGTCCCGAGGTCGATACCGACCGCACGAGCCATAATGTTTCCTCCTGTTGTTGCGTGGATTCAGTCCCTGGGTGAGCGAACTCCACTCAAGTTTGCATAACGCGATCTGTCGCGTCAACTTCCAACTTGAGCCTCATCCACTCAAGGCTGCTGACCTGCACAACGGAGGGTGTGGCGAATTTGTTCCCGAGGGAGCGGCTGCGCCGCACGTGCATGGAAATTCGGTGCCTGCTACGAACTTCTACTCACATGGGGCGAAGCCCCTCCACAGCAGTACGCCGCGACGATCAGCAAGGATCGTCGCGGCGCAGCGGGGAGAAAGCTGTTGCGGAAGGAATTACTCGGCAGGCTCCTCGGCCGGTGCGGGAATGCAGCTGTGGCTGAGCAGGCCACCGGTGATGTTGTCGAGGAAGTTCGCATCGAGTGCACTGGCGAATGCCGCGGCACCGGCGGGACGAGCGATCCATTCACGATCGACCGAGGGCACGGTGTATGTGGCCGCTTCGCCTGCCTCGATGGTCGCCTCGGTGTTCTGACCCTGCACGCCCGGCAGTGCGCCGTAGTTGACGTTGACGTTCGAGGCGTCGTCCACGCCGACGTTGTCGACCTTGACCTGCAGTGCGACGACACCACCCTCGGGTGCGTCCTCGACCGTGGTGTCGCAGACGGCGGCCATGGTCACCACCAGGTCCGGGCTTTCGAGCACCACCGAGCCGAGCGGGCCGACGGGTTCGGGTGCCGGTTCGGCCGATGCTGCCGGTGCGAGGGCGACCGCACCGATGGCGGCGGCCAGAGCGGCCGTCGAGGCCAGGATCGATGTGCGGGCAAGACGTCGCATGAACAACTCCTGTAGCTGAGGGGGATGTGACTCATGAGTCTGATGTGACAGATGGGTCAGTTGGTACCTGACTCACTATGGCCTATCCGAATCAGACATTCCACACCAGGCGGTCTCGATTCGATGACGTTCGCATATCGAAGGAAAGGGCCCCTGACGAATCACACCCGTGTAGTTCGGCGTAGGTTTCACCGGTCGGCGAGCCAGGTTTCACCGCTCACCGATCAGGGGAACCACAACCCTGCGGATCGGCCGCGCCCTACGTAGGGTTGAGGAAAAGCGAGGCTACGGAGGCACATGGATCCCGAAGTGCAGCACGAACCGAGCGAGATCACCTACGACGAGAAGTTCTATCCGGCTCGGCCGAAACCACTTCGACCCTCGGTGCGTCGCGCCAACCGAAGCAACAGCCCCACTCCCGACAGCGAACCGGTGGCGTCGAACCCCGAGTACGTGGACTGGCTCACCGAACAGTCGATGCTGCGCGATGCCAAGTTGATCGCCGAGCAACTCTCGGGCAAGGGCAGCATGTGGCAGAACCCGTATGCCGACCCCGATCCGCGCGCCGCCGTCGAGCGCGCACCGGTGTGGTTCACCGCGTACCCCATCTCGGTGATCAACGCCCCACAGACGAGTTTCCTGAGCACTCTCGGCGACGAGAAGCTGTGGCAGGCGTTCTCCGAAATCGGTGTCACCGCAGTGCATACCGGCCCGGTGAAGGTGGCAGGCGGTATCCACGGTTGGCGTCCGACCCCCTCGGTCGACGGACACTTCGACCGGATCGGCATGCAGATCGACCCCGCATTCGGATCGGAAGAAGAGTTCCGACGCCTGTGCGTGGTGGCCTCGGCGTACGACGGCATCGTGATCGACGACATCGTTCCCGGCCATACCGGCAAGGGCGCGGACTTCAGACTCGCCGAGATGGCCGTGGCCGACTACCCCGGCATCTACCACATGGTCGAGATCGAACCGCAGGACTGGCATCTGCTGCCGCGAGTGCGGGCCGGTGCCGATTCTCAGAACATCGACGCCGAGGCCGAGGCCAATCTCGCCCGCGCCGGATACATCATCGGTCAGCTGCAGCGTGTCATCTTCTACGAGCTCGGCGTGAAGGAAACCAACTGGAGCGCAACACCTCCCGTCGTCGGTATCGACGGCGTCGAACGTCGCTGGGTGTACCTGCACTACTTCAAGGCCGGTCAGCCGTCGATCAACTGGCTCGATCCCTCCTTCGCCGGAATGCGACTGGTGATCGGCGACGCATGCCATTCCATCGCCGATCTGGGTGCAGGCGCACTGCGGTTGGACGCCAACGGTTTTCTCGGTGTGGAGCGTCGAGCCGAGGGACCGGGCTGGTCCGAGGGCCATCCACTGTCCGAGGCAGCGAACCACCTGATCGCCAGCGTGGTGCGCAAGATGGGCGGGTTCACCTTCCAGGAGCTGAACCTGACCATCGACGACATCAAGGCCATGGGTGCCAACGGAGCCGATCTGTCGTACGACTTCATCAACCGCCCGGCATATCAGCATGCCCTCGTCATGGGGAACACCGAATTCCTCAGGCTCACCATGACTTTGGCCCGCGATCACGGCGTCGACACGGCGTCTCTGGTGCACGCGTTGCAGAACCACGACGAGATGACGTTCGAGCTCATCCATTTCGCCACCCTGCACGCCGAGGACGAGTTCACCTACGGCGGCGAGGCGGTCAAGGGCAGCGATCTGGGCGACCGTATTCGCGGTGAGCTGACCGATCGACTCACCGGACGGTGGGCACCGTACAACCGAACGTTCACCACCAACGGAATCGCCTGCACCACAGCGAGCGTGATCACCGCATCGCTGGGCATCCGCGATCTGGACCGCATGGACGAGCGAGACATCGACACCGTCAAGCGGGCCCACCTGCTGTTGGCGATGTACAACGCCTTGCAGCCGGGCGTGTTCGCCCTGTCGGGCTGGGATCTGCTCGGCATTCTGCCCATCGACGCCGAGGAGGTCGACGACCTCATCCGCGAAGGTGACACTCGGTGGCTCAACCGTGGTGCACACGATCTGATGGGGTACTTCCCCGAAGCCGTGCGCTCGGAGTCGGGGATTCCCCGCGGGCGCAGCCTGTACGGCTCGCTCCCCGAGCAGCTGGCCGACCCACAGTCGTTCGCCCGCCAGTTGGCGCGAATCATCGAGTTGCGCAAGCGGTTCGGAATCGCAACCGCTCAGCAGATCGATATTCCGACGGTCTCGCACAAGGGCCTGCTGGTCATGGTGCACGAGCTCAGCCAGGGAACCATCCAGGCGACGGTACTCAACTTCTCGTCCGAGGAGATCAGTGCCACCATCCAGTCCAAGCACCTGGTGCCCGGTACATGCGCCGTCGATGTCTTCGACGACAACGAGATCGCCACCGTGGACGAGCTGAACAGCTTCCCGATGACCCTGCGTCCGTACGAGGGTGTGCCGGTGGTGCTGCGCTGAGACAGCAGCCCGTCACCGCCGACGGATAGACTCCTGCACGTGGCCGATGAACAGAACGACCCGACATCGCGGAGGCCCCGCCCTCCCCGTCCGCAACCACCGCGGCCCGATGTCGCCGTCGAACCGCTGCGGCCACGGCAAGAGCCCACTTCCTCGGTACTGCCGAAGGTCGCGAATGCGCTGTGGGCACTGACAGCGGCACTGATTCTCGCGTTGGCCGCCGCGGTCGCCCTGAACTGGGAGCCTGTGCTCTCCGGCGTCGAAACTGCAGTAGCGCAACAAGATTCGACAGCAAGTGCGGCCGACGTCCGCAACACTGCCTCGGCCACTCTGCTGTCCAGCGGGGCCGCCGCGGCTGTGCTCGTGCTGCTCGGTTTCGTGGCACTGAATCTACTGCGCAATGCAGCGACGTCGTCGAAGGTCCTGATGGGCGCGGTCGGAATCCTGACCGTCGGTGCATCGATCACGTTCTCGACGTTCGTCTCCGACGCTCCCGCGTTGCTCGGTGGCGTCCTGCACTGGGGGCCGTTCGTCGTCGCGGGTACCTCCGCGGCCACCACCCTCGTCGCGCTCGCACCCCGGCGCTGACGAGTCGCGTCCGCGCGTCCGAAGAACACACGGTACCGGTCATCGTGTGGTTGAGTGAGTGCCGACGTCCAGGAAGGTGCCTGCCGATGGTTGACGGAAACGATGGCCATCCCAGATTGCGGGTGGTCGGAGTCGGCAGTTCGGCCGGTGGACTGGACGCGGTCGCCCGGTTACTCTCCGGAGCTCCGGCCGCCGCTTCCTGGTGTTTCGTCGTGGCTCAGCACCGAGCTCCGAATCAGGACAGTGCCCTGGTGGAACTTCTCTCGCACCACACGACGATGGCAGTGGTGGCCGCCGTGGATGGAGCGAAGCTCGAACCTGGGGTCGTCTACGTGGGGCCTCCCGGCTCGGACATCGTGGTCGCGAAGGACTCGATACGACTTCCGCAACCCAGTCCACAGAAGCGACCATGGCCGAACATCGATCGGTTGCTGCAGTCGTTGGCCTCGGAATTCGGCCCCGACGCCGTGGGCGTGGTCCTGTCCGGCAGCGGCGGTGACGGTGCCGCCGGGGCGACCGCGATCCGCGACGGCGGCGGGGTCGTTGCAGTCCAGGACCCGACGACCGCGGCATTCGAGCAGATGCCCACCTCCACACTCGACACCGGGTCGGTGAATCTGACCGCTCCTGCCGAGTCCATCGGCACCGAACTGCACGACCTGTTGTTCGGGCGATCGGCGCGCCCTGCGGACGAGCAGACCGGTCCCACAACGCACGGGGCAGCGGACGACCGACCCCGGTCGGAAGTCTCGACCGACACTCCGGATCCGGACGCGGCATATCTGGCGACGATCGTCGAGTGCCTGCGCCTGGCCACCGGTATCGACTACTCGGGCTACAAGCGTTCCACGTTGAGTCGACAGATCGAGCGTCGTCGACACTATAAAGGGATCTCGGTGGCCGAGTATGCCGCCTCGCTGGCGGACGACACCGCCGAAGCCGGTGTACTCGCACGAGCGATTCTCGTCAGTGTCACCTCGTTCTTCCGCGACGGAGCAGTGTGGGAGACCGTGGGACTGCGGTTGAAGACCGTGGTCCGTTCGCTGGCGGCTCACGAACCCCTCCGCCTGTGGATACCCGGATGTGCAACGGGAGAAGAGGCTTACACGATTGCGATGTTGGCTGCCGATGCTCTCGATGGTGCCGAGAACAGGAGTGGGCTGAGCAGCAGATTGAAGGTGTTCGCCACCGACCTCGACGACTCTGCGCTGACCGTCGCGCGGCGAGGCCAGTACCGCGCCACCGAGGTCGAGGCCGTTCCACAACGGCTTCGTGACCGATGGATGTATCAGTCCACCGCCGGATGGGCCGTCGTCCCGGAACTGCGCGAGTGCATGATCATCGCTCGCCACAATGTGGCGTACGACCCGCCGTTTCCTCGGGTGCACCTGATCTCGCTCCGCAACACACTCATCTATTTCGAGCCGCGCCTCCAGGCACGGGTGATGGATCTGTGCCACTACGCCCTGGTGCCGGACGGGCTCGTCGTCCTCGGCTTGTCGGAGCGAATCTCCAATGTCGATGCCGTGTTCACCGCGGTCGACTACACACACCGAATCTACCGGCGGGGCGACTCGAGCCGCCTGCCGTCAATCGCCATGACTCGACGCCTTCAAGCTCCACCGGCCGGCGGGGCCAATTTCCCGAGCGGCACAGGCCCGACTCGCGCCGACACCGAACTCCCATACCGCCGCATACTCCAGATCACCTCGGCTCCGATGCTGATCGTCGACGACCGCGATGTACTGATCGAGGTGATCGGCGACGTCTCACGATGGTGCACGGTCGGCGAGGGTAGACAGACCGGGGCGGTGGCCGAGATCATCCGGGAACCCTATCGCCTCAAGGTGCGGACGCTACTCAGTCGACTGCGTCAAACCGATTCCACAACAGTGGAATTGGTGGCCGGCGAGGCACATCGCGTGCGCATCACGGGCGCTCGGGTATCGACGGAGTTCACGACCCGGACGGTCGTGTCGTTCCGCGCCGAGGAGTCTGCGCCCACGCACGGAACGGTGGATTCGTCCACACCCGTCCTGGACATGAATGCACAACTCGACTCCACGCAGCGGGCGCTGGAGGCCATCGTCGCCGACCTCGGATCTTCGAACGAAGAACTGCAGGCGATGAACGAAGAGCTGCAGGCATCCTCGGAGGAATTACAGGCCACCACCGAAGAAGCCCAGGCCGCCAACGAGGAACTCGAAGCGACCAACGAGGAGCTGACGACCCTCAACCAAGAACTCCAAGCGCGCACCAACGAGGCGCAACAGGCCAACTCCGATCTCACCAACATTCAGTCGTCGCTCACCAGCGGACTGATCATCATCGACCGCGAACTGCGCGTCACCCGCTTCACTCCCCTCGCCGTTCGCTTGTTCTCGTTGATCGACGCGGACCGAGGCCGACCGCTCACAGCCATTCCCTCCACGGTCGAGATCCCCGGCCTCGAAGAGGACCTCAACGCGACACTCGAACATCGCCAGTCGCGCATACGCGAAATCAGCAGCGCCAACGCCGATTACCTTCTGCAGACCCAGCCTTATCTGGGTTCCGACGGCGACGTGCGGGGTGTCATCGTGGTGGTGACCGATGTCGGCGAGATCAGCGCCACGAGGCGGGCTCGCGATGCCGCACTGAGCAATTTTCACCTCGTTGCCGACTCCATCCGCGAGATAGTCTGGCAGCGCGACGCCACCGGCACGCTGACGTTCGTCAACTCACGCGTCGAGGACATCTACGGTCTCGACCGCGACAGGGTCATGGCGGAGCCGCGGCTACTTCTGTCGACCGTGCACCCGGAGGACCGAGACCGAGTCGCCACTGTTTCTGCTGCTGCCGAACAAGATTGGACATGCGAGTATCGCATCGTCCGTCCGGACGGATCGATTCGTTGGATCGAAGAAGTTGCCCACACGGTCCGTACGACCGACCCCGCCGACCGACTGGTCATCGGCAGCGCCGTCGATGTCACGGACCGCCGAGTCTTCGAGGACCAGGCAGCGGAGCGGAGTGCCGTACTCGACGCACTCTTCGGCACGGTCACCGCCGGAATCGTCGTGCTCGATCGCGAGAACCGGATACTGTCCATCAGCACCGGTTTCACGGCCATCACCCGATTCGAGCCACACGAATTGATCGGAACGAGCCTGTCGATGCTCATCGATCGAAGGGCCGGAGCCGTGGCCCCTTCACCCGAGATCGAACCGGGTCCGGCGGACAACGGTGCGTTCGACAGCTGGACGGTCGTCGACGCACATGGATCGTCGCATCCGATCAGTATCGAATTCCGTGCCGTACCGGTGAAATCCGACTCGCCCGCCGGACCGCATTCGGTTGCAATCGTTCACGACACCTCACGGATACGCGAAATCAGCGCCGACCTGGCCGCTCGGGAACAGTTCGACCGACACACCGGTCTGCTCACCAGGCAGTTCTTTCGATCACGCCTCGCCGAACTCCTGGATTCCGGGACCACGAGAGTCGCTGCACTGTGGATCGACCTGGACGACTTCAAGGAGATCAACGATCGCTTCGGGCATCGTGCAGGTGATGTCGTACTGCGCACGGTTGCTGCACGACTGCAGCAGGCTGCACGCCGACACGACATCGTCGGTCGTCTCGGCGGCGACGAATTTGCCGTTCTCGTGACCCGAAGCGAGGACCTGGACAGCCTCGAGATCCTGACGCACAGAATTCTTCTGGACTTACGGAACCCGATCACCCTCGTCGACGCGACGGTGTACGTCTCGGCATCGATCGGTATCGCCCTGAGTCCGGACGACGGCACAACTGCGGACGCACTGCTGCACAACGCCGACACGGCCATGTACGAAGCGAAGAAAGGCGGCCGTGACCGTCACATGTACTTCGCTCCAAGCATGAACGCGATCGCAGACGACCGGGCATCGATCCGCCACGAGCTGGGAGAAGCGTTCCGCAACAAGGATTTCGAGTTGCACTACCAGCCGATCGTCGATGTGAGCACCGGCCGGGTGACGATGCTGGAGGCACTGGTCCGATGGCGGCGGAACGGGGTCGTCGTTCCCGCTCAGGAGTTCATCGACCACGCCACTCAGACAGGCCATCTCCGGGCGTTGGGAAAGATCGTTCTCACGTTGCTCGATGCGGATCTGAACCTACTCGAAGACGAACTCGGTGAGACCCGCCCACAGGTGGCCGCGAATTTCTCCGGAATCGAACTCGACGAACGCGACGTCATCGACCGTCTCATCACCTGGGCACCACCAGGAGGGTTCGACAAGCTCGTCATCGAGGTCACCGAATCGGCATTGCTCGACGAGCACGGTCGAGCCCGAAACACCCTGGGCATACTGAAACGATTCGGCGCGAAGATCAGCATCGACGACTTCGGCACCGGATACTCGAACCTCGAGCTGCTCGACAGACTCGAACCGGACGTCATCAAGATCGACCGATCTCTGCTTCAGCGAGCATCGAGTCACCCGCGCGGCCGAGCCATTCTCGATGCCGCTGTGCGACTGGCGAAAGCGCTCGATGCACGAACCGTAGTCGAAGGCGTGGAGAGCCAACAGATGTGGGACTACGTGTGCACACTGGGCGTGGACATGGCGCAGGGATATCACATTGCCCGACCGATGCCGCTACGCCAGGCGATCGACTGGATCGCCGCGGCCGATTCGGCCCGATAGATCAGGCCAGAGACGCGAGTATTCCTTCGGCGCTGCGGGCCGCCGTGGCGCACGAAGTCGAGGTGAACCGGTCCAGCAGTGGATGCTCGGACAATGCGCGCCACTTGTGCACGGCCGCCAGCGCGGTGTCGCGCTGCTGAGCTCGTCCGGCATCGGGAGGCAGATCGAGACGCTCGGTGGCAGCGATACCGAAGCCACCGATGATGCGCTGCAGCTCGAGCAGTCCGCCGTCGGGCAGTTTCGGTGTGGTGGAACGCAATCGACCGAGCAGACGCAGTTCGGCGAATCCGTGCACGTCGGCGAGCATTCGGCCGGCCTCGGTGCGAAGCGCGTGAGACTCCGGCCTGAACTCCAGGATCCGTTGCAGCGCAACCAGAGCCGAATGCAACTTCAGCTGGTCGGCACGTTGACCGAACTGCACGTCGATCACCGACCGAAGTTCGGTGAGCCCACTGCGCTCGACCAGATCGGCAGCCAGCGTCGGCGAATCGCGCACCCCGAGCCGAATCAACGTCACAGCCATCCGAATACCGAACAGCCCGAACCGGTCGACGATGCTGGCCCGCAGCGCTGCATCGACCGGGAGCGTGCTCTCCGCGCGCACGAAACGGTCGGCCGAGAGCATCGCCAACTGCAGATCCTCGGTGGGCACGGTCGCCAGCATCTCGAAGGCCGCGAACTCGTTCTGCCGCAGGGTTTCCGCGCCGAGCGCGAGCAGTCCTGCAACCGGAACCACCGCCTGGCACAGGCCGGTGGCCTCGAGTTCGGACGCGAATCGCGCAGCGACCTCCTTGGCCGACATCATCGCGTCCATCCGCCCCGAACCCACCTCGTCGGCTCGCGAGACGACGCCGATCACACCGAGCGGTCCCGAATCGCCGCCCACGTGCGCGCCGATCTGACCGAGAAACGACACGTCGGTCGCATTGAGAGTGCGCAGCAGATACACGACGGCGTCCGCACCCGACGACGAGTTCTCGGGCGTGAGCATCGCCAACGTGCGTGCCGACACGTCTCGCGACAGAGACGAGGTACCGGGGGTGTCGATGATCGTCGTCTGTGCCAAAGCGCTTGCAGGCCATTCGACGTCGAGTCGGTCGACCTGTGCGGCCGTCAACGACCCGAGGTCGAAGGTCAATCGCCCGTCGCGCCGTTGCACCGGCACGTTCGCGGCTCGGTCGCCGTCGTACCAGGCCGTGACGGCGGGAGTGACGCCGTTGCGATACCACGTGACGACCTTCGTGCACTCGGTGGCGTCGGTCGGGGCGATATCCTGCCCGACGAGAGAATTCAGCAGCGTCGACTTACCTGCCTTGAGTGATCCCGCGAGGGCCACCCGCAGCGGCTCGTCCAGGCGGTAGAGGCATTCGTCGAGCATCCAGGACGCTTCGGCATCACCGGAGTACGTCGATCGTGCCGCAGAGATGAGGTCGCGGGCCCGGGCGAGAGCCGCCACGCTCATACGGCAGCGTCCTCGACCAGAGATACTGCCCGAGAATTCAGTTCGGCCACCACCCGCATGTCCTTCTCCAGCGCGGCGATGCGAGCGGCACGGTCGGTGTTGTCGGCAGCGGCGGCCTCCTGCGCCGAGCGCAACGACTCGTTGAGCGAGCGCAGCGTCTGCTCGGCGATCGAGGTGAAGTGATCACGCAGGACTCGCTGAATCTGTCGCAGCCGGTCCTTGGACTCCTTGCCCACCTGGAAGCTGACGTCGTCGGTGAATCGCCTGATCGCGATCTTGGCCTCGGACCGCCGCGCTTTGACGCGGTTCTCCTTGTCCTCCTTGTACGCCTTGGTGCCCAGCAGTACGCCCGCACCGATCGAAATAGGGTTGAGCAGACTCAATCCGACGAACGTGGTGATCAGGCCGAACATCAGCACACCGCCGTAAGACCCGCGCATTCCCACCAGGACCTTCTGGGTGATTCCGATACGACCGGATTCCAGATCGGCCAGGGACGAGACGGGATCGAGGACGTTGTCGAGATCACCGAGGTCCAGATCGGGCAACGCTGCCGCTCCGGACGAGGCGAAGTGTTCGGCCACCAACTCCGAAAGCCACAGTGCCCGTTCGTGAGCCCAGACGAAGTTGTCGCCCACCGACGCGGCGATCTGCTCCTCGAGCCACTCGCCGAGCTGCGGCCAATCCTTGCCCGGATCCCCCTCGTCGACGGTCTCTTCGGCTTCCCGGGTGACGCGCCGCAACCGGTCGCGCAGATCGTGATCGATGTCGGAGGCGAGATCGGCGATACCGTCACCGAGCGTCTGCTGCCATTGCGACGACCGCTTGTGCAGCTCCTCGGCGGCGGCCTTGGCGCGCTGCAGCCCGGCGACGGCCGCGGCGGCCCGCTCCGGATCCTTCAGTGCCGCAAGCTCACTACCGAACGAGAGCGTCAGATGTTCGGTGACAGAACGGACATCGAGCGAGACCGAGGAGCGCGCCAGCACATCCGCCCGGGCCACCACGTCGTCCCGCAGAAACGCGTAGAGCTGCTGGAAACCGGACTCGGCGTTGAGTTCCTCGTCGTTCAAACGCAGTGCGTGCGAACGCAACAGAGACGAGACCGGCAACATCTGCACGTCGATGCCTGCGCGATCCAGGTGTCCACGATTGGCCTCGACGATCTGCCGCCAGTGCGGATACAGGTCGATCTTGGTGATCAGCACCGCCACGGCCGGGCACAGTCCCTGTACCTGCCGGAGAAAGGACAGTTCCGGCTCGGTGAATTCGCGCGAGGCATCGGACACGACGAGCACCGCGTCGGCCGACGGAATGAGACCCAATGTGCCTGCCGCGTGCGGATTCGTGTGCCCACCGACTCCGGGAGTGTCGACCAGTACCAACCCGTCGGCGAGCAACGGGCTCGCCACCCCGATGTCCAGGCGCAACACCTCACGGCCCTGGGCCAGCGGACTCGACGGGGTGACCGTCGTGATCTGCTCGGGCGGAACATCGACTCGAATCGGTTCGTTGCCCGGATCGGCGAGTACGAGCTGCGCGGACAGGCTCTCGGCATTGGACACCACGGTCGGGATGGCGGTGGTCTCGTCGTCTCCGACCGAGCACACCGTCAGATTGAGCAGCGAATTCACGAACTGACTCTTGCCCTGCTTGAGCGGTCCGACCACGATGATGCGTCGACGTGGATCCAGCACTCGCGAGCGCGCCGCCTCGACTCGATCCACCAGGTCGGATCTTCCCGCCGATGTCGCCACCGCCGCGGTTCGGCTCAGCAGCTCTGCCAGCTCCGTAGATTGCCCGTCCATACGCTCGTGCTCACAACCGTTCTCGTCGACTTCCGCGGTACCCGGGCTCCACTGACGCCCAGGAACGAACTCTAGCTACGACTCGGCCCCGAGTGCCGGGGAACACTCGGGGCCGAGTCATGTCATTGCCTACCCGCAGGCGAGGGGATCAGGGCTGCGTGGGGTCGAAGTCGTGATCGACGGTCACATGTCCCAGGGAGTCCGCTGCCGAGTCCACCGAACCGTGCAGGCTCGAGTCGCTGAACAGGCTCGAATCGGTCTCGCCCTGACCGAAGACGTCCGAGTCGACGCTCGACCAGCCGGAGCCGTTCGCCGTAGCCGAGGAATCGAACGAGCTGGACTGATCGAACGATCCCGATGCCGCGGAGGAAAGGCTGCCGCCGGCGTCCGCCAGTCCCTCGACACCCGACTGCAGGCCACCGGTGAGGCCGCCCGCGGCCTGGCCACCGAGGTCGGCAGCGGAATCAAACCCGCCGCCCGCGGAAGCCGCAGCGTCCGCACCAGCATCCAAACCCGCACCCACGGTGGACGCGAAGTCGCCTCCGATCGAGGCACCGGTGTCCAGTCCTGCGCCGAGGTTGGACGCGATCTCGCCGCCCACCGAGGTTCCGGCGTCGACTACTCCGCCCGCGGCACCCTCGAGGCCACCGGCAACCGAGCCTGCAGCTCCCGCGGCACCTTCGAGGCCCGCACCTGCGGACGCCGCTGCGTCGATTCCGCCGCTCACCGCACCGGTGACGGCTCCTTCGAGTCCGGCACCGGCCGAGGCCGCCGCATCCACGCCGCCTGCGACTCCGCCTGCCACTCCGCCTGCCACTCCGCCTGCCACTCCGCCCGCGATACCGCCGCCGAGGCTGCCGAGTCCGGCCAGGCCGCCGGTCAGACCCGCACCTGCATCACCCACTCCGGCCAGACCACCGGCCACACCTGCACCGACGTTCCCGACGCCTGCCAAGCCACCGGCCAGTTCGCCACCGACGTTTCCGACGCCGGCCAGGCCACCGGCCAGATCGCCACCCACGTTCCCGACGCCGGCCAGACCACCGGCCAGATCGCCACCGACGTTCCCGACGCCGGCCAAGCCACCGGCCAGATCTGCACCGACGTTTCCGACGCCTGCCAAGCCACCGGTCAGATCGGCACCGACGTTTCCGAGGCCTGCGAGTCCTCCGGTGAGGCCCGCGCCCAGTCCGCCGAGTCCGGCCAGGCCGCCCGACAGGTCTGCGCCGAGTCCGCCGACTCCGGCGAGTGCTCCTTCGACGGTTCCCGAGAGGTCTGCTCCGGCGGCAACTGCTGCGTCGATCGCTCCGACGAGTCCTGCGCTGACGTCGGCTCCGGCTCCGAGTGCGGCTCCGAGGTCGAGTGCTGCGCTGGTGTCGAGTACCGATTCGAGGGCGGTGCCGAGCTGGGCTCCGGCTGCTCCGCCGACGCCGAATGCCGTTCCGAGGATTCCTTCGAGGCCGCCGGCAACTCCGCCTTCGAGGCCGCCGACAAGTCCGCCGCCGATGTTTGCGCCTGCTCCGATCGTGCCGTCGAGTGCAGCGTCGAGTGCGGCGGTGAGGCTGCCGACTGCGCTGGTGTCGAGATCGAGTGCGGTTCCCAGTGCGCCGCCGACAACTGCGCCGAGGTTGCCGCCCGCGGCCAGCAGGGCGTCGACATCGAGGTCTGCGAGGGCACCTGCGTCGAGGACTGCTCCGAGCGCGGATCCGATGGATCCTGCGATGGCACCGTCTGCGGCGAAGAGACCGCCCAGGCTCGCGCCGACTCCGCCTGCGAGGTCGCCGACCAGTGCGCCGCCTGCGCCGAGCGCTCCGTTCAATGCGGCACCGATGTCGGTGGTCAGGTCTGCTCCGATGGTTCCCAGCCCACCGAGTGCGCCGCCGATTCCCGCGGTCAGAGCGGCACCGAGGTCGCCGGCGATGTCCAGTCCGGCTCCGGCACCGAGTGCGGCGTCGAAGACTCCTCCGAGGGCAGCGCCGAGCTCTGCGCCGATGGTTCCGCCGACTCCGAAGACCGCACCGAGTGCGCCGGCCAGGCCGCCCTGGATGTCGGCCAGTGCGCCGAGATCGACGGCACCGGTCGCGCCGATGGCGGCGTCGAGTGCTGCCTGCAGCTGTGCGGCGATGTCTCCGCCGATCTCACCGCCGATGCCTGCGCCTGCGCCGATCAGTCCGGTCAGTGCCGCGCCCAGTCCGACGGTTCCGCCGAGCAGACCGTCGAGGTCCAGATCCACGCCGCCGCCGAGCCCGCCGCCGATACCTGCGCCTGCACCGATCAGGGCGTCGAGTGCGCCGCCGAAGGCAGTGCCGAGCTCGAGACCGATCTGGCCTCCGACGGCCAACGCTGCTGCGAGTGCTGCCTGCAGGGAAGCAGCGATCTCACCGGTGACGTCGATTCCGCCGGTCAGGCTGCCGCCCGCTGCGAGTCCGCCGCCTGCGACTGCGCCCGCTGCCAATCCGAGTCCGGCGGACAGTCCGCCACCGAGGCTCGCGCCTCCGGCGAGTGCGCCGTCGAGTCCCGCCGACCCGCCTGCACCCAGGATGGCCGAGAGCTGGCTGCCCGCACCGGCGAACAGTCCCGACTCCGCGACCAGAGGTGCGACCGCGACGATGTCGGCGTGAGTGACGTCGCCGAGTCCCGCGGCGGCCAGCGTCGTCTCGGGATTGGCGCAGTAGGCGGCTGCGGCCTGGTCGTCGCGCAGCAGGCTGAGGATGAAATCGAGTACGGCGTTGGTAGCCATCGTGGGTCTCCTTGACGAGGGGTGTTTCGTGGTTGATCACAAAGCTATGCACCGCAGAGCCCCCGCCCAACGGGGCCGATCCCCCTACTCCCCCGGGGGTTGCCAGGGGACTTCGATTAGGGGATCTCGGCGCTTTAGGGGATTTCACTCGTTTCACGCTCTAACCTGCTGTGAGACGTAACGAATAGGTAGCTTCTGCCGACAGTGCGAGTAACGGCAGTAGTACCGACGGCAGCGCGAGACGAAGGCGGCGACACGACGATGAACGCAGGGCTCGGCATACGTATCGGTTCGGTGACGGCGGCGGCCGCACTGGACACCGATCCCGTCACCTCGGTGGTCAAGCGTTCGGCACTCGACCTCCGCCCGGGCGAAGCTCCGCGTCTGGCAGAGCTGTGGGACCGGTCCACTCGGAATCTGATCAGCGGCTTCGCCGACCGGGTCGGCGATCCGGTGGAACTGATCGACGACGACGGCCGCAGCCATCACGCCGAGGACCTGTACGCCACCGCTGCTCGCGCGCTCGTCGCCGAGGCCTCCGCCGGAACCGAGTCCGCTCCTACCGTCGTCGTCACTCACCCCACTCGCTGGAACGCGTACACCGCGGAGGTTCTCGGTGACGCGCTGGACCGCGCGGGGCTCACCGACGTCACGCTGGTCCCGGAGTCCGTCGCAACGATGCGCTGGCTCGAAGTCACCCGAGGAACGCAGTCCGATGGCCTGGCCGTGGTCTACGACCTCGGTGCGACCGCACTCGACGTCACTCTGATGCGCACCGGCTCCGAGGCAGGCACCGTCGGCACGGGGGTTCACTCGCAGGAGTACGGCGGAGCGCAGTTCGATCACGCGATCATGCAGTACGTGCTCGACACCGTCTCGGGCAGCCAGTCCTTCGAATTCGATCCCTTCGATCCCGATACCGTCGGCGCGCTGGTGGAACTGCGGGCACGCTGCGGTGAAGCGAAGGAACAGCTCTCCTACGACACCTCGACGTCTCTGACGGTCGACCTGCCGGGCCTGCACACCGAGGTTCGCCTGGTGCGCTCCGAGCTCGAAGAACTGGTGCGCGCATCGCTGCTCGGGTCGATCGGGGTGGTACGCGACGCCGTCACGGCCGCCGGTCTCGACGTCACCGACATCGACCAGGTGGTCCTCGTCGGTGGCAGCTCGGCCATACCACTGGTCGCCGAGCTGATGTCGTCCGAACTGCGTGCACCCGTGGTCGCCGGACCGCGTCCCGAACTGACCGTCGCAATCGGTGCCGCGATTCTCGGCAGCGACATCGCCGACGCCACCTCCTCCGACGACGCCGCAGCCTTGGCCGCGGCGCCCACCACGGCAGTGGCGTCCGCTGCGGCAGCCGCGCCGATGCCTCGCCCCACCCCCAGGCCCGCACCGACGCCGACCGCCGTCGAATCCGACGCAGGGATGTCCGGTCGCAAGAAGGCCGGCGTCGTGGCCGGATCCGTTCTCGTCCTCGCCCTTCTGGCCGGCGGAGGCCTGTCGGTGGGAACGGCGTTGACCTCCGACAACACCACTCCGGCTGAATCGAACGCGGAAACGTCGATCTCGAGCACCGAGACGCCGGGAACCACCGCAGCGGTGGCGGATGCCGCTACGACGACGGCGGCCACCGGCGAGAACGGTGTCGCCGCAACCGGATCCGAGAGCGCACCGACCACGGTGGTCAACGCCGACGGCACGGTGACGCAGATCGACCCCGCCACCGGCGCTCCGGTCGCGGGAGCGCCTGCTGCAGCCCCAGCCGACAACGGCGCGGCCACGGTTCCGACTGTCCCGTCCGTCGCTGCTCCGACCGTTCCCAACTACCAACCGCCTGCCGTGCAGGTTCCGCAGGCACCGAGCGTCCCCCAGTACACTCCTCAACCGTTGCCGAGCGTCGGCAATCCCATACCGCGGGTGACAAATGGTCTTGAGAACACTGTCGACGCCGTAACGGGTCTGGTTCCGAATGTTATAGACGGCCTCACGCAGTAATTCACGTGACCAGCACCCATTCCGGACTCGTCGGCGTCGAGCGTGCCGATCGTTTCGTCCGTGATGCACTCGCCGCCGACGGATTTCATATCGTCGTCGGAGTGAACGGCTCCGGCCGATCCGCGGTTCTCGAGTCGGTTGCGGCGTCGACGGACGTGTACGCGGGCACCATCGCCGACGCGCCGTCCGGCTCCACGATTCTCGTCGATGATGCGCACCTGCTGTCCGAGCAGCGTCTCGACGAGATCGCAGCGGCTGCAACCCGATCCGATATCACTCTGATCGTCGCCACCGCGCCGCGCAGTTTCGATTCACGCATCGAGAAGCTGATCGCGTCCGCCGGCTCCAACCGATTGACACTGGTTCCGCTGGACAAGGTGGCCATCGCGGCCAGGGCTGCAGCAACCGTCCGGCCGATCTCGGCGTCGCTCGCCGCTGCCGTCGCCAAGGCGACCGGCGGAGTTCTCGCCGCTGTCGACGCGGCCCTCGGTGCGCTCGGCGGGGACCGTTCCGATCCGGCTCCGCTTCGCGTGGTCGCCGAATCGATTGCCGAACAACACCGTCGGATGCTGATCGAGAGCACCGACGACACACGGGCACTGCTGCTCGCAGCTCGGTTCGGCGTCACGCCCGACCCGGCATCGGCCGCGCAGGTCGTTCCGCGTGCGACCGATGTCGAGTCGATCGTCGATCTGGCCTGCAGCTCCGGCATGCTCGACACCACGGGCACGTTGATTCCGTCCGCCGAGGCCCCGCTGATCGAGATGATCGGAGACGGGCGCTGCCGCGTCCTGCTCTCGTCGATCACCGAGGTCGCCACCCGATCCCGCCTGCTCGACGCCACCGCGGCCCGTGCGTTGGCGGAGCGCGGCGTCGTTCATGCCGGGCTCGCCGATTACCTTGTTCAGCAGGCGGATTCGGCTCCCGTCGATGCCGCCGGTGCCCTGTACGGCGCGGCCGTCGAGGCAGGGTTCGATTCGATGATGCTGGCTGCGAGACGGTCCGAGGTCGCGGCGGCCACCGGGGATCTGGACGAGGCGGCGAGATTCGCCGATGCGATTCTCGACGGCGCCGCGGGGTGCGATGCGGCGGATCTGCGGACCGCGGTGCGAGTGTCGGCGTCGATTGCGGCGCAACGCGGAATGTCCTCGCGCAGTGCGCAGTTGTTCGCCTGGCTCGGCGAGGACCGACTCGGACCCGACGCCGTGTGGGCTGCCCTGTCCGCCGCGGCAGCCGGTGATCGCAGCGCCGCCGACCGTTCCATGGCTGCCGTGTCCGCTCTCGCGCCGACGTCGAGTACCGCGTCGGGCAGCCTGCTGGTCACCGGAGTGATCGGGTCGATCGATTCGCGGAACGCAGCGGCGTCGAGTGCGAGTGCGAATGCACTGATGCGGGCAATGACGTTGACGGGCAATGCATCCGATCGCTCGTGCACACCGGATACTGCCGCTGCCGTGTCGGCCTTGCACGCGGTGCACTGCGGCGATCTGCCCCGGGTGGATTCCATCGTGACGCGGGCACTCGGCGAACATCGTCCTGGTTCCGAGGCGCACACCAGGCTGAGCCTCGTCGGGGCCTGGGCGTCGATGCTGCGGGGAGAGACCGCCGATGCCGGTGCCGCGATCGAGGCACTGCGGATTCCGGTGTCGCACGTGCGCAATCAGTTGTTTCTGCACGCGATTCGGGTGGGTCTGGCTCGTAGGTCCGGTGACTCGGGGTCACTGATCACGGCATGGACCCAGGCGCAGAGCGTGATCGCCGAGTACTCCACAGACCTGTTCGCGCTGCTGCCCCTGGGCGAGTTGCTACTGGCCGCAACACGACTCGGCCAGGTGGACCGCGTCGAACATCTGGTGTCGCAGGCAACCGATCTGCTCGCAGCGCTCGGCGATCCGCCCGTCTGGGCGTCGGCGCTGCACTGGTACCAGGTTCAGGCGGCCATCGTGGCCCAGACTCCCGACGCGTTGGTGCCGCACGCCAAGGCCCTGGCCGCTGCCGCTCCGACTCACCCGTACAGCGCCGCTCTCGCCGCTGCCGGTCGCGCATGGCTCGGGGTGTTGCAGGGCAGACCCGACGCAACCGAGGTGGAGACCTCCGCGCGCACCCTCACCGCCTTCGGGCTGCCATGGGACGGAGCCCGACTGGCGAGCGAGGCCGCCCTGACCGTCACCGATACTGCGACGGCGACGTCGCTGCTGCACATCGCCAGGTCGTTGCGCCAACCCAGCTCGACCGGGCGCGACAACCCGCGGTCGACGCCGCAGTCGACGGGCTCGCTGAGCGAACGCGAGGCCGAGGTCGCCGAACTGCTCGTCCTCGGAGTCACCTATCGCGAGGTCGGCAGCCGGCTCTACATCTCCCCGAAGACCGTCGAGCATCATGTGGCCCGCATCCGGCGCAGGCTCGGTGCCCAGTCGCGATCGGAGCTGATCTCGATGCTGCGCGCCATGGGCTACGGGGCCTCGACCAGCGTGGGCGTCGACCCTGTAACTGTGCGGGGACCGGGAGCGACATAACGACCGAGCACCACTCCCCGAGTCGAGAACAGGTAGCAGCACCATGACCGAGCAGCCCGGCAGTGCGAGTGTCGGCGCACCGGATGTCGGCCTCTACCTGGGCGACGAGCGCGCCGTCGCCGCCGTGTCCCATCCGATCGCGCCCGGACCCTCGCTGCACCTGGCGTCACTGCACGAGACCGTGCTCAACACTCATCCCGACGGCACCGTCTCGCTCGGAGATGCGACCGACGACGAGTCCGAGGCCTACACACATTTTCTCGACACCCTCGCCGACGGCGTGGGTGTCAGCGGCAGCAAGGGCACTGTTCTGCCTGCCGAGCAGCTGACGTCGATGGCCCTGCTGTGCCTTCTCACCGAGGTCGCGTCGTCGATCGATCTGCAGCCGCGTGATCTGGCGGCGGCCGCGACCTACCCTGCCCGCTGGACGGCCGAGCAGGTGTTCGCTCTGCGTTCGGCGATGAACGCACACGGCCTCGCCCACGTCTCGCTGGTGCCCGAAGCCGAGGCGCTCGCCGCGTGGAACGCGTCGGTCCTGCAGACCCTGCAGAAGAAGGACTCCGCCGTCGCCGCCGCCCGCGGTGCTGCGATTCTGGCTGCTCAATTCCCCGTCGATGCCGTCACCGAGCGGTTCGCGGTGATCTCCCCGACCGGATCCGACCGTCGCCCACTCTTCGCTGCGGCGGCGTTCGCTGCTGCGTTGACCGTCGGTGCCGCACTCGTCGCGCTGCAACTCGGTACGTCCACCGATACCGCGGTCCCCACCATCGACAATGCCCAGGTGGTGCCGCCGACATCCTCGATCGGCTCCGGGTCGGGTGGCCCGATCGACTTCCCCACCGTCGTTCTCGAGCCTGCCGCCGAAATCGCTCCCGTCGTTCCGCTGCCCGCGACCACCACGTTTGCGGAGGAGACGACTCCGACCGGAACCTCCGACCTCCCGCGGAGCGAGCCGACCGAGACCGAGATCTCGACACGCCCGGCGAACGAGGCACCCGAGGACACCACCCCCGAAAAGCCTCCGATCTTCGTCGAACCGGTCGAGCCGGAACTGCCGGTCGAGGAGCCGACCGACCCGCCCACCGAGACTCCCGAATCCGGCCAGGACACCGAGCAGACTGCATCCGAGCAGGTTCCGGCGGCCCGCGGCGGCACACCCTCCGACCGGGAGCCGAACAACCGATCGACAGGGGACACTCGATGAGCGGTACCGGTCACCTCGGAATCACCGTGGGCAACACCAGGTCCGTCGCGGCCTACCGCGCATCGGTGGAGGACGAACCGACGATCGTCGTCCTGCCGACGACCCTGCGCTTCGACGAGGACGGCCGCGCCCACCTCGGTGAATCGGCCGACACGGCCCCGTTCACCCGGTTCGTCGATCTGGTCGGTCAGCAGGAGGATCTCGAGCCCGACGCCGACGCCTACCGCGCCGAGGACCTGATGGCCAACGCCGCCAATTGCCTCGTGACGATGGTGTCGGCGAAGGACGGCGTGGTCGGCGACATGCCCGTCACGACCATGACGTACCCGATGCGGTGGACCCGGGCCGCCGTCGCCCTGCTGCGCGACGCCCTCGATCACACCGGCCTCGCCGACGTTGCCCTGGTGCCCGACGCCAAAGCCTCGAGCGCGTTCGCGCAGCCGAGCTCTTCGGCTGCGGTCACGGTGGTCGACATCGGAGCCACCGGCACCGACATCTCCACCTATCCCGGAGGTGGGACCGTCCGTGTCTCCGGCGTCGGCGGAGACGCCTTCACCGACGCACTCTTCGATCACGTGGTGACCGATCGCGAGCACATCGACCTGTCCGACGCGGCAGTGCTGGCTGCCCTTGCCGGCGTCGTCGCCTCGTGCGAGGCGGCCAAGCAGACCCTGAGCACCGCCGAGACCGCCACGATCTCCGTCGAACTTCCCGGTGTCTCGCAGTCCACGACGGTGACACGAGCCGAGTTCGCGGACCTCGTCGCGCCGTTGCTACACCGGCTCGACGTACCGGGGACCGGCACCGTGATACTCACCGGTGCCAGCGCCGCACTC
Source organism: Rhodococcus sp. 06-470-2 (assembly GCF_002258235.1). Taxonomy (NCBI): domain Bacteria; kingdom Bacillati; phylum Actinomycetota; class Actinomycetes; order Mycobacteriales; family Nocardiaceae; genus Rhodococcus; species Rhodococcus sp. 06-470-2. The sequence continues at coordinate 452,854 of NZ_NOYB01000010.1, read as the reverse complement.
CCGTCGGTCGCGACGCACCTCGGTGAACGCTCGTCGGGCCGAGTCCTCGTCGAGCCGCTCGCGGCGACCCGCGGCGCACTGATACTCGCCGAGGTCGAGGACGTCGACGGCAACTCCCTGGTGACCGGTGCCGCGCCGATCGTCACCCGTAACGACGGCACGGAGTCCCTCGACACCGACGCCATCCCGGTCGTCGCGCCGGAACCGTCGCTCGCCTTCTCCGAGGCCATTCCCGCGGTCGCTCCGGTGTTCGACCATTCGGAATTTCGATCCGAGCCGATCGTTCCGGTCGACGAGAAAGCCGCGACAACCGGTTACGTTCCCGCCACCCCGGTTGTCGACGCATCGGCAGGGGCGAAGAAGGAACGCAGCGAGCGCTCCCGAACGATCGCCACCATCGTGGCCGGCGCAGCGGCAGGCGTGGTCATCGTGCTCGCCATCGCGGCAGTGAGCGGAGTGTTCGGCTCCGGCCCCGCCGCGACGCCTCCGACCGTCACCGATGCCGGCTCGCCGATCGTCACCTCGACTCGCACGCCGTCGACCACCACCGCGAGCCCCGTCGAGCCCGTCGTCGTTCCGGAAGTGATCGACGAGCCGACGTACGAGCCGTACGTCCCGCCCGCGCCTGCTCCCCAGCCTGCCCCGCCGCCTGCGCCGGTGCCCGCGCCGACGAGGGTGGTCCCCACCACGACACCGGTGGTCACCACGACTCCGGTGACGACAACCCCGGTCACCACCACGACTACGACCACCACCACGACCTCGACTCCGGTAACGACCACGACCGACCCGGTCCCCAACCCCTGACCTGCACGAACACTGATTCTGCGCCCGATGCCCTAGGGTGGGTCGCTGATGCCAAGCACCCGATGAAGGGATTTCATGCGTAACACCGGGGCGCTGCGTGCCGCAGTGCTGTGTTCGACGGCTTTCGTTCTTCTCGCTTCGTTCTCCGGGACGGCAGCAGCGGACCCCGTCGTCCAGTCACCCGCCGATCAGCTTCCCCGCGAGCTCGTCGAGGCCGTGCAGCGAGATCTGAAGATCTCCCCGCAGGAGTACCTCGATCGTGCTGCTCGCGCGCAGGAACTGTCCGCATACGCATCGGACTTCCGGGCCAGCCGTCCCGCCGACTTCGCCGGTGCCTGGATCGGGCCCGACGGCAATGCCGTCGTCGCCGTCACCTCGCCTGCTGCCGCGCAGGCCGTCGCCAAGGACGGATACGCCACCGCGCAGTCGCCCGTGTCGGCAGACGGACTCGAGAAGTCGCTGGCCGATCTCAACAGTTGGATCGCGGGCCTCCCCCGCGAGATCTCGGAGCAGATCAACGGAACCGCCATCGACTTCATCGACAATCAGATCGTCATCGACCTGGTGAACAGCCCGATCGGCAGCGCACTGAATCTGCCGACACTGCTGGCGAACATCAAGGTCATTCTCTCTCCCGGCGGAAACAAGCCGGTCGACCCGACTCCGATGGGCGGCGACACCTACGTCACCACCTCCGGACCCATAGCCGACGCTCCGGCCACCGACATCAGCATCTGCTCGTTCGGCTTCAACGCCGTCGACCCCTCCGGTGCCGCCGTCAATCTCAGCGCAGGCCACTGCAATCCCGACAAGGCCACCGGATCCGGCGGCGCACCGGTCTATCTTCCCGACCCGGCCGATATCGCACGCAGCACGCAGATCGGGTCGTTCGATCGGTCGAGTCTGGGGGCGGAGGACGGCCTCGACTGGTCGGTCATCGCGTTGAACGACACCGGCATCGCGTCCGGACTCGACCGCCCCACCGTCCGTGGCGCGAACGGCAGCACCGTCACCGTCACCGGAACAGCATCACCGGTCATCGGCGCACCGGTCTGCAAGTCCGGGCAGTCGTCGTCGTTCACCTGTGGAGTGGTTGCGGCCGATCGCGTCGAGACGCAGCTCTACATGGAGGACGGCACGTCCCGCACCGTACGCGGATTCGCCAGCACCGCATGCACTCTCGCAGGCGACAGCGGTGGCGCCATCGTGACCGGGACACTCGCCCTCGGAATCACCAGCGGATCCAACAGCGGCGGCGCACCCGACTGCAACGAGGCGAACCTCGCGCTGGCACAGTACGGCGGCACCGCCAGCCTGGGCATTCCCATCGATCAGGTCACGCGCGCAACGGGAGCCACGCTGCGAACCGACTGAGTCGGGTACTTCGGGAGCCCTCCACCGCCTATAGTCGTACTCCAGGGTGAACGGCATCACATCACCAGATGCCCGGGGGAGAGGTTTCTATGCGTCGCCGAGCTTTCCGGCTGTCGTTCGTCGCGGTTCCGATTCTGGCGACGATGGCGGTGTTCGCACCGACCGCGAGCGCAGAACCACCATTGCCTCCCGCCCTCGCCGACGCCGTGGCCCGTGACCTCGGCCTGACTCCGCAACAATTTCTCGATCGTGCCGACGCGGCACGTCGACTGGCCGACTTCACCGATACGGTCGGTTCCGACGGGGTCGCGAGCGCGTGGCTGGACGCCGACGGACGCCCCGTCGTCGCGGTGGCGGACGGACCTACCCGCGCCGACGTGGCAGATGCCGCGTCCGCCAACGGCTTCGAGATCGATGCCTCGCCCCTCGTGATCCCGCAGGCCATGTTCGATGCCGTCCAGCCGCTGTGGGACCTGCTCCCCTTCGATCCGTCACCGACGGCAGGCCCGATCCGTGCGAGTTCGTATCTCGGCGGCGACAGCTTCCTCGCGGGCACACCGGCCGGCCTCGGACAACGTTGCTCCCTCGGATTCAATGCCGTCGACCCGACGCGCGGATCGGTGAACATCACTGCAGGCCACTGCAATCCGAGCACCACCGATACCGGCTCCGCAGCACTGACGGGCGCGTACCCGATGTACGGCAGTCTCGTGGGCTCGAAATTCGGAACGTTCTACCGAACGAGCCAGTCGCGCAACGACTACGCCTTGATCGACATCGACGACGCAAACGTCGCCGAATTCGAGAGCAACGCAGTGCGAGTCCCCGGAGCTGACCCGCTGCATGTCACCGGCACGGTCGACCCGATCGTCGGCGCACCGGTCTGCAAGTCCGGATCCAGAACCGGATTCAGTTGCGGCACAATTCTTTCCACCGGCCTGCAGGTGGCACTGGGAGACAACGTCCTGGACCGCAGTTTCTCCACCTCGATCTGCGCGCTACGCGGCGACAGCGGCGGCCCCGTCGTCAGCGGCACCCTCGCCGTCGGCATCGCCAATGCGTCGAACGTGGGAGACCAGCCCTCCTGCGAGATCGCGACCGTCGTCAGCATGCTGCAGGGTCAGCGACCCGAGCTGTTCGCCACCCCCATCAACGACGTACTCGCAGAGAACCCCGGTCTGACCATCCGCACCTCGTAGGCGTCCACCCGGACAAACACACCCGCGCTCCGTATGATCCGACGAGTCCATCGCTGCGAGGCGCATTGTCGCGCTCGAACAGTGCACCCGTTCGACTGCTGAGGCGGAACCTTCCATGACCGAACTGCTGTCCGTCGGATTCACACTCTTCGGCTACGCCTACACCATCGTCGTCGAGGCCATCTCGCTCGCCACCATCCACGGAGCCTGAACGATTCGAAAACGAGAAGCCCGCACTCCTCGTGAGGAGTGCGGGCTTCTGCGAAGAGATGCTTACTTGGCCCAGACCGTGGTGCCCGGTGCCGCGTTCAACGTGTTGATCAAGTCGATACCGGCAACGACGAGAGTGGGACCGCCGGCGACGATCGTGCCGACGACGCCACCGATGCCTGCACCGGTCACGACGGCCGGGATGACTGCGGGGCCGCCGATAATGCCGATGAGCCCCAAGCCAGCTCCGATTATGGTGCCGGTGAGCCCACCGACCGCGGTCGCAATACCGAGCTGCGACGAGAAGTTCTGCTGTGCCCTGAGGTTCTCCTCGGGCGAGGCGACGGTCGTCGCGCCGATGCTGCGCGAGTTGGCCGATGCCTTCGTGAAGTCGAGGTTCGGAACCAGACGCAGGGTCTTGCCGTTGTCGTCGACGTTCTGCTCGTAGGGGAAGTTGAGTCCGCCGAGGTTGAACGAGAGCGGAAGCGTCACGAGGGTGTTGTCGGCGGCGTCGAGGACGTCGACCGTCTTGCCGTCGTCGGCGACCTTGAAGACGCCTGCATCGATGGTGGTGACGATCGTGCGATCTTCGAGGTCGACGGTGTAGTTGGTGTCACCGGGGGCTGTTTCCTCGGCGGGCTGCGCGTACGCGGTTCCGCTGGCCAGGCCCATCGCGACTGCGACGAGGGCCGATGTGACGGCCAGTTTGCGAAGTTTCATGTGGAGTTCAGTTCCGTTTCTGTGCAGTGGGTGCTTGGCAGTTCCGCTAGGCAACCGTCAAACGCAAAGTCACCCCGATGACGCGTCTGAGACTTGTGGTGCGCACGAAATTGTAGCGTACAAATCGGACCGATCGTTGTTCTTCTGAAACCGCCCCGACCTCCACCACTTGTTCACTGTCACAGTCGGATTGGCCGCCTGCGCAGCATCGACATACGTGAACTCCATCGAAGTCGCTGCAATCTGACGCAGCCCCCGACACTGGAGCGCAACCAGTACTCGGCGTCGGTTTCCGCCGGATACCGATACGACGACTCCCCGCCAAGTAAGGACTGCCTTTGCGAGAACACCTCGACGGCCTACGCATACGGTGATCTGCGAGACAACCTACTGACGAGTTCAGCCCACCCGTCGGACGGCCTCATTTGCGCACCAACCAGCATCGCTTCACCCGGCGATGCTAAGTTACCCATCAGTACAGCGGAATTACTACTGACGAGTAACATAGACCGGAATCCAGCTCGACGGGCTGAACCCGCGGTAGCCCTCCAGCTGCCACCTTTAGCGAAAGGCCGCGACATGAACGCCCTGACGATCACGTTGGGCACAGTCGGTGCTCTGCTCAGCCTCGTGTGTTGGTACGTCTTCATTCGCGGGGGCCTGCGGATGTTCAACATCGTGCGACTGGGCCAGCCGGCACCCGACCGCTGGCGACCGATAGTCCCTCGCTTCAAGCAGATGGTCGTCGAGTTCCTGGCTCACACCAAGATGGTCAAGTTCCGCACCGTCGGCTGGGCGCACTGGCTGGTCATGATCGGCTTCATGCTCGGTGCCATCGTCTGGTTCGAGGCCTACGGCCAGACGTTCAACCCCGAGTTCCACTGGCCCATCGTCGGTGACACCGCGGCCTACCACCTCATCGACGAGCTGCTCGGACTCGGCACCGTCATCGGCATCACCACGCTGATCATCATTCGCCAGCTCAACCACCCGCGTAAGCCCGAGCGCCAGTCGCGCTTCGCCGGCTCCGGGTTCAAGGCCGCCTACTTCGTCGAGGCCGTCGTGCTCATCGAGGGCCTGGGCATGGTGTTCGTCAAGGCGGGCAAGATCGCCACCTACGGACACTCGAACCCGTACACCGACTTCTTCACGATGCGCCTGGCCGAGCTCCTGCCGGCCAACTCGAACATGGTCTCGGTGTTCGCGTTCATCAAGCTGATGTCCGGCATGATCTGGCTCTACATCGTCGGCTCGCGCATCAACTGGGGTATCGCGTGGCACCGCTTCACCGCGTTCCCCAACATCTACTTCAAGCGCATGGACGACGGCACCGTCGCACTCGGACCGGCCAAGCCGATGATGTCCGGCGGCAAGGTCCTCGAGATGGAAGAGGCCGACCCCGACGTCGACGCGTTCGGCGCAGGCAAGATCGAGGACTTCAGCTGGAAGGGCTGGCTCGACTTCACCACGTGCACCGAGTGCGGCCGCTGCCAGTCGCAGTGCCCCGCCTGGAACACCGGCAAGCCCCTCTCCCCCAAGCTGCTGATCATGTCGCTGCGCGACCACAGCCACGCCAAGGCCCCGTACCTGCTGGCCGGCGGCAAGAAGGACATGGCGGGCGACGAGGTCGGACTCGTCGACGCCGAGGGCAACGTCGATCAGAAGGCGCTCGACGCCATCCCGCAGAACGCTCGTGACGAAGCCGATCGCAAGCTCGTCGCCGACGCCATCGAGGGCGGCATCATCGATCCCGAGGTGCTGTGGAGCTGCACCACCTGCGGTGCGTGCGTCGAGCAGTGCCCGGTGGACATCGAGCACGTCGACCACATCATCGACATGCGCCGCTACCAGGTGCTGATCGAATCGGAGTTCCCGTCCGAGCTCGCAGGTCTGTTCAAGAACCTGGAGAACAAGGGCAACCCGTGGGGCCAGAACTCCAAGGACCGGCTCAACTGGATCAACGAGATGGACTTCGACATCCCGGTCTTCGGCCAGGACGCCGATTCGTTCCAGGACTACGAGTACCTCTTCTGGGTCGGCTGCGCCGGTGCCTACGAGGACCGCGCCAAGAAGACCACCAAGGCCGTCGCCGAGCTGCTCGCCACTGCAGGCGTGAAGTTCCTGGTGCTCGGTGCCGACGAGACCTGCACCGGTGACTCCGCTCGCCGCGCAGGCAACGAATTCCTGTTCCAGCAGCTCGCCATGCAGAACATCGAGACGCTGAACAACGTCTTCGAGGGTGTCGAGCAGAACAAGCGCAAGATCGTCGTCACCTGCGCCCACTGCTTCAACGCACTCGGCAACGAGTACCCGCAGGTCGGCGGCGACTACGAGGTGGTCCACCACACCCAGCTGCTCAACCGACTCGTGCGGCAGAAGAAGCTGATCCCGGTGGCCTCGGTCAGCCAGGACATCACCTACCACGACCCGTGCTACCTGGGCCGTCACAACAAGGTGTACGACGCCCCGCGTGAGCTCATGGCGGCGTCGGGCTCCAACCTCAAGGAGATGCCGCGTCACGGTGAGCGGTCCATGTGCTGTGGTGCCGGTGGCGCACGCATGTGGATGGAAGAGAACATCGGCAAGCGCATCAACATCGACCGGGTCGACGAGGCACTGGCGACCAACCCCAAGAAGATCGCCACGGGTTGCCCGTTCTGCCGCGTCATGCTCACCGACGGTGTCACCGCACGTCAGGAAGGCGGCGCACACGAGGGCGTCGAGGTCGTCGACGTCGCACAGTTGATGCTCGAGTCGATCACCCGCGTCGAGTCCTCGGTGCTGGCCGAGAACATCAAGGTCATCCCCCGCGAGCGCACTCCTCAGGAGGAGCTGGCAACGGAGAATGCCGCCGAGGTCGAAGAGGCCGAGCGGATCGCACCCGTCGAGGAACCGGCCGAGGCGAAGTCCGCTCCGGCAGCTCCGGCTCCCAAGGCCGGCGGACTGAAGATGAAGGGTCTGGCCAAGGCTCCGGGAGCCAAGGCACCCGGTTCCGCTGCACCGGCCGACAGCGCCGACGCAGAACCCGCCGCCAAGCCCAAGGGTCTCGGCATGGCCGGCGGCAAGGCACCCGGCGGCAAGGGCCTGCAGATGAAGGGCAAGGCACCCGGCGCGAAGGCGGCTGCACCTGCACCTGCCGAGACTCCCGCGGCGGCCGAAGCACCTGCCACCGCAGAGACCTCGGAGTCGACTCCGTCGGTCAAGCCCAAGGGTCTGGCCGTGAAGTCGGGCTTCAAGAAGCCGGGTGCCAAGGCACCGGGTAAGCCCGCCGAAGCCCCTACTGCCGAGGCCACGGCGTCGGAGGCACCCGCCACCGAGGCTTCAACCGAATCCAAGCCGACCGTCCAGCCCAAGGGCCTGGCCGTGAAGTCCGGATTCAAGAAGCCGGGCGCCAAGGCACCGGGTAAGCCTGCTGCCGAAGCTCCTGCTGCTGAGGCTCCCGAGTCCGAGGCTCCTACTGCAGCGGCTCCTGCTGCCCAGGCTCCTACTGCCGAGGCGAAAGCGTCAGAGGCATCCGCCACCGAGGCCGCAACCGAATCCAAGCCGACCATCCAGCCCAAGGGCCTGGCCGTGAAATCCGGATTCAAGAAACCGGGCGCACGCACGCCCGGTGCGGCCGCAGCGACACCCGCCGAGCCGGAGACTGCAGAGCCCGAGAAGGCCGAGCCGACCGAGGAAGCCGCTGCACCCGAGGCCCCGAAGTCCGAGGCACCGGCAGCAGAGGCACCGAAGGCGGAGGCGTCGGACGCTGCGGGTGAATCCGACGATCGCACTCCGCCCAAGCCGAAGGCCGGTGGACTCGGATTCGCTCCGGGGGCAAAGGTTCCGGGTCGCCGGAAGTAACTTCACACCCTTTTCACCGACTGCGCGCCCTTGCTCACCTCAGAGCAGGGGCGCGCAGTCGTCAGTAAGGGTGTGAGGTCCACTTCTACGAGTTATCCACAGGCACACCGGTTATCCACAATCTGCCGAGTGGGGGTTGTCGAAAGCGATTGCGCCCGAGAGCATTCGTTCATGACCCGCATCGTCTCGCGATCCGACGCACTCTCCCGTGGCATTTCCGACGCAGAGTTGCAGCGCTACTGCCGAACGCGAGCGTGGCGTCGACTCCGTCCAGGACGGTTCGTCAGCAGAGACGAATTCGACGCACTGCCCAGGGAAGACAAGCATCGGGTCATCGCCGAGGCGGTGTTCGACGCGACCATCGCTCCCGATGCCGTGGTCAGCCATGTGAGCGCAGCGATATTCCATGGTCTCGACGTGTGGAATGCTGACCTGAGCCGGGTGCACATCACCCGCAATCGTGCCCGGGGCGGCGGTCGTAGCAGTGCCGTTCGAGCAGTGCACACCTCGCCGTACACCGACGAAGAGATCGTCGACCTCGGCGGCGTGCGTGTCACCGGTCCGGCGCGCACGGTTGCCGATTGTGCTCGCACGCTTCCGTTCGAGACGGCCGTCTGCATCGCGGACTTCGCTGCGAGAAACCGCGGGCTCACCTCCGAAGATGTTGTTGCAGCGCTAGATTCATGTCCGAACCATCCAGGCAACCGGATGGCGCGTCGAGTCGCGGAATTCATGGACGGCCGGTCCGAGAGTGTCGGGGAGTCACGTGCCCGAGTAGTGCTGCATCAGCTGGGCTACACACCGCAGCTGCAGGTGCCGATCACGGACTCCCGCGGTTTCGTCGGGCGCGTGGATTTCGATCTGCCCGACCTCGAGACCGTTGTCGAATTCGACGGCAAGGTGAAGTACGGACGCTACGTGCCCGAAGGGAAGTCTGCGGCCGATGTGTTGTGGGACGAGAAGCGTCGCGAGGATCGCATTCGCGCAACCGGCCGCCAGGTGGTGCGCATCGCCTGGTCGGATCTCGATCACCCCGAGCTCGTCGATCGGATGATCCGCGACGCTGCCGACAGAGCCGCACGAGGCAACCTGGGCAACCGAGCGACCGTTCTACCGACCGCTCGCCCCTCGTCGCGTCGAAACACGGGCGCGCACCCTGCACAAGCGGTGTGAGGTTGCCGAGCACCCCCCTCGAAAGTGCCCGAATCGGACACCGTGAGTATGGTCGGACCCGAAGGCGTACCGACAAGTAGGGAGCAGGCATGACCGACGACGCGGACAAGCTCTTTCGCCGCTACGACGAGTGGTGGACGGCGTTGACCCCCGACGACCGAGCGCACGTCGAGCAGTGCTGCGAGTCCGGCCGCACCGACGAGCGCCTCTGTGCCCTCATCCTCGAGAACGACGGCCCGTCCAAGGCAGCGTTCGAGGTGGGCAGCAGGTTGTCCGAGGGCAACAGCAAGTACTGCGCCATCCCCAGCGCGCTCCTCGAATTTCTGGAAGCGAAGCGCGCGCACCCACCACTCAGCTAGCGGGACGCCACAACTGCAGCTCCGGGATTCCGGGCGGAGTGAAGCCCATCACCTGGCCGTAGAAGGACAGTTCTGATTCCCGCGCGTTCACCTGCGTTTCCAGTTTGCGGAATCCGTGCGACTCGCCCGCATAGGCCAGGTAGGCGTGCGGAATTCCCTTCTTCACCATGGCATCTCGGAACCGCTCGGCCTGCGACGGCGGCACGATCGGATCGTCGAGCCCCTGCAACAACAGCACCGGGCAGGACAGTCCGTCGACGTTGTTGACCGGCGCGCGGGTGCGGTACAGGTCGATTGCCTCGGGCAGAGGTCCGATGAGCCCGTCGATGTAGCGGGACTCGAAGTCGTGGGTCTCGGCGACGAACAACTCCAGCTCGGCGACGCCGAAGTACGATGCACCGCAGGCGAACACGTCGGAAGATGTCAGCGCGGCCAACACCGTCCAACCACCTGCGGACCCGCCTTCGATGGCCAACCGGAGTGGGTCTGCGAGCCCGCTGTCGGCTAGCCCCTGCACCGCGGCGATGGTGTCTTCGACGTCGACCACTCCCCACTGCCCGCGCAGCCGGTTGCGGTATTCGCGGCCGTATCCACTCGACCCGCCGTAGTTCACATCGACGACGCCGATGCCGCGGCTGGTGAAGTAGGCGAACAACGGGTTCAGAGCAGGGGCGACGTGCGCTGTCGGGCCGCCGTGAACGAACGCGACGTACGGCGGCAGTTCACCGTCCAAGCCCTCGTACGACGGGTTGCGCGGCGCGTAGGTGATGGCGTGCACCTCACGGTTTGGCCCCTGGAATGTCACCTGACGTCCCTCGGGCAGGTATGCGCTGTCGGGTACGGATTCGAAACCCGAACGTACCGAGGTCAGGTCGCCGGATTCCAGGTCGAGGGCGAACAACCCCGCTGCCACCCTGGCTCCACTGCACTTGAGGAGCACCGTCGACCCGGCGCGCCCACCGAGCCCCACCGAGGTCACACCGTCGAGCGTGATGTCCTCCAGTGCCCCGGAGGCAGGATCGAGCACCGCCAACGTGTCGGTGCCGACGGTGCGCACGGTGAGCAGCTTCCCGTCGTCCAGCACCGAATACCAGATCGACCCCAACCGCCACAGCGGAGCCCCGAAGTCGGCGTCGAGCGTCACCAGCGGAGTCACCGAACCGTCGAGCGTGACCGAATACAGGTTCCACCAACCACTTCGATCGCTGATGACGTACAGCGATTCGTCGTCGATCCATTCCGGCTGCATCACCGATTCCTCGGTCGAACCGAGCAGCACCGTCCAGGACGACGGATCGGCCAGCGAAGCCACGCGCAATTCTGTTCCGTCCCAGGGCATCTGCGGATGGTTCCAGGCGATCCAGGCAATTCGGGTGCCGTCGGGCGAGAGTCTCGGGAACGCAAGGAAGTCCGAGCCCGCCACCAGCGAACGCACCCCACCGCCGCCGAGATCGATGGCCACGATGTCTCGCGACACCGCGCCTGCGTCGTGCATCTCACGAACTGCGATCACGTCGGTGCCGACCACCGAGAGATCGCCGTACCGGATGGCCGACGCCACAGCAGGTTTCGGAGTCAGCGGTACCGGTGCCCCGCCTGGGGTGAGTCGGTAGACGCGTTGATCGGAGAACTCGGCGAACACCAGGTCTCCGTCTGCCGTCGCGGTCCAGGCTCCCCCGCCGTATTCGTGGACGCGGGTGCGGGCGTTGAACGGTGCGGGCAGAATGGGCTGCACTTCGCCGTCGACATAGCGGCAGATGGCCGTCCTGCCCTGCTCGGCGGGCCGCAGTTCCGACCACCAGATCTCGCTGCCTACGAAGCAACCACCCTCGACGGGGTGGCCCGCCGAGGACAGATCTGCTGCGGTGATGGGTGAGGGCCAGGATCCGAAGGCGAGTGCGGTCACCCCGACCACCCTAGTGAACTGACGCGCACGTAACGCAGTGTTCACCGGCTCTTCAACCGTGACCCGGATGATGGGAGGCAAGTAATACGAGGGGGAACACCATGCGCCGGACCACTACCCATTCGGTGGACCACGAGATTCTGACATTCGGCCGAACCTGGCGTGGGTACGGCGGTGGCAGCGACGAGGACATCTACGTGGCATTCGGCGTCGACGCGCGTACCTACTTCCAGCGACTGCGTCGCATACTGGATTCGCCGGTCGCCGAGGAGCTGACGCCGGACGAACGGGCCGCGATCGCCGACATCTGCCGGTTGCGACTCGCCTGAGCCACCCCTACACCGGCGTCAAGAGCTCCGGGCTGTTGTTCTTCACGCTGTTCACCGCGGTACTCACCTCGTAGGGCTCGAGCCGTGGTTCCGGGATCGCGGCCAACAGGTCTCGCACGTCACCGAGGTCCGTCACCGCAGGGTCGAGCCAACTCGCGCGCAGATCCGGCGGGAGCACGACGGGCGAGCGATCGTGGATGTGGCCGAGCGCATCGGCGGCAGGCGAGGTGAGCACGGTGACCGACCAGACCCAACGTGCTTCGTCGTCCTCGGCCTTGGTGGGGTCTCGCCACAGCTCGTACAACCCGGCCATCGCGAGCACGCCGTCCTGGTGCAAGAAGTACGGCACCTTCGCGCCGTCGCGCTTCTCCCACTCGTAGTACCCGTCGGCAGGGACGATGCATCGTCGACGGCTTGCCGCCTTCTTGAACGACGGCTTCTCGGTGATGGTCTCGGATCTGGCGTTGATCAGTCGGGAACCGATTTTCGCGTCCTTCGCCCACGACGGAATCAGGCCCCACCGCACCGACCGCAGTTGCCGCACGGCGTCGGCCTCGGGTTCGTCCTTCGGCGACCGTTCGAGCACTGTCCGCACCGTCTGTGTGGGGGCCACGTTGTACGACGGTGGCACCTCCGCACCGACGGTCTCGGCGATGTCGAACACCGCCTGCAGGTCGCTGTCACTCCGGGTACTGGCATACCGTCCGCACATGGAACGAGATTGTTCCACCCGGCACCGACAACGCGCTCGAACAACCCCGCGCGAAACAACCTCGTGGAAACCGATACCGCCCACCTGGCACGATGTGACGGGTGACCACTCCGCAGATCCACTCCCAGCCGCGTTATCGCACGTTGCAGCAATCGACCAAGCTGCAGAACGTGCTGTACGAGATCCGCGGACCGGTACACGCCCATGCCGCCCGGCTCGAGGCCGAGGGGCATCGCATCCTCAAGCTCAACATCGGCAATCCGGCACCGTTCGGATTCGAGGCCCCCGACGTGATCGTTCGGGACATGATCGCGGCGCTGCCGGTGGCCCAGGGGTACTCGGAGTCCAAGGGCATTCTGTCGGCGCGACGGGCCATCGTGACGCGCTACGAGCTCGAACCGGGTTTCCCCGAGCTCGACGTCGACGACATCTATCTGGGCAACGGAGTCTCCGAGCTCATCACGATGACGATGCAGGCGTTGCTCGACGACGGTGACGAGGTCTTGATCCCGGCCCCGGACTATCCGCTGTGGACGGCGATGACGACGCTGTCCGGTGGCAAGGCCGTGCACTACATGTGCGACGAGGAGAACGGGTGGAATCCCGATCTGGCGGACATCGAGTCCAAGATCACCCCGAAGACCGTCGCACTGCTGGTGATCAACCCGAACAATCCGACCGGCGCGGTGTACTCGAAAGAGGTACTGCAAGGCATCGTCGATCTGGCGCGCAAGCACCAGCTGCTGTTGCTCGCCGACGAGATCTACGACCGGATCCTCTACGACGACGCAGAGCACACCTCGCTGGCGAGCCTGGCTCCCGACCTGCTGTGCCTGACGTACAACGGCCTGTCCAAGGCGTATCGGGTGGCCGGGTACCGCGCCGGATGGCTGGCGATCACCGGACCGAAGGCCCACGCCGCAGGTTTCATCGAGGGCATCGACCTCCTCGCGTCGACGCGACTGTGCCCCAATGTGCCTGCGCAACATGCCATTCAGGTCGCACTCGGCGGATATCAGAGTATCGAGGATCTGATCCTGCCCGGCGGCCGACTGCTCGAGCAGCGCGACGTCGCGTGGGAGAAGCTCAACGCGATCCACGGCGTCTCGTGCGTCAAACCGCGGGGTGCACTCTATGCGTTCCCGCGACTCGATCCCGAAGTCCACGAGATCTACGACGACGAGAAGCTCGTCCAGGATCTGCTGCTGCAGGAGAAGATCCTGGTGGTTCAGGGCACCGGATTCAACTGGCCCGGCCACGATCACGTGCGCATCGTCACGCTGCCGTGGGCACGAGATCTGGCCGTGGCAATCGAGAGGTTCGGCAATTTCCTCGCGTCGTACAAGCAGTGAGACACGAAGTTACCGAAAAGTAGTTGAAAGTGATGCACAAAACATCGGGGCGATCCCGCCTGAACGACGAATGATCTGTACATTGGCGGACGGCACTTCGGTGCCCGCGAGCCCTGGTCGTACCCCTCCCCCCCCGGGTCGGTCAGGTGGTGGCGGGGGACGCCCCCCCTGCTCCCCGCCACCGAGCTCCTCGCATCGGCCACTAGCCTGACACCGTGGAATCACACGGCAGTCCTTCCGACGGCAGTAAACCGAGCCTCGGATCTCATGTGGGTCATGGTCACGGCCACAGCGACTCACCGGTGCCGTTGGGACCGGTGGCGGCCAAGGTGGTCGTCGGACTGCTGGTCGCCATAGCCATCGCCGTGATCGGCGGGGCCGTCGCTCTGTGGCCCAGCCAGCAGAGCATCGACATCCCGCTGCCGTTCCAGACCGCAGGCGGTGGCGCGGTGTCCACCGAGGCAGGCACCATCACCTCGCAGAGCATCGGGCCGTGCGGAAGTCCCGACGCAGGCCGGGCGTTCACCGGCGACCCGACGCCTGCGGTCAACGACTCGTACGAATGTCAGCGCAGCATCGTCGACATCACCACCGGTGCCGACGCAGGCAAGCGCACGGTACTCGAGATCGCGCCCGGGCCCGGCCAACCGAGCCTGAGCGCCGGTGAGGACATCCGGCTGGTCGTGCAGACCGACCCCGCCGGTGGAGTCCGCTACTCCTTCAACGACTACTCCCGCGGACTGCCGCTGGCGCTGATCGTCGGCGTGTTCGCCGTGGTCATCTGCGTCGTCGCGCGCTGGCGGGGATTCCGTGCACTGGTCGGGCTGCTCATCGCGTTCGCCGTGCTGGTGGTGTTCATGCTGCCCGCCCTGCTCGACGGTGCACCCGCCATTCCGGTCGCCCTCGTCGCCGGGGCGGTGATCCTCTACGCCGTGCTGTATCTGGCGCACGGGGTGAATCTGCGCACCAGCTCGGCGCTGCTGGGCACTCTGACCTCCATGGCGGTGGCGGCGGTGCTGTCCTACGTCGCCATCCGTATGACCCACCTGACCGGGTTGTCCGAGGAACAGAACACCGCCGTACAGACGTACATCGGCAACGTCAGCGTCACCGGCCTGCTGTTGGCCGGCTTCATCATCGGCTCGCTCGGAGTGCTCAACGACGTGACGATCACGCAGGCCTCGGCCGCCTTCGAGCTCGCCTCGGTGGACGAGACGGCGTCGCGGCGCGAGATCTTCACCGCCACGATGCGGGTGGGGCGTGACCACATCGCCAGCACGGTCTACACGCTCGTGCTCGCCTATGCCGGTGGCGCGCTGCCGCTGCTGCTGCTCTTCAGCGTCGCCGACCGGTCCATCCAGGACGTACTCACCGGCGATTCGGTGGCCATCGAGATCGTTCGGTCCGCGGTGGGCGGTGTGGCGCTGGCGTTGTCGGTTCCGCTGACCACGGCGATCGCTGTGCTGTTGGCGCGGCCGATCACCGTCGCAGGAACCTCGAACCGAGCAGAGCGCCGGGCCGCGGTACCTACCCGCAAGACCCGGCGCTCCGGCCGCCACAGTGCGTAGAGCGGCTTCGCCCCATGTGAGCAGAAGTTCGTAGTGGGCTACGAATTTCCGTGCACGTGCGGCGCAGCCGCTCCTCAGGCGAAAGCGGCCGCGACGGTTTCCGAGAGCAGGGCGCCGTTGTGCGTGCTCAGTCCCGCCTTCAGCCCCGGGTCCGCCTCGCATGCAGCTTCCCAACCCTTCTCGGCGAGGGCGACGACGTACGGCAGGGTGGCGTTGGTGAGCGCGTAGGTGGAGGTGCGCGGTACGGCACCGGGCATGTTGGCGACGCAGTAGAACACCGACTCGTGCACCTTGTACGTGGGATCGGCGTGGGTGGTTGCGTGCGAGTCCTCGAAGCAGCCACCCTGATCGATGGCGATGTCGACCAGAACCGAACCCGGCTTCATGCGCTGGACCAGGCTGTTGGACACGAGCTTCGGTGCTTTCGCGCCGGGCACCAGTACGGCACCGATGACGAGATCTGCTGCAAGAACGGCCTGTTCGAGTTCGTAGGCGTTCGACACCAGCGTCTTGACGGCCCCGCGGTACTGATCGTCGATGGCGCGGAGCGCCTTCACATCGAGATCGAGCACGGTGACGTCGGCGTGCATGCCGAAAGCGATTGCAGTGGCGTTCTTTCCGGAAACGCCGGCTCCGATGACGACGACGTTGGCGGGCCGCACTCCGGGAACTCCGCCCATGAGAACTCCACGTCCGCCTTCGCTCGACATCAGGTGGTAGGCACCGGCCTGGGGCGCGAGGCGTCCGGCAACCTCACTCATCGGTGCGAGCAACGGCAGGGAACCGTCTGCCGCAGTGACGGTTTCGTAGGCGATGGCTGTGGTACCCGACCCCAGGAGCGCGTCGGTGCATTCCTTGGATGCGGCGAGATGCAGGTAGGTGAACAGCACCTGCCCCTTGCGCAAGCGTGAATACTCCTCGGCGATGGGCTCTTTGACCTTGAGCAGCAGGTCGGCCGTCTCCCAGACCTCGTCGACATCGGTGAGGATCTGCGCACCTGCGGCCTTGTAGTCGGTGTCGGTGAACGACGATCCGGCCCCTGCCTCGGTTTCGACGATCACTTCGTGTCCTCGCGAGACCAGTTCGTGCACGCCCGCCGGGGTGATGGCCACCCGGTATTCGTGGTTCTTGATCTCGCGTGGAATTCCGATCTTCATGGCGGCCTCCTCGGTGGTGGGTGACGTGAAGCCGAGGCTCCATCCGTGTAGGCCAACTATGAATTATCTACGAAATCGACGCAACGGAAGTGAACATAATTCTGTACAGTCGAGAAATGGCACGCAATAGTTCATTCGAGGGGGTCGAAGAGGGTGCGCAGCCGAACGATGTTCGGCCGGTCCCCCTGGACCGAATCGACCACATCCTGCTCGACGAGCTCCGCCGCGACGCCCGCACACCCAACAACGCGCTCGCCGCGGCGGCCGGTATCGCTCCGTCCACCGCACTGGCCCGGGTTCGCGCCCTCGTCGAACGTGGCGTCATCCGCGGCTTTCACGCCGACATCGACCCCGAGGCTCTCGGCCAGGGCATCCAGGCCATGATCTCGGTGCGGCTGCAAGCTGATGCTCGACGCCGCATCAGCGAATTCGGATCGAAGATCGCCTCACGGAAGGAGACGCTGAACATCTACTTCATTGCCGGTGCGGACGACTTCCTGGTGCATGTGGCGACCGTCGACACCGCCACTCTGCGCGACTTCGTCGTCGAGAATCTCAGTGCCGACCCGGCCGTGGCCGCCACCGAGACCATCCTGATCTTCGAGCACATCCGACCGCGAAACAAGCACGCGGACAAGTGAGTTCGATCAGGGAGCGGGAGGAGCGACCGGCGGGAACACCGGCAACGTGAAGTCCGGGAAACCCGGGATCAGCGGCGGCGGCTGCTGCGTCGTCGTCGGAGGAACGGACTCGACGGGCGGCGGCGGTGCGGGCTCGGCCGTGGTCGTGGTCGTCGTCGGCTCCGGCGTCCACGGCTCCTGGTAGACCTCGGTCTCCGGCGGCACCGTGGTCGGTGCGACGGTGGTCTCCGGTGCGGGCGGCGGCAACACCGGAGCCGGCACCACGGACGTGGGCACCGTCGTGGTGACCGCCGGCACCTCGGCCTGGGTGCGACTGACCGAGGTGTCGACCACCTGCGGTGTGTTCTGTTGAGTGAGCATGAACGCGGAGACGCCCACCACCGACGCAAGACCCAGTGCGAGAACACCTCCGGTGCGAAGCCTGCGCCGAGCCCGGGTGCGATCGTCCTCGCCATCGTCGTCGTCGTAATCGGCGTCGAGCCAGTAGACGTTCTTCAGCTGGAACGGAACCGGCTTGCCGTCGTCGGTTGCCTCGGACTGGGCAACAGAGCCCTCGGCAGACGAATCCCCCGTGTTCGTACTCAACGCAACGACCTCCCCGTCGACCCGCGCCCCCTGCACGTGGTCGTCGAGAACATCTTCCACTACCGGTGTCGTGTCCGAAACCGTTTCGACTGCACCGGACTCCGACGAGTCGGTGAATCTCGAGGACGCGAAACCCTCCACCGTTTCGATCGGCTCGGCCGCGACCTCGGACACCGGGGCATCGGACACCGGGATATCGGACACCGTGTCCTGAGACTTCGAGCCCTCGCCGATCGGTGCCGCCGCGATCCAGGGACGGGCGGGGACGGGACGCGCTGCAGTGGGCCCTGGCGCTGGTGCGGCCGGCGCGGCGTGCTGGGAATCGGCGCGAGCCGGGACCGGCCGGACCGGAGCGGGAAGCGGAGGTGGCACCGGAGCAGGTTCCGCGCGTACCTGCGACGTGGGTGCGATCGGTGCGGCGGACTCCACCGGCCTACGAGCGTCCGGCGATCGCCGGGTTCCGGTTCGCGTGCGCGAATGCGGCCGTGCCGTCAGTGCGGCCCCACGTGCCGCGACGGTCTCGGGCTCGGTCGGCACGATCGACGGCAGTTCGAGCAGCGGTCCGACGCGTTGCTGCACGATCGGCATGCGTGCGCCGCCGCCGATCAGCACGACGGCGTCGATGGGAACGTTGGCCCCGATCATCACCTCGCGAGCGAACTCGATGGCCTCGTCGAGCAGGTCGGTGATGAGCAGCTCGAAGTTCTCACGGGAGAGCAGGATCATCCCGCTCGCATCGGGCAGGCACACCGCGTCCTGGGTGGACAGGCGTTCCTTGGCGATTCGGCAGCGCTTCTCGAACAGCGCCATGTCCGGGTCGGTCGACTGCTTGCCGAGGCGTTGGAGCTGATTGTTGCGGACGTAGGCGTCGATCAGATCTCCGCTGTACTCACCGGATCGCTGCGAGGCGACGACGGTGCGCTGAACCAGGTCCACGACGCTGACGGTCAGTCCGGAACTTCCGAGGTCGAACAGGGCCACGGAACTGCAGTTGCGGGCTTCACCGGTCGCCGCCAGGTACTCGACGACAGCTTCCACCTCGTGGACCAGGTGATAGTTGTGCAGGTGCGCACCGCTGAGGGCAGCATGCAGGGCGTCGGCCTGACGGGGGTCGCGGTAGGCCACGCCGGTGGCGAGTTCGGGCTCGGTTTCGGCTGCCGCACCGATCGATTCGGCGGCCAGATGCGGAAGGTCCCCGCCGACGCTGTCGATGAGTTCGTTGCGGAAGAACAGCGGCCGGTCGATGTCGCTGACCAGGCCGGAAGGATCGGCGACCGGTGCCCCGAACTGCTCGGCTCGGGGCTGCGCCGTGCGCACGGCTCGGGTCCCCATGGACACCCCAAGCAGCACAGTCACGCGTCAGGCCTCACTTCGATCGACAATGTTTCTCGGACGCGGTACACCCCGTCCAGAGCGCCAGGCTACCGCTTCGGCCGAATCGGCGGGGCGCGCGCCCCAGTGGGCTGCGCACCCGCGCGTGACGGAACCGGTCGCGTTCCCCGAGCGGCCCGCGCGAACAAGACCCCCGGTCTATTCCGGCAGCTCCGGATCGACGACCGGTTGGTACATCTCGCCGTCGTAGCTGAAGGCACGCTCGTACAGGTCCGCGTCGGACAGTCGAGCGGGCCCGAGGACAGGTAATTCGACGGGACCCGGCGCGGCCTCGTCGGCGGGACCCGCGGCGGCGGAAAGGGCCGCGGCGAACGTGGAATCGAAGGGAATCTGCTGCTCGATCAGCGGGGTGGGTGGCGGCGTGTTTCCTCGGGTGAACACCAATCCCACCACCGCGACGATCAGCACGCTCACAGCGGCGAGTACGGACGCGTCACGAATCGACCAGGTGCGGCGGCCTCGGCGTACCGGCTCGGCAACGACGCCGGGCTCGGGTACGGCCGGTTCCGACACCTCGGGCTGGAGGGGTACGGGTTCGAGAAGGTCGGTCTCGAAGGTGGTCGACGGGATCGTCAGGTCCTCGGTCGCGAGTTGGTCGACGGTCAGGCCGTCGACCATCCACTCCTCGACGGGGTCGAGCACGAAGGTGTCCGGTGCATCGAGGGTGTCGGGAGCGGCGAGCGCCTCGGGTGCGTCGAGCAGCTCCGACGCATCGTCCGGGACAGTGATTGTTCCCACATCGGCGTCGAGCGAGGCTCGGGCGGGTCGTTCGTCGAGTGCCGCGCCTTTGGCGACGGCCATCGCAGGGGCGTCGGGCACGTGGACCGGGACGTTCCATTTGTCTTCGATGATGGTGCGCACTGCGGGAATGGCTGCACCGCCGCCGATCAGCAGTACCGCGTCGGGTGCCTGCTTGGAGGCCCAGTCCAAGGCGTCGGAGACGAGCGGAGTGATCTCTCGCTCGAACTCCTTTCGGCTGAGCAACATCGGGCCGCGGTTGGGAGCCCTGACGCCCACCGACGAGCTCACCAGTTCCTTCAGTTCCCGGAAGAAGGCCTGGTACTCCTGGTCGCCCTCGGGTCCGACCGGAGCCGGCAGAATTCCCTTCGCCATCACGATGCCTCGGACCACTTCGTCGAAGCGGTCGCCGCTGATGTCGACGGTGCGTGCGGTCCACTCCACGTACTCGCCTGCGACGTCGAGTGCGGTGGCCGAGA
The DNA here is from genome assembly GCF_002258235.1 of Rhodococcus sp. 06-470-2. Lineage (NCBI taxonomy): Bacteria > Bacillati > Actinomycetota > Actinomycetes > Mycobacteriales > Nocardiaceae > Rhodococcus > Rhodococcus sp. 06-470-2. The sequence continues at coordinate 432,310 of NZ_NOYB01000010.1, read as the reverse complement.
GTCCCTTCTTGCCCAGGTCGACGACCAGGACGTAGTCCTTGTCGGCCAGTTCCGGAACGGTGCGGGCGTAGGCGAGAAGGGCGCGGGACTCCTCGACCATGCGGGCTTTCGGTACGGTGCCGTCACCGAGGGTCTCCAGCAGAGCCGTCACGGCTGCGGTGTCCCACCCGGCGAGCACGATGTCCTCGAACGGTCCGAGGTCGACGAGCTTGCCCGGCAGCAGGTCGTGTGCGCCCTCTGCGTCGATGGAGTCCTCGACGCGGCGGCCGTCGGCGATGTACGCGATGCGCACGGCACCGGTACCCACTGACACCCCGCAGACGCCACCCATAGACCAGACAGTCCTTCGCAGATTGTGTTTCGACGCCCGATCGGGCGTCCGTACGAGCCCCCGCTCCACTCGAAGTGTACGGCGGTCCTCGAACCCGATGCGGGCATCCCGGTAACGCTACTAAACAATCTACGATATTGTTTGGAGGGGTCTGGGGAGACTTTGGGTCGAAAAGGCGCACAGCCAGCCGACCCTGAGTCGACGACGAGGCCGTCCGGTCTCGTGGTTAACGCGATCGGTGGAGGTTTCGATGCAGACGCTCAATGCTCACGACGTGGTTCGAGTGCGAACCGTTCTGGAGAAATTCGGAAAACTGCCGGTCCCCGTGGAGGGCATCGACGAGGCTGCCGATCTCTACGACAGCGGCCTCACCTCGCATGCCAGCGTCAACGTGATGATCGCGCTCGAGGACGAATTCGACGTCGAATTCCCCGACACGATGCTGCAGAAGTCGACGTTCGGCAGCATCAACGCGATAGCCGCGGCCATCGCCCAGCTGACGGACTGAGGCCATGACCACCGTCTACGAGAGCTCGATCGACCAGTCGATCACCGACGTGCTGGCCGTACTGCGGACCTATGCCGACGAGGTCGACCGCGATGCCCGTTTTCCCACCGAATCGGTGGATGCGCTGCGCGACGCCGGCTTGCTCGGGGTCGGAATTCCGCGGGAGTTCGGCGGAGGCGGGGCAACACTGACCGACATAGCGCGGATCTCGCGTGCTCTCGGTGCTGAGTGCGCATCGACGGCGATGATCTTCGTGATGCACCAGTCGCAGGTGCTCAGCATCGTCCGCCACGGCAAGTCCGACGCGATGGCAGACCTGCAGCGTCGCATCGTGACCGATCGCATACTGGTGGCGTCTGCCACCACCGAGATCAACATCGGCGGCGACGTTCGCTCGAGCAGCTGTGCGGTGGAGTACGACGGCGAGCAGATCACGCTCAGCAAGAACGCACCGGTCATCTCCTACGGCGAGTACGCACAGATCGTGTTGGCGACGGCGCGGCGCAGCGTGGACAGCCCGCCGAGCGATCAGGTGCTCGTGGTGTGCGAGAAGCCCGACGTGACGCTGGTCAAGACCGGCACCTGGGACACCCTCGGCTTCCGTGGCACCTGCAGTCCCGGCTTCATGCTGGAGGCACGCACGACGACGTCGAACATCCTCGGCGACAACTACGGCGACATCTCCGCTCAGACCATGCTCCCGGTGGCGCACGTGCTGTGGGGATCCGCGTGGCTCGGTATCGCCGATGCCGCGGTCACCAAGGCCCGTAAGTCGGTCCAGAAGGCCGCACGCAAAACTCCGGGAACGCCGCCGCCGAGCGCGCTGCGTCTCGCGGAGCTGATGGTGGTGCACGAGCAGTTGGTGGACACGGTGTTCGGTGCCGCAGCCAAGTTCGAGGCGATCGCCGACAGCCCCGCGGAGCTCGGAGCCATCGGTTTCGCGCTCAAGATCAACAACGTCAAGGTCACCGCATCCTCGCTCGTCATCGACATCGTCGGCAAGGCTCTGCAGATCTGTGGCATCTCCGGCTACCGACAGGGCGGCGAGATGAGCATCGGCCGTCATCTTCGTGATGCACACGGGTCCGCGATCATGGTCAGCAACGAACGCATTCTGGGTCACAACGCTCAGCTCTCCCTCGTCTACAAGGGCAAGTGATGACTACCACGCATTCCGCACCGGAGACAGAGATCAGCGAACTCGACTCCGCCCGAGCAGCTTTCCGCGCCGAGCTCATCGACGCCCGCTTGTTGGTACCCAGTTCGATTCCCGGATTGTACGGGCGCAGTGGCGAATTCGAGGACATCATCGAGTTCGTCGACGCCAGAGTCACCGCGGCCGGGGTCGCCGAACACGGCCGTCAGGCCACCAGGTTTCGATTCGCTCCGGTCTTTCCACGAGAAGCGTTCGAGCGCACCGACTACATCGCGTCGTTCCCCAACCTCACCGGTGCGATCAACACGTTCGAGGGCGACAACAGGGCCCACGCGGAATTGTTGGCAGAGCGGTCCGACGGCAAGGACTGGGATCACTTCCTCCAGTCCGCGGGCACCATGCTGGTCTCGGCTGCGTGCCACCCGTCGTACTCGATGCTCACCGGCACGCTGCCCGACGAGGGCACGCTGATGGACATCTACGGCTACTGCTTCCGGCACGAGCCCGCCGTGGATCCGGCTCGGATGCAGGCATTTCGGATGCACGAGTTCGTCCGAGTCGGCACCCCCGACGAAGCAGTGGCACACCGCGAACGCTGGGTACCGCGCGGGCTCCAGGTGCTGGCGGATCTGGGACTGGAAGCCGAGGCGGTCATCGCCAACGATCCCTTCTTCGGTCGCGCCGGACGCATGCTCGCGGCGAACCAGCGCAACGAGAACCTCAAGACCGAACTGGTCGTCAAGCTCTACGGAGATCTCGACGAGGGCACCGCGGTCGTCTCGTGCAACTGCCACCGTGATCACTTCGGGCACACCTTCGGCATCGAGACCGTCGACGGTGAACCCGCCCACAGCGCGTGCGTCGGTTTCGGCATGGAACGCATCGCACTGGCGATGCTCCGCACCCACGGACTCGATCGATCGGGCTGGCCTGCCGCACTGCGCAACTGATCGTTCCCGCTTCACCCGTGTACGTACACGAAGGACCAAATCTGTGAACAGCTCCCGCACCGCTCCTCGGCGCATCGGCTCAGTTCCCGCCGAGTCCTCTCCACGTACGGCGGGCGGCAAGTACCCGACGTGGTTCGGCCCGTCCGATTCGCCGCTGTTCGGTGCCGTCCACGTGCCGTCCGGCGGTCGGGCACGCGGCGGCGTCGTCCTGTGCCCGCCGCTCGGCAAGGAGCAGGTCGATTCGTATCGCGGTATGACCCTGCTTGCGCAGAAGCTCTGTGAGCAGGGACTTCTGGTGCTGCGGTTCGACTACCGCGGCACCGGCGATTCGTGGGGTGATCAGGATCAGCCCGGCGCGGTCGAGCACTGGCGGCGGAGCATCGTCGAGGCCGTCGACTACGTTCGAGGTTGCGGGGTGAGCGAGGTCGGCCTCGTCGGTCTACGCGTCGGTGCCTTGTTGGCGTGTTCGGTCGCCGCGGAGTGCGGGCCACTGACCGCGTTGACGCTGTGGGATCCCGTCGTCAAAGGGCGGTCGTATCTGCACGAACAGCGCGCGCTGTATTCGGTGAGCGTCACCACCGACTCCGAGTCCGATCCCAGGGTGTCGATCATCGGCGCTGTGCTGCATCCCGATTCGGCCGCGGACTTCTCCGCACTGGACGCCGCGAATACGAGTACCGACGCGCCGGTGCTCGTCGCCACCCGCGCCGAGCGGGGCGATACGAAGCCGGTACGCAAGCTGGTCGAGACTCTCGCGGCTCAGGAACACACGTTGACCGCTCACGACGACTTTCTCGAGCCGAGCGATTTCGAGGTCATCATCCCGACGGCCGACATCGCCTACCTCGCGACGTGGACGGCATCGAGATTTCCGGTCGAGCGCGCACGAGAGATCGAGCTGAAGCATCGCTCGACGTCCGTGGTCGACGGAATCCACGAGAACATCGAATACCTGGGTGCACAGCAGCTTTTCGCGATTCGGTCCACCTCGGATCGATGCCGGGCGGGCGGACCGACCGTGGTACTGTACCCCACTGCCAACGAGCACCGCGTCGGCCCGGTCCGCATGTGGGTGGAGCTGGCGCGGCTGCTGCCCCGCTTCGGAGTCTCCACGGTGCGTTTCGATCGACGCGGCACCGGCGAGAGCGGAATCGTGTCCGATGGGGAGTTGACCCGGCTCTACAGCGACGAAGGCAACGAGGACGCGCTCACCGCTGTCCGGCAGTCGGGGACCACTCCTGACAACGTCATGGTCGCCGGAATGTGCTCGGGCTCATGGTATTCCAGCTTCGCCGCCAGGGAACTGGGGGTTCGGGCCGCAGTGCTGCTCAACACCCTGGACTGGACCACTCGTCGTCTCGAATTCGTCAAGCGTTCCTCGATGCACATCGAGGAAACGGGACTGAAGGCGCGCGCACTCGACCGTCTCCACCACTGGGGTGTGCGGACCAAGAATGCACTGCAGCCGCGGATTCCGTACGCGCTGTGGATCTGGCTCGGACGGCGCGGATTGATCCAGGTTCCCGAGATCTCGTTGCGCATTCTCAGCGACCGTCAGGTGCAGACGCGGGTTCTGCTCTCCCCCAGCGACACCACCTGGTTCGAGACCAATCGGGGCCCGGAGGGAATGCGCCGACTTCAGCGTCGATCGTCGGTACCCACTGTCACCTCCTTCGACTCCGGTGATCACTCGCTCTACGGTCGCGATCTGCGCGAGAACGTACGAGCCGAACTGGTGACGGCCGCCTCTGCTGCCTTCGACGTCGAGATCGCCGCCCCGTCGCCGCCCGTGCCGGTGGGGAAGGTTCGATTGTGAAGCACCGCGCTCCCAGGATCCTGCCGCCCAAGCACGAACAGCTCGAACAACTTCGGTGGTATCCGGTCGAACCGGCTCGGTTCGACCTGGGTCTGATGAACAGCCCGACGATGCCGGTGCCGACCGTACCTCGGCACGATGCCGTGCACTCGGTCGACGTTTCCCCGATCGCCGACGTCGTCGAACGACCGCAACCCGACAGCGGACCGGGCTCGAAGGCCTCCGATCGCAATCTCGCGCTCAACTCGATGGCCCTGATGCTCTCGACGGCCATCACCGGCGCTCTCGGCCTGCTGTTCTGGGCCGCAGCCGGTCGGCTGTATCCCGTTGCCGAAGTGGGCAGCGCGTCGGCCGTCATCACCTCGGCGGTGATGCTCTCGACGCTGTCCAATCTGAGCCTCGGTTCGATGTACGAGCGATTCCTGCCGATCTCGGGTCGGTTGGCCAAGTCGTTCATCGTGCGCGGCTACCTCACCGTCACGGCATTCGCGTTCGTGCTCGGCGGCGGCTTCCTGCTGGTCGCGCCGGTGGACGAGATGTTCACCAGCACTGCCGAGATCGTGTCGTTCCCGTTCTTCGTCGCGGTGCTCGCGGTGTTCGCGCTGCAGGATCAGACCTCCTCCGGCCTGGGCGTCGCACGTTGGGCGGCCGCCAAGAACGTCTTCCACGCCGTCGCCAAGTTCGTGCTGCTGTTGGCCCTCTTCGCGACCGAGCGCAGTACCTCGATCATTTCCGCCTGGGCGGTCCCCGCCGTCGTGGCGTCGATCTTCGTCCTGCGCGCGATCATGAAGAACGTCCGGACCGAACAGCGGTACGCCGGCAAGCCGGACCTTCCGCCCACGCGCGAGATGTGGGCCTACTTCGGCTCGGCATACGGCATCACCGCTCTCGGCTCGCTCGCTCCGCTGCTCGTGCCGATGATCGTCGTTGCCACCCTCGGCGCCGAGGAGAACGCGTACTTCTCCCTCACCTGGTCGATCGTCAGCGCCCTCTACATCCTGATCAGCGTTCTGATCGGACCGTACGTGGCCGAGGTGGCGGCACACCCCGCGCAGTTCCACCGCCTGACCAAGCGGTTCATGACGCTCGTGTGCATCGTCGCACTGGGCGGGTCGATCTTTCTCGCGTTCATCGCGCCGTTCGGCCTCGGATTGATCGGCCAGGGCTACCGCGATCAGGGCACCATCATCGTGCAGCTGGCCGCGCTGACCATCCCACTGTCGGTCGTCGGTTCGCTGTACGACGGTCTGGCCCGCGTCCGTCGACGCATGCGACTGGCCGTGATCGTGCAGGTGGTGGCCACCTCGATCATCATCGGCGGCTCGGTGGCACTGTCGTCGTCGATGGGCATCGCTGCCGTCGGCTGGGCGTACCTCGCCGCCGAGGCGTTCGGTGCCGTCGTCCTGATCGTGCCGCTCGTTCGCTGGATTCGTGAACTGTCCGCAGGTAGCAACGGCGAGTCCGGTGGGAACCCGGGTCCGTCGGACTCCCCCGGACCTCGCGGGCCGATCGACGATCACGACGCCGGATCGCCTCGATCGCGTCACCGACAACCCCGAGACGGTGGACCTCGGCACCGTGAACCGCATCCACGTGAGCGCCAGGACGGTCCACCGCCGCTCGACGATCCGTCACCGCGCCGTATTCCGGTCCATGCTCAACACAGGACGGCACCATGACTCAGACCTATCGCGCCAGCTCGTTGGACATGCTGCGGTCCGATTCGCGCATCGTGACCGTCCTGGGACCGGCGGACTTCGGCGATCTCGCCCGGGTGCAGAGCCGCGTACTCGCACTGGCCTCGATCGGTCCTGCCACACGGCTGGGCCTGCGCGCCGACCAGTCTTCGGCGGGCTGGGTCTACGAACCGGAGCGGGTGCTCGAGCACATCGCCGATGGACCGGCCGTGGGTCACGAGCAACTGGCCAAGGAACTCACCGAGTTCTCGCACGCGTCCACGCCCGGAATTCCTCTTCGGATGCGTCTGGCCGGTCGCTACCTGTTCCTCGATCTCAATCACGGTCTCGGCGACGCTCTGTTGCCGGTCGACCTGTTCGCGTACCTGGCCGACGCGCGTCCGGATGCACCGCTTCCGGCGTGGGCCGACCGTGCCGTGGACGGCCATCCTCTTCGAAAGGCCTTACTGCGCTGGGTCGTTCGCAATCCCAGGAAAGTCGTCGACACGATCTACGACCGCGTACGCCCCGGCTCGAACCACGAGTCCACCACCTCGGCCGCCGCACCCGACACCCCGTCGCCGACCGCATTTCGGCCGTGGGCACCCTCGGCCGCGGTGGCCACCGCGGTGACCCGGCTCGGTACCACCGACGCAATCCGGCGGTGGCGGGAATCCCATCTGCCCGGCGCGAGCGTCAGCGCGGTGATGTGCGCTGCGGTGGCCTCGGCGTTCGCCCGCACGTCGTTCCCCCTCGATCGTTCTGCTGCCTTCCTGTTCGACTGCAGGCGATACCTTCCGCCATCGTCCGTGGTGCTCGGCAACTTCGCGGCCGGGATCGGCTTCACCGACATCGATCCCACCTCGGCCGGGGACGTGCACGACGCACTGGCCGGTGCCATCGCCAAGGGCCGTCCCATCGCGTCGGCGACGATCAGCACCATCAAGTACAAGCGAGAGCACCGGGCCGTGTCCGGTGTGTTCGACGACCGCGTACCGGTCCGGCCCAAGGTCAAGCTCATGTACTCCGATGTCGGTAGAGTCAGGCAGCTGGAGCCGGTCTCCTGGTTGGCCGAGCCCGCCGACCGCGCCTTCTTCGTGATCGCCGATCCGGGTCGACCGGAGTCGGTGATGATCACGATGGAGACCATCGGTTCGGTCGTCTTCGTCTCGGCGTCGTTCCACGACAATGTTTTCGACAGCCACACCGTGCAGGCCGCACTCGATCTCGTAGCGGCAGACCCCCTCGCATTGCTCGCCCCTCAGGAGAAGACCGCATGACCACCGAAGCGAAACGCCCCACGAAACCCGATGCGAACCGGCCGACGTCGGACACCGTCGCGCCCGCGCGCTCGAGTTTCGTCGCCCATGTCGCTCGGTGGGCCGGCCTGTCGGTGGTGCAGTTCGTCCTCGTCGAGTACATCGTCTCGGCCACGTGGCGCGGGCTCTACAGCTACCGGAACAACTACATCAGCGAGCTCGGCATCCCGTTCTGCGGGCCCACCGGCAACTGGCCGTGCAGCGAGCTCTACGTTCTGCTCAACGCGTCGATGGTGCTGTTCGGCGTGGCGATCGCGGCCGTGGGCGGATCCTGGTACATCGTCCGCCGAATCGACGGCAGAGCCGCCTCGTTCTTCGTCGTCGCAGGTGCCGGTGCCATCACCGCAGGCGTCGTCAACCAGGGCGTGAACTACCCGATCCACTCGTTCGGGGCCACCGTGTTCTTCGTGTTCGGAAACTTCGGCCTCGTCATCGCGGGCGGGCACCGAAGCCTGCGACGCCCCATCCGCGTCGTGGTCACCGCGCTCGGAGCCGTCGGGCTGGCCGGCTACTTCGCCTACATGAGCGGTCACGAGTTCGGACTCGGTATCGGCTCCATGGAACGTATCGCCACCTATGCGCTCCTCGTGGGCATAGTCGTACTGTCGGTGTCGCAGTTCAAGGCGACGCGGGTACCGAAGACCGGCGACGAGACCACGTGAGTCGTCACGCCGCATCCAGCCGAGAGTCCGGCGCGGGGACCGTCGAGGTTTCGCGGCTTCCCGGAACCGGACTCATCGTCGAGCCTCCCCGACGGCGGTGGCCGTCCGTTCTGGCGTTCCTGATCGTGCTCGGTCTGGTCGTGGCAGGCACGGTGTACGGGCTTTCTCACCGCTCGGACGGAGCCGACATCGATCCCGACTCCACCGCTGGAGGCACCATCGACGCGAGTTCCACGACGTCGGCGTCCAACACTGCCGCCGCCAAGCCCGGATTCACCGTCTACGACGACTTCTCGGGGACGGCCGGCGACGCCGTGTCGGACGACCGCTGGAGTCACGACGTGGGCCAGACCGGTTGGGGCAACAACGAAAAGCAGAATTACACCGATTCGACCGAGAACTCGTCTCTCGACGGTGACGGCAACATGGTCGTCAACGCGATGCGCAACGGTGACGGGTACACCTCGGCCCGGGTGACCACCAAGGACAAGTTCGAGTTCACCTACGGCCGCGTCGAGGCTCGGATCAAGATGCCGGCCGGAGCCGGACTGCATCCGGCTTTCTGGATGCTCGGTACCGACCTGGACTCCGTCGGCTGGCCGCTGTCCGGCGAGATCGACATCATGGAGACGCTGAACCAGGCCGACCAGTACCACACCGGAATCCATGCCCCCCAACCCGATTCGTTGACGAGCCAGAAAGTTGACGCGGGCGGCATTCCGCCGGAGCCGCTGTCCGAGAACTTCCACACCTACTGGGTCGAGCGGTCGCCGGGTCGCGTGACCACCGGTATCGACGGCACCACCTTGGCCACCGTCACTCCGGACGACCTGATCGGCGGCGACAATTACTGGGTCTTCGACAAGCCGTTCTTCCTGCTGTTCAACGTCGCGGTCGCCGGCGACTGGCCAGGTCCCACCGACAACTCCACGCCGTTCCCGGCGACGATGTCGGTCGACTGGGTGCGGTATCGCACCGACTGAGACCGAGCTGCACTTGCCCGTACGTGTCACCCCGAAAGGACCATCCCCGTGTTACCTCCCGCGCTCCCCAGACACCAGGCTCCCGAATGGGACGGTGCCGTGTGGATCGGTGACATCGACCTGGAGCAGGATCTTCCGGAGTTTCTCACCCTCGACGATTCCGACGGTTACCGCCGTGCCCGACTGTTGATCCGACGCGGACTCGACCCGCTCGGCTTCGTCGAACTCGATGTCGTCGACGGCGCGGTCGCGGCACACGACGTTCGACGGGCTGCGATGTCGCTCGCGCAGGTTCCGATGCCCGACGCGCTGCCCGACCCCGATGGGACGCTGCCGCCGATCACCGTGGTGATCTGCACCCGCGACCGAGTCGAGCACTTGAAGGGCGCGCTCGCGTCGGTGTCCGCTCTGGACTACCCCGACTTCGAGGTGGTCGTCGTCGACAACGCGTCTCCGACCGATGCCACGCAGCAGTACGTTCGCGGGCTGGGCGACCCCCGCGTTCGCGTCGTGTCCGAGCCGACGGCGGGACTGTCGAGGGCAAGGAACACGGGGTTGCGGGCGGCCCGACACGACATCGTCGCCTTCACCGACGACGACGTCGCCGTGGATGCGAGGTGGTTGCGGAGCATCGCGCGCGGTTTCGGGCGGGCCGATCGGGTGACGTGCGTGTCCGGCATCGTGCCCAGTGGCGAGATCCGAACTCAGGCGCAGGCGTACTTCGATCGCCGCGTCGGGTGGGCGAGTTCGGTGACTCCTCGGGTCTACGACCTGAAGAATCCGCCGGCCGACGTGCCGCTGTTTCCGTTCCAGGTCGGGATGTACGGGACCGGAGCCAATTTCGCCGTCGACCGCGGACGGATGTTCGACCTGGGAGGATTCGACGAGGCGTTGGGAGTGGGATCTCCGACCAACGGCGGTGAGGACCTCGACATGTTCTTCCGAGTGCTGATGGCCGGCGACAAGCTGGTCTACGAGCCCGCCGCCATCGTGTGGCACCGTCATCGCGCCGATTCGGAGGCGTTGGCGGTACAGGCCCGCGGATACGGGCTCGGACTCGGCGCGTGGCTGTACACGGTCGCCACCGACCGCAGATCGGCAATGTTGGCCGCCACGGTGGCCGTCCGCCGACTCGGCAGCGCGATTCGGTTGTCCGCCAGGATGAGCAAGGTCGCCTCCCCTCCCGACGATCTCGCTGCCGACCTTCCCGACGGCATCGGCCGGATGGAACTGCTGTCCATCGCCAAAGGCCCCGCGGCCATCCGGCGCAGCAGGCGCGAAGGTCGCGAACGCACTCCTCTGGCGGGGGTGAACCGTGACCCAGTCCTCGACTGATTCCGGATACCGGTCCATCGCGGATCTGCGGCACAAGCTGTTCGTTCCGTCCGATTGGACCGTCGACTGGCCCATCGGCACCACCGACTCCGCTGCAGGAACACGGCGGCGCGCAGGTAGCCGACTGCGCTACGCCGACATCAGCGTTCTCGCTGCGCTGTCCGGTCTGACCTCCATGATCGCGCTGCCGACACTGGTTCGCGTCGTGCTTCTGACGGTCCTGCTGTTCTTCGGACCCGGGGCCGCGATCCTGTCCTGGGTCCGTATTCCTCGCACCGCGGTTCCTGCTGCCCTGCCGATTCTGAGCATCTCGGTGGTGACCCTGATGGTGTCGGCGGCGATGTGGGGCTACCGCTGGTCGCCCCGGATGTGGACGTTGTGGCTGTGTCTGGCCCTGATCGGGTCGTCGCTGCTTTGGTACCGCAAGCACGGCCGTCCCGACCTGCCGGTGTGGATCTCGCGGGCACGTGAGGTCGTCGCTCCGTCGTCGCGAGCGTCCGCCCTCGCCCACGTGCGGTTCGTGCTGACCGATCGCGAGACGTTGCGACGCAACGTCGCCGGCCTGATTCTGGCGTTGGCGTTCTTCCTGTGGCTGCCGCTGTTGCCGGGTCTCGAGCGCGCGACGTACTCGCAGTTCGGGCTGTTGACCGCCGGAACCGGCCCCGGACTGGTGCTGTGCATGGTCCTGGTCATGGCGGCGTTCCTGATCGCGTTGCGGCGTCATCAACTTCGCACCATGGTGGTCGCCATCGGCCTGGCCATCGTGGTGCAGCGATTCACCGTCACGCTCGTCACGTCCGCTCCGATCTACGACTGGACGTACAAGCACGTCGCCGTCACGGAGTTCGTTCTGGATCTGAACCGACTGGCACCGAGCGGCGTCGACATCTACAGCGAGTGGCCCAGCTTCTTCCTCGTCTCGGCCTGGTTCCAGCACGTCACCGGATACGACACGCTGTCCCTGGCGCACGTGTTCGCGCCGATGATCCACGTGGTGCTCGCGGCGGCCGTCTACGGCCTCGCACGGGTCATGAAGTTCGACAAGCGCGCAGCGATCACGGCGGCGATGCTCGCCGAGGTCATCAACTGGGTTGGCCAGGACTACTACTCACCGCAGGCGTGGGCGCTACTGCTCGCCGTGGGCTTCCTGGCGCTGTTGATGTCCTCGACACTCACCAGGTCCGCGGCGTACGTGTCCATCGTTCCGTTCGCGGCACTGGTCCCCACACACCAGCTGACCCCGTACTGGCTGATGGCCGTCACCGGCGTGCTGCTGGTGACGCGACGAGCCAAGCCGTGGTGGTTGATGATTCCGCTCGGCATCATCCTGCTGGGATACCTGTATCCGCGACTGCCGATCGTGGCACCGTACGGACTCTTCCAGGGGTTCGATCCCGTGCAGAACGCCGCGAGCAACGTCGAGGCGGAGGGTGTGCTCGGCAAACAGATCACGTCTCTGGTCTGCCGCGCACTCTCCGGTGGGGTGTTCGTGCTGGCGTTCGCCTCGGCCGTCTACGCCTGGCGCACCAAGAAGACGTTCTGGGCTCCGATGGTGATGGCGTTCGGCTCGATCATGCTCCTCGCCGGCCAGAGCTACGGCGGTGAGGCGATCTTCCGGGTGTACCTCTATGCGATTCCCGGTTGCGTGCTCCTGATCGTTCCCCTGTTCCTGGCGCTGTTCGATCGGACGCCGTCCCAGGATCGCCCGTCCCGGGCCCGCAGGCTGACGGCCAGGACCTCGGTTGCGGTCGCCACTGCCGGGGCCATCGGCTCGGCTGTACTGGGCTTGCAGAGCTACTTCGGCCTGTGGCCGATCGTCCTCGAGAATCGCGAACAGATCGACGACGCAAGAGCGGTGGCCGCGCAGTCGCCGAACGGAACCGCGATCACGATGCTGTACTCCTCGGGCTACCCGGCCCGGTCGACGTCGGACTACGGACGACTGACCGCGGCCAACGAATACTGGGACGTCCCGCTCTACGCGCTCGGCCCCGAGTACATGGAGGGCTTCCCGACGCCCGAGAAGCTCGGCCAGATCGACTACAACGCGTCGATCAGCGACACACCTACCTACATGGTGCTGACTCGTCAGTCGCTCGAGGCGATGCAGTACTACGGTTTCGTCGCCGACGATGCGGTCGCCCGTTTCCGGCAGTGGCTCGCCACCAATTCGGCGTGGTCGGTGCGGTATCAGGACGCCGACACGATCGTCTATCAGTACCGATCTCGTTGATTCGGTTCACAAACTATGACGTGAATCTCCAAACAATCTTCCAGTTGGTTTGTTTGCAGCTTGACAAACCAGCAGCTTCTTTTAAGCTTGCTTTCAGTCAAAGGAAACAGTTCTTACGCTTCAGAACGAACGTCAAGGCACTGTCTGTGGATGCGGCGGGGGTCGATTCACGGAGCTCGGAGACATCTGCCCATCGCACTCGACCCATGTGGAATGGATATGTTGAATCGTCAGAATCCCCGCGTCAGTGTCGTCATCCCGACGCTCAACGAGGCCGCGAACCTTCGTCACGTCCTCCCCCTGCTCTCTCACGACTACGAGCTCGTGCTGGTCGACGGTGGATCCGTCGACGGCACCATCGACGCGGCACGCGAGATTCGCGGTGACATTCGCATCATCAAGCAGACCCGCAAGGGCAAGGGCAACGCGCTCGCATGCGGCTTCGAGGCCGCTACCGGTGACATCATCGTCATGTTCGACGCCGACGGTTCCGCCGATGCCGCCGAGATCCCGCGCTTCGTCGACGCCCTGATCGCCGGTGCCGACTTCGCCAAGGGCAGCCGGTTCTGCGAGGGTGGCGGGAGCCACGACATCACGCCGCTGCGCCGCGCGGGCAACGGTGGCCTGCACCTGGTGGCCAACACGCTCTTCGGAACTCGCTTCTCGGATCTCTGCTACGGCTACAACGCTTTCTGGCGCGATCTGGTGCCGGTCCTCGACCTGCCCGTCGTCGATCAGCCGGGTGCCGAGGGCATGATGCTCTGGGGCGACGGTTTCGAGATCGAGACCATCATCAACTGCCGCTTCGCCGAGGCGTCCGTGCGCATCGAGGAAGTGCCGAGCGTCGAACTGGCCCGCATCTACGGCCAGAGCAATCTGCGCACGTTCTCGGACGGCTTCCGGGTGTTGCGCACCCTGATGACCGAACGCATGCGTGCCCGCAGGATCAAGCGCAGGTCCATCGTGCGCCCGTTGCGCGAGTCGATCGACGCCCGTACCGACATGGACCTCGAGTTCGAGGCTCTGGAGTCGTACAACGAGGTTCTCGAACTCCGCGAGAAGACGGCGTGAGTCTGCCGACTTCCTCGGTAGTCATCTGCGCGTACACGTTGGCTCGATGGTCCGAACTCCGGGCCGCCGTGACGGCCGTCCTCGACCAGGACGTGCCTGCCGACGAACTGATCGTCGTCATCGATCACAATGCGCAACTGGCCGAACGCGCACGCGACGAGTTCTCGCCGCTGCACCGGGGCGTGAACGTGGTGGAGAACAACCACCCTCGCGGCCTCTCCGGAGCGCGCAACACCTCGCTCGATATCGCGACCGGTGAGATTGTCGTCTTTCTGGACGACGACGCCTCACCGCGCACCACAGAGTGGCTCGGAGCCATTCTGTCCCATTACTCGGACGATGCCGTGTACGCCGTTGGGGGCTCTGCATACCCGGTATGGCCGGACAAGCGTCCGGCCTTCTTACCGGCCGAGGTAGTGGGTGAACCCGGCGAACTCGATTGGGTCGTCGGGTGCACCTACCGCGGGCAGCCGACGGAAACCGCTCAGGTCCGCAATCTCATGGGCGCGAACATGTCGTTCCGCCGTGAGCCCGTCGTTGCACTCGGCGGATTCGTCTCCGGCATCGGCCGGATCGGACGTGTCCCCCTCGGCTGCGAGGAGACGGAGTTGTGCATCCGTCTGCGCCAGACGCATCCGGACGCCCAGATCGTGTTCGATCCTTCCATCGTCGTCGATCACACGGTCAGTGCCGACCGCACTCGTCCGCGCTACCTCATCACGCGCAGCTACGCCGAGGGCGTGTCCAAGGCCGCCATCGCCCGGTTGATCGGGGCCGAGGACGCACTGTCCTCGGAGCGGGCGTACACCGCCAAGATTCTGCCTCGTGCGGTCGGCCGGGAGACCAGCGCCGCTGCGCGCGGCAACCCGGCACGCGCATGGGGTGCGATGGCCGTGGTGGCAAGTGTCGGTGCAGCCGGAATCGGCTATGCCCGAGGCAAACTCAGCACGAGCCGCTAGCAGCACGTGCACAGAAATTCGTAGCCCACTACGAATTTCTGCTCACGACCTCGGTGCCACCGAGGCCCGCTCCACCGAGTTGAGCGCGCGCACATGTCCGCGCGGTGCACTCGCGCCACGACCGACGAGAGTCAGGGTACGAGGTTCGTTCGGTGCCAGGTGGAACCACGAGTCCGACACCTCGAAGCCGTCGATGTCGACGCAGACGTACTGCGCCGGCCAGTCGGCTCGGACGGTCAGTTCCCAGTTCCCCGAGATCGTTTCGACGACACTGGCGACCAATCCCACCGTGTTCTGCCGACTCTGCGCGCCGACGAGCGCGGTGGTTCGCGCCACCTCCACACCATTGTCGTCCGAGAACACGACCGTGACGGCGGAGTAGGTTCGACTGCCGAAGCGGTAGGCATGGTTGGCGTCGGTGAAGGTACCGACGATCGAATCCACCGTCAGTGCGACGGATCCGTTCGCCGGGGCGTGCACCGCGCGTTCGTACTCGTGGCTGCCGCGGGAGGCGTGCAACACCACTCGGATACTGCCCGAGCGTGCCGGCCCGTCGTTGACCAGTTCCACCGAATAGCCGTCGAGTCCGTTGTCGGACAACAGCAATGCCACCGGGGCGCTTGCCCGCGCCAATGCGTAGAAGGGAGCCTTGGGCACACCGGCGGTGTCGACAATGCCCCAGCCTGCGCCGGGGACGGTGTCTCGTAGCGTCAGCACGAGGGCTCCGGCGCACCCCGAGGATGCTCGACGCCAATGGCCGAACGCTTCGGTGAAAGCTTCGACGATCGCCGCTCTGCCGTAATCGAGGTACAGCTCTGCGTCGTCCCGCCGGATCAGGTGCGGGTCGACGCCGAAGATCGTGCGTACGTAGTGATCTCGCACGTCCTCGAAATCCCAGGACGAGCCGCGGTCACGGGGGACGGCAGCCTTCCAGTCCGGGTGGTGACCGGCGACGGCCGCGGACCCGAAGAATTTCTCCACCTGCGCCCGCTCCGGGGGGACTGCGAAGGCCAGGCATTCTGCCGCGAAACGCACGCCGGCAGTGCGGATATCGGACAGTGGCCGGAGGTATCCGCCCACGCCGAAGTAGTGCGCGATGCCGTCGCCCACGTGTGTGTGCAGTTCTCCGCTCACGCTGGACGGGCTCGATGTCACGTATGCGACTCCGGGTAGGCGATCGGCGAGAAAATCGGGAACGACGCTGTCCAGCATCGTCATTCGCTGATCATCGGCCGCAAGTCCCACCATCGTGGGTTGCTGCTGGGTCTCGCTTCCGCCACTGACGACCATCAGGGCAGGGTTGGCCGATACGGTGTCGGCGAACGCGTCGAGCTCGCGGGCGACCGCTGCGGTGTAGGCGTCGTCGGAGGGCGGGTCGATGGTGCCGAACATGACGTCCTGCCACACCATGATGCCCAGTTCCGCACACAGGGACCAGAATTCGGGCTGCTCGTACACCAGGGTGCCGACGATACGCACCATGTTCAGGCCCGCCGATCGGAGCTGCTCGAGTGCCGCCCGCAGTTCGGGCTCCGGCGACCACAACCGCACCGGGTCAAGCGGGGTCCACGTTCCTCCGCGACAGAAGACGTTCTCACCGTTGACCGTCAGGATTGCGCCGCCGGCCGTGCGGTCCAGGTCGACCGTACGAAACCCGACGACGCCCATGGGATGCACGACGCCGTCCACCTCGAGCGCGACGCGATAGGTCCGCGGTCGGCCGTGAGTGTGGGGCCACCAGAGTTCGATGTCGGGTAGCGTCACCGACCGGTCGATGTGTTCGACGGTTCCGAGTTCGACCGTGTGAACTCCGGACACGGTGTCGTCGATCATGATTCGAGCCGCCCCTGGGGCATCGAGCTCGGCGCGCAGTGTGACGATGCCGTCCGTACCCGATACCGCCGTCGACAGGGCGACACGACGAACGTCGGGGATCACCGACATCGACACCGGGCGCCACGGTCCGACCGGTACCGGAAGGGGCCCGTACACGGGTGCGCGTCCGAGCATCGTCGTCCGCTCGTGCCTCAGCCCCTGCGCGGCGATCATCGACGATCGCCAGCGACCGCGTGCGCGTCGAGACTTCAGATGCGCACTCAGCGATTCGATGTGGACGGCGATGGCGACGGTGTCACCGCAGTCCGTCAGATCGAGAGTCTCGGGAACGAACATCGACGTCACGGTTCGGCGATGGACGCCGTCGATCCAGATCTGGGCACGGGTTGCGATGCCACCGAAACTCGTTCGCACCCGGCGATGGTCACCGGTGGGGACATCGGCGACGAACCACCAGTCGTGATCGTCCGGATTCACTGCGAGTGAGCTCCCGAGCGCGGTGGCAACCGTGCCCGGCACCACCGCGTCGATCCAGTCGAGATCGTCTCGTAGGTCGCGGGGGTCGAGAACGGAACCGGCGTCGGTTCGGGCCAGACGCCACCGAACGCCGTCGAGCAGATCGATCACGTGCCCAATGCACCCGCAACGATGTCCATGGCCGCCATCCAGTTCTTGCTCATCTCGATCAGCGGCTCGTCGAGCACCACGTCCCGGCCACGTGCTGCGCGTGCCATCCGGAACTGAACGGCCTTGGCACCGGAGGCGGCGGCGAGAAAGTGCGGAGCGGCAACGGCGGCGCCCGCCACGCCTCGGCCTTCGAGGTAGTGCACATAGTTCGCGGCGAGTTCTGCCGTTGCGCCGAACTGCCGGAGCAGGCCGAACGACCACAGATGGAAGGCGTCGGGGCCGGCGGTCTGCACGAGCGGGATGTCGGCGATGATTCGGCGGGCCAGCGCATCGACCGGGTTACCCGGAGCGCGGCGCGCCAGGTGTGCGCGAGCGACATCGAGGTCACGGTCACCGAAACCGGCGTCGAGAACCGTGGCGTCCACTTTGATCTGCTCGACGTACGGCAGCAGCACCTCGGCGTGCGGTTCCGGAGCGAGATTGAAGATGCCGTCGAAATCGGCCCCGGTGAGCTCGAAGTAGCCCCGATTGTGGAAGTACCCCATCACCTTGGCGTCGCGATCGACGAGGTTGGGCACGATGGTGGTCTTGGTGTGCTGATTGCGGTAGCTGGTCCCCGCGGTGTCGGGCAGCCAGAAGCCGTCGACCTCCACGGTGACGTGGATGCCGTCTTCCAGGCCTTCGACGACGTGCTCGAGCACCGGGCGCCACACGTTCATCTCGGCGACACCGATGCCGTACAGGGTGCGTAGGTCCTCGGGCGCGATCTTCACGAAGTCCCACTGTCGCCCGTCGCATCCGGCGCTCAGCACGAAAGCGAGAGCGGGGGTCGGATCGGCACCGAACGAATGCAGAACTTCGATCCACAGGTCGACGTAACAGTTGGTTTCGGTCCAGATGCGGTCGTGATTGTGTATCGGGTGCGGTCGGTAACTGATGGGGTCGAGTTCCAGGACTCGAAGGCTGGTCCCGAGCCTGTCCAGCACTGCATCGTTCGACATGAAGCCTCTCCTACCGGATCGAATGTCGGACGGTCCCCGAGCCGCATTTGTCCGTATTGCCTGTATCCAGGCCCCTAATCCTAACGAATCGGTTTGTTCTTCGCACTCGATCGGACGGTAGGATTGTTTTTGCCCGGACGAACTACCTGCGCGGCCACCACCTCGACAGCAGTGATTCCTGACCCCGATACCGGGGGCAATCACAGAGCGAGCAGTCGGTTCCGCGCCGGTAATGCTGGTGCGCAGCTTGTTCGTGATGGCACTTACACAATGGCTCTGAGCTGGGCACATGCCGAGTGTAGACAACACCTGACACATCCACGCCCAACTCGGGTTCGCATGAGGAGGCACACGCGCGATGCGCCGTTTTGCAACCAGCGCCGCGCTGGTCATCGGCTGGGCTCTGCTCGCAGCCGTAATCGGAATGTTCCTCGTTCGCCAGATAGGTATGACGGAGATCACTTTCGTTGCCTTCGTCGTCGGCGCTCCGTATCTCGGTATCGCCTCGATCGTCGCCGTGCTGTTGTTCGCCGCGGCGCGCTCGCGTATCGGATCGGCCGTCGCAGTACTGGTGACCATCGCGGTGGTCGGGGTTCAGGTGCCGATGTTCCTCGCGGACGGCCCGGACAACACCGGACCGGAACTGTCGGTCCTGACGATCAACGTGGCGCACGGTGACGCCGACGCCGCGTCCATCGTCGACGCGGTGCGCAGCAACGATGTCGACATTCTCGCTGTCCAGGAACTGACCCCGGAAGAGGTCACCGATCTACAGGCCGCGGGCATCGACGACCTTCTGCCGTTCTCCTTCACCGCTGCGCTCCCGGTCGCCGATGGCACCGGACTGTGGAGCCGCACCCCGCTGACCGACGGCACCCGCCTCGACAACTTCGGATTCGTACCGGTGCAGGCGAGAACCACCGTCGACGGGCAGGAGCTGACCGTCGTGTCCTTCCACGCCATGTCTCCTGCCACACCGCGCCACACCACCGAGTGGGATGCGGACCTGGCCCGGATGCGGTCGATCATGGACACCTACCAGGGCACTGTGCTGGTCGCCGGCGATTTCAACGCCACCAACGACCACCGGCAGTTCCGCACACTGGCATCGTCCCCGTTCTCCGACGCGGCCGACGGGGCGGGTGCCGGCCTGTTCCGCACGTTCCCGTCGGAGCGTCCGCTCGCGCGCCTGGACCATGTGGTGACGAGTGAGAACGTCCGCGCCCGGTCGGTCGAGCCGTTGACGATCCCGGACAGCGATCACCTGGCCGTTCTCGCGGAGTTGCAGCTGCCCTGAACTGGGCGGCCGCCGGCTAGAAGCGGGGCAACTCGATCACCGGTGCGGGCGGAAGCTGGATCTGCGGCAACTGGATCTGCGGCAGGCCGGGGATCAGCGGAGCCGGGGCCGGCGCAGGAGCAGGCGCGGCGGGCGGCACGTATTCCGGCTCGGAGTACGTCCGGGCCGGAGCCTGAGCTGCCTCTGTGGTCGGCGGCACCGTGGTGGTGGGTGCTGCGGTGGTGGGCGGCACGGTGGTCCTCGGCGTCGTGGGCTCCGCAGTGGCGGGTGCGGTCGTCTCGGTCGGTGCACTCGTCGGCTCCGTGGAGCTGCCGCCGTACCCCAGGGACAACCCGAGTGCGGCGACTGCGACGAGACCGCCTGCGACCAGTACTGCGCCGCGCACCTTGCGCTTGGAGTCGGCGGGCTTGTCGGCTCCGGGCTCCGGGCTCAACCAGTCCGGAGCCCCGGTCAACGATGCGGGATCGGACGGAGACTGCCGAACGCCCGGCTGCGGGCCCGGTCGGCGCGGTGCGTCGGCCACCGGAGTCGCGAGCAGCGCCGCGCCGCGTGCGGCCACCGATTCCGGGTTCGCCGGGGTTACGACGGGGAGGCCGATCCACGCCGTGAGAATCGATTCGACCAGCGGAATGCGTGCTCCACCGCCGATGAGGAACAGCGCGTCGACGTGCTTGGGTGACCGACTGATCACGTCACGGACCAACCGTGCCGAGTACTCGATCGGAACGGTCACCAGAGACTCGAACGACTCGCGCGAGATCAGGATCACGCCGCCGTCACCGGGCAGGCAGACCGCGCCGCTGGTCGAGAGCTGCTCCTTGGCCACTCGGCATCGCGCGGTGAACTCGCTCAGTTCCTGGTTGTCGGCGATGTCGACGCCCTGCTTGGCGAGCTGGTTGTCCGAGATGAGCCGATCGAAATCGTCGCCGCTGATGTCGATGGTGCGCTCGGCGAGCAGGACCTGCCCGGTGCCGCGGTCGATGACACTGATCGTCAGTCCGGAGCTGCCGAGATCGTAGAGAGCGATGGTGCCGAAGTGTCCCAGTTCGCCCGACGCCTCGAGGTACTGCAACGCTGCTCGCGCCTCGGGAACCAGTCGGTAGTTGTAGAGCCGCTGACTCGCCATCGCCTGCTGGATCTCGCCGAACTGCTGCTGGTCTCGATACGCGACGCCCGTCGCTTGCACCGGTCCGCCGTCGCCCGGCTGCGAGAGCACGACGCCGATCGATTCGGCGGCCAATTCCTCCGCGCGGTCCCAGTAGGCGTCGACGGTGTCGTGATGGAAGTCGAGCCGACCCGAATCCTGAGGGCGCGCGTCGGGGCGAGCCATGCGCACGGCACTGGCTCCCACCGACACGCCGAGAACTTCGGTCATTACCCGCCTTCGGTCGACTTCCCCGTGAACACACGCCGAGACTCGATGTCACGAACGAGTCTCGATCCCCCTGCCAATGGCTCACTGTAGCGCGTCCCGCAGTGCACAGTGCAGCACCCGACCACAGCACTACAGTTGCGGGCATGCGCGTTCTGTTCGTCTGCACCGGGAACATCTGCCGATCGCCCACAGCCGAGCGACTTGCGGCTGCTTTCGCGCGCGAGGGCGGGTTCGAGCTGACCGCGAGCAGCGCCGGAACGCAGGGTTTGACCGGACATGCCATGGACCCGACGGCTGCGACGGTGCTGACGCAGCTCGGCGGCGACCCGGACGGTTTCGTCGCCCGACGCCTCACGCCTGCGATCGCTGCCGACGCCGACCTCGTTCTGACGATGACGGCGGCACACCGAGACGCCGTTCTCGCCCTTGCACCGCGACAGATGCGTCGCACCTTCACGCTGCTCGAGGCGGCCGGTCTCGCTGCCGCGTCGGGCGCGAGCACCGTTGCCACCCTGGCCGACGCACGGGCGGTGCACCGTGTCGACACACTCGACATCGGCGATCCGTATCGGCGTGATCACTCGGTGTACGAGCAGGCCGGGGAGTTGATCGCGGAGACGCTGCCTCATGTTCTGCGGTTGGCGACCCAGTGACCGTCCACCTCTCACCACTCCGCTCGCTGAGGTAACGTTCTCGCATCATTGCCGACCATCCGGGTCCGGCCACGGCGTTAGGGTCTGTGCATGCGCGACAAGGTCATCGCGTCGGCAGCAGTGGCGAGCGCCGGCGTGGCCGTCGCAGTGGGTTTGACCATCGGCGCTCTCGGTGGTGCGTTCGACGACTCGAGCGAGACCGTTCGTCCGCCGGCTCTGAAGTCGGACAGCCTGAGTTCGGTCGAGACGACACCGACCTCGACGATCGTCATCGTCCCGCCGTCGCCTACATGGCAGGTCGCGGTACCCACCACCGCTCGCCCCACGACGACGACTCCGGATCGGCCCGAGACCACGACGCGTAGTCCGCGCCGAACCCCATCCTCGGACCGCACGACGACCACCACCTCGACGGAGGATTCGGACGACGAGAGCAGCACCACGGAACCCGAGTCGGACGCCGGCCCCTAGGCACCGGCAGAATGCGCTCAGGCGGGCTTCGTCAACGCCGTGTTGTCACCGATTCGCAACGCGGCCACCAGTTCTCGGTAGAGCGAGTCGGTGTTCATGAGCTCGGAGTGCGTGCCTCTGGCGCGGACAACTCCGTCCTCCATCACGAGGATCGTGTCGGCGTCGAGCACGGTGGACAACCTGTGCGCGATGGTCACGACGGCCGAGTCGGTCGCGATCGATCGGATCACCTCGTGGATCGCCGCCTCGGTGCGGCCGTCGACCTGAGCGGTTGCCTCGTCGAGCAGAAGAATTTCCGGACGCCGAACGATGGCCCTGGCCAACGCAATTCGTTGACGCTGTCCACCGGAGACGGTCGATCCGATCAGGTCGGTGTCCAGCCCTTCGTCCAACGCACGGATCGCCGAGTCCAGATGCACCGATTCGAGCGCCGCCCAGATGTCGGCCTCGCTGGCCTCGGGATGGCTGAACAGCAGGTTCTCTCGGATCGAGCCGGGAAGAACCGGCGTCTCCTGTTCCACGTAGGACAACCGGGCTCGTACCTCGTCGATGGTCAGCTCGTCGTACGGGGTTCCGCCGAGCCTGATCTCGCCGGCCTCGGGCGTCAGGAAGCGCAGGATCAACGAGAAGACGCTGGTCTTGCCCGCCCCCGACGGTCCGACGATCGCGGTGTGTCCACGCGCGGGCACCTCGAGGTCCATCCCGCGCACGGCCGGCTCCCTACCCGGTGCGTATCGTGCTGTGACGCTGCGGAATTCGAGGGCCGGAGCGGGCGCACGGGTCTTCGCAGACCGGATCGAACCCGTCTCCCCTTTCTCGGTGACCAGGTCGTCGATCTGGCGAATTCGGGCCGCCGCGGCCATACCGGCCTGCAGTGCGGTGATGTTCGTGGCCAGTGTGGACACCGGGCCCATCACCTGGAATGCGTACAGCAGAAACGCGATCAGGCTGGACACGGCCAGCGCTCCGGTACTGACGCGATAGCCGCCGAGGCCGAGGATTCCGATGATCGCCAACTGCACTCCGCCTCCGGCGAACGTCCATGCCAACGCGGAGATCTTGACCGCCCTGACGCTGTGCTGAGCGGAGATTCGCGCCTCGGAGATGACTCGCTCCGATTCGCGGGCCTCGGCCCTGCTGGACTTGACGGTCCGAATCGCCCGCAGCGTGCCGTCGAGAATTCCGCCGAGGCGGCCCACTGCCTCCTGGGATTGCCGCTGTGCGACGGCGATCGGAGGCATCAGGCGAGCGAACAGCACCGCGATCGCAATGATGGCCACGGCGATCGCGCCGAGCAGCACCAGATCCAGCACGGCCATGAGAATCAGTGCGCCGACGAGGCCGACCACACTGTTGACTATGGCCACCAACGCATTCGAGGTGGCCTCGCGTAGCAGAACGGTGTCGGAGGTGACCCGGGTGACGAGTTCTCCGGTGGGCCGGGTGCCCAGACTTCCGACGGTGGCACCGAAGTACTTGCGCACGATGGATTTACGGGCGTCCAGGACCACGCGTTCGGCCAGGACCCCCAGCACGATCCACTGCAGATACAGAACCAGTGAGCCCACCACGAGCAGACCGACCAGGATCAGCACCGGCATCACCAGGGACGAGTCGGTGCCGAGACCGTCGAGCACTCCTTTGGCGACCATCGGCGTCGCCAGGGCTGCTCCGGTGCCGATCAGACCGAGTGTCAGGCCGAGCGAGAGAGTCCGGCGGTGCGGGCGAACGAACTGCCACAGCACGCGCAGATTCGGGACCGTGATCTTCTTCTTCTCTGCCGTAGCGATCTGCACGTCGACCATGGCACCAGTGTGCCGGATCGGGCGGTGGGGTCTAGGTCGCGTTCCAGATCATGTGCACGGTCGTACCGTCCTGGTCCGAGGTGACGGCGGCGCTGTCGGCCAGCGCCCGCATCAGCGGCACACCACGCCCGCGGTTGGGATCGGAATTGTGCGATGCCCAGTCCCCGCGATCGGTCACCCGCACTTCTATCCGACCCTCCGCGGCACATGTGACCCGAATGTCGAGTGTCCCGCGATCGGTGTGGTCTCGATACGCGTGCTCGACGCTGTTCGCTATCGCCTCGTACGTGGCCAGCACCACGTCGTACGCACGATCGGGGTCGACGCCCACATTGCCCAACCAGTCACCGAGCTCACGACGAAGCTCCGACGCTCGATCCGCATCGGCAGGTTCACCGGTGAACAGCAGTTCTTCCATTCGCGCACCTGCCGTCGAGATCGAGCTGTCGGTACGTGAGTCGTCACCTCCGAAGAGAGTCGCCATCATGAATCCCGTCTACCCAAAAGTTCAGGATCTACCCGCATGAATTGCAACGAATGCTTCGTCGACCGTTGCATAGATTCCGAACACCTCGTCCAAACCGACGAGAGTGAGAGGCCGTCCGGTCGCCGGACCGTCCGCGACCACTGCAAACCCGGCCCCGCCGCCGAGCTGCTGATGCGTCGACGCCAGCAGAGACATGCCCGCAGAGGCGAGAAATCCCACATCACTGAGATCGATCACCACAGCCGTCGGCGATTTCTCGAGCACGAGAGCGACCGACTCGGACAGATCGGGGGCAGTCACCAGATCCAGTTCACCGGACACCGCCAGAACGACGTCCTGGTCACGCCATTCCACGATCACATCGAAGTGCTGGGGCCCGAGGCCCATGTCGTCCGCAGTCACACGAAGACTTTACCTCGCCTCCCCCTGGCGGACTTTCTCCCGATCGGCCGACCGACCCGACTCCCGTTAGGCTCGCTTCGGTGATCGAGGGACTGCACAGCGCGAACCGTCGCGAATCTCGCCGTCGTTCGGTCGGCGAATACGTCGCTGTCACGGTCGGCGGCGCGGTCGGTGCGGCGTTGCGGTACGAGGTCTGGACGTGGCGGGCATCGCCGAGGTGGCTGCTGGTGAGCACCTTCGGAGTGAACGTGTTCGGATGCCTCGTCGTCGGTGCGGCGTTGGGGTATCTGTGGGGCCGACCGGCTCCGGTTGCCCGTGCAACAGTGTTCGGGCTGGCGTGCGGGTTCACCACGTTCGGTCTGTACGCATTCCACGCCGTGACGCATCGTGGTGCATGGAATTCGGTTGTCTATCTGCTGGCCACACCGGTGGTGGCGCTCGTCGCGATGGCATTCGGCGCGGCGATCACGAGGCCGAGGACGGGCAGCGCTCGATGACGACGATGCTCCTGGTGGCCGCCGGAGGCGGACTCGCTGCGCTCGGGCAGTTCGTGTTCTCGCATGCGATCAGGTCTCGGCCACGGTTGTCCGCACTGAATCTGGTGGCGTGCGCGGCCTTGGGACTGGTGTTCGCGCTCGATCCACCGGACCGGTTTCGTTCGCTCGTGGGCGTCGGATTTCTGGCCTCGGTGGCTCCGATGGCCACCGTGGTGCTGGCCACGCTTCGGCTCACTCGGGATCAGCAGTATCGCAGCGCTGCAACGTTCTTCGCAACGAATGTGGTGGGCGGTATCGCCGCGGTGATGTTCGGGTTCCTGGCGTGGAAGTCCGGGATCACGCTCTATCACAAGATCGTCTGACTCGGATCCGTCAGTCGCTCGTCGAGTCCTCGCACCACCCCTGCAATCCGGCCTTGACGAATCCGGCGATCTGATAGAGGTAGGTGAATTCCCATTCGACGAGGGAGAAGTCGTAGGAGCGCGGCGTCGGACGCATGGTGACGGTGCCGTCGAAGCATCGATCGAAGATGTAGCGGGCGCGCGGTAGGTGATATCGCCAGGTGACGACGATGACGTGGTTCCACCCGCGTTCGCGGGCGAGTTCCTGGGTGAAGATGGCCTCTCCGCGCGTGGTCGACGGAACCGGCGGGATACACAGCACCTCGAACTTCTGTGACGATGTGGCACACGCCTTCTTCATCGTCGAGTCACCGGATCCGTAGGGATCGGAGAGCACAACCGTCTTCGCCAGACCCTGCTCGGCGAGCGAGATTCCGTAGGCCTCGCGGCCGTCGTGTTCACCGCCCAGTACGACGATCGCGTCGGCCGTGGTCAGCGGATCGACGCGAGCCTTGGTGAACGTGACGTATCCGCCGACACCGATCGCGGACACCAGGACAACAGGGATCGCGAAGGCGAGAAACAGCAGCAGGCGTCCGCGGAACACCTCCCCAGGTTAGGGAAGGCGCTCCGCGGGCGCGCGGTCAGCGACTGACATCACTCACTCGGCTGCGGAACCGTGACGTTGCAATCGGTCACCTCGGGGTTGATACCGAAGTAGTTGAGCGGGCCTGCGACGACGGTCAGCGCAATGGTGCCTGCGCCTGCGCAGTTCTCCGGTGCGCTCTCGAAATCTCCGCGCTGGTACGACGCGAATGCGCCGATGATCAACCAGACGAGAACGATCAGTGTTACGAACCTCATGGTGCCCCCTTAGGCGGTCAGCCGCCGTTCGGCTGTCGGGAGCCAGGTATGTCCGATTGTCGCAGTCTTCAAACTGTGTCTAGTCGTTCTGCCTGGCCAACGTCTGCGACAGGTAGTCGCTCAGTGCCTGTTCCTGGACGCGATCGAGGGCGCGAGCGAGTTCTGCCTGTGCCGATTTCATCGCCAGTGCGCGCATCTTCTCGAACATCTCGGTCGTCTCGGCCACCTCCCCCGATTTGGGGAGCCAGCCGGGACCGTGTTGGTTGATCAAGTGGTCGGTCACGCTGCCCACCATCGACTCGGCGATGGCGTTCATCTTCGAGGCGGTTCGTTCGTGCTGGTCGAGCAGTTGTTCCAGGGTGAAGCCGTACTGGCTCAGATCGACGAACACCTCGAGGAGGGTGGGGTCGAGAATCTCGCATTGGTCCCCGTCGATTCTGATCAGTTTCGCTTCGATCAGGCGGGCAACGATGTCGTCGTTGTCCTCGCCGAGAAATTGCGCAATCAGTTCGACGGGAATGACCGTGGTCTCGGCCGACGACCACTTGCGAGTCACGATTTCCTGCAGGCCCAGTATCTCTTCCAGGTCCTTGCCCTGCTCCCAGCCCGAGAGGAAATCCGCGATGTGCGCCGAGGTGAAACCCCGCTGGAGCAGCGAGTCGATCACTTTCAGTCGCGTCAGGTGATCGTCGTTGTAGATGCCGACTCGTCCTCGGAGCGTGGGCGGCGGCAGCAGACCGCGTTCCTGATACGCCCGCACGTTGCGAGTGGTCGTCTTGGCCTCTCGGGCCAAGTCGTCGATTCGATACTCCACCGAGCTCCCTACCTCCGCCGCGCGTCGACCCACAGGATATACGTCGACAACGCGGCGGAAGGAGGATCGCAGTCCGAACGTCAGCACGGCGACGGGCGTGCTCCGGAGCAATTCACGACCGGGCGACGGCCCGTGCCGGTTCGAGCCGCACGTCGACGCGGCGCGGAACGATGGTGAAGTCGTCCTGCTCGACGTGGCGGAGTTGATCGACGTACTGGGTGGCGAAGCCGGGGAACATGGTGGCGTTGAAGCCGTCCTCGGTGAGATACCAACTGCTGCAACCGGAATTCCAGGTCGTCTTGGCGAGTTTGCGCTGCATGTCCTCGTTGTACGCATCCTGGACGTCCTGGCGTACATCGGCGCTGTGCAGATTTCCCTCGAGCACGAGAGAGATCGCCTCGACGAGGTAATCGATCTGCGCCTCCATGTACACCAGCGCCGAACTGTGCCCCGGGCCGGAGTTGGGACCGAACGTGAAGTACATGTTCGGATAGCCCGATACCGCAATACTCTTGTACGCCTTGGCCCCTGCGCTCCACTCGTCGGCCAGCACCCGACCGTCGCGTCCGGTGATCGGTATGGGAGTCCCGGTATTCGAGACGTCGAATCCGGTGGCGAACACGATCGCGTCGAATTGGTGCTCGACGCCTTCGACGGTCCGAATTCCCTTGGGCGAGAGCGTCGCGATCGGCCAGGTCACCAGCGTGCAGTTCGGCTTCTGCAGCGCCGGGTAGTAGTCACTGGTCATCAGCAGTCGCTTGCAGCCGGCCCGGAAACGAGGTGTCAGCTGCCGCCTCAGCCAGGGATCGCGAACCTGACGGCGCAGATGGGCTCGTCCGACCGTTTCGACGATGCGTGTCAACGGGGTCTTCCACACGACACCGAGTGCGACGGATTCGTGCCCCCAGAACCACAGCGACCGGGCCAGGGTCTGGGCCTGCGGGAACCGCGCGTACAGACGCTGCGTGCTGTTCCGCGTTCTCCGATTGACTCGGGGCAGCGTCCACCCGGGGGTGCGTTGGAACACCTTGACCGTATCGGCGATCTTCACCAGTTCGGGAACGATCTGCACGGCGCTCGCTCCGGTTCCGACGACGGCGATCTTCTTACCCGCGAAGTCGTAGTCGTGATCCCACCGAGCACTGTGAATCTTGCGCCCCTCGTAGGTGTCGATTCCACGGATGTTCGGCAGGCTGGCGTTGGCGAGCGGCCCCGACGCCATGACCACCGTGCGTGCCCGAACATCGGCGTGCCCGTCGATGCTCAGGTGCCAATGCCCGGACGCCTCGTTCCAGATGATGTCGACGACGTTGTGCCCGAATCGAATACGCGACTCTATGTCGAACTCGTCGACCATCGTGTGGATGTAGTCGAGAATCTCGCTACTACCGGAGTAGGTGTGCGACCAGTTCGGATTGGGCGCAAAACTGTACGAGTACAACCGGGACGGGATGTCGCACGCCGCGCCCGGATAGGTGTTGTCGCGCCAGGTTCCGCCGACGGCGCTGCCGCGTTCGAGGATGACGAAGTTCTCGATACCCCTGTTGCGCAGTCGGATGGCGGAGCCGATTCCGGCGAAACCTGCACCGACGATCACCGCGTCGAGTACGGCTTCGCGCACGTCGAACTCGCTCATGCGACGGGCTCGTAGGTCAGTTCCTTGGCCCAGGTCGGCTCGGAATTGAGTGTCCTGCTCGGGTATCGGCGAGTGAGCTTCACCAGCCCGTCCGCCAGGACGTGGTACGGGTGCTTGCGGTTGATCACGATGCTGCCGTGCCACTGCACGATGCGATACATCGGTACCCGCAAGGCCACCGGGCTGCGTTCCCCGACACTCTTGAATCGCTTCATCGCGGTGTACAGCCGCTCCTCGTCGACGCCCATCTCGACGATGTTGTCGCGCATCTTGTTCAGCAGCGGGATGTACCGCAGTGTGCCCACGATGAGGGCGGGGTTCATCCAAGCCCCGACGGTGTCGACCAAGATCTTGCGCATCCGCGAATGTCCGAGCAGTTCGATGACCGCGAAATCGACTGCCAGGTGGCGTGATTCGTCGGAGTTGATCTTCTTGAAGACCGCCTGACAGACCGGATCCTCGATCTCGTCCATGATGAATTTCACCAGCGCGCCGTCCAGCGCCACCTCGAGCATCGGTATGACGGTGCCCAGCACGGCCAGCGACAATCCGTCGGAATGCTTGTCGAGCCAGTCGATCACGAGCTTGACGTTGATGTTGGGCTCGGGCATCTCGTCGCCGTCGAGCATGCCCCAACGACGCATGAGAGCGAGCTCGGCGTTGGCGTGCTTCTGCTCCTCGGCGTGGAAGTAGCGATAGATCTCCGCCAGCGTCTCGTTCGGAGCCTTGAGCGCCATCGCCGCGAAACCACGAGCGCCCACGTTCTCGATCCACATCAGATCCGACATGAAGGGCTTGAGTTTGGCGTGCAGCTCGGGACCGATGGTCTCGGCGCCGGGGCCGTCCCAGTCGATGTCCGCCAAGGCCCACTGACGGTCCTTGATCTTGGTCAACATGTCTTCGAAATCCATTGCCATGTCAGGCTCCTGTGGTCGTCGAGGTGAAAGATTCGTTCTTCGCCTGCTGCTGCTCGGCGGGCATCACACGATTGAGCAACCCGAGAAAACGCACGTAGACCGCAGGCAGCAGTCTCTTGAATCGCCAGACTGCCTTGGCGTCGAACTGGGGCACGACGTAGAGCCGACCCCGGTCGAAGGCGTCGAGGGTTCGGGCAGCGATCTTGTCGGGAGACCGTCCGGTCCAGCGCATCGCGAACTCGGCCAGCCGCGACGAGCTGGCGGTGATCCGGCCGTCGACGGCCACGTTGGTCTTGACGAACGTCGGGCACAGAACCGACACCCGTACACCGGTACCCGACAGCTCCGCCGCCATCGTTTCCGACAGGCTCATCACTGCGGCCTTGCCGACGTTGTACGGACCCATCAGCGGCGCAGCGGCAAAGCCTGCCGCGGACGCGACGTTGATGATCCCGCCCTCACCGGCGGCACGCAGTCCAGGGGTGAACACCTCGCAGCCGTGGATCACACCCCAGAGGTTGATTCCCAGAGCCCAGTTCCAGTCCTCGAAACCGATGCTGCCGACCGGCTTTCCGCCGATTCCGACGCCTGCGTTGTTGATGACCACCGTGGTGGGCCCGTCGAATTCGATGCCGGCCCGCAGCGCCAGCTCCTCGACGTTCTCGCGAATCGACACATCGCATTCGACGGCGTATCCGGTGCCGCCGAGAGCGTTCACCATCGCGACGGTCTCCTGCGCTCGCGGCAGCGAGATGTCGGCGCACATGACGGCTCCTCCGCGACGAGCCAGTTCGAGCGCGAACGCACGGCCGATGCCGCTGCCCGCGCCGGTCACCACCGCTCTCGACCCGTACGAGGGTCTTCCGGCCTTGGTCCTCATCTGCTCACCTGTTCCTTCGAATCATGTTGTCCGACTTGACTGTCGAGTGCCCTGGTGACGAACTGGGCTGCACGCTCGAGCGCATGTTCGGCCTCGGGTATCAACCGTGGGAGGGCCTGGAACACGTGCATCTGATCGGGCCAGATTTCGAGTTCGCTGCAGCCTCCTGCCTGGTCGATCATCGAGTGCAGATGCCGCGCATCGCCCCGCAGCATCTCGGCTCCGCCCACTTGGATCAGCGTCGGTGGCAGCTCTCGCACACGGCCGAGATCGAGCCGTAGTCGCGGGAGGCTCGCGTCGTGGCCGTTCGTGTAGAGCGAGACCAGTCCTCGCGCCGCCTTCGCCGAGATCATCGGGTCCTTCCGTAAGCGCTCCATCCGGGCCGAGAGCTCGAAATCGAGATCGATCAGCGGCGAGAACAGCACCATCGCTCCCGGTTGCGGCGTGCCGGTCCGGTCGTTCTCGATCAGCAGGTCTGCGGCCAGGTGTCCACCGGCCGAGTCCCCGGCGATGACGATGTTCGCAGCGTCGTACCCCTGACTCAGCAGCCAGCGGTACGCGGCTTCGAGGTCGTCGGCCGCCGCGGGAAACGGGTGTTCCGGGGCGAGTCGATAGTCCACCGTGAACACCGGCAGGCCGGTGGACATGGACAGCCTCGCGGTCAGGCCACGATGCGTCCGCGCCGAGCAGATGACGTAGGCACTGCCGTGGATGTAGAGGATCACTCGCTGCCCCGGCGTTCGGCCGGGCGCTCGTACCCATTCGCCGCGCACCGAGCCGTCGGCCACCAGGTCCACCGTCGTTCCCTTCGGCACAGGACCGAACAGGTTCATCGAGGTGGCGACGAGGCGTCGAGTGAACTCGATGCCGCCGCGGGAGGTCGGAAGCAGGTTCGTCACCGGACGCAGAAGCAGCCGAGTCGTCACGGCAGCGAGACGTGTTCGCCTGCAGCCTGATCGCGATACGCCGTGCGGCAGATGATCGTCGTCGATGGTCGAGGTCACGTGATCACTGTCACCCTCTATTCGCCATTTGTCAATGGCCTATTAATTGGTGGTGAAGTGTGGAACAGTGACGGCCGACACCATGTACGCAAGGAGAGCGAGCACACGTGACGATTTTCGAGAGCTCACCATCGGCGGATCTCGATACCTCTGCCATCGGTCCCGAGGACAGGATCTTCGAGGTGGAGATCGCCGAGGTGACCTACGAAATCGACGATGCGATCTCTCTCGGTTTCAGGGTCCCCGAGGACCACGAAGACCGGTTTCGGTACGAGCCGGGTCAATTTCTCACCCTCGAGATTCCGTGCACCGACGGCGGTTCGGTGGCCCGCTGCTACTCCTTCTCGAGCTCCCCCGTCCGTGACCCGCTCCCCACCGTGACAGTGAAGCGCATCCAGGGCGGAATGGCGTCACACTGGTTGCACGACAACGCCGTTCGCGGGATGCGACTGAGGGCGCTGAAACCGTCGGGCATGTTCGGACCCGAGAGCTGGGACGTGGATTTCGTCCTCATGGCCGCAGGCAGCGGGATCACCCCGATCATGTCGATCGTCAAGACCGCCCTGTTCGAGCACGACAATCGGATCACCCTCGTCTACGCCAACCAGAACCGTGACTCGGTGATCTTCGGGGAGCAGCTGACCGAACTACGGTCTCGCTTTCCCGATCGTCTCGACATTCACCATTGGTACACCTCGGATTCGGGGCTACCCACCGCTGTCGGACTGGCGTCGATGGACGCGAGAGTTCCCGACGAATGCGAGGCGTTCCTGTGCGGGCCTGCGCAGTACATGAACGTCGCCGAGGAATGGCTCACCCGCACCGGCACGACCGCGCACAGAACCCATCGAGAGGTGTTCTCCTCCTTCGAGTCCAATCCGTTTCGGACCGCCGACACCGAGTTGCCCCGCCGAACCGATGCGAACTCCGTCACCGCTCGGGTCGAGATCGACGGAATGGACACCGAGTTCACCTGGAATGCGGACACGAAGCTGCTCGACCGCCTGCTCGAACTCGGTCTCGATCCGCCGTACGTGTGCCGCGAAGGAACCTGCGGCGGGTGTGCCTACACGCTCACCGAGGGCACCGTGACCATGCTCGCGAACGAGACTCTCGACGAGTACGAACTCCAGCACGGCGTCCGATTGGCGTGCCAGTCCGTGCCCGATTCGACGACGGTACGCGCGGTGTTCGACCGCTGATGCCGGAGTGGGGCGCTCAGCCCTCGAGCGTCAGCGAGTGAGGCTCCGACGTGAAGGTCGCAGCCGATCCCGCAGCGCGCGCTATGCCCGCGATTCCGCCCCAGACCATCATGGTGAGGTAGTCGACGAGTTCGTCGGCCGTCATGGTTCGATCGAAGATCCACCAGTGCGATGCCAGCCGGACCGCACCGATCATGGCGAATGCGATGGGCATCGAGCCGGCCGTCGAGAACTCGCGCTCTCCGAATCTGTCGATGATGACCGTGGCCAGCAAGTCGGCGATCAGCCCCTCCGCCGCGGTGATGATCTCCTGATTGCCGCTGACTGCATTGTTGGCGTGGACGTAGATGTAGATATCGGGATCGGTGGCGACCGTCGTGACGTAGGCACCGATCACTGCGCGGGTGAGCCGGTACTCGTCGAGGTCCTCGGACATCGCGTCCTGGATCCGAGGCATCAGTGCAGTCTCGACGTATCGAGCCATCGCGGCGTCGGCGAGACCCTTCTTGTCGGTGAAATGTTTGTACAGAACGGTTTTCGAGACACCGTTCGCGGAGGCGATGGCATCCATACCCACGTCGTGTCCGTGCTCGCGAATTGCTGCCAGTGTGCGATCGAGCAGTTCACGTCGCCGGGTGATTCTGTGCTCGCGCCACCGGTCGCTACGACCGTCCACCTTCACCGCAACGCTCATGCCGATTGCGATACCGCTCGTGATCCCCTCAGCAGAATCGACGCCACCAACTCCGGATCGTCCGACATCGGCACGTGTCCGAGCCCCGAGTACGTCGTCACGTCGGCCTGCGGAAAGATTCGACGCACCAGCGGTGCCTGGTACACCGGCAGAACCCAGTCGCGACGCCCCCACGCGACGGTGACGGGAACGGTCTCGTCGACCGGAACGCTGAAGCGCGGCACCGCGTTACCCGCTGCGTCGATCGCACGGTTGGTGGTGATGCTCAGCGCATCGATCGTGGCCGTCGCCGCTGGAACTCGCCACGGCCTGGCGTAGAACACGCCGTTGGCGATCGTACGACCGACGACGTTCCTCATGACGGCCGGTGCGATCGGACCGATGACCCGGGACGCGGCCCTGAGAAAGCGAAAGACGAGCAGTGCTCGTGTCTGATCCCAGTGACCGCGGAAGAAGCCCGCCGGTGAGAGTGCGGTGGCCGAGGCGACCGACCCACGGGCCGCGAGCTCGAGTGCGAAGTACCCACCCAGCGAATTTCCGGCCACGTGTGGCTTCTCACCGTCCACGGCCACGTGCTCGAGGAAGCGTTCGAGCTCTGCCACGATCCACGGACCGAGGTCGAATTCCTCGGTGGGTAGTTCCGGTGACGCTCCGTGGCCGGGCAGATCCACCGTCACCACTCGCCGGTGCCGTGCCAGAGTCTCGACGACGCTGTCCCACGCGTGTTGCCGGTGCACGATGCCGTGAATGAGCACCAAGGTAGGGCCCTCACCCCGGATCGTGTGAGCCAGGGTGAGTCCATCGATGTCCGACGTCACTGCATACCGATCTTTCTCGGCTGGATCCGGTACACGTTCGCCGTTCCCGACGAGGCCGTCCCAGCCGCGCTCGACTTCGCCGCACGGCCGAAGGTCATCGATTCCGTCAGATCGTCGAACCGTGCGTCGATTCTGTCCAGAATGTAGTTCTGGCGTACCGACCACGGGCGTTCGGTCCCCGATTTCGGTAGCTCGTTCAGAGACCGCGTGACGTAACCGGCGGCCAGATCGACGACCGGACGAGAGTCGACAGCCTTGCCCTGCCGGTCCGGGATCGCATGGGTGTATCCGTGAGATCGCATGTACACCAGGAGTTTCGCCACAGCCTGCGCTGTCATGTCCGCCTTGAGCGTCCACGATGCGTTCGTGTACCCGATGGACCATGCGACGTTGGGTACGTCCTCGAGCATGTGGCCCTTGTAGACGAACTTGTCGTGCGCTTCGAGCCGCTCACCGTCCAGCGACAACTCGATACCGCCGAACGCCTGCAGCTTCAATCCCGTTGCGGTGACGATGATGTCGGCCGGGATTTCGTCACCCGATTCCAGCAGGATGCCGTCGGTGGTGATCTCGGCGATTCGGTCGGTCACCACGCTCGCTCGACCGGAGCGGATGGCCTCGAACAGATCGCCGTCGGGTACGACGCACAGCCGCTGGTCCCACGGGGCATACGTCGGCTTGAAGTGCTTGTCGACGTCGTACCCTCGTGGCAGTTGGGCTTTCGTCATCGCGCGAAAGACCTTGCGGGCCGTCTTCGGTGCACGGCGGCAGAGCTGGTAGGAACCGACCATCAACAGAGCGTTACGCCAGCGAAGTGCGCTGTGCGCGAGCGTGTCCGGAAGCAGGCGTTTGGTGATCGTGGTGAACGGATCGGTCATCGGCAGCGACGCTATGTAGGTCGGTGAGCGCTGCAGCATCGTCACCGACGCGGCGTCGGCCGCAAGCGTGGGCACCAATGTGATTGCGGTTGCTCCACTTCCGATCACGACGACCTTCTTGCCGGAGTGATCGAGGTCCTCGGGCCACTGCTGTGGATGCACCACCTGACCGGTGAACTCGTCCAGCCCGGGAAGGTCGGGGGTGCACCCGCCCGAATAGTCGAAGTAGCCGGTGCACAGGAACAGGAATCGACTGCGGTAGGTCGTGGGAACACCGTTCGCCAGGGCGTCGACCGTCCACATGTCCGTCGACGAGTCCCAGTTCGCTGCGGTGACCATGGTCGAGAAACGCGTGCGCTCGTCGATTCCGTTGGCGTAGGCGGTATCGACGATGTAGTTGCGGATGTCTTCTCCGTGAGCGAGCAGTGTGTCGCCCTGCCACGGCGTGTGCGGGAACGAAAACGTGAAGATGTCACTGTCGGAGCGAATACCGGGGTATCGGAACAGATCCCAGGTACCGCCTGCTCGCTCGCGACCTTCGAGAATCGCGTAGCTGAGCTCCGGCGCCATCTGCTGCAAGCGATATGCGGCTCCGATGCCCGATATACCGGCACCGATGATGAGAACGTCCTCGACGTTGTCGTCGGAACCGTCGAACTCGGGCCACCGACCTTGGCTTTTCGTCACGCCGCGCCTCACTGTTTGCCGAACACCACCGCGATTTCGACCGATCGAGCAGGCAATCGCGACCTACATCACACAATGTGCCATTGACGAGTGGCGATGTCAATGGCAGCCTCGACGCATACCGATGAGAGGAATCCATCATGAACCTCACACCCTCCGTTGGGAGTGGAGCCCACGGAACGACCCGTGAGCTCACCGGATGCACCCCCATCTCGACCGGGACCAGTACCCGATGACTCCCGTGGTGGTCGGGGCCGCAGGAGTCATCGCTCTCCTTCTGTTCACCTCGCGCGGCGCAGGCATGGACTTCGACCGACGCGCCCTCGCCGGCGCGTACAAGCCGACGCGGTCGACCTGGCCGAAGCGACTGCGGAGCCGTCGACGCCAACGATGAACCCGGAAGCCCCGACCGTCGATAGTGACCCATCACACTCCTGTAGGACGTATGTTTCGGAGCAGCCGGTTCGACTCATACTTATCGGCGTCCTCCGCGACGCCCCCAGCTCCGGATGACCGGAGACGACCTACACGAAAGAGGTACGCACCGATATGGCCGACTTCATCGACAAGGCTCAGCACAAGGCAGAAGAACTGGCCGGGACTGCGAAGGAGAAGGCAGGCGAGGCAACCGGTGACGACAGCCTCCGCGCCGAAGGTGCCACCGACCAGGCCAAGGCCAACACCCACCAGGCCGCCGACAAGGCTTCCGACGTAGCAGAGAATGTTGCCGATTCCGCTGCCGGTGCAGCCAAGGAGGCCAAGCATGCCGCCTCCGACGTCGCCGACAAGGCGGCCGACGTTGCCGAGGACGTCAAGGACACCGTCAAGGACAAGGTCGCCAACGTCGATGCCGACGACGTGAAGGAGAAGGCCTCCCAGGTCGCCGACAAGGCAGCCGACAAGGCCTCCGCCGTCGCCGACGACGTGAGGAACACGGTTCGCAACATCGACAGCGACGATGTCGCCCAGGCCGCGAAGGTCGGCACCCCCGTCATCGCCGCCATCGCAGCCGTTGCCGGCGCTGTCGCGTTCGTGCTGATCCGTCGACGCAACCGTCGCAACAGTGCTGCGCACCTGTTCGTGCCGTCGAAGCGCACCACCCGCAAGCTCGCCAAGAAGGCACGCAAGCACAGCTTCTGAAGGTAAGTGCACAGAAGAGCCCCGCCTCCCGTTCGAGGCGGGGCTTTTCTCGTCCCTACAGCTTCTGTCGTCCCTACAGGGGCTTGAGTGCCCGGCTCGGCACCCAGTGCGTGACGGTTTCGCTTCGGTCTCGCGACATCAACTCGTACGTGACGCGACCGAGCCAATCCCCGTCCACGGTGATGGACCATTCGACCAGGTCGCCCGGTACGACGCGTCGTACGTCGAATCCCTCGGGGTTGAACTTCGACGCGTGGTGTGGCGGTAGTGGATAGAGGATGTTCAGGTCGATCCAGACCTTCAGCGGCGGGCGGAGCAACTTGAAGGGGCGCACGGCGGACGCCGGTCGAGGTTGTGCGCGCCGTGCCATCGTTCGATCATACGTTCGATTTCTGCACCGATCCACCGCCTCGGGAAACGAAGAACGGCCACCTGCACGCGGGGTGCAGGTGGCCGTTGTTCGGTGTTCCGAGGATCAGATGCCGAGCGATCCCGCCAGGAAGGGCCACGACTTGTGCAGGTCGTCCTGCCAGTAGCCCCACGAGTGGTTTCCGATCGGGCGGAAGTCCACGGTGGCCGGGATGCCGAGCTGGTCGAGGCGCTTGGCCAGGTTCGAGGTGCAGAAGTTGGTGGCAACTTCGATGCCGCCGCCGACGATGACCTGGTTGGCGAGCGTCGCCGGATCGTTCTTCAGGCGCGGGTTGGCGAAGGTGTCGTTCGGTGCACCCGGCAGGCCGCTACCGGTGCTCATGTAGATCTGCGTTCCGCGGAGCTTCTCGGCGTTGAGCAGCGGATCGTTCTCGCGCCACACTGGGCCGTCGAGCGGGCCCCACATGTTCTCGACATTGCCGCCGCCGTAGGTCTCGACGACGAGCTTGACGAACTGCTGACCGATGGGGTCGGAGGTCTGAGCGCAGCCACTGTAGGCAGCGACGCCGGCGAACTTGCCCGGGTACTTGATCGCGATGTTGAGAACCGAGGTGCCCGTCATCGACAGCGCTGCGAGCGACTGGCGGCCGTTGGTGTCGAACTGGGCGTCGATCAGCGGGGGCAGTTCTTCGCCGAGGAAGGTGCTCCACTTGTTGCTACCGAGCTTCGGATCGTCCTGCAGCCAGTCGGTGTAGTACGACCACTTGCCCTTCTGCGGGGTCACGATGTACGCGTTCTTGTCCGAGAAGAATGCCTCGGCGTCGGTCTGAGACTGCCACGATGCTGCATCCTCGCCGCCGCCTGCACCGTTGAGCAGATACAGCACGGGACGCGACACACTCTCGTCGGCGGGGCGCTGCACCGTGACGGGGATGGTGCGGTTCATCGAAGCCGAGTACACCTGGAGCTGAACCTGGCGGTTGTCGAGGGTGTTCACCGACTCGATCCGCGATCCGTTGCTCGACTGCGTCGTGGCCGCAGGCAGTTCGTCTGCGGACGCGACGGGCGTCATCAGCGCGGTCGGAAGAATCGCCACTGCGAGGGCGACGGCCGTAGCCGAACCGATTCGCCGGAAGCCGTGTCGTCGAGATCGTGGCACGCTGTTTCACCTTTTCGTCGAGTTACACCGGTCGAGTCTCTACATCGGCCGAAGATGAGGTGACGTTACCTCGAGCAACCGTCCGAAGCGTCACGGACCGGACGATTCCGAGACTCGATCGTGATGCTCCGGGCGGTCGCCGCGGGTGGCGAAAATGCAGGCCGCGACGACGATCACCGCAGTCACCACACCCACGGGTAGCGGCGAATACAGCGAGACGATGGGCCGCTCGTGGTCGTCGGATGTGCCGTCCGTCCAGAAGAATTCTCGCGGCGGCACCGGAGCAGACACCCAGAACAGCGTCAGCGCGAACGGAATCAGGGGCGTGATGCTCGACGCCACCGCGCGCACCGGTTGCATCGATCCGACGGCCAGGCCGAGGGCGACCGGATACAGAGTGCAATACGCAACGGTTCCAACGACATTGACCGCACTGTTGTCCATCGCGATCAGACCGGTGGCCGTGACCACGGCGAGGACCACGAGCGCGAGGGTCGACAGGTCTCGGTGCAGACCCACCCGTATCGCGCCGACGAACAGCACAGCGGCGACGGCGAATACCCACCACGACGCGTCCGACCATGCCAGCGAGTTCACCCCGGACGCCGCGATCGGCAAGCCCAGCATGAGGTATCGGCCGTCGCGACCGTCGAGCTTCAGCGCGGCGGCGTAGGTCAGCGCGACGGCGATCGCGACGGCGAAGATCCACATCCTCATCGTCGACGCCGTGTTGCCGAGGTAGGTGTAGACGATCAGGTACACGAGGGCGAGTACGCCGACGACTGCAGCATCGGACGCCTCGAATCCGATCACGAGTGCTCGCCGGGCCGTCGCGACCAGCAGCGCTGCGGTCACGAGGAGAACGAGCAGTGGGACGGTCGATTCGACGTAAAACGGTGCCAGACCATCCATCCACCGCCCCTCACGCGGTCCGCGTAGCGCAGAGATCGCGTCGTAGAACAGCATCGAGCCCAGCAGCCCTGTTGCGATGCCGGCAGACGGAACTCTGCGTCCGCCGGCGATGACACCGCATACGCCCACCAGAGCGCCCGCGCCGAGGGCGTTGGTGGTCACCGCTTGGTTGGCGGCGATCGGCACGAACGACGGCAGTGCAATCACCATTGCCCCGACCGCCGCGGCCACTGCAGCCGCTACCGAGGAGCGCCGAGAATGTACGACGGCCAGCACGAGCACGGCCACCGACACGGCCAGGAAGCCTGCCCACTGCGCGGAGACGAACGCCCCGTACCACTTGCCCGACGACTCGATGTGGAACACATCCCAGCCGAGCGATTCCCGAATCGAGTATCCGGCAACAAATCCACCGCATACCGTTGCCAGAACGGACCCGTACCGATCTGCGATCATGTCTCGAACTTAGAGGTGATGCCTCGGAGCCGGGGACACGACAACCGCACAAGCTGACTCCGTCGACGCCTGCAGCAACTGACGTGACAAGGAGATCAGTTGTACGGCTTCCGCGCCGTTTCGGGGTCGCCGTAGGTGATGGCTCGTTCGCGTCGGGTGCCGGTGGCCAGGGTTGCGGCCCAGTTGATCAGTGTCCCGACGCGATTGCGGTTGCCGGCGAGGAACGCGATGTGGATGACGCCCCACGAGACCCAGCCGAGGAACCCGGACATGCGCAGCGGCCCGGCCTGCACCAGTGCGTGTCCGCGGGCGATGTAGGCAGCGGTGCCGAGGTCTCGGTACTCGAAATCTTTTCGCGCAGAGGCGGTTAGGTCCGCTGCGATTGCCGCGCCCGCGGCTCGGCCGCCCTGCATGGCCACCTCGGCGACTCCCGCAAGCTTGTTCAGCGACATGATGTCTCCGACGACGAAGACGTTGGAGTGTCCGGGGATCGAGAGATCCGGTTGCACGGCGATGCGTCCCGATCGGTCCTGCTCCACTCCCATGGCGTCGGCGAGTTGCTTCACGAACGGGACAGCTTCCACGCCTGCGGTCCACAGCACGGTGTGGGTGTCGTAGCGTGTGACGGTCTTGGGTTCGGCCTTGGCCGTGACCTCGACGTCGGTGGCCGTGACGTCGGTGACGTGCACACCGAGATGCGTTTCCACGCCGACGGCATCGAGGGTGCGTTGCGCTTTCTTCGTCAGCGAGTCGGGGAACGATTCGAGTACGCGGTCGCCGCCGTGGAACAGCAGAACTCGCGCTTCCGACGGGTGAATCGAATCGAACTCCTTTGCCAACGCTCTGGTGGCGAGTTCTCTTATCTGGCCGGCCAATTCGACTCCGGTCGGGCCTCCACCGGCCACCGCGAAGGTGAGCCACGGCCTGCGCTCCTCGGGGGTGGGGAGAGACTCGGCCATCTCGAAGGCGGAGATCAACTTTCGCCTGATCGCGAGGGCGTCGTCGAGGGTCTTCATGCCCGGTGCCCACTGCACGTATTCGTCGTGGCCGTGGTACGCCTGCTGCATTCCGACGGCGACGACGAGGTAGTCGTAGGGCAGCTCGAAGGTCGAGCCGTCGAATCGGCTCGCCGTCACCACTCCGCCGTCACCCGCTGAGCCGTCGACACTGGGGGTCACCGAGGTCGCTTCACCCAGTGCCACATACACGTTCTTCTGTTTGCGCAGCAGGTGTCGCAGCGGACTGGCGATCGAGCCCTCCGACACCAGACCGGTGGCGCATTGGTAGAGCAGCGGCTGGAAGACGTGCGAGGTACCGCGCTCGAGCACGGTGACATCGACGTCTTCGTTGCGCAAACGCCGTGCCGCGTGGAGTCCGCCGAATCCTCCACCGATGACCACAACCCGTCGACGTGCCATTGCGAACTGTCTCCCTCGGACCGATGTGCGGAGAAGGATTCTCCGATTTTTCAGCCTACTCGAGGGCCGCACCCCCGATACGGGGATGCGGCCCTCGCTTCGGTGCAGCTCAGCCGAGCAACGTCCGCATGGTGTCGATTTCCTGCTGCTGTGAGGCCACGATCGTGCGAGCCATCTCCTGCGCGTCGGGGTTCGAGCCGTCGGCGATCTCGATGTTCGCCATCTCGATCGCACCTTCGTGGTGCTCGATCATCATCGTCAGCCATCGGCGGTCGAACTCGGGACCGGCGGCCGCAGTCAACGCGTCCATGTCCTGCTGGGTCATCATGCCTGTGCCCGAGCCGTGGTCCATCTCGCCCATGTCGGACGAGGGTGCGGGCTGACCCCATTCGGCGAGCCAGGCGGTCATCCGCTCCATTTCCGGTTGCTGCGCGGCTTCGATCGCCGACGCCAATGCCACGACGTCCGGATTGTCGGTGCGGCCCTCGACCATTGCCGCCATCTCGATTGCCTGTGCATGATGCGGGTACATCATCCGAGCGAACATCACGTCCGCATCATCGAACTGAGCGGATGCGTCGGCCTGGGTAGATGGCACCGACGACGAGTTCGACGCGCCCATCGAATGGCCGTCCATCGACGAGTCGTCGCTACTGCAGCCGGCGAGAAGGAATACGCTCACGGTGGCGGCAGCCAGCGACGCGACGAGTGTTGTACGCATGTGAAACTCCTTGAACAAGTGCGAAATACAGGGAACTGGGTATGTCGATCCGCCGGTGGTGTGCCTCCACCGGACTGCATGTCACACTCGTAAGGTCACCGATCTGTCCAGCTCCCAGAGGGTCCACGGCGGCGCACGCTCCGAGATGGAGTCGGTGCGCCCACCGATACCGTCGTCCGACATCGGGGCGTGGACGACATCGACGCTCGTCGCCGGGACCGACAACGCAGCCCACGCCACCGTGGTTCCCGCGCACGGATGCATCATCTGATGCGTCGACGGGCAGTCGTGTTCGCCGTCCGCCACCTGTACCGGATCCTCGTGGTGGGTCGTCGACGCCATGGCAGCGTGTTCGCTGCTCACCGACATGGTCGGTGTCACCGAGTGCATCAGCAGCACCCCGAAGATCGTCAGCGCGATCAGCAATCCGGTCGCCGAGGCGAAGCCCGGGCGACTGCGTCGGATCACTGAATGCATGACATCGACGATAGCAAGAGATACCCCCTAGGGGTAACTGGTAGGGACTTCCGCCCCACACCGAAGGACTTCCGCCTCTGTCCGCATCGGCCCCACTCGGTAATGCTCG
This sequence comes from Rhodococcus sp. 06-470-2, assembly GCF_002258235.1. Classification (NCBI taxonomy): domain Bacteria; kingdom Bacillati; phylum Actinomycetota; class Actinomycetes; order Mycobacteriales; family Nocardiaceae; genus Rhodococcus; species Rhodococcus sp. 06-470-2. The sequence continues at coordinate 389,364 of NZ_NOYB01000010.1, read as the reverse complement.
AGGTGTTCCACACGCGAAGGTCAATGGACGGGACAAGGTCATGACTGCATCGAACCGGATAGTCGTCGGAGTCGACGGATCCGCCACATCCCTCGGCGCGGTCCGCTGGGCGACGCGCGAGGCTGTTCGACGCCACGCCCCGCTCGAGCTGGTCACGTCGTCGCTGTTTGCACCGGGAACCTACGGTGACGCCATCAGCCTTCGGATGGGCGCGTTCACGGACCCCGATATCGAGGCCAAGCGTGTGCTGACCGCAGCGGTCGATGTTGCGCACAAGACGGCGGCCGGTAATTCGCTGATTCTCGACACTCGCCTCGAGCACGGCTCCGCTGCAAGAAACCTGACGCATTTCGACGTCGCACCCGCCATGATCGTCGTCGGGTCGAGGGGTCTCGGCGAGTTCACCGGTGGACTGATCGGGTCGGTCAGCACCGCGGTGGTATCGCACGCCAAATGCCCTGTCGCAGTGATCAAATCGACCATCGTCGGCGACGGACCGGTCGTCGTCGGTGTGGATTGCACGTCCAACAGCCAACCGGCCATCGGGTTCGCCCTCCAGGAAGCATCGCTGCGGGGGGTCGACCTCGTTGCGGTGCACGCCTGGAGTGACCTCGAACTGGGCAGCGTGTTGACGCGCGACGACGAGGGACCGTGGGTCGACTCCGAACTCGCCGAGAAGACGTCGTTGGCGGAGAGCCTGGCCGGATGGTCGGAGGACTATCCGGACGTCACCATCCACCGGGTGGTGGTTCGGGACAGGCCGGTTCGTGAACTGGTCCGTGCGTCCGATACTGCGCAGTTGATCGTCGTGGGGAGCCGTGGTCGGGGCGGATTCGCGTCGATGCTTCTCGGTTCCACCTCACGTGCGGTGCTGCATTCGGTGGACGTTCCCGTCGTCGTCGTTCCCACGAACCGATGACGACGCCGACCGTCGACACCACATACGATTCCGAGAAATTGGACGCAGACCTGCGTTATTGGGCTGCGGCGAACTATCTGACGGTGGCTCAGATCTACCTGCAGGACAACGTATTGCTGCGTCGGCCACTGGAATCGGAGCACATCAAGCCGAGGCTGCTCGGGCATTGGGGCACCAGTCCCGGCCTGTCGATGATCTACACCCTCCTCAACCGCGTGATTCGCCGAACCCATTCGGACTGTCTGTACGTCACCGGGCCGGGACACGGCGGCCCGGCGATGGTGGCGAACACCTACCTCGAAGGCACGTACAGCGAGATCTACCCGGACATCTCGCTCGACAGCGACGGAGTCCGACGGCTGTGCCGTCAATTCTCCACTCCCGGAGGCATTCCGAGCCACGTGAGCGTCCAGACCCCGGGCAGCATTCACGAGGGCGGCGAGCTGGGCTACGCCCTCGTCCACGCCGCCGGCGCAGCGTTCGACAATCCCGATCTGATCGTCGCCTGTGTAGTCGGGGACGGTGAGGCCGAAACCGGTCCCCTGTCCGGTTCGTGGAAGATCCCCGCCTTTCTCAACCCGGTCCGTGACGGCGCAGTGTTGCCGATCCTGCATCTCAACGATGGAAAGATCTCCGGCCCGACGGTTCTCGGTCGTAGCGCCGACCTTGCAGTCGAACGCTTCCTACGGAGCCAGGGGTGGACACCGATCTTCGTCGAGGGCACCGACCCGCGAGAGGTTTTCCCGGCCCTCGAATCTGCCCTCACCCGCGCCCACGATGCGATCGGGAGAGTTCGGCACGCCGCACGAGGCGGCAACCCACGAGGCGACATCGCCTGGCCCGCCATCGTTCTGCGTACGCCCAAGGGCTGGACCGGTCCGCACGAGGTGGACGGCAAGCGCATCGAGGGCACCCACTGGGCGCACCAGGTGCCGTTGTCGGGTGTCCGAGAGAATCCTGCACACCTGGAACTGCTCGAGAAGTGGCTGCTGTCCTACGATCCCCGATCGTTGTTCGACGACAACGGTGCCCCGGTGGCGTCGATTCGGGAGCTCGCACCGTCGGGCACCGAACGTCTCGGTGCCACCCCGTACGCAAACGGCGGTGTGCTGCTGCAGCCCTTGGTCATTCGAGACCTCGAGAACTACGCGCTCACCGTCGAGTCCCCTGGTCGCACGTCGCACGAGACGACCACCGTACTCGGGGAGATGATGCGCGATATCTACCTCGACAACGCCCAGCCCAACGGCGGCGGCAACTTTCGCCTGTTCTGTCCCGACGAGACCGCGAGCAACCGCCTGCAGGCCGTGTTCGAGGCCACCGACCGGTGCTGGCAGCTGCCGACCACCGAGTTCGACGACGATCTCGGTCCCGACGGCCGCGTGATGGAGGTGCTCAGCGAGCATCTGTGCGAGGGCTGGCTCGAGGCGTATCTGCTGTCGGGTCGACACGGCCTGTTCGCGAGCTACGAGGCCTTCGCCATGGTGAGTGTGTCGATGCTGATTCAGCACACCAAGTGGCTGCAGCACGCCGCCACACTCGCATGGCGAGCACCGGTCGCGTCGCTCAACGTGCTGCTCACCAGCACGTGTTGGCGCAACGACCACAACGGATTCAGCCATCAGGGTCCCGGACTGATCGACGCGGTGATTCCCCTGGCACCGGACGTCGTGCGCGTATGGCTACCACCGGATTCCAATACCCTCCTCGCCGTTGCCGATCATTGCTTCCGCAGTCGAGGTCACGTCAACGTTCTGGTGGTGGACAAGCAGAGTCACCCGCAGTATCTGACGCTTCCCGAGGCACGGGCGCATGCAGCGGCGGGTGCGTCCCGCTGGGACTGGGCCGGCACCGAGGAGACCGGTACCGAGGAAGATCCCGAGATCGTTCTGGCGTGTGCCGGCGACGTGCCGACCGAGGAAACCCTGGCGGCCGCACAGTTGTTGCGCACGTGGACTCCCGAGCTCAGGGTCCGCGTGGTCAACGTCATCGATCTGATGGCATTGCTCCCCGTCGTCGATCATCCGCACGGATTCTCCGACGAGCAGTTCGTCGATCTGTTCACCGCCTCTGTCGATGTGGTCTTCGCGTTCCACGGCTATCCCCGCGCGGTGCACCAACTGATGCACGGCCGACCCGACGCCCAGCGGTTCCATGTTCGCGGATTCATCGAACAAGGCACCACCACAACACCGTTCGACATGGTGGTGCTCAACAAGATCAGTCGCTATCACCTCGCGCTCGCAGCACTCGACCGAGCGGGCACTGCGCCGGCCGGTGCCGAACGACTGCGGCAGCACTGCCAGGACCAACTCGTTCGGCACGATGCCTACATCCGGGAACATTTCGAGGATCTTCCCGAGATTCGACAATGGCGGTGGTCGTGACCGCGAGGTGACTACCCGCGGGCGATGATCAGCGGACAGTCGACGCGGTGGGCCAGCGACCGGACGGTGGATCCGAGAAGTCGGTCGCTGAAACCGTTGCGGCCGCTCGAACCGACGACGACGGCCTGCGCCCGCGGTGATACCTCGAGGATCTTCTCGACCACGTTGCCGCGCAATATCTTCTGCTGTACCACGACGTCCGGGTACTGATCGCTCCAGCCGGACAGGCTCTCTGCCAACACGGTTCGACCGTTCGAAAGGATCGCATCGGACCTGTCGGTGGCGGACGCGTCGGGCGCCGAGATCAGTTCGTCCGTCGACACGTGGACTGCGACCAGTTCCGCTCCCCGGAGTGAGGCTTCGTCGAAGGCCAACCGAACAGCGTTCTGGTTGTGCGGCGACCCGTCGATTCCGAGGACAACAGGGCCTCCCGACGAGTGCAGCTCCACGCTTCCCGGCACGATGACCACAGGGCAGTGCGCTTGAACGGCCACCGCGGTGCTCACCGAGCCGAGCAGTTCGGCGAAGTATTCGCCGTTGCCACGCGAACCGACCACCATCATCGAGGCACTCGATGACTGCTCCAGCATGGCCTGAATCGTCGGTCCCACAATCGATTCACTCGTGATGACGAGCGCGTCCGGGTTGTTCACCGAACGTCGAGCGACCAGCGACGCCCAGGCGAGGATCGACTCTGCGGCCGTGTGCTCCTCGGAGCCGATGTGCGACGGCAACGCGACGAAGCTGGTGTACAGAGCCTTGACTTGGTATGCGGACACCAGCTTCACCGGTACCCCACGCAACTCGGCCGCATGCGCGGCCCATCCGACTGCGTCGAGCGACGAGCCGGAACCGTCGACACCGACAACGATCGGAGACTTCCTCGAGGTACTCATGCGTGCGGGACGACGAGGACGGGGCAATGGGCTTGCCGCAGTACGGCGGTCAGTGTTCGTCCGGGCACTCGGTCTCGCTCGTGACCGACCACCATCAGCTGGGCTGTCTCGGAGACCGCCACCAGTTCCGATCCCGAGTCGGCCTCGGCATACACCGACGCCACACGAATGTCGGGATAGTCCGCGCCGAAGGGTTCGAGCCGAACGTCCATTGCCGATTCGGGGTGTAGCCCGTCGCCCGGGCCGCTGAGAGCGGACGCGAGAATGGAGGAGACAGCCTGAGTGTGCACCGCCAAGACGCTGGCCGCCCTGATCGATGCCTCGTGAAATGCCTGAGCCACCACGACATCGGCTTGCGAGACGTCGGCGTCACCCAGGGCTGCAACGACCGGGCCGCGGCGTTCGGCGTCGAAATGACGGACGATCGCGACGGGGTGGGGCGATGCTTCGACCACGGCACCGACCATCGATCCGAGTACCCAGGCGGCCACCGCACTGCCGGTGGTGGTCCCCAGTACCAGCAGAGACGCAGATCCGGCCCCGGTCGACATCACCGATTCGGGCCGACCCTGCAGAACGACCGATTCCACGAGAACCGCCGGATCGATCGCTGCGGCCGCATCCTCTGCGCGACTCAATGCCGCGCGGGCATAGTCACCGTCGACATCCGGAGCGCCGTAGACGGTTTCGGGCACCGCATGTCTGTCGATCACGTGGATCAAGCGAAGTGACGTGCCCCGCCCGCGTGCCTCCTGCACGGCGAACCGAACCGCATCGAGTGCGGTCTCCGATCCGTCGATTCCGACCACGACCGGTCCGGTGGAATGTGAAGTGTTCATCAGATGCCTCTCGATGGTGCGCGTCTACGACGAGAACGCTACGAGCGCAGGCACACCTGGCACAGCAGTCCGAGGTCATCGGAACAAGTGACCTAGGTCGTCCGCCGTCAGGGCAGCGGTACCGACCAGATCAGCTCGGTGCCACCTGCGTCGGTCGCGGACGACCCGAAGGTCATCGTGCCGCCGCAGTCGACTGCCCGCGCCTCGAGGTTCGCCAGTCCACTGCGAGTGATGTTCTCGTCCAGTCCGATTCCGTCGTCGGAGACCTCGATGCGGAGATCGTCCCCGACCGCCAGGGTGACGTTGACGGTCTGGGCCCGAGCATGGTGGACGACGTTGCTCACCGCTTCGCGAATGACGGCAACGGCGTGGTCGGCGAGGGTACTGTCGATGACCGACAGGGGCCCGAACATGCGAACCACGGCGCGAATGGGAACGCTTTCGGTGAGTTCGAGGACGGCTCCGTTGACGCGCTGCCGTAGACGAGTGGTCGAGTGTGTCGAGCTCTGCAGGTCGAAGATCGTCGTACGAATGTCCTGCACGGTGTCCTGCAGGTCGTCGATGGTGCGAGTCAGACGTTGACGAATGTCGTCGAGCTCGGTCTTCTGCAACGTGCTCTGCAGCGACAATCCGGCCGCGAAGATCCGTTGGATGACGTGATCGTGAAGGTCTCGGGCGATCCGATCACGGTCCGCGAGAACGTCGAGCTCGTGCATGCGCCGCGTGGTGTCGGCCATCTCCATCACGAGTGCGGCCTGGTCGGCGAAGCTGGAAATGAGATCGAGTTGAGAGTCGCTGAAGACCGGTCCGCCCTTTCGGCGCAGCGTCACCAGGACGCCTCGCACGCCGTCGGCTACCCGAAGCGGCGAGATCAGGGCCGGGCCGAAGGTGTTCGCCACATGCGCGTTGGGTCGGTAGTCCAGCTCCTCCTTGCGGGTAGCGGTCCGAAGGCGATATGCCGCACCGGAACTCGATCCCTCGATCGGGATGAGCGAACCCACCAGAGCGTCTGCGTCGTGCCCCTCGGCGACCGAGATGACCAACCGGGAGACCGTGTCCGAGTTCGGAGCCGCGTCGGCGGGAACAGCGATGAACGCACTGTCGGCCCCGGTCAGATGCAATGCCCGCCTCGACACCATGTGCAGCACTTCGTCGATGTCGCTCCCGGCCAACAGTTCGGTACCGATGTCCCGCATCGCTTCCATCCACGATTGCCGGATCCGCGACTCCTCGTACAGGTGTGCGTTCTCGATCGCGATTCCGGCCGCCGAGGCGAGAGCCCGGGTGACCACCTCGTCGTCCTCGGTGAACTGGGCTCCGTCCTTCTTCTCGGTGAGGTACAGGTTTCCGAACACCTCGTCACGCACCCGAATGGGCACGCCGAGAAACGATTTCATCGGCGGATGGTTGGGAGGGAAGCCCACTGCCTCCGGATGCGACGACAAGTCGTCGAGTCTGAGCACATGAGGTTGGTCGATGAGCAGACCCAGCACACCTCGTCCGGTGGGAAGTGGGCCGATCGCCTCGCGCACCTGCTCTTCCATGCCGTGATGGATGAACGCCTTCAGCTCGTGACCCTCGCCGCGCACGCCGAGTGCACCGTACCGGGCACCGACGAGGTTGACGGCCGACTCCACGATCGACCGCAACGTCACCTCCAGGTCGAGGCCCGAGGTGATGACGAACATCGCATCGAGCAGACCGTCCGCCTGTACTCGTGCATCCGCGATGCGACCGATTCGGTCCTGCACCTCGGCCAGCAGTTCACCGAGGCGGAGCTGCGGAAGACCCGGTCCGCGGTGATCATCCATCCGACGGCCCGGATTGCGTTCGCGGATGCGTTTCGGCCAGCCTCGACGCGTACACCGCTGCCTGGGTGCGGCGCTCCATCCCGAGCTTGGCCAGCAACCGGGAGACGTAGTTCTTGACGGTTTTCTCCGCCAGGAACATTCGAGCGGCGATCTGCCGATTCGTCAGCCCCTCCCCCAGGAGGTCGAGCAATGTCCGTTCCTGCCCGGTGAGGTGATCGATCGGTCCGGGAGCGGCCGTGCCCGCCCGCAGCTTGTCCATCAGCGCGGCCGCTGCGCGATTGTCCAACAGCGACCGACCGGAGCCGACATCCTTGATCGCGCGAGTCAGCTCCATACCGGTGATGTCCTTGACGACGTAGCCGCTCGCGCCGGCGAGGATCGCGTCGAGCATGGCCTGGTCCTCGGTGAACGAGGTCAGCATCATGGTCTTGAGATCGGGCAGTCGGTCGAGCAATTCGCGGCAGAGCTCGATGCCGTTGCCGTCCGGCAGTCGAACGTCGAGAACGGCGACGTCCGGCCTCAACGCGGGAATACGAGCGAGTGCCTGTGCGCAACTTCCGGCTTCACCGATCACGGAAAGATCGGGATCGGAATTGATGAGATCGATCAGACCTCGACGCACGATCTCGTGGTCGTCGACCAAGAACACTGTGACCACGTCCAACCCCTCACCCGCGTCCTCGGTGGGCGCATCCTTTCCCAACACTACGGACCCGCACACGGGAGAGCTCGACCTTTGGTCATCGAAAGTGGGGTCGAAAGTCCCTGATCTCGGTGTAGTTGTCCTGGCGCGCGGATGCCGAGCCGAAGAGTCTGATGGAGCTCTGGCACCACCTCGAAGGGACTCATCAGATGGGCAGATCCCACACCGTCGTCGGAGTCGACGGTTCAGCCGCGTCTCTGGACGCTGTCCGGTGGGCCGTGCTCGATTCCGAACTGCACGGCTCCGACCTGACTATCGTCTCGGCCGTCCCGACGGTTCTCACGGGCCTCGATGCCCTACCCGAACGGACATCCGCGCATCTGAGGTTCGAGACGAACCGCATTCTGGACGAGGCGATGTCGATAGCCCGGCCGACGGGGTCGGCCGTGTCCACCATCGCCGTCGACGTGGTTCTGTCGGACCGCCCCGCCGCTGCCGCTCTACTCGAGATGTCCGAGACGTCTCGGATGGTTGTCATCGGGACACGCGGACTCGGTGCGGCACAACGCACGTCGTTGGGTTCGGTCAGCGTCGCGCTGAGTACGCATGCACACTGCCCGGTCACGGTCGTACATGCATGGCCGATGAGCGGCTACACGGGGTTCGAGGCGGTCGTGGTCGGCGTCGATGGGACCTCGGCCGCCATGGCCGCGGTGGAGCGGGCGTTCGAAGAGGCAGAAGTCCGAAGCGCTCCACTCACCGCACTGCACGCGTGGGCCGATTCGGATCTGTCGATAGGGATGTCGGTTCCCGGCCTCGATTGGGCGGACCATCGACCCGAAGCCGACGGCGTGTTGGCAAGGGCCGTCGATGATTGCGCGCGTCGGCATCCGACGGTGGCACTACGACAGGTGGCGGTCAGAGACCGACCGGTCCACGCACTGCTGGACCACGCGCAGAGCGCCCAACTGGTGGTGCTGGGCAGTCACGGTCGCGGAGGATTCGCCGGAATGATGCTCGGCTCGACCAGCCGCTCGGTGATGGCACGCGCATCGTGTCCGGTCACCGTTGTGCCCAGTGCCGCGCGCAACAGAACGCCTGCGACGAAGGAGTACCTGTGAAAACTGGGGAAGAACTGTTCGACCCGCGACATGCGTGCGCCGATCCGGATCGACTGCAGCACCTGACGGACATGAATCATTTTGCACTGCAATTGAACCGAAGCCGAACCGACAGGACATCCACATGCGCATACTGATCGCAACAGCAAGCCGCCACGGCGCCACCCGAGAAATCGGACAGTGGCTGGGCTCGTCGATTCTGCGGGAACTGTCCAGCATCGACAGCACGACGACAGTCGATGTTCGTGATGCCCGCGACGTGGACAGCATTGCCGAGTACGACGCCGCGATAATCGGCAGTGGCGTGTACATGGGCCGATGGCTCCGAGACGCACGCGCGCTGGTCACCAGGGAACAGGCCGAACTGGAGGCAATTCCTGTGTGGCTCTTCTCGAGTGGCCCGGTGGACGACAGCACTCCGCCGAGAGCTCGGCCGAAAGAGACCGAGGCCGACTGGGTGATCGAGCATCGCGTGTTCGGTGGCAAGCTGACGAACTCGCGGTTGTCACTGTTCGAGCGTGCCGTCGTGCGACTGATCGGTGCCTCCGATGGTGACAGCAGATCACGAGCAGAGGTCATGTCGTGGGCGGTGGTCATCGCCTCCCATCTCACACCTTTTGTGCTCCAGGCCGATGAGGCCTCTCGGCTCAATTGAACGCCGAAGACGAGTGACCGCGGACTCCCTCGTCCACCTGGGTGCTCGGCTCCGGGACCTACGGCCGAGCGGGTGGAAACCAACCCCGAGCGTCACGCAGGGTGCGGCCGGCCTCGTCGACTGTCGATCGGTTCCAGCGCTCGGCGACTCTGCGTAATTCTGCACGCGCTTCGGCAACCGTGCGGCCACTGGCAACAAGAACACCGATTGCCTGGTTCACCTCACTCACATCGGCAAGAGATCGCGGCTCGGAAGCCCCGGAATCGGTTCCGCCGCGGACCGGATCTCTGGTCCCTATCACCACGTCGAACCGTTCACCGTCGACGATCGACGTCAGGGTGATCGAGCCGACATCCGAGACGGCCACATCGATGTCGGCCGCCAACTGCCCGGCCAAGCGCGCAAGATCGTCCAGCAATCGAGGCGGAAGTTTCATCGAGAATCCAGGTGCGGCCCGATCGCCGATTCGATTCGTCCGATATACCCGCGGCATCCTGCCGGGCGGGTATGCGAGCGCGAGGAAAAGTCGGACTCGATGCCTCGGAATGCGCTCGCGGCTCGAACGCTACGCCCTTACGTGCGGGAACGGGAGCGGGCCGTCTTCATCGCCTCGCCCACCATGGCCTCAGCGACCACTGCGACTTTCTTGTGCTCGCTCTGGCTCAACGATCGGAGCTTGTCGTACCCCTGGGCTCCGGTGCATCCGCTTCGGCTGATCAGCACCCCGATCGCCTGGTCGATAACGGAGCGATTGCTCAGTGCCATCTCGAGCTGCTCGGTGAGCCGGGCGGCACTCGACAGCGCCCGCGCGTTCTGCACCGAGACCGCAGCCGGTACCGCGAACAGGTCGCCCAACTCTGCAGCGCGAGCATCGAACGCGTCGGGCCGGCGCGCGTAGACATTCATCGCGCCGAGCACACCGCCTGCGGTGATCAGCGGAAGAGACAACACGCTGTGCACTCCCATTCGACCGACCTTCGGACCGAATTCCGGCCACTGAGGGTCGGTTTCGAGTGAACCGGATCGAACGGTGATGCCCTCGGCAGCTGCGGTGATGGAGGGGCCTTGGCCGAGTCCGTACTGAATGTCGTCGACGGCACGGACGAATTCCGCGCTCGCGACAATCGTGTCGGGGCGGTCGGGATGCAGGAGCGTCAATCCGGCACCGTCCGCGCCGGGAACGGCCCGAACTGCAAGTTGCGCCACGTGAGAGAGGGTGTCGGACAGAGACAGATCGGTCATCGGCAGTTTGCTGAGGTCGACCAGGCTCGACCGGAGGTCGTCTTCGTGTTCCCCTGCGTTCATCACTGCTCACTCCGTTGTGGGCACACATGCCTTTCGGGTATGCGCCTGCCCACCCCGACCTTACGGCTTCACCGACAGCCGAGTCGCTCGGACGAAGGAGCACCGGGATCGGTCCACTGCGACCGACGAGGTCCACGTCAGAACTCGAACACCTGGCGAGCGGTGACGCGGCCACCCATGAGGTCGTCGAAGCACTCGTTCACTTCGTCCAACTTGCGCGATACGGCCGATACCGTGGTCCGCCCGGCCTCGTGCAGTGCGAATACTTCACGTAGGTCCTTTCGCGTACCGACGATCGAACCGAGGACGGAGATTCCGCCGACGACCGTCTCGAAGATCGGGACCGGGAACACACCGTGAGCGGGCATCGAGACACACACCAGTCGACCGCCGCGGCGAAGCGAACGGAAGGCCTGATCGAACACGCTCGGGATGACGGCCAACACGATGGCCACATCGGCTCCGCCGAGCGCCTTGATCTCCTCGACGGGGTCGACCTTCGACGAGTCGACCGTGTGATCGGCACCGAGTTCACGTGCAAGTTCGAGCTTCTCTTCCTCGATGTCGACTGCGGTGACGAATCCGCCCGCGATCTTGGCGTACTGCACCGCCATGTGGCCCAGTCCGCCGACGCCGAAGATGGCCACGCGCTGAGCCGGTGTGACACCGCCGACCTTGACTGCCTTGTAGGTGGTGACGCCGGCACACGTCAGCGGAGCGGCGTCGAACGAGGAGATGCCGTCGGGAACGCGGACGACGTATTTCGCATGGGCCACAGCGTATTCGGCGTAGGCCCCGTCGATCGAGTAGCCACTGTTCTGCTGTGTCTCGCACAGCGTCTCCCATCCGGACACGCAGTGATCGCATTCGCCGCACGCCGAACCGAGCCACGCGATCGCCACGCGTTCGCCGATTCGACTCGTGTCGACCTGCGATCCCACGGCCTCGATCACGCCGATTCCCTCGTGCCCGGGAACGAACGGCAGGGTCGGCTTGGCCGGCCAATCCCCCTGCGCTGCATGAATATCGGTGTGACAGACTCCGCACGTCTCCATCTTCACCAGCACCTGCTCCGGTGCGGGTGTCGGGATAGGGATGTCCTTGACGACCAGGGGTCCGCCGAACTCGGTGACAACAGCAGCTTTCATCGTGGATTTCCTCCAACTATCGAAACCAGTGCCGTTCTCGACCATCGAGCAATGCACACTGTCGATGGTCGATGCTGCGGCACTCGGCATGTAGGGCCGGAAGTCACCGCCGGTTGGGGACGTATACCGAACCGGCAGCTCGGGAGCAGAAAGGCCCGAGAAGCAGGGGATTTCGCCCCTGACGCTCATCGACGAGTTGGACCACACTCGGCAGCATGGATTCTGCTGCACACTCCCGATCGAAGACCTGCGAGCGATGAACCTGTGGCGAAGACACCCGGGCGTCCGGACCGGTGATGCCCTGACCGCCGGTGAGCGAGCGGCGGACTACGTCCGAAACGGGATGGGCTCCTGGCCGTTCGTGTTCCTGTTTCTGGGCACCATGGCGCTGTGGGCCGCCTACAACCAGAGCGACGGATTCGACCCGTACCCGTTCATCCTGCTCAACCTGTTCCTGTCGATGATCGCGGGACTCCAGGGAGCGATTCTGCTGATCTCGGCGAAACGCGCGGACTCGGTGAGCAGTGAGGTTGCCGTACACACACTTTCGAACACCGCCCTACTCCAGGACATGATCGAGGCCAATACCGTCCTGACGGAATCGGTGGCGCAGCTGGCGGCCGAGATTCACACGCACGTCTGTCCGTCGGCGCACCGCACGAGTGCAGAGACATCACCGGCGAAACAGGTCACGAACCACGCTTCTCTGCATTGAGCCACGCGAGTATCTCTCGGGCCCAATTGCACACGAGTACCCAGTTGCGGAAGTCTCCTGCGACTGCCCCGGAGTTCTCGAAAATCTGACGCTCCCCCGCCGAAAGTCGCTCTGGCACCAGCTTCCCGGGAAACGTTCGGTGTGCGGTCGCATGCATCAGTGATACTGCGTGTGCCGCGTCGGAAGTGACGTTGACCGGCCTGTCGCTCGAGTGCAGCGGCCCACAGGAGAACAGCCACACAGGTGGATGTTCGGACCTCGACAACCTGTCGACCAGAGCCTTCGCGGCTGGAACCCAGCGATCCGAGTAGACAGCGCTCCCGATGACCAGAGCGTCGTAGCCGTCCACGCGGACCACGGATTCCGGTGCCCGCACATCGACGTCGACACCACAGTGCTCGAAGACTCGACCCATTTCCTGGCCCAGACTGTGGGTCGCTCCATGCCGACCTGCGGTGGAGACAAGTATTTTCATGTCTCGTCCGACAGGAGGTATGCGGATTTGCCCGCCGCCACCGTCATCCGCCATCCGTGGACCGCAATGACGAACCCCAGTACTCCGAACGATCCCAGCAGCCAACTCGTCTCACCGGTCACCGCCGAGTGCACGATGATCCAGGCAACCAGGAGCACGCCGGCGATATGAGCCATCGGACCCGACCGTCCGCCGCCTGCGAAGGCAGACGCCGCAGCGAGCCCCATGGGAACGCCGACGACCAACACCAGCGACAGTGCTGTCAGTGTCACAGACACTTTCGCCTCGACGTAGGAACTCGGATCGATTGCACCCGAGGCCAATCCGATCGCAGCACCGAACGCGTTGATCGATACCCCTCCGCAGACTGCGCCGAGCCACGGCGATCGCCGGTTGCGCTCGGTTGCCACTCGCGTTGTCGATGTCATCGTTCCAGTCTGTGCGGCAAGAGATCAATTGCGCTAGAGCACAAAGTACTTGCCGCTCGACTACCTGAATCAGGTCTCAGCGTCCGAACCACGACCGCATGCTTCGACGCTCCTTCACGGGCGGGCTCGAATCCTCGTTGCAGGCGCAGCGGTCGGCTGCGGCAACCGTACGCATGACGGAGTCGACATGTCTGCCGCAACCGCCCCAGCCGGTCTTGTGGCATTTCTTGCAGGTGACGGGATAACACATGAGAATCCTCCTGGTACGAGTCGGTCGAAAGTCAGGCCGGGACGTGGGCGTCGGCCCAGGCGTTGTAACCGCCCAGCAGATCCGAGACGTTCTCGAATCCCTGAGCGCGCAGCAGCGACGCCGCCACGCTCGAGCGCCATCCTCCGGCGCAGTGCATCACGATAGGTTTACCGGTCGGCACCTGGTCGAGGCGAGTTCGCAACTGCGCCAGCGGGATCGGGATCGCTCCCGGTATCGTGCCGAAGTCGCGCTCACCCGGGTTGCGAATGTCGATGAGCGTCACCTCGTCCGCGGCGAGCATCACATCGAGCTGCTCGACCGTGGTGCGCGGTGCCGTCTCGACCAATGTCGCCAGCTCGGCTGGAAACGCACCGTCACTGCCGATTCCGAGGTATCCGGTCACGTTGTCGGATCCGATTCGGGCCAACCGCAGTGCTGCCTCCTGCTCTTCGCCCGGATAGGCGATCAGCACGATGCGACCACCGACCTCCGCGACCATGCCGCCGGTCTCGGCGAAGCGACCGTCGAACCCCACGTTGATCGATCCTCGCAGATGACCGGCAGCGAAATCGTCCACACTTCGTGCGTCGAGCACTCGTGTGCCGGAAACCAGCTCGGCCCTCACGGCCTCGGGTGTCAGCGCAGGGATGATGCGGCCAGGAGACAGCAGTGGGTGCACCTGCTTGTTCATGGCTGCGTCGGCGGAGAAGTACGACGGTGCCGCCGGTTGGCCGTCGGTGACGAGCGCAACGAAGGCGTTTTCGGTCATCGGCTGCACCGACGGGTTGCTCGCGCGCTGCTCACCGATGGTGGAGGTGAGCTCGGTGGAGAGGTTCTTTCCACACGACGAGCCGGCACCGTGAGCGGGCATGACGACGACGTCGTCGGGCAGCGTCAGCAGCTTGTCGTGGATCGTCGAATACATCGCACGGGCCAGGTCCGTGGTCGAGCCGTCCCCGAGATTCACCAGGTCCGGTCGTCCGACATCGCCGATGAAGAGGGAGTCACCGGTGAGCACGGCCGTAGGGGTGGCCCCGGGATGCTCGCGAACCAGCACCGAGATCGACTCCCACGTGTGACCGGGAGTGGACAGGATCTCGAGTTCGACGTCGCCGAGGGACAACCGCTCCCCGTCTCGCAGTCGCCGGATCGGATAGTCGGTCTCGGCAGCCTCGCCGAAGCCGATCCAGGCACCGGTCGCGTCGACCAGTTCGAGGTGGCCCGAGACGAAATCCGCGTGGAAGTGAGTGTTGACGACCCCTTCGATGACGAGTCCGTACTTCTCGGCGTCGTCGAGATACTCCGCGATGTCGCGACGCGGATCGACGACGATCGCGCGCCCCGTCCTCTGATCTCCGATCAGATACGAAGCGTGGGAAAGACATTCGAGGTAGTACTGCTCGAGGATCATGGATTCCTCCGTCTGAGACGTCTCCGGGCGAGTTTCGCGAGGTGGTAGACACAGTGTGTAATACCCCCTAGGGTATGTCAAGTACCCCCTGGGGTATACCGTGGCACCAAGGATTGGAGTGAACACACGATGACATTGGGGCTGGCGCTCGGATTCGGCGCTGTGATCGGAATTCTCCTCGGCCTACTCGGTGGAGGCGGATCCATTCTTGCGGTCCCGGTGTTGGTGTTCGCCCTTGGCCTCGGCGTGGAGGAAGCGATCCCCGTCTCGCTGATCGTCGTCGGCACCGCCTCGGCGGTGGGAGTGATACCGAAGCTGCGAGCACGCCGCGTCGAATGGCGACTGGCGGCGGTGTTCGCTGCGACCGGCATTCCAGCGACCTTCGCCGGCAGCGCACTCGGCCGGTTGCTTCCCGAGAGGATCCTGCTGCTCGGCTTCGCCGCCGTGATGGTTGCCGCAGGAGCCCGGATGCTCGCCGAGCGAGGAGATACAGGAACAGCCTGCAAGACATCGGCATCGGGCATCAACTGGAGACACTGCGCTCCACGTTCGATTCCGGCAGGCCTTGCTGTCGGATTCATGACCGGGCTGTTCGGCGTCGGAGGCGGCTTCCTCATCATTCCGGTGCTGGTGCTGATGCTCGGGATAGAGATGTCGGTCGCGGTCGGCACCTCGTTGGTCATCATCGTCGCCAACTCCGTCGCCGGTCTGTTCTCACATCTGAGCGGCACGACCATCGACTGGTCGATCACCCTTGCGTTCGCAGGCACCGCAATTGTCGGCTCCCTCCTGGCCGCGCACTTCGGAATGCGGGTCGATACCGCACGGCTGCAACGCCTGTTCGCCTACCTGGTGTTCGCAGTGGCCGGGTACGTCGTCGTCGACGCGGCCTTCCTGAGCTGATCTCGCTATTGTCCGGCCCCATGTCGGGCCGGAACCGTGGGTCGAAAGGCTCTATACCGCACGAGCCGCGCCGGGCACCCTCGAGGCAGGAGCACTCCGTCTCCGGGACCGCGAGGTAGCCGATCTTCATGACCATCACCGACGCAGGACCGACCACTCGGCTGGTGAACGACGAATCGACGTCGCTTGCCTCGATGCTCGCCGCGAGGTTCCCCGATCTGACCCCCACAGTCGTCGCGGCCGAGATTCGCCGCACCCTGCCGCCCATGGCAGAGCGATCATGGTGAGCGCGGAGCCGCGACCCCAGCCCACCCGAACCCCGGTCGCTCCCGGCTTCTGGGCGAAGAAAGACTGGGGTGACATCGTCGTCGCGCTCGACGGCACCCCGACGTCCCGCGACGCACTGTCCTGGGCAGCGGGTCTGGCCTCGGTCACCGGGGCACGCATTCGGCTCGTGCACGCACTCACACCCCGCGAATCGACCCGGTCGTTGGAGCGACTGCACGGTCGACGCCTTCTTCGATCGGCTCGCCGTGAACTCGTCGGTCTCGATCCCCGCATCGCAATCGATTCGATTCTGACGGACGACCCGATCGCCCCCGTTCTCGGCGCGCTGTCGCACACCGCCGACCTGATTGTCATCGGAGGCCGTGAATCGGGTCCGATCCGCGATGTGCTGTTCGGCCGCAACGCAACTCGTATCGTTGCAGAATCGACGTGCCCCGTCCTGGTGTGGCGCCCCCAGCACGCAGACCTCACGCCGACCTCTCCGGTTGTCGTCGGCGTGGATCACTCGGACTCCTGCACCCGGGCGATCGAGGCGGCCTTCTGGTTCGCCGATGCGCTCGAAGTCCCCCTCACCGCGCTGCACGTCGGATCGCCCCACAGTAGGCCCGTCACGAACGACATCGAGCTGCAACAGATCCGAGGGCTGGAGTGGCTGGAAGGTCGCGTCGATGCTGCTGCGTCCGCGCATTCCACCGTAGACGTGCATCTGCACCTGCTCGACGCATCGGCGCAGCACGAGCTACGACGCGCATCGGCTACCGCACACCTTCTCGTGATCGGCAGCCGCACCCACGGACCACGGACGGGTCCGCGTACCGGGTCGGTCGGACAGTCTCTCGTGCACGCATCGTGCTGTCCGATTCTCGTGGTGCGTTGAGCCCTCGATCAGCCGACGACCCCCGCCTCATCGGGACCTTGTGCCCTTACGGATCCACTGCTCGACGCCGGACACTCGTAGGAGACGAATGCACTTCGGGTGGGAGTAGGTGGCGGCCATGTTCTCGAAACTCGCGCACCGATCGTGGCGACACAGTCCATGGATTTCCAATCCACTGATGCGGCTGCCGGGCAGGATCGAACGAGCGGCAGTCGCCGTCGGGATCGCGGTGCTTCTGTTGCTCATCCCTGTGGCAGCGACGATCGGTTCGGTGACCTACAGCGACCTGTCGCTGCGCTCGCAACAGCAACGCGCAGAATATGTTCGAGTCGACGCCCGTGTCATCGACGCCACGAAATCCGCTCGGTCCGATACCGACGGCGTGACGACCGTGGCCGGTACCGCGACCGTGCAGTGGAGCGCGCCGGACGGCTCGCTGCGCTCCGGGGCAACCGACGTACCGTCGGCATTGCGAGTCGGTGACACGACTCCGATCTGGCGTGATGCGGACGGGAATCTGGTGCGCGCTCCCGACACTGCTGCCGGTGCCGTCGTCAACGGAGCTGCCACGGCCGTGTTCGTATGGTTCCTCGGTGCCCTCGTCATCGGCGGTCTGGTCAATCTCACCACCAAAGCCGGCGAACGTTCACGAATGCGGCAGTGGGACAGAGATTGGCAACACTTTCTACAGGCCCGCGACCATCGCTCGCGGTAGCGCCGTCGAAGCCCGGCGACGCGGCCGGTCACCACGAGGAGGGCCGAGCGTCCTCGAAAAAAAGGCCTTTTGTGCCGATGGCACATCGCGTGTGTAGTCGTACGCTCAGGACCGTCGTCCTTGAACTCGTCGACACGAAGCTCCCACGTTCGAGGGGGCGATGACATGATCGGTACCGGCACCGAATTCTGTTCCGCGAGTGCGGACTACGAGCGTGCGCTCATGTGCAGCCCGTTGGCTGCACAATTACGCGTAGTCGATCTTCGAATACAGGTGATGATGGACGAGCAGGGCGCGCTGCACCCTCGCGACCTCGTGGCGTCGGCGCTGCCGTCGAGTCGACGACCCCTTCTGAACTCTGCTTGAGGTCGGAGCGGGCGTATGACCTTCGAGACGCTCGCCCTGTGTGCCGCAGTGGGATTGCTCGGCCCACTGCTGGCGCTTCCGCGCGGGCTTCGGATACCCGTCGTCGTCGGCGAAACTCGTCGCCGGAATTGCTCTCGGCCACACAGGCTTCGGCATCGTCGACCCCAGCGAGCAGACGCTGAGCTTCCTGGCACAGGTGGGGTTTGCGCTCGTCATGTTCGTGGCCGGCAGTCAGATACCGATTCGCGACCCGCGACTGCGCATCGGTCTCGGGGTCGGTACTGCGCGGGCGGTGACCGTCGGGCTGCTGGCAACCGTGCTCGGCTGGGCCGTCTCCGCCGCGTTCGATCCACCTCACCTCGGCCTGTACGCGGTGTTGATGGCATCGTCCTCGGCCGCTGTCATCATGCCGATCGTCGAGTCCACCACGATGACCGCACCCGGTCTGATGGCCCTCCTGCCGCAGATCGCGCTGGCGGACGCGGTCTGTATCGTCGCGCTGCCTCTCGTGATCGATCCACGGCAGGCCGGTCCCGCCGCACTCGGATCGGCGACGGTCCTGATCGCCGCCGCCGTGATCTTTGTCGTCCTGCGCCACTTCGACGCCTCGGGACTGCGCCGTCGCGTGCATCATGTGTCTGCCCAACGCAAACTCGCGCTCGAACTGCGCCTCAACCTGATTCTGCTGTTCGGCCTCGCGGCCCTCGCGGTCCACACCCACGCATCGGTGATGCTGGCCGGCTTCGGCTTCGGGCTGGCCGTCGCTGCCATCGGAGAACCGCGACGACTTGCGAAACAACTGTTTGCCATCACCGAAGGTTTTCTGGGGCCACTGTATTTCGTCTGGCTCGGTGCATCCCTCGATCTGCGCGCCCTCGGCAGTCACCCGAACATGATCGCGCTGGGGCTCGTGTTGGGATTGGGAGCCATCGCCGCGCACGGTGCGATGCGTCTGACGGGCCAGCCCGCCGGGCTCGGGATACTCGCGGCAGCCCAGATGGGAGTTCCGGTCTCGGCCGTGACACTCGGCACGCAGAGCGGCGTGCTGGCTCCCGGGGAGGGCCCTGCCATCGTGCTCGGTGCACTGATGACCATCGCGGCGGCGGCCGCCGCATCGCGGGTCGCCGCTCGTCGTCCGGCCTGACCCCGGCGGGCCTGCGGCGGCGCAAGGCATTTGGGTGTTTCGAGTTGATCAGGACGGGGAACAGGGGTCGTGGAACGATCGGCACGACGCGAAACGGATCACGACGATGACGGATGACCAGGTCTGGCGCCTCAAGGGTGCGTGCATCGACGACATGGATGCATACGACTCGCAGCAACTTCCCCGCCACGGACGTAAGCGAGCAGAGCGGGCGTGGCGTCTGTGCGCTGACTGCCCGGTGCTGCGTGAGTGCGCCGAGCAGACGGCTCGCGACATCGAGTCGGGTCGCATTCCGGTGGGAGTGGTCGTCGCCGGTGCCGCGTATCACGACAACGCGAGCAACGGTCGGCGTACCGACGCGTACCGGACGCTCGAATTCCTCATCGGGCGGCCACTTTCCAACCCTGCAGCCTGATCACGGCGCGGTAACGGAACGCTACGAACAAGGTCACGGCGACAACTCTCTTCGACGCGTTTTCGGCGCGTCATCCAGTGTCTGACCTGCGGCGTTCCAACTCGGGTGACAATAGTGCGCATGGATGCAGGGGAGTCTTCTCACGTCGGCGAGCCGAGTGATGTGCAGAAGGCTCTCGACATGCGCGCACCCATCGAACAGGCCAAGGGCATCCTGATGGCCATGCATCGCATCGGCCCGGAGGCTGCGTTCGACATGCTCATCGAGCAGTCTCAGCGCTCCAATCGCAAGCTGCGCGAAGTGGCACTCGACCATATTCGGTGGGCCACAGCCCGGTGAAGAAAGAAGATGGCCTCGCACGCTGTGTTTTCAACGTGCGAGGCCTAGGCGATGGAGTAGTCCGGACTACACAATCGCTTGTGTGCCGTATGCCCTGACGCGGCCACCCGAAACATAGCCGGTCGGGAGCTCGGCAGAAGTGCTCAGAAGCGCGCCAGAATTGCTCGGGCACAACGAACTACGGTCGCGCGGTCGTAGGACATCACGTAATCGAACTGACGGTCGGCGTCCACCTCACCGCGATGTAGGTCGATTGCTGCCAGCACACCGCAGAAGTGCGGGCCGAGAACCACGACGTTCCACTCCTCGACGAGCGGATCCATCGGGTCGAGGGGCGCATGCACGATGCCGCCCTCTTGCACGTATCCCATGCCTACGCCGTAGACGCCGGCGTAGGAGATCTGCTCGGTCATCGACACCCAGCGGCTGCGGGTGGTCGGGGTGAAGTGTTCGGCGCGCTGAAAAGTACCGAGTACCAATGTCTCCGGCCCAGCAGCCGCGGCCTGCATCTCGAGCGAAGTGCTCATAGCCACCAGCAGTCGCTTGGTGCTGCGCGTTGCCGTCTTGCCTGCGGAGGCAATGGCGTACGGCGATTCGGCGGCGACGGTCGGCGTGCTCCAGGTCGGGAACGGAGGCATGACCTCGGCCGCGTCGGAAGGTAGCTCTTCCGTCGATTGCGCGGCTGGATACAGCTCTCCCACCCCGTAGGTGGCACCGAGTCCGAGTGCGCGGGTCCGATGCAGCGCACTGTCGACCCCGCTCGCCACGACCACGGCTCCGGTTCGTTCGACCTGAGCCGAGACGGCGTGAGCGGTACGCGCAGTCGACAGATCCGGGCGGCGGGAGACCATCGATTCGGCGAGGATGATCACGTCCGGCTCGATGAGAGGGAGAAGGGTCATCGACTGCGGCCGGCGACCGACGTCGTCGACGGCCACCACTTTGCCTTCGCGTCGAGCTTTGTCGATTGCGGCGAGAGTGCGCGCCGGGCTGTCGACGAGAGCAGCCTCGGTGACGACCACGATGTCGCGGCGCAATTGTTCTTCGGTGGCTGCATCCAGGGCAGCGAGCGAGTCGACGTCCATGGACACGAGCATCGGCAGTCGCACCGATTGGTTGAGCCGGGCCACACCCCACGCGAGCGCGTCGAGCTCGCGCTTGGCGTCCATGGCCCTGGCTGCGCGCTTGAGCGCATCTGCCGATGCGAGGGGACCGTTCTCCGGGCCGCGCAGCTGCACTTCGATGGCTGCGAGCGCACCGTTGTCCAGCCGACAGACCGGGGCGAAATACGGCTGCACCGTCAACTCTCCCGTGTCCGTGTCGACTGCAGATCCTGCTTCGGCCAGCGCGAACGTCACACCTCAGTTTGACACGAAAAAACGACCCCCGTCACGCGGGGGTGAACTGTAATTCCAAACCTGGTCGAGGTGTTTTCTTTCGCTTCGACCATGCTCGACGACGGAGATGTCACCGAGACGGTCACGACTGTCTCGTTTTGATAACTTTGTATAACGGAAAGATAACGACGCACGGGGTGAAGGTCGAAGGAACGCCAGGCCCGACCGAGGCGCGAAAATGGGACGAATGCCGCTGTTGCGCTGAACTTTCCGGGTAGCAGCCGGATTCGGTTACTACTGCGTACAACAAGCATACCGACCGGATTGTGACTTCTCACAGAGTTGAAACAAACCATTTCCGACATATGTTTCGTCAACCTAACGTCCCTCCCGGCTGCCGAATCAACGGTGCCACCGGATGCCACGACCGGGTCCGGATCCGTCTTGGACTGGAGGATCGATCGATGACGCTGAACCCGCCGACCCGCTCTCGCACACTCGTCACCGCAGTCGCCGCTCTTGCCATCACCGGTGCGACAGTCGGTGCCGCCAGCGCCGGCGCCGCCACCATTTCCCCTGCTGGTACCGCGTTCACGGCACCCGGCACGATCGTCGTGAGCACTCCGGCGTCGTTCGGTCTGCCGGTGAGCTGCTCCATCAACCTGAGCGGCACCACCAGCGCAGACGGCTCGTCGGCGACGATCACCGATGCCCAGATCAGCGGCTCCAACCGACTGTGTGGCCTACCCCAGCTGAAGAACCTGCCCTGGACCCTCACTCCCACCAGCGCCACCACCGGGGAGGTGTCCAACGTGGCCTTCTCGCTGGTCGGATACAACTGCGGGCCCGCCACGTTGGCCGGGTCTTTCGACAACATGACGAACACGCTCACCGCGACGAACCAGCCGATGTCCGGCAACTGCACCGTCAACAGCCTGTCGGTCCAGCCCGACCCGGCCTTCACCCTGTCCTGATTCCCGTCCTACCTCGTTCCACATCGACCGTTCCCGAGAAGGAGAACACGTGAAGATCCGCAACAAGACTGTCGTCACCATGACGGCATTGGCATCGAGCATCGCCCTGGGCACGCTCGTCGCCGCCCCGGCCAATGCCGCCGACACCCTTCCCATCACGTTTCAGGCAGATACGACGACGGTCATCGCCAAGACCGGCCAACCGGTGGTGTTTCCCACCACCGATCTCGCCACGGACGTCGATCTGGTCGGTGGCACGGTGACCGGGTCGCTCGAATTGCCGCAGGCATCGGCCAATCTGAAACTCGGTCCCGCGACGCTGGCGAACTTCACGATCTCGATCGTCGATGCGACCCCGGTGTCCGGCACCATCGTCCGCGGCGGACCGGACGAGGCACCGACGTTGGATCTCGACGTCGCGCAGAGCTTCAAGATTCGCATCGATTCGGTGAAGCCGTTGGGCATCGACACCGGGTCGGCCGGATCTGCCGCGGTCGACCTGATCCCGGCGGGTAGCAACTGCGTCACCGCCGAGACCACCGCCAACCTGTCCGGTTCGCTCGATGCCATCGACCTGATCCAGAACAATCAGGCCGATGCACACGTGAAGGGGACGTACACGATTCCGCAGTTCCAGAACTGTGGCGCGTTCACGTCGGTGCTGAATGCGATCATCGCCGGTTCCGGCAACACTCTCGACGTGCATCTGACCGATCCGGTCTTCGATGTCGGCACCCGGTCCGCGATTGCGGCAGAGGTGGCGTAGCGGTTCACACCTCGATCGGCGGCGTCGACCGGTTCCATCGCGGAACGCGGTCGACGCCGTCGTTCAGTGCCGTTCGTCGACCGGATGGACGGACGGCTCCCCGTCGTCGTACACCGCGACGCGGTTGCCGCCGATCCGTTTGGCCCGGTACATGGCTCGATCGGCCCGGCTGAGCAACACATCGACGTCCTCCGCGACACCCCGCGCGTCGACAACCGCATGCGCGACGCCTATCGACGCCGTGAGCGGGGAACGGTCGGTCGACTCGCTCAAACGGCTGCGCAATTCCTCGGATCTGTCGATCACCGTGTCGACTTCGGCGAGGCACACGATCGCGAATTCTTCGCCGCCGAGTCGCACCGTCACTGCCGGTGTCGGGAAGAGTTCGAGGATTCGGCTCGCGGCCAGACGAATGACGGTGTCTCCGTGCTCGTGACCGAATCGATCGTTCACTGCTTTGAAGTTGTCGATGTCGATCACCACGGCGGCCAGTTCCGCATCCGCACCGGAACGAAGGTCGAGGTTGCCGATCGCCGCGTCGAAGCCCCGTCGGTTCTGCATTCCGGTGAGCGGGTCGTAGAACGCGCCGGTGGCATCGCGGCGCAGCAGCATCAGGAAGGAATGGCAGATCAGCGGTGCCGAGAACATCACCAGGATCAGCATCACGAGATAGAGATTGGTCTGCAAGCGACGTTCGGGGTCGTTCACCATGGCCGAGGTGTAGAGCGCGGCGACGGTGACAAACGCGAAGAGATGGTGAGCGGTGAACAGCTTGGGGCCGTGAAAGCCAACGACGTAGCTGCCCATCACGGTGAACAGCGCAGCCATCGGCAACATCTCGGACGGCTTGTCGACGGTCAGAAGAACTGCGGCGAGCACGATGTCGGCGTAGAGCACGAAGGTGACCGACATCGGCCAGGACGGCCAGCCTCCGATCAGCCAGGCCAACCCGAGGGGCAGCGTCGTCGCGACGGTGAACCACAGTGCCCATCGCGCAGCACCGCTGTCTCCGAGACCCGGGATGGTCAGGGCGATCGCCGCAGCGGCCGCGTAGAACCAGCAGAAGATTCCGATGAGAATTCTGGTGACGTGCAGTGCTTGTTGGGACCGTGCGTACGCAACGTTCCACCCGTAGTCGACCGGAAGCGACCACCATTGGCGAAGACTGTTCACAGATCGAGCAGCTTTCCTAGTGTCCCGACGAGGATGAACAAGTCAACCACAGACGAAACCACCCGGTCCGAGAAGTCGGGAACTTGCTCACACGGCCTTATCCGCGCATGCCGTCGGCCAATTCGAACACGCGACCTGCGTAGGTCACCACGAACGCATCGAGGGCCTGCTGAGACAGTTCGGGGCATCCGGCTCGGCGAAAGAAGTGCTCCAGATCCACCAGTCGATCCCCCAGCCCGACGCGTTGTCGATCCAGGGCCTCGAGCTCGACGACCAACGCCTTCAGTTCCTCGACCTTGCGCAGTACGTCGTCCATCGGATCACCGTCCACTTCACTGGGCCTTCTACGGACCGTCCACATTCGGGCGGCGGAGCCGGGCTTCCCTCCCGGCTCCGCCGATCTCGACTCTACTCTTTATCGAACACATGTGCGAACCAATTGCGACCGGATCTCGCTTTGTACCAGTCATCCTGTGCACAATCCGAGAATGTGACCTACAGTCTGTGACATGCTCCAGAAAAGGGGTCCGAACGAGGTTCGACCGCCGGGTTCGACCGATCCAATTCATATGGCGCTCTTAGCAATCCTCACGATTGCGATGATCGCTCTGGTCGTCGTTGCGATCCAACAGGGCCGCCTCTGATCACGCACCTCGGCGTTCATCGTCGACTGGATTCCGCGTCGGTCGCCGCTTCACGAACGGTCAGGTCCGCACTTCGGGCACCATCGTCACGTGCGCGCCCGGATCCGCATCGAGTACCGCGGTCCGTATCGCGCGCAGATACGCGAGATAGGTCGGGTACCCCCGCAGTTGTCGCGGGCCGATGGGCACGAATGTGCCCGATGCCGGGTTGCAGACGAACTGCTCGATCTGCGAACGGGCTTGTGCGCCATCGAAATCGGCGTCGACGGTGACGATGAACCGCATCACCGTTTCGCGTTTTCTCCCCAATCCGAGACGGTGCACTCCGAACCAGAGGCGGGTGCCGTCCGGTCCCAGATACTCGATACCCCATCGACCGAAGCCACGTTCGGCGGTGTCGACGACCGTTCGGGCGAGATCCGCAACGGCCATCGTCGACGAGATTTCGATGCACGCGTCTTGACGACGTGTGATCATCCACTGCCAGCTTTCTACGATTCCACCGAATACCTCCCCGACATTCGGTGCATATCGGGCGAATTTAGCAGCTCATCCGACATCCGGCACGACGACTGTTACGTCGCCCGAACTCCGACCACCGCGGCTACCTCCGCTGCCATCCGGGCAGCCGTCCTCGCAGTGGGATGAACGCCGCCGAACGTGGCTCCGGGTCGGTCGAGCAGTGGCGCGAATTCTGCGACGGGTATGCCGCGCTCGGCGGCCAGTGCGCGAATGTCGTCGTTCAGGTCGTCTGCGCTGACCTTCCGCGACGACGGCACCGTGGCGATCACAACCGTGTCGATGTCGTGTGCACGGTCCAGGATGGCGCGTAGCTTCTCGATGATCCGGGGCAGCGGTACCGATCGGGCGAGGTCGTTGGTGCCGCCGTTGACGACGAGGATGTCCGGGTTCGCGGCCAGCGCTTCGTCGGTTCGGGCGAGGATCTGCGTCGTGGTCGCGCCGTTGATTCCCAAGTTGGCACCATCGGCGGCGGGAGCATCGTCTCCGCACACGAGGTACGAATACCACGAGGTGTTGCCGTGAATTCCCCAGTCGACACGTGAATTGCCCTGGGCCATCGAGTCTCCCAGCGTCACCAACCGTGGTCCGGTGTCGTTGACGCTCCACCCGAAGCAGTGCGCGTTGTGGATCGTCAGCGCCGGCTTCCTCAGTGGTCCTGCCACGAGCGCGGCGGCGAGCGCCAACCCGAGTGCGCCGGCGATCCACAGTCGAGTTCTTCGCACGCCGGGGATTCTGCCCTAGGGGTGACGCGGGGAATCAGTTGCAGTCGGGGAAGTCCACTTCGGTGGGTGCCGGGACCGATTGCGGCTGAACCGGTGCCTGCGCCTCTCCGGCGACGGTCGGTTCGACGAGGTTGTACTCGATGGTCTTGGTCTGCCCCGGCTCGATGACGACCGGCACGTAGAACACGGGGTGGCCGCGCTCGGCAGCGGTCAGCAGAAACAGAGGAGTCCCGTTGATGGTGGCGTTCGTCAAGGTCGCGCCCTGAGTTGCGTACAGCGCCACCACCGATCGATTCGTTCCCGGGGGTCCGTCGTATCGGGTGGAGTCGTTCTGCCTGCCGGCGATGTAGGTGGTGTAGTCCTGCAGCGCAGCGTTGTTGGTGATCTCGGCGACCACGCGGGTGGTCCGCGTCGGGCCGTCGCAGGACTGTGCGGAGTAGGTGACCTTGCGCTGCAGGTAGTAGTCGAGCTTGCCGCCTGCACCGTTGTTCACCACCACCGCGGCGTACGGGTCGGGGCTGTCGGGAACTTCGTGACCGATCCTGGTCGGTCCAAGGATCGCTTGCAGTGCCGGGTCCGCGCTCCACACGGCGATGTGGCCTTCACTGGTGGCCTTGCCGAGTGCCTCGAGTAGCGCGCTGGGAGATCCGATATTGCCCTGCATCTTCGCGACCACTCGGGCGGCGATGTCCTGGAGATAGGCCTTGCGCGCGGTGTTGTCGTCCTCGAAGCGGAAGTATGCGTCGGACTGCGTGATCCGAACGACGTTCGATCCGTCGATCACCTCACCGTCACCCATCGTGATGGGACCGACGACATCGAGGATGTAGCCGAGGGCAACAGGGTCGGTGGCCAGAGCGCCGTCCACACGTTCGCCGGTTTCCTGCTCCCACATCGACTGCCAGATCTGCCCGGCATACGGGAAGTGCGGGCTGACGTTGCTGTTCTGCCAATTCTGCGTGGGCTGGAACCGACTCTCGTAGGTGTTGAAGAAGTCCGGACCGAGATCGATGGGGTCGTACGGAATTCGGAGCTCGGCGTTGCTGGCGAGCGAGTCGACCGCGACTTTGCCGTCGACAGCACGCACGATGCCGAATCCGCCTATCAGTCCACCGGTTCCACGAGATTCCGAGAGAGTCTGAAAGGCCATGAAGTAGTTGCGTGGACCGTCGGCACCGAGCATCGCGGGGAGCACCTTGGCGGCGATGTCGGTGTTGGTCAACAGGGTCGTCAGTTCGTGCGTCTGATCCTGCAGCTGAGTTCGAGCGTCGCCGACCTGAGCGACGAACTCCGGTTCCGCGATGGCCTGGGACTGCGAGTTCAGTACGTCCGCTGCGGCCGCGGCCTGTGACAGCGCGGGCGAGGCGGCGCGCAGAGCAGCGATGTCGATGGCACCGTCGGGCCCGCGCAGCTGACTCGGATCGAGTGTGGCCCCCACCTCGACCGACGGCGTCAGCACATCCACGGTCAGCCCGTTGACGACGTCGGTGATCTGCGAGACGACGTCCAGCGGTTGACCCACGTACGGAATCGCGGCAGCCGCCTGCCAGATCACCGAATCGGTGGCGTCCTTCGCCTGGGTCGAGGTGCGCACCGCGTCGTCCACGGAGGTCTCGGCCTTCTGCGTATCCCCTGCCAGCAGAGCAGTTTTCGCTGCCTGAGCGTAGCCCCGAGCCTGATCGAGGTACGTATAAGCGGTATTGGCCGTGTAGGCGAGCCAGGCACCGAGTCCGAGCGCAACGACGACGAAGACCCCGAAACCGAGCAGGATGCGTCGGCCGGTCCTCTTCTTGGAACGACGACGCCTGCGGCGACTACGAGAGCTGCGATGGTCGCCGTACGGGTAGTCGTTGTCGTAGCTCATGGCTGGATGGGTGCCCTTTCGTCGCGGCTAAGACTACAAACGACGTCCTCCCACCGCGACACGACGCTCGGGTCGGCTGCGCCGATATCGCACCGGCGCAGCCGTTCGAGGTCAGGAACCCAGAATTGCGCTCACTGCGGTGCTGCCGCTCTCGGCGCTTCCGCTGCCGATGAGCCCGAGGATGACGTCGACGATGATCTTGGCGATGAATGCGTCCATAGCTACTCCTGTTGTGAAGTACCCCCGACGGGATACAGACGGACCTGCGTGCGCTGCGACCGTTTGTTACCGGCCACAACGAATCGGAAGGTAGCAGCTGAATCTGTCCGAACGGTGGCTCTGTGGTCGCGGCCACAGAGCCGGAACATTTGTACAAATCTCGAAATTTGTCTACCGGAATGACAAATTCGGTGTATTGTCCAATCCATAGTGATCGGCCTTACACGAGGAGTGACGATGACCGCATCGAATGTCGACAACCAGGCGCAGACGCCGGTTGCCGAATGGCACGACCGAAAGCGTTACCTCTGGCTGATGGGGTTGATCCCGCCCACAGCGGTGTTCGTGGCCACCGGCCTGGTCTGGGCCTTCAACCAGCTCGGCTGGAACGCCGTGTCCCCGGTCTGGTGGTGGATCGGCGCGCTGCTCGTCTACGGGTTGCTCCCGATCCTCGACCGGTTCTTCGGTCCCGACGGCGACAACCCTCCCGACGAGGTGATGAAGGCGCTCGAAGAAGACAAGTACTACCGCTACTGCACGTACGCCTACATTCCGTTCCAGTTGGCGAGCTTGGTGTTCGCCTGCTACCTCTGGTCGGCCGACAACTTGTCCTGGCTCGGAATCGACGGTGGACTGGGACTGGCCTCGAAGATCGGTCTGGCCATCAGCATCGGTGTGATGGGCGGCGTCGGTATCAACACTGCGCACGAGCTCGGCCACAAGAAGGACAGTCTGGAGCGCTGGCTGTCGAAAATCACGCTGGCACAGACGTTCTACGGCCACTTCTACATCGAACACAACCGCGGCCACCATGTTCGCGTCGCCACTCCCGAGGATCCGGCGAGTTCGAAGTTCGGCGAGAGCTTCTGGGCCTTCCTCCCTCGTAGCGTCTGGGGCAGCCTGAAGTCGTCCTGGGAGCTCGAGAAGACGCGCATGGAGCGATTGGGCAAGAGCACGTGGAGCATTCGGAACGACGTACTGAACGCGTGGCTGATGTCCGTTGTTCTCTACGCGGTGCTCGTCGCGGTGTTCGGTCCGATCGTGCTGCCGTTCCTGGTGATTCAGGCGATCTACGGCTTTTCGTTGCTGGAAACGGTCAACTACCTCGAGCACTACGGCCTGCAGCGGCAGAAGAAGGAGAACGGCCGCTACGAGCGATGCACCCCCGAGCACAGCTGGAACTCCGATCACATCGTGACCAACATCTTCCTGTATCACCTTCAGCGACACAGTGATCACCATGCCAACCCCACCCGCCGCTACCAGACTCTGCGCAGCATGGACGGGGCACCGAACCTGCCGAGCGGATACGCGAGCATGATCTCGCTGGCGTACTTCCCACCCGTGTGGCGCAAGGTGATGGACCACCGCGTTCTCGACCACTACGACGGCGACATCACGAAGGTCAACATCCAGCCGTCCAAGCGGGAGAAGATCCTCGCCGCGCACGGAGCCAAGTGATGGCCGCCTTCGAGTGCCCGGTGTGCGAGTTCGTCTACGACGAGACCAACGGCGCTCCGCGCGAGGGCTTTCCGGCCGGCACAGCATGGTCCGACGTACCCGACGACTGGCCCTGCCCCGATTGCGGTGTCCGCGAGAAAATCGACTTCAGGAGTAAGGCATGAAGCTCTACCGCTGCGTTCAGTGTGGATTCGAGTACGACGAGGAACTGGGGTGGCCCGAGGACGGGATCGAACCCGGCACTCGCTGGGACGACATTCCCGACGACTGGTCGTGCCCCGATTGTGGCGCTGCCAAGGTCGATTTCGAGATGGTCGAGGTCGAGCGCGGGTGAGTGCGTCCGTTCCGCACGCGATCGCGATCATCGGTTCGGGTGCAACCGGGTACACCGCGGCCAAAGCCCTACGCGCCGAGGGTTTCACCGGGTCCATCACGATGGTCGGGAGTGAACGGGCTGCGCCGTACCGCCGACCGACGGTGTCCAAGGAGTTGCTGACCGGAAGCAAGTCGATCGAGCAAGTGCAGCTCGGCTCGGCGATCGACGGTGTCGACGTGCGCTCGGGTGTCACGGCTGTCGGCCTCACCGATTCGACTGTGCTGCTCGACGACGGCGACCCGGTTCCGTACGACGCGCTGCTCCTGGCAACCGGCTCTCGGGCCCGGCAACTCGATCTTCCGGGCCACGTGTTCACCCTCCGAGGTGTCGCCGATGTCGAGCCCTTGCACGCCGACATTCTGCGCACCCGATCACTGTTGGTGATCGGCGGCGGACTGATCGGATGCGAGGCGGCCGCGGCTGCTCGGTCCCTGGGAGCCGAGGTGACGGTGCTCGAGGCCGCAGCGGCACCGCTCAACCGGATCGCTCCGGCCGCGATCTCGCAGATGTACGTCGACCTGCACGCAGACAACGGCATCGCGTTCCACACCGACGTCGCCGTCACCGACCTCGCCGAGCAACGTGACGGAACACTTCTCGTGACCGCAGCGGACGGTCGTTCGTGGTCCGCCGGTACCGTGCTGGTCTCCGTCGGCTCGGTGCCCAACGTCGAACTCGGAGCAGATATGGGCCTCGAGATCGGATCGGGGATTCTGGTCGACGCCGGGATGCGGACCTCGATACCGAACATCTACGCCGCGGGCGATGTGGCAGAGGTACCCAACACGATCCTCGGCGGGAGGTATCGGAGTGAGCACTGGAACGGCGCACTGGATCAGGCCACCCGGGCTGCCCGCTCGATGATCGGCGTGGATCCCGGCAACCTCGACGTCCCGTGGGGCTGGTCCACCCAACATGGCGTCAACCTTCAGTTCGCCGGTTGGACCGGTGCGACCGACGAGTACGTGGTGGCTCGCGGCTCCGTTGCCGACCGCCGCTTCACCGCATGCGCGCTGCGTGACGGCCGGCTCGTCGGGGCCATCGGTGTGGGGTTCCCGAAGGACATCAGGCAGATCAGATCCTTCATCGCCAGCGGAGATCCCATCGATCGGGATCGCCTCGGAGCGGATTGGCTGGATCGACCACATGCGGTCGTTCGATAGAGTCGTGTTCATGCCCGCAGCCGAACAGACGTCGACCCCCGGTCGATACCGTGAAGCCGCGTCCAGTCTTGCGCGCGATACCGCGCTCGATGCGTTGCGTGAGTTGTTGAACGAGCGCAACTGGCGCAACGTCACGATGAGCCACATCGCCAAGGCAGCAGGGCTGAGCAGACAGAGCCTGTACAACGAGTTCGGTTCACGACGCGGCGTCGCGCAGGGGTACGCCATCAGATTGACCGACCTCTTCGTCGCGATGTGCGAAACGGCGCTGTATCAACACGAGAACGACGCATCGGCTGCTCTGCGCCAAGGCTTCTCGTCGTTCTTCCAGTTGAGTGCGCTCGATCCCCTGGTGCGATCGCTGCACGGTGGCGACGCACCCGAAGATCTGCTCCGGCTGATCACCACCGACAGTGCCGTACTCATCGAGCGTGCGGGAGACCGTCTGGCCGAGACGTTCCAACGCGGGTGGGTGGGCGCGAGCCCGCGTCAGGCAGACGTCATCAGTCGGGCAATCGTGCGTCTGGCATTGAGCTACATCCCCGAGCCGCCACCCGATATCGCCTCCGCAGCAGATGATTTTGCACTACTGCTGACTCCGTACGTCGATTCCATCACCGCCGGCCGCTCGGTCGGCCACTGACCCATAGTCCGGGCCGGCGGTCTCACATGTCGGCCGGTGCGAGCACGATGTCGAAGTCGGCTCTGGCCCAGGTCCTGTCGCCGAGGTCGCGACCGTCCGGAGTCGGTGTTCCCGACGGCTGCTCGACGAAATCCTTGATCAAGGATTCCTTCACTCCGAACACGGTGTCGCTGTCCAACAGTTCGTCGCCGCTGACGAAGATGTGCGTCACCAACGTGCGCATCCCCGGTGCCGTCACCATGAAGTGCAGGTGCGACGCACGCATCGGCGAGCGACCGGTCGCAGCGAGCATTCGTCCGACGGGGCCGTCGTGGGGAATCGGATACGGAGTCGGAGTCAACGCCCAGAATCGATAGCGCCCGTCGTCGTCGGTGTAAAGATGTGCTCGACCGCCGACTCGCGCGTCGTCGTACTGAACGTCGTAGAACCCGTCCTCGTCCGCTTCCCAGATTTCGAGGCGTGCTCCGGGGATCGGCGTGCCGGCGGTGTCGCGCACGGTCCCTTCCACCCAGCACGGCTGTCCTGCAGCACCTCCCGATGCATCACCACCGTTCTCGATACGCGGTGCGTCGTCGACGAAGAACGGGCCGAACACTGTCGCCTCGGTCGCGTCCTCGTAGGCGGGGTTGTTCACGTTGATCGTCTGCATCGACGCCCCGAGGACGTCGGAGAGCAGGATGAACTCCTGACGGCGGTCGTCGGTGATGTGACCGACCTCGGTCAGGAATCCGATGGCGTTGTTCCACTCCTGTTCGGTCAGTCTCACATCACGGATGAACCCGTGCAGGTGGTGCACCAGCGAGGTCATCACCTGCCTCAATCGAGGGTCGGTGCAGTCGTCGAACGATCGAAGAACGTTCTCCACCAACTGTTCTTCGACGGTGTCCTGTGCTTGTCCGGTCATGGTCTGCTCGATCATGGTCTCTCTCACTGTCCGATGTCGGTCGGCGGGTCGCCCGCCCACGCTGCGTGCAGAACAGCGGTGGCGGCCTCATGGGTGACGGGCCGCGGGTTTCCGTACGATCTGGTCGTCACGTCGTCGGCGATTCGGTCGATGTCCTTCTCCTTCATACCCAATTCGGCCAGGGACCGTGGCGCGCCGAGTGCGCGACAGAGCTCCCACAACCGGGTGGCCGGGTCGCCGGAGCCGGGGAGCGCACGCGAGAGCGCCGCCACTGCGCCCGGTGCCGCCGACTGATTGAAGGCCAACACGTGCGGCAACACCACGGTGTGGGTCGGAGCGTGCGGCAGGTTCAAGGTACCGCCGAGCGAGTGACACAGTTTGTGGTGCAACGACATCGTCGTGGCACCGAGAGTGGCACCGCACAACCAGGCACCGTGGAGGGCATCGCTGCGCGCCTGCGGATCGAGGTGATCGGCCACGATCGCCGGTAGCGCCGATGCGAGTGCGCGCACCCCGTCCTCGGCCATCAGCGCGACGATGGGGCTGATGTCGGGTGCATACAACGCTTCGACGGCGTGCGCCACGGCGTTGATTCCACTCGTGACGGAGATGTCGACCGGAAGACCGGTCGTCAGCTCGGGGTCGTAGACGACGCTGCGTGGCAGCACCCTGATGTCGCGACCGGTTTCCTTGTGCCCGTCGGTCGTCAGGCCCCACACCGGGGTCATCTCCGATCGGGCGTACGTGGTGGGAACGGCCACGATCGGCAATCCGTGCACCAGGGCGATGGCCTTGCCGAGGCCGATCGAGGATCCGCCCCCGACGGTGATGCAGCCGTCGGCACCGAGCGAAAGAGCCTCGGCGCTGGATCTTTTCGCCACCTCGGACGGCACATGCATCACGGCGTCGGCTCGCACACCCACGCATCGGTCTCCGAGCGTCGAGGCAATGCGTTCGGCTGTGCCCTTCTGGCTCGGCGAGCAGAGAACGAGGACGCGCCGCAGCCCGAGGTGGTCGAGCTCGTCGGCCACAGTCGACAGCGATCCCGCGCCGAATCGCACCCGCATCGGGTTCGCCTCGTAGACGAAGGCGTAGGTCATCTCGACAGGACCGCCGTCAATGCCTGCCGCAGGGCACCCTCGGGGTCTGCCACGAGTTCGTCTGCACGCCAACAGATGTGCTTGTCCGGGCGGACCAGCAACGCACCGCTCTCGGTCACTTCACGGAGCCGAGACCAATCGAAGTACAGGTCGGTGACGTCGCGTCCGGGTCCGATGACGACGGCCTCGACGGATACGCCCAACTCGTGGCCGATCTTGTCCGCCGCCGACTCCCAATCCGATCCGGCCACTCCGGTGATCAGCGTGAAGCGATCGTAGGGCGCAAGATCCATCATCGCGTGCTTGTGCATGTGGTCGCCCACCCAGGCGTGCGGCAGGTGCGATCCGGGCACGGTGGACACCTGGTAGTACAGGTCCGAGTCTCGTTCCGGTTCCGGCAGTACCCCGTCCGAAACGATCGCCGTGGACGTGTAGAACTGGCCCAGTTCCACTCCGTGGGCGTTGAATTCGTAGTTCTTGATCTCCATGGCCTGCACCAGCGCGGCCCGCTTCGCCGCGCCTGCAGGCGTGTTGGCCTTACGCTCTTCGATGCGTTCGACCATCTCTTCCTCGGTCTTGGCGTCGGTGACTCCGAGGGCATGAAACAGGTCTGCGAACTCACGACCGGATCGGTTGGCGCGTTTGACGATTCGCTCGGCCACCGGGGCGCGCTCGGCGGAGTAGGTATCGAGCAACTCGTCACCCGCCTGGCCCTTGATCACCGCAGCGATCTTCCACGCGAGATTGTAGGAGTCCTGGATCGAGGTGTTCGAGCCGAGTCCGTTGCTCGGCGGGTGCCGGTGGATGGCGTCGCCCGCGCAGAACACCCGGCCCTTCTGCAGATGCGTGGCGTACATTTCGTTGTTGCCCCACAACGATGTTCCGGTGATCTCGACGTCGAGCTCCGGCATGCCCAGCAGACTCCGAACGATCTCGACGGCGGCCGCCTCGTTCACCACCGGCGGTGGCTGTGCGATGTCGAATCCCCAGACCACGAGCCACTCGTTCCACGGCCGGACCATGCGAACCAACCCGGCACCGATACCGCCGACGTTGGATCCGGGCTGAATCACCCAGTACAGCACCGACGGTCGGTGTCCGACGTACTCGGCGATGTCGGCCTTGAAGGTGATGTTCATCGACCCGGCGATGTCCATCGCGCCCTCGAGCGGAAGGTCGATGTCCGCGGCCACCTTGGAACGCGCTCCGTCCGCACCGATCAGGTACTTGGCACGGATCGTGTAGCGGTGTCCGGTGAGTCGATCGACCACCGAGACGCTGACCCCGTCGGCGTCCTGGACGTGCGAGAGGTATTCGGTGGAGAACTGGGCCTGGGTTCCCCGCATCGTCGCGTTCTTCACCAGGATGGGCTCGAGGTACGTCTGGGGGATGTCGACGGTCAGGCACGGCGAGGCGAGCTGGTAGTCCGCTTCGCGGTCGGCCCCGGTACCCCACGTGCGGATGCGGCCGATCTCCTCGCCCGCGATCGAGGTGCAGAACACGGTGTCTCCGACGAGCCCGTGCTCGGTGGCGTCGGCCAGCACCTGGTCTGCGATACCGACGTCGCGGAAGACCTCCATGGTGCGCTGGTTGGTGATGTGAGCGCGTGGAGTGTTGGCCGTCCAGCGGTACTTGGTGATCATGATGTTGGGGATTCCGAGAGTGGACAGCAGCAGTGCTGCGGATCCACCGGCCGGCCCCGAGCCGACGATGAGAACGTCGGTCTCGACCACCGAGGAATCGGGCAGCTCTGTGGCCTTCTGGCCGTCGTCGAACACCGGCATGGAACACACCCTTCGTTGCGCCCGACGTTGATCTCGGGTCTTGCAACCCAGTGTCCTGCATCACACCGGGGGTGGCCATCGATCACGGTCATCTCGGCGCAAATCGACAACGGTGGCGCAATTGCGAAACTAGTGCACCGACCGCAGCACCACGGCGTCGCGTCGAACGTCCGATGCTCTGGCTCCGAACCGCGCCGAGAAGGCACTGGAAAAGTAAGCGGCAGAGGAGAATCCGCAGGAGGCGGCGATCTCGGCAATCGACGTCGAGCGTCCCGACGGCGAGGTGAGCACCGTGTGTGCACGGGCGAGGCGTCGCTCGAGGATGTACTTGGGCACGCTGGTGCCGTCGGCGGCGAAGACCCGGGACAGGTGCCGGGCGCTGATGCCGATGGCGTCGGACACGTCCGTGGCAGACAACGACGCGTCGGTCAGACGGCGCTCGATGTAGGAGCGGGCAGACGCGCGATGCGCCGCACCGACGTCGCTGCGCGTTCCACCGGTCAGGACGGAGACCAGTTCGAGGATCGTCCGCTCGTCCGGTGCGGTCGGCCCGTCGGCGCGAGTCGCACGGCTCACCCGAGCAGCGAGGGCGGCGGCGTGCACGTTGCCGTTCGCCGAGAAGTCGAAGACCATCGGGGCCGCGAGAGAGTCCTCTCCGGTGACGTCGGAGTAGATGCCGCGTGGGATCTTGACGACGAGTTCCTCGAGGCCGTGCGAGAACCCGCGCATGAAGGCTCTGTCGGCGTCGCACAGCAGTACCTGGCCGGGGCCGACGGTGCGCACTCCGTCCTCCGAGTAGAAGAACGCATCGCCGACCAGGCTGAAGTACAGGACCACCGAGTCCGACGGCCGACGCCGAATCAGCTCGGCATCTCGCTCGACGACATGGGAGGTTCCGACGACGCGGGCCAGGCCGACCGATCCGACCTGGACGTTGGTTTCGGTGGCCTCGAGAGACCCGCCTTCGAGGCTGCGGCATCTCAGTCCGATGAGCACCTCGGAGTTGTGTCCCTCCCACCGTTGTATTCGCTCGACGGAGGGAAGCCCGACGGTGGAGAACTCCACGGGTGACGCAGCGATCGGCACGTCGGGCCTCCTCCTCGGCGAGGGACTTACTTCTCCGGTACGAAACGCAGGTGTTCCGGATCGATTGTAACGAACAGCATCCACCGATCACCGAGACCGCGCGTGACGTGGCCTGCTCCGGTCACGTCGTCGATGTAGGCGATGTCGCCTGCCACCGGCGAGGTCACCGTTCCGTCCCCGGTCTCGTTCTCGGCCCTGCCGTTGAGCGTGACGCCCAACTGCGGTCGCGGGCCGTTGTGCCAGACTCCGGGAACGTACCCGTCCTCGCCGTAATCGCGGCGGGTGACGAATGCTCCGAGCGAGCGGGGCCACTGCTCGACCGGCGGTACCGGAGCCAGATCGCTCGGCCAACGCAGCGGCTCGGTCCGTGAGGTACCGCCGTCGTCGTAGATCCACGTCAGCGACGGCCGGCCCTGTCGGATCGCCGGGTCGGGTCGGGCTTCGTTGTCGCCTGCTTCCGGCAGCCAGTCGTCCAGCGCGAGGTAGAGCAACCACGCGAAGCCGTCCCAGGTCATCGTCAGGGTCTCGGGACTGGCGACGTTCGCGAACACCAGGTCTCCGGCGGTCAGCACAGCCGGGCTGCGGTCGCGTACGTCCACCCGCACCTCGCCCGAGAGCACCACAACGGCGTGCGACCCGAGCGAGGTGGGGGCGGGGACGTCGGCCATCCGGGCTCGGGTGAGCCAGAAGGCAGTTGCCGGAACGACGTTTGCGGGACCCTTGACGCGTGAGTCGCGGTGCGGCAGGAAGGCATCGCCCGCGTCGATTCCTCCGTACGTGTCGGAATCGCCGAGAGTCTCGTGCACGCGAAGCACTTTCATCGGGCGGTCATTCGGCGGTGGGGGCGTAGCGTCCACTCAGCTGAGGCGGAGTCCGACCCTTGTTTCCCGCTTCGGTCCATTCGTGGCGCGTCTGACGTCCCCAGGTGCGGTGCAGCTCGTCGCTGATGGTGACGCTGAGCCGGCCGAGGTCGCCCACTTGCAAGTCGATGCGGTCGCCGTCCTGAAAG
The DNA here is from genome assembly GCF_002258235.1 of Rhodococcus sp. 06-470-2. Lineage (NCBI taxonomy): Bacteria > Bacillati > Actinomycetota > Actinomycetes > Mycobacteriales > Nocardiaceae > Rhodococcus > Rhodococcus sp. 06-470-2. Next base: position 351,567 of record NZ_NOYB01000010.1, on the reverse strand, counting down.
GCATGCAGGCCACGGTGATTGGTTCCGGTGGCGATGATGTCGCCGGGTTCGAGGGCGTGCATGTGCGAGACGAATTCGACGGACTCGGCGATGCTGTACGCCATGTCGTCGGTGTCGAATTCCTGCTTGATCTCTTCGTTGTTCCACAGCGTGACCGGCAAGTTCTGTGGGTTCGGCACCTCGTCGGCGGTCACCAGGTACGGGCCTATCGGGCAGAAGGTCTCCCGCGACTTCATCTGGTAGAAAGCGTTCTCCCGCGGCGGAATTCCGCGTGCAGACCCGTCGATCAGGTTGGTGTAGCCGAAGATGTGGTCGTATGCATCGGCCGCCGAGACGTTGTGCGCGCGCTTGCCGATGACGATGGCCAACTCCGCCTCACCCTCGAAAATCGTTGCTGCGACGTCGGGCAACACCATGGTGTCTCCGTGCCCGATGATCGAATTCGGAGACTTGGCGAATCCGTTGATCGGCGGCCGCTCGGGCAGGGTTCCGTTCTCCATGTAGTTACGCGCCATGCAGTCGATGTTCGACGGCCGAGGGATCGGCGGGCGAATACGTACTGCGCTCAACGGAATTCCGTCACCCGCGGCCACTGCGGCTTCGAGTCGTTCGCGGTAGGTGGCCCAGCCCTCGATGACGCCGCGGATGACGTCCTGCGGGTGCGCCGCCGGGATGTCCTTGACCTCGCCACTGAGGTCGATCACGTTGCCGCCGTGGAGGACTCCGAGTTTGAAATCATCGAAAAAGAGAAGCTTCATGATGTGACACCTTTCGTTGGGGGTTGGGGGTTGGGGACAAAACGTCCGTACCGGCCACGGAAGAAGACCAGAGCACTGCCGTCTTCGGCCGAGCTGAGACTGTGTACGCGGGCCACGACGATCGTGTGATCGCCTGCCGCGTACTCGGCATGCATCTCGCAGTTGAGCCAGGCCACAGCGTCGTCCAGGGCCGGGCCCGCCGATTGCTCGTGCCAGCTCGTGCCCGCGAAACGATCGGTGTTGCGCGCCGAGAACTGGCGTGACGCCTGCTCGTGATGGTCGGCGAGAATGCTGATGCAGAACCTGCCTGCCGCTCTGATGGCCGGCCAGGTGGTCGAGGTGCGGGCTACGCAAATCGACACCAGCGCGGGGTCCAGGGAGACGGCCGTGAACGAGTTCACCGCGATCCCGGTCCGGCCGGACGCCCCCTCCGACGCTATGACGACAACGCCGGTGGGCAGGTGGCCCAATACTTTTCGGAAGAGCAGTCCCGCATCCGCTGCGGCGGGTGTTTCGGTGGTCGACGTCGCCATGAGACAGTCCATTCGGATTGCGATTCCGTCTAATGGAATCTTATTTCAACCGACTTTACGTGACGTCGAACACTGCCGTCAACCCTCGGGAAGGACGGAGTGCAGCGGACGCCATTGCGTCAGAAAGGTTTCGGGGAAATCAGTGACCCGAGTCGGTCTCGGGCATTGCGATATCGAGAGCGGACGCAGGCAGATCTCCCGCGGCACGCAGCCGCTCCGACATCTCTCGCGCCAACGAGAGCAACTGCTGAATGATTTCCGCATCACGATCGGGCTCGATCTTGCCCAGGCACAGCATCGCTGCGATGGGCCGTCGATCGGCGTCGAGGACCGGGGCCGCGATCCCGCGACCGGTATCGAACCGTTCGAAGTTGTCGACGGCGTATCCCTGTTCCTGGATGCGCGAGAACTCCTCTTCCATGGCATCCGGATCGGTGATCGTGTTCGGTGTGAATCGCCGCAGACCCTCGTTGTCGTAGAGGTTGCGACGCTGCTCGTACGGCATGTACGACAGCAGAAGCTTGCCGTCGGCCATGGCGTACGCGGGCTGCGGGTGCCCGGGCTCGAATTCGATGAACTCGGTATGCGCTCCCGCTACGCGCGAGAGCTGGACGGCCTTGACTCCCACGAGAGTGCTGAGCACCGCATCGTGGCCCGACCATTCCGCCAGACGCGAGAGGTACATCCGCGCGTCGTGCAGTACCGGATTGGTGACCATTCCGACGCTGCCGATTCCGATGGCGTGCATCCCGAGGCGGTACTTCGCGGTGCGCGAATTCTGTTCCACCCAACCGACACTGACGAGGGTGCCGAGGATGCGATGCACGCTGGCCGGCGACAGGTGGACGAACTGGGCGAGTTCGACGATGCCCAGCGGGTAGGGGTGCTCGGCCAGGGCGGTGACGATGCGGGTGGCCCGGGACACCGCACGCACGTGGCCGGCGTCTCGGTTCTCGCGCTCGTTCACAAAGCCTCCATGGGACGTGAGCTTACTAGTCGTCCCGGTCACCACACCGGTCAACGCCCCTGTGGCCGGGCTCATCACGTCATCACGGACGCCCCCGTCAGTCGGCGCACATCGTGGATCGTCACCCCCGGAGCCACTTCACGCAACGCGAAGCCTCGTGGCGTGACATCCAGAACGCCGAGATTGGTGACGACGCGGTCCACCACCGCGCGTCCGGTCAGCGGCAAGGTGCACTGCTGCACCAGTTTGGGAGTGCCGTCCTTGCCCGCGTGTTCCATGACGACGATGACGCGGCCGGCACCCGCAACGAGGTCCATGGCCCCGCCCATCCCCCGCACCATGTGACCGGGCACCATCCAGTTGGCCAGGTCGCCGGTCGCCGAGACCTCCATCGCACCGAGAACCGTCACGTCGATGTGTCCGCCGCGGATCATGGCGAACGACGTCGACGAGGATACGAACGATGCACCGGGGAGCACCGTGATCGGTTCGGTTCCGGCATTGATCAGGTCGGTGTCCAGACAATCCGGCAGCGGTGTGGGGCCCACGGCCAAAACTCCGTTCTCGCTGTGCACGGTCACTCCGAGCGAGGACGGCAGATGGTTGGCCAGGCGGGTGGGGAGACCGATTCCGAGGTTGACGCTCTGGCCGGGACGTAGTTCCTGCGCGGCCCGCCGCGCCATCTCGTCCCGGTCCCAGCCGAGGCCGGTCATGCGACCACCTCCTCCGGCACTTCGACCACACGCTGGACGAACACGCCGGAGAGCTGAACGGAGTCGGGATCGAGCTCGCCGGGTTCGACGATGCGCTCGGCCTCGACGACGGTGATGCGGCCGGCCATCGCCACATCCGGGTTGAAGTTCTGCGCCGAGGCCCTGAATATCGCATTGCCCGCAGTGTCGGCCACCGAGGCACGAACCAATGCGTAGTCCGTCACGATGCCCTCTTCGAGCACGTACTCACGCTCGCGGCCACCGAGTCCGAATCGGCGAATCTCTTTGGGAACGGACGCTTTCACCACGTCCCCGGCCGAGTTGTAGCGATGCGCCATGCCGCCGTCGGAGACGAGGGTGCCGACGCCGGTGGGGGTGAAGAAGGCAGCGATGCCGGCCCCGCCGGCCCGCAGCCGCTCGGCCAACGTCCCCTGCGGTGTCAGCTCGACCTCGAGCTCGCCGCTCATGTACTGCCGCGCGAACTCTTCGTTCGATCCGATGTACGACGCGATCACCCGGTCGATGCGGCGATCGTGCAGCAGCAGAGCCAGACCGGCACCGTTGACCCCACAGTTGTTCGCCACGACGGTCAGGCCGGAGGCACCCTGGGCACGCAGTGCTCGCACCAGCGCCCACGGCACTCCGGCGGTGCCGAATCCCCCGACGCCGATGCTCGCGCCGTGAGGAATGTCGGCGACGGCCTCTTCGGCCGACATCCGTTTACCGGCCCGCACGGCCGAATTCGAGGTCACAGCAGCACCAGCCCACCGTCGGGGCACAGCGTCTGACCGGTGATGGCCTGACTCTCCGGCTGCACCAGGAACGCGACGACGTTGGCCACGTCGTCGGGGACCAGTGGACGCGAGAGTGCCTGCCTGCGCAGCACGTCGTCCTTGACGTGCTGTTCCATGCCGCCGACCGGCGGTGGCGTCAGACCCGGTGCCACGCAGTTCACCGTGATGCCCGACGCGCCGAGGGAGCGCGCCAGCGAGCGTGACGCACCGATGAGCGCGCCCTTGCTGGCGATGTACGGCAGCATGTCCGACACCGGCGGTGGATCGAAGAAGGTGTCGGACACGAGGAACACCACGCGTCCGAAACCCCGCTCGGTCATCCCCGGTTCGAGCTCCTGGACCAGCCACAGCGGCGCTTCGACGTTGACGGCCATGACGTTGCGCAGCACCTCGGCATCCAGATCGGCAAGAGTCGCACGCTGGAACGAGACCCCGGCGTGGACGAGGACGTCGACGCGGCCGTGTTCGGCGAGCACTGCCCGTGCGGCTGCGCGCACGGCGTGTTCGTCGGACAGGTCGACCGCCGGATCACCGTGTAGGTCGAGTGCCACCACGTGGTGGCCGGAGGCGCGGAGCTGGTCGACGACAGCCGATCCGATGAATCCCGCTCCCCCGGTCACCAGTGCGACGGGGGCGTCGTCAGCCACCGAATTTGCTGTTCAGGCCGTCGAGAGCGCCGTCGATGTCCGCTCCGATTCCGACGCGGGCACCGTCCTGCATCTCCTCGGGCACGTCGGCCTCGATGGCGTATTCCACCTCGGAACCGTCGCCTGCTTCACGCACGGTGAAGGTGGCCGCGAGGTGCTGCATCGGTCCCGGCTGGCCCGGCACCAACTCGTAGGTGAGCGATCGGGCGGCGTCGTCCTGGGCCGCGATGCGGTCGAATACCGAGTCGCCGCGGGAGAAGTCGACCTTGCGGCTACCGTCGGCCTGCATCTCCACGGCGTCGATGTGCGGCTGCCAGGAGGCGTAGCCACCGAAGTCGCTGACGAAGGACCAGACCTCGTCGGCCTTGGCGGTGAGGGTGGTCGTCTTGCTCAACTGAACGATGGTCATGGTGTTCTCCTCGAATTATGTTGGTAGGTCTAGCTCTTGGCTGCAGCGAGTTTGGCCTCGGCGGCGGGGACGCTGAGCATGTCCATGTCGCCCGGCAGCGCACCGCCCATCCCTTGGAGCGCTCCGCCGGTGTGTAGATCGCCCGTGTCGATGGCGACTCCGCCGATGGTCGCGAGAAGATCCGTCACCAGCTTCTTCGCGTCGTCGTCGTCGCCTGCCATGTAGACCGCGTGCTGAGGATGGGCTCCGGCCGACAGTGTGGTCGCCATGATGTGGATGGGAGTGACGTTGAGCGCCTTGACCACTCGCGCGCCCGGTACGTACTCGGCGACCACCTCGCTCGAGATTCGGCCGCCGATGTCGATGACTCCCTGCGGGCCGGGCGCGGTTCGGTTGTTCGTCGTGTCGACGACGATCTTGCCGTCCCAGTTCTCGACGACCGAGACGGCCGCGGCGGTCTTGCCCCACGGGGTGGCGAGGAAGACGAGGTCGGTGCTGTCGACTGCCTCCTGCACCGTTCCCGCGGAGCAGTGTCCGTTGAACTCGTCGACGATGTCCGCCAACGATTCCGGGCCGCGCGAGTTGCTGAGGATGACGTCGTGTCCGGCCCGGGTGAACAGTCCGGCCAATGCCTGACCCATCCGTCCGGCTCCGATGATTCCTATTTTCATTTCTCTCCTTCTGTGGTGGTTGTTGTCGCCAGGTCCGCTTCGCTTGCGTCCCATTGGTCTCCGCCCAGGTAGCTGGCTCGGACCAGCCCCTTGTCCTGCAGCAGTACTCGGGCGTCGTGTCCGGCCGAGATGTCGCCGTGAGCCATCAGGTAGGCCCGGTCCGAGATTCCGAGTGCGAGCTCCACGTGCTGCTCGACGAGCAGGACGCCGCAGCCGGTGTCGTCGGCGAACCGGCGAATGACCGGCAGCAGTGCCTGCACGATGACCGGGGCGAGCCCGAGGCTGAGTTCGTCGAGCAGCAGCAGCGCCGGTTTGCGGGCGAGCGCCCGGCCCACGGCCAACATCTGCTGCTCGCCTCCCGAGAGAACTCCCGCAAGACGGTTGCTCAGTTTCGTCAGCGCCGGGAAGTAGTCGAAAGCGAGGTCGGCATCGAGAGTCTCACCGCGCCTGCGCAACTTGAAGTGTTCGGCGACGGTCAGACCGAAGAACAGTCCTCGATCTTCGGGCACATGCGCGATGCCGCGGCGAGCCCGATTGGTCGGTGACAGCGCTTCGAGGCTCTCCCCCTGCAGACTCACCCCGCCCTCGAACGACCGCACCAGCCCCGAGACCGCCTTGAGGGTGGTGGTCTTGCCTGCGCCGTTGGGTCCGAGCAGAGCCACCACCTCGCCTGTCCCGACCTCGATGCCGATGTCTCGCACCACCACCGATCGCTGGTAGCCGGCAGAGAGATGATCGACGCTCAGAACCGCGTTCATGATCGGTCCTTTCCTGCTGGGGCGACGTCGTGACCGAGGTACGCCGAGATCACGCGGGGATCGGATCGCACGACGTGCGGCAGTCCCTGGGCGATCACCTGTCCGAACTCGAGTACGACGACGTAGTCGCAGGTGCCGAACACGAACGAGATGTCGTGGTCGATCAGCAACATCGGCGTTCCGTGATCACCCAGGTTGCGCAATTGCTTTCCGAGAAAGGAGCTTTCGGTCGTGTCCAGGCCGGCGGCCGGCTCGTCGAGGCACAGAATGGCCGGCTCGGACGCCAGCGCCCTGGCGATTCCGACGAGTTTGCGTTGCCCCTCGGAGAGCTCGGTGGGCAGCGCCCTGGCCAGGTGGCCGATTCCGACGTCGTCGAGAGTCTTTGTCGCACCGGCGATATCGTCGACGCCGAGGCCGAACATGCCGGCGATCGTCGATCTCACGGTGGGCTGGCGTGAGGCCACGGCGAGGTTCTCCGCCACCGTCAGGTCGTCGAACAGTTCGACAGCCTGCCAGGTGCGGCACAGACCCTCCCGCACTCGTGCGTGGGGACGCAGGCCGCTGACGTCGCGGCCACCGATCTCGATGGACCCACCGGCCGGGACGAAACCGGTGATGGCGTCGACGAAGGTGGTCTTGCCGGCTCCGTTGGGTCCGATCAGGCCGACGATCTGGCCCGGGCGTACCTGCAGGTCGACGCCGCGCAGCGCGTGCACGCCGCCGAACCGTACTTCGATGTTGCGGGCTTCGAGAACGTTGGTCGTCATGTTCGCACGCTCTTCATCCGTGGCAGTTCCGGCACGAGGGTGTCGATACCGGTCGTTTTGCGTTCCTTCTTGATCGACCTCGACACGAGCAGGCCGTCCGGGAAGAACCGCAGTTGGAGCAGCAGACCGCCGCCGATGAGCAGCTGCACGTACAGGGAGATGTGGTCTGCGGGGAGCACGTATTTCTGCAGGATCAGCGGTATCACCGAGCCGATCGCTCCGAAGCCGGCCAGCACGGCTCCCTGCGGCAGCGTCACGCCGAGTACGTAGACGCTCGCCACCAGAGTCAGCGCAACCGAGATCCCGTAGCTGTTCGCCGAGACGGTGCCGAACTGGTAGGCGTACATCACGCCGGCCACTCCGGCCAGAGCCGAGGTGATGCCGAAGGCGACGATCTTGACCGTCCGCACGTTGACTCCGGCTGCGGCTGCGGCACGTTCGTTGGAGCGGATGGCCAACATCTGACGACCGAGGTCGCTGTTGCGGAGGTAGACCACACCCATGTACGCGAGGGTGGCGACCACCAGTGCGACGAGTCCGAACATCGGGCTCGGTAGTGCGCCGTCCAGTCCGCGCAGTCCGGAGTCGGGTCCGAAGTTGAATCCGAACAGCGTGGGTGAGGCCACGGGTGCCCCGGTCTGACCCCCGCCCCACTCGGAGTTGGCGAACACGAATTGTTCGATGGCCACGGCCGCGGCGAGGGTCACCACCACCAGGGTCACTCCGCGCACCCTCAGGGCCGCGGCTCCGATTCCCACGCCGAGTGCGGTCGCCGCGAGAACGGCGATGATCGGGGCGGCCGGGAAGCCGAGACCGAATTCGGTGCCGAGCCGCGAGACTGCGAACGCGGCGAATCCGGCGAGCGCGAGCTGCACCACCGACAACTGCCCGACGTATCCCATGATGACGATGAACGACAGGCACAGGACGGTGGCGACCAAGCCGGTGGTGATGGCCTGACGTAGGTCCGAGGGGAGGACGAGCAGAGCGATCGCTCCGACGACGAAGACCGGGCCGACGCGGCGCAGCAGGTGCTCCTGGCGGGGCACCGCCGGCAGCGAGCGTCCGACGAATTCGCCGCGCTGCGGCAGTGTCGAACCCTTCCACCACAGTGCGATGACGATCAGCAGGAACTCTGCGAGCTGCTGCAACCCGGGCGGGGTGATTCCGTCCTGCGTCGGGAACCAGTCCATGGTCGAGGCGTAGGACAGCAGCGACTCCGCCATCCCGATGAGAAGACCTGCTGCGCAGGCAATTCCGATCGAGCTGAAACCCGCGAACAACGCAGCGGCCAAGGCCGGGATCACCAGCAGCGGCAGCGTCGAGGCGCTGACTCCGACGATGGAGGCGGCAAGGATGCCGACGAAGCCGGCCGTGACATAGGCGAGTACGGAGTTGGCCAGCGAGATCGACGACGGCGACAACCCGGCCAGTACGGCCGAACGCTCGCTCTCCGACGCCGCGCGGGTCGCGATTCCGAAGCGGGTGAAGCGGTAGAGCGCCGCCAGTGCCGTCGAGATCAGGACGACCACTGCGGCCAGAATCAGTTGTGCCACCGGCACTGTCACGCCGCCGACCTCGACGACCGAGTCGGTCAATACCGCTGGGCTGTTGAGCGGAGCGGTGCCGAACACGAGCTGGACCACCGCTTGCAGCAGCAGCAGTACGCCGATGGACGCGACGAGTTTGGCGAGGGGCGAGGCGGATCTGAGCGGTTTGACGGCGGCGAACTCGACCATGACGGCGAGCAGAGCCATCGCCAGCAGCGTGACGACTATTGCTGCGGGAGTGGTCAATGCGGGGGCGAAGAACCCGGTGCGCAGGGACCAGAAGAGGTAGCCGGCGACCATGACCACGGCACCGGCCGCGATGTTGATCGTTCCGCTACCGCGCCAGCTGAGTACGACGCCGACCGCGATCATCGCGATCAGTGCGCCGGTACCCAACCCGAGCAGAGCGAACAGGAAGACGGTATCCATGCGCTACGCCCGCCCGAGTCGAATCGTGGGCCCGGCCATCACGCGAGCGGTGCCGGCGAGAGATCGAAGTGCTCCTGGGCGAACATCTGCGCAAAGGTCTCCCACTGCAGGCCCACATTGGTTCGCGCCGTGGACATGTCGCGGTAGTAACGCTGCATGCGTGAGCCGTTGCGGCCGCCTTCGCTGGTTCCCGAGGTACGGAACAGCAACTCGACGGCTTCCCAGGCGAGATTGACGGCGTGGTGGGTGCTGGCGTTGATGTTCATCAGGTCCTCGGGCTCGAACTCGCCGCCGTCCTGTACCGACGACGCGCACAGCTCGGAGTAGTGCTGGCTCATCTTCACCAGAATGTCCTCGGCCGCACGGATCTTGCCGGCCGCGACGCCCCAGTAGCGCTGGAAATCCGGGGACGTGAAGCGCGGAAGTGGGTTGGGGCCCATGGTCTTCTTGGTCCGCAGGATGCGCTCGTATTCGTCGAGCGCGGCCCAGGCGCAGCCCACGAGTACCGAGGTGATCTCGAGCTGCAGGTAGCCCATGGGATGGCCTGCGTACATCGGATTGCCGTGCAGCTCGTAGCCGGGGGTCTTCAGTCCACCGCGGAACTGCAGCAGGCTGCCGCGCACCACGTTCTCCTCCGGCACCGCGGTGCCGGTGACGGTGATGCTGTTCGAGCCGCTGCCGCGCATGCCGAATGCGCGCTCTTTCCAATCGTCCTGCAGGATCCAGCCGTTGCGCGGAACGAGAGCCAATCCCTGGCCGGTCTTCTCGCCACCCTCGATGAGCCGGACCGCGAGAATCGCGTGGGTCGAGTAGGGCGATCCCGAGCAGTAGTCCCAGGTTCCGTCGACGCTCCAGCGACCGTCGTCCTGCAGCGTCGCGGTGCCCATCGGCACGCCGCGCATCGGCGCTGCGAAGTCCCCGCCGGGTCCGATCGCCTCGGCTTGTGCCTTCTCGTCGAACAATCCACCGATCTGTAGTCCGTGGCCGGAGGCCAGGCACAGGCACCAGCCCGAACCCGGGCAACCGCGGGCGATTTCGATGATCATCCTGACGAACGAGGTGACGTCGTATTCGAGCCCACCGAATCGCTGCGGGAGCAAGGTGCGGTAGAAGCCGGCCTCCTTGAACAACTCGTGCGTCTCGGGCGAGTAGGTGCCGCGAGCGTCCGTCGAATCCTGTTCTGCGAGCAGATGATCACGGAACGATCGTGCTCGTTCGATGAGGACTTCCGGACTCGACGCGGGGCTGGAATGTTCGACGGTGTGGTTGGCTACAGCGGTCATGATGGTCTTCTTTCTCGAGAGTGTGGGGGCTGTCGGAGATCGATGTGTCAGGAGCCCGATGGTTCGAGCCAGTCGGTGAGCGCGGTGTACGAGCCGTTGCCGGTGTATTCGAAGACTCGGGTCTGGGCACCGCACAGGCCCGGCTCGGCGGTGTTCGCGCCGCAGGCGACGGTGGCGCTACCCAACAGCAGTGGGCCGGTGAAAGACCTCGCCTGTTCGGCGATCGCCGGCGCGGTTGCTTCGGAACCGCCTGCGGCATTGAGGAATCGGGTCGCGGTGGCGACCAGGCCCCATGCGAGGGCGGCGTCGGGAGTGGCCTGGGACGTCTCGGACAGTCCGGCGGTCGTCGAGGCGTCGATGTACGACTGGACGTCGGGCTGGCTCATGTCGGCAACGTTGGTCTGGGTCGAGATCTGCTGCCACTTCGGTGCGTCACCGCCGAGTCCCTGCGCCACCTGGTCGGTGAAGCAGAAGGAGCCGGCTCCGATGATGGGGGCCGTCACGGCCAGGGTGTCGAGGGCCTTGGCCGCGGCCACGCAGGTCGGCGGAGTCGAGACGAGCGGGACGATGGCATCGGCGTCCGATGCCCCCGAGGCCACAGCTGCGGCGGTGAGGTTGGTGGTCGACGGGTCGAAGCCGACGGCCTTGACCTCGATACCGACCGAGTCCAGTGCAGTCTGCAGAACCTTTGCACCGTCCGCACTTTGAGCGTTCTGCGGGTAGATCAGCGCCACCGACTTCGCGCCGACCACAGTGTCCAAGTAGGTCGTCAGTCCACGGAAGATCGACGACGGGTTGCCGTTGTAGATGAAGACGTTGTCGCTCTGAGCGTCGGTGGAGCTGATGGAGTTGGCCATCAGGATCGGCTTCTGTCCCTTGTTGACCGCCAGGAACGACTGATTGCCGGTGATGGTCGAGCCGAACAGCACGGTCCGGACGTCCGGATCGTTGACCAGTTGCAGGCCGCAACTGTTGCCGTCCTGCTCGTTCTCGACGACGAAGCACGTCTCGAGCTTCAGCGGATGCCCGTCGATACCGCCGAGGTTCTCGTTCACGTACTTCACGGCGGCCTCGGCACCGTCGGTGGCGGCCGGGAATCCGAGCGCACCGCCCTGCTGATTGACCCATCCGATGGTGACGGGTTCGAGGCTCTGATCGGCTGCGCCTGCGGTTCCTCCGGTGTAGTCGACCAGGTCGGTGACAGCCGAGGTGTTGGTCTGGTCCGTGGCTACCGCCGTCGAACCGCCGGTGGCAGTGCCGGTCGGTGATGCCGCTTCGGCGGCGCAGCCGGCGAGTACGGCCGACATGGTTGCCGCGATGACCATCACCTTCGCGGACTTCGACCCGGCCCTGATGGGACGGGAGGGTATGAGAGACATTGGGGTTCTTCCTTCGAGAGCGCGTGCGGGGTGCTCACGCGGTCTCGTGGACTACTCGCGTGGCCTTCGTGGAATGCGATTCCGAGGTACGGAATCGAGACTAGCCATGTGAGGGCCATCACACAACCCTCAATTCCTTCGGGTTTTCTGTGCGTTTCGACCCTCGCCTGACAGTCGATCAGGATGCGTCGGACTGCAGATGCACATCGAAGAAGGCGAAGACCTTCTTCCAGCCGTCCACCGCCTGTGCCTGCTGGTAATGCGGATGGTCGGTAGCGAAGAACCCATGTCCCGCACCGTCGTAACGATGAAACTCGAAATCTTTGCCGAGCCTGGTCAGCTCACGTTCGATGTCGTCGACCTGCGTCGGATCCGGATTGGTGTCGTCGTTTCCGAAGATCCCCAACAGCGGAGCCGACATGTCGGGAGCCCGATGAATGACTCCCCGTGAGGGGGCGTTCGGCTTCGTCGGATCGGGAGCCTGCGGCACGATGCTTCCGCCCCAGCAGTCCACGGCTGCGTCCAACGCCGGTACGTCGCACGCCGCGAGGAAGGCCTGCCGTCCACCGGAGCAGAATCCGATCACCCCGGCCTTGCCGTTGGATCCGGGCTGCGATTTCAGGTAGTCGGTGGCCCCGGCGATGTCGCCCATCACCTGGTCGTTGGGCATGGCCTTTCCCAATCCCTCGGCCCGGGCCGCCGCGGCGACCTCGGCCCAGTGCCCGGGACCGCGGCGGTGATAGAGATTCGGCGCGAGGGCCGCGTATCCGCACTCGGCGAACCGTCGGACCACCTCTTTGCACCAGAAGTCGAGCCCGGGTGCGTGGTGCAGCACGACGACGCTGCCCACCGGATCGGCAGCGGTCGGCCGAGCCGAATAACCCTCGATGCGGTCACCGTTGTGGCCGGTGAACGCAACCACCTCGGCGATCATTCCTTCTTTCAACGCTCTTCTCCTCCGCGGTCCCGGCCGGGTTTCCTACGCCGCGACCATCTCGTCGAGGCGGCTGCGCAACTCCTCCTCCGACAGCGAGAGATCGATGGGCTCACTGAACGGCTGCGGCCATTCGATTCCGGTGTGCCAGTACACCTCCACTCGGTTTCCCTCGGGGTCGCGGAAGTAGCAACCGAGCGCATTGCCGTGATTGCTGATGTGGTCGATGTCGTACTTGCGCTCCACGATCTGGGCATAGAACGCACGCAGGTCGGCCAACGAATCGACGACGAACGAGAGCTGCTGCGGATCGGTGTGGCGTTCGAGGTTCTTCGCGAGCAGAATCTCGTGATGCTCCTCCGACGGCCGCGAACTGAGAAAGACGCGGCGTTCGTCGCGGTCGGTGACGGTCATTCCGAGGAATGTCGAGTAGAACTCCATCATGATCTCGGGGTCGGAGACGAACAATCCGACGTGGCCTAGACGGGTGACTTTGGGCATGAGAGTGAGCCTTTCGATGATGTGGTGGATGGGATTTGAAGGGCCTGGCAGTTCAGATGAACGAGACCGATCCGGTGACGACATCGAGCAGATGGTCGAGATCGTCGGGAAGCGCGTCGCCGCGCCACGCGACATGGTGATCCGAGCGGATCAATGTCGCTCCGGCGGAATATAATTCACACAGATCGGTGAGGTCGGGATCCTCGACGGTGAGGATCTGCAGTGGCACCTTGCGTTCTGCCGCGGCATCGGTGAGAGCGCCGTGTTCGACGTCGCCGAGGACAAGGAGCGTGAAGCCGTTCCCCAGGTGGTCGTACAGCGACGAGCCGTCCGCGAGCCAATGATGCGGTGCACGATTTCCGGGATAGGACGACGGTACGTAGTCCTCGAAAGACGGTGCAGGTTGGTCGGTTCCGTCACGGTAGATGATGGGAGACGACGAGTAGCGGTAGCCGAGTTGGCCGCCCATTCGCTTGAACTGACGGGCCTTTTGGATCGCGATGTCCTCGGCCACCTGGGCGCGGATCGCTTCACCGACGGGGCCGTCGTCCTCGATGCCGTCGCGCACCAACTCCCTCGAGCCCACGGCCTGATTGCTCTCGCAACCGGCGAGGATGAAGCGCGCTGCTTCACCGCGTTCGATGCTGTAGCTCGGGAGCATGAGGGGACCGCCCCAACCGTCGATCAACGCGGCGAGTTTCCAACCCAGGTCGGCGGCGTCACCGATACCGATGTTCATGCCGAATCCGCCCATCGGTGAGACCATGTGTGCCGAGTCGCCGGCCAGCAGTACGCGGCCGAAGTCGAATCGAGGTGCCTGGATCGAGTGCGTGATGAAGGTACCGCCCGCGAGTGGCTCGACCTCGAATTCCTCGCCGATCGCGCGAAAGAGCATGGCGCGGCAGGCTTCCCAGTCGTCACCATCGACGTCCTCGGGTACGGGCGAGCAGAAGTAGGCCCAGTGATCGGTGCCCGACTGCGGCACCAGACTGTCGCCGGCACGGTCCTCGTTGTAGAACAGCAGCATCGAGGCCATCGGAGTGGCCTTCCACAGCTCGGCCAGTGCCGGAGCCTTGATGTGCCACAGGAAGCTGCGTGCGAGGTTGGGATGACCTTCCATTCGCACGTTGAGGCCGTCACGACGGAGTCGGCTGCGACTGCCCTCGGAGACCACCATGTACTGCGCCAGCAGCGTCTGTTCGCCGTCCGGGGTGGCAACGGTGACGGTCACCCCGTGGTCGTTCTGCTCGAATCTCTTCACTTCGTTCTGGAAGCGCAGATCGATGAGAGGAAGGGACTTCACGCGGTCCCGCAGCGTCTTCTCGATCGCCTCGTTCGGGGCCCATTCCGCGACCTCGGACGCGATGGGTAGCCGCTCCGACCACTCGTATGCGCGGGGAAACCTCAAAACCTCGTGACCGGTCAGACGGGTCACGAAGGCCACGTCACGGTAGACCATAGGGCTCACAGGATCGTTGTCGCGCAACGCATCTGCGATGCCCCAGCGTCGGAAGTGCTCCATGGAGCGAACGTTGGTCATGTTGGCGCGTGCGACGATCCGTTCCTCCTCCGAACGCTTCTCGAACAGCACGCTCGGGATACCGCGAAGGGCGAGATCGATGGCCAACGCCATCCCCACCGGCCCCGCACCCGAGATCGCGACGGGTACTTCGTTGGAACGAGATGCCACTGTCCACTCCTCTGAATTCCATGAACGATTCCATCTGATGGAATGTGTTTCCAAGATAACAGCGGGTTCGAGAAGTGGCAAGCATCACGTTTCGCTACTGACGGGTACCGCGACCGCGAGCTGGGCGTTGCCGGCGGGGCCTGGGTGTCGCCGGCGGGTTCCCGATCTCGCAAACGCGCGCGCATTCGTCATACGCGCGCACATTCGTGACGCGAAACCACTCGCGTTCGGCAAACGCGCACGCGTTTGCGAGGACTCAGGGGGTGCACAGACGAGGCGAAGGTCGACGTACGCCGTTCAATTCCGTGACAGCACAATGGTTTCCCCGACGGTGTGTACGATCACCGCCATGAGTGCCCCACCTTTCCCTCGAATGCAGTGGGTGCCCGGCGGCCCGTTTCGGATGGGGTCGGACTGGGTCGACTATCCCGAGGAAGCACCCGTTCACGAGGTGAGTGTCGACGGGTTCTGGGCAGACGAGACTCCGGTGACCATCACCCAGTTCAAACGGTTCGTCAAAGCCACCGGGTATGTGACGGTGGCGGAGCGGCCGATGGATCCGGCGGACTACCCGAATGCCGATCCAACGCGTCTGGTCCCGAGTTCGCTGGTGTTCACCCCGACGCAGGGCCCGGTGGATCTGACGAATTGGCAGGGTTGGTGGCGGCTCGTCCCGGGGGCGAACTGGGCACATCCGGAGGGCCCGGGGTCCGGTGTCGACGGTCGCGAACTGCATCCGGTCACCCATGTGAGCTGGGAGGACGTGAACGCCTACGCCCAGTGGGCAGGCAAGGAACTACCCACCGAGGCCGAGTGGGAACGCGCGGCTCGTGGCGGGTTGAACGGCGCGACCTACGCTTGGGGAGACCAACTGGCGCCGATGGGTACGCAGTTGGCCAACTACTGGATCGGAGAATTTCCGTGGCAGAACCTCAAACCGGTCGCCGACCGTAGGACCACGGCCGTGCGTTCGTATCCGCCGAACGGCTACGGCCTGTACGACGTCACCGGAAACGTATGGGAGTGGACGGCGGACTTCTACCGCACCGATCACAGCGAGACCGCCACCCATGCCTGCTGCGGACCGGCAGTCGATCCGCGGGTCGCGTCGGCCGAGGGCAGCCACGATCCGAGCAATCCCGCCGGGACCATCTCGCGTCGGGTCATCAAGGGCGGATCCCACCTCTGCGCCGAGAACTATTGCCGCCGTTATCGTCCCGCAGCTCGGCAGGCGCAACCCGTCGACTCCGGGATGTCCCACATCGGGTTTCGCTGCATCGTCAGAGGCTCCACACCGACTCGCTGAGCCAGACCGCCCGCTGAACGGGTCTCAGTCGGACCGAACACGACTGCGCGGTGGTCCGGCGGGACCGCATCGTCCACCCTCGCGCAGTGCGACCACAGTCCACCCTGCGCCCACCATGGACAGGACCAATACAGCTCCAATTGCGATCATGGACCAACAATGGACTGCTTTCGGCCGAAAATGTGCAGTCCAGTGTGCAAGAGTGGCATGCATGGACTCGTACGATGCGACCGCGATCTCGGCCCCGGAATTGGCCGCACGGATCGGCCCGTCGACGTTGCGGAACAGATCCGGTGGTCCCCTCTACCTCAAGATCGCCGACGAGCTGCGTCGGCTCATCGAGAGCGGTGAGGTATCGGCTCAGACGCGGCTGCCTGCCGAGCGGGCGCTGTCGATCAGTTTGGACGTCAGTCGGGTGACGGTTGCGTCGGCCTATCGTCATCTTCGGGAGAGCGGCTGGATCAGCGCCCAGCGAGGCTCGGGTACCTATGTTTCCCCGACGGGTTCGCTACCGTCCTGGGGATCGCTGGCCGGCGACCGGGAGACTGCCAATTTGGAGTTCGTCAACGCGTCCCCCTCGGCCTCGCCTCTGTTGTCCGATGCGTACGGCGTTGCGGCAGAGAAGATTCGAGACCGTTTCTCCCTGGGTGGCTACGCTCCGTCCGGTTTGTTCGAGCTCCGCGAAGCCATTGCCGCGTACTACCGAGCGCGTGGAGTACCGACCACGGCCGACAACGTTCTCGTCACCTCCGGTGCCACCGACGCCATCCACGCGGTGTTGGCCACGTTCACCGAGCCCGGTGCCCGGGTGCTGGTGGAGCACCCGACGTACCCGGGTGTCGTCGAACTCGTTCATTCACTGGGCGGGCGCTGCATCCCGGTTCCCATCGACCCGGACGACACCGATGAATTCGTGACATCGGCAGATCGAGCCACTCGACAGAGCGCTCCGACGCTAGCGTATTTCATGCCCGACTTCTCCAATCCGTCCGGCGCGCGGCTGCCCCTCCGAACGCGCCGACAACTGTCTGCCACCATGCACCGCCACGCGGTGCTGACGATCGTCGACGAGGTCGCAGCTGATCTGTCTCTCGTTGGGTCGCCCGACATCGAACCGTTCGGAGCCGCAACTCCGGATGTTGCGACGGTGACGATCGGGTCGACGAGCAAGACGGTGTGGGGAGGGCTGCGAGTCGGCTGGGTTCGAGCCGAAGCAGGTCTGCTGACGAGAATCGCCGCAACCTATGCGCGACGACAACTTTCGGTGTCCGTCATCGATCAGCTGGCTGCGGTCGAGTTGATGGGCAAGTACGACGAGGTTCGTCGGGTGCGCGCGGAGGCATCGAGAGTTGCTCGTGACCACACCGTCGCAGTGATGCGTGACCAGTTGCCGGATTGGCACTTTCGAATTCCCGACGGCGGATTGGCCCTGTGGTGTTCCCTACCCGACGGCATCCGATCCAGTTCCCTCGTCGCCGAAGCCCATTCGCACGGATTGCTGCTGGCGCCGGGGCTGCGATTCGGAACGGGGTATGCCTTCGACGACCATCAGCGCATACCGTTCACGCGGTCGCTTCCCGACATCAGCTCGGCCGTGGAGATCCTCGCCGGCCTCAGCTCCGCGGGTACGCCTGCACCGACCATCGCGTCGAGCAGACCCGCAGCGGTGGTGTGAGCCCCGACGTCGATCGCAAACGCGCGCGCGTGCGCGAGACGCTCGCGAATCGGTCACCTGTTCGCCAGCTGAATCGCGCGCACCTGACAAATGCGCGCGCGTTTGCGGCCTCGACAGCAGCAGGCAGCCCGTGACTCAGGGCCGAAGGGACTCGACGATGGCCGCGATACGCCGCTCGCGGGTGTCGTTACGGTTCGCGTCGGCTACGGATCTTGCGTGTTCTTTTCGCGTCGACGGTGACAGCGCATCGAACGCTGCGCGAACAGCGGGATCCGCATCCAAAGCTTGCGCCAAGGCCTGCGGTAGCTCGACGACCCGCGGCTGGTCGTCCAATTCGATAGTCACGTCGACGGTGTCGCCGGCCTCGACGCCGAGTGTGGCGCGAACGCTCTTGTTCAGTCCGAGCAGGTTTTCTCCGCCCATCCGGCCGATGCGCCCCTGCACCGTTTGCTCACCGATCGTGAACCGAACCGGTGGAGTCTTGGTGGAACCGAGGGACGCGACCTGCTCGTCACTGAGCACGATCGCTGCCGCGGGGCCCCGTGATTCGAGCATTGTGGATATCCGCAGAACCGTTGCTGCCATGCGGGCAGGATATCCGTCGATGGTGCAGTTGGCGTCCACAATTCGCGTCAGCAAGCGGAATTTCCTTCATCGGCGTCGAATAGTGGACAGCGAGTGCACCTGGCCGACAGCGATCAGGCCTCGGCTTCCACGATTCGCTTGATTGCCGCCAGGGTCCGAGGGATACCGTCGAGTGCCGCCTGGCTACGAGTGTCGATTTCCTTCTGCGCGTCGTCGCCGAACTTGCGGTGAAAGTGCGCGATACCGCCTGGCAGGAAGTTCCAGTTCTCGGTCAGGCGTGTGCCACCGTCCACCGATTCGAGGGTGTAGCCCCAACGGACGAAGTTGTCGCCCACCACCCAAGCGAACTCGCGGCCGGGTTCGGCTGCCGCCACTGTCGACACGGTCTCCCACGTGCGGCCCGGCACCACGTTCCGGCCGGTGAAGGTCGATCCGACGCCACCGCCGTCGGCCTCGTTCCACCAGCATTCCTGGCAGATCGGGCTCCATTCTCCTGTTCGGGTGATGTCGGAGACGACGGCGTACACGTCGTCGACCGACGCAGCGACGACGACGGAATCGGAGAACTCGAGTGCAGTCATCTCTCCATTGTCCCTCCGAAGGCCACGAAGCTGTGAGCAGACTCGCTGCCCACAGCAGAACAATTGGCGTGCAACCGAATTCGTATTCAGACTCGGATCATGAGCGAATCACCCCGAATGTTCCCGCCCGAACTTCGCAACCAACTACTGCGGCACCGAGTCCTGGTGCTCGACGGCCCCCTCGACGACGACAACGGCACCGTCCTCACCACTCACCTACTGACGTTGGCCGCCGACAACTCCTCGGCCGACATCGCCCTGTGGATTCACTCACCGGGCGGATCGGTTCCCGCGATGCTCGCCATCCGCGATGTGATGAGACTCGTCCCGTGCGACGTCTCGACCCTCGCCCTCGGATTGGCCTGCAGCGCTGGTCAATTCCTGCTGTCGTCAGGCACGCGCGGAAAGCGCTATGCCCTGCCCCATTCGCGGATACTGATGCATCAGGGGTCCGCCGGCATCGGTGGGTCGGCCGTCGAAGTCGAGGTACAGGCCAACGATCTGCGCCATACCCGAGATACGGTGCTCGGTCTCATCGCCGACGACACCGGGCAAACACGCGAGCAGATCTTCGACGACTCCCTGCACGATCGCTGGTTCACCGCGGAGGCTGCCCGCGAGTACGGGTTCGTCGATGCGATCGTCGACTCGTTCGATCAGGTCATGCCCGCGCGGCGGGCGTCGTTCGGAATGGAGTTGGCCCGATGAGCACGTACACGATTCCCAATGTCATCACCCGAGATTCGCGCGGCGAACGCGTCGTCGATGTCTATTCGCACTTGCTCAGTGAGCGCATCGTCTACCTCGGTACCGGTATCGACGCCGGAGTCGCCAACGCGATGATCGCGCAACTGCTGCACTTGGAGGCCGACTCCCCCGACCAGGAAATCTCGATGTACATCAATTGCGAGGGCGGCGACACCGCTGCCATGCTCGCCGTCTACGACACGATGCAATTCATCGGATCACCCATCGCCACAACATGTGTGGGGCAGGCCGTCGCGGCAGGAGCCGTGCTGCTCGCAGCGGGAGCGCCGGGGCGCCGTTCGGCGTTGACCCACAGCCGGGTGGTGCTGCATCAGCCTGCGGCGCAGGGCCGAGGGACCATCCCCGATCTGATTCTGGCTGCCGACGAGGTGGTTCGAGTACGGGCGGAGATGGAAGCGATTCTCGCGAAGCACACGGGACGCGACGTCGAGAAACTCCGCCACGACACCGACCGTGATCTGGTGTTGACGGCACCGGCTGCGCGTGACTACGGCGTCGTCGACCAGGTACTGGAGGGTCGTCAGGCCGCCATCAACGTCGCGTCGCCTCGGGACAGGTCGTGATGCGCCAGTCCTGAGATCTCCGCCATGGACGTGCCCAGTGCACCGACGACGGCCGCAAGAATCTCACTCGACGGATCCTTGCGGCCGCGTTCCAGCTCCGACAAGTACTGCGGCGCAATGCCTGCCCGGGCAGCGGTGTCGGCCAGAGTGTCACCGCGAGCGTGTCTGCGCTCGCGTAGCCTTCGACCGACTACTTCGCGCCACAACGGTTCCACTGCGCGTGCTGCTCGACGCTCATCGATTCGTATCACCTCGCCCATGATCGGAGCCTAGGCCTCGATTCCACGACGGGTCGGCAATTCTGCTCAGAGCAGAGAGCCCGGCTTCACGAACGTCTTCGCAAAGCGCTTCTGCCAGGGCGTTTCCATGGCCCGAGGCGAGTACCGTCGCCGAACGTAGTCGATGGCCGTGTCGCCGGGCAGACCGTCGAGCGCGACGAGACACGCCAATGCGGTGCCAGTTCGTCCGACACCGCCGGTGCATGCAATCTCGACTCTCTCGGTTGCGCAGCGTCGCAGCACTTCTCGAAGCACGACCTCGAGTTCTTTCGAGTCGGACGGGAGCCAGAAGTCGGGCCAACGAACCCAGCGACTGTCCCAGTCGAACCCGCCGGGATCCTTGCCCTGCAAGTAGACCCCGAAATCCGGTGAAGGTCCATCAGGCATCGGGTCACGCAATGCGCGTCCACGAACTACGCTGCCCGACGGCAACTGCAGCACGCCCGGGCTGTGTGCGTCCCACATCCGGCGCTCAGCGTCGAAAGTCACCTGCGTGCACCCGGTTTCGTCCACTCGATCGTGTGTCGAAAACCTATGCGGTGTCGCATCATCGCACCCGGTAGCCACTTGTCGACCATGTCCTCGATCTCGTCGAAACTCACCACGGGGTCCTTGACCGGGAACTGTGGCGGCGGTGCTGTCACCGGGCTCGGCCATGGGTGGTGCAGAAATCCGATCAGGGGATTGGTCACGATGGAGACCGAATCCCACAGCAGATCTCGCAGGCTTCGCGGTGGTGCGAGCCCGACGATAAGTGCCCGCCCGCCCGGCGCAAGTATTCGTTCGACATGACGCAATGCGTCGTCCATGTCGAGGTGATGCAGGACGGCGACCATGGTCACGAGATCGATCGAATTGTCTGCCCAGGAGTCGAGTTGGCGATCAGTGATCGACACATTGTTCAGATCGGCAGAGGTGACCTCTGCGATTCGGCGCATCTCCGAATCGGAGTCCACCCCGGTGACCTGATCGAAGTGTGGGGCCAACGCACGCACGAGACCGCCTCGCCCACAGCCCATGTCGACTGCTCGGATACGCCGGTCCGGCAGATTCGCCAGAATCCAGCTGTGAAAGTAGTCGTTGTGACTCCACGGGTGTCGCTCGTTCAGCGCGCGAACCCACTGGGCCCCTCTGCCTCCAGTAAGGGACGTTCCCATTCGTCTCAGCACCACGAGTTCAGTATCCGTCAGGTGCGGCGATACGGCCTCGCCCATTCAGGTCAACGCAACCACGCGTCCAGGGCCTGTTGGACGAGTGCTGGAGCTTCGAGCGGACTCAGATGCCCCACACCCGGGAGGGTGATCACAGGCGATCGACCCGGCACCAACTGTCGCAGTCGATATGCCTGTTCGACGGGAATCCAGGGGTCCTGCTGGCCCCATCCGATCGAGGTGTTGCAGCGGACCCGGGGAAGGGCATCGACGATGGCTCGCGTGTGTTCGGGGCTCAGTTCGGCGATCTGTCGGTAGAACGCAGGCTGACCCTCATCGGATATCCAGGGTTCGGTCAACATCGCCACGATATCTGCGTCCAGCCGCTGATGTGCTGCTCCCGCCATGTATTCGAAGACAAGTGCCCTGTGCAAAGGAACCGGCAACGCGGCGAAGATGTCACTGTTGTCCGCGACGAGCCGGAAGAATTCGGATCCCCACGGGTCCAGGGTCACCACGTCCCACAAGAACAAGCTGTCGTAGTCACGGCCGTGCATCAGGTGGGCTCCCAGGGCGACTGCACCGCCGATATCGTGCGCGACGACGAAGGGGCTCTCCAACCTCCAGTGGTCGAGCAACATTGCGAAACGCAGCATCTGGGTGGGCAGGTCGGTCCGAACATCGGATCCCTGTGCGGACCGGCCGTATCCGGGCATGTCCCAGAGATAGACGCGATGCCCAGCACTGAGGTGGCGAGCGGCCTGCGCCCAGACCTGAGCCGACCAGGGAGTTCCATGGCAGAACACAACATCAGAGGAGGGCACGTCCACCTCGGGAGCCAGCTCGTAGGTCGCCACCCTATCGCCGCCCACGGACACGAAGATGGGCTCTGGTAGATCGAATCTGTCGATTGTCACGGGGGTGAACGTAATACTTCAGGTCGACCTGAAGTCAACGTGAGAGCATCGGCGGGTGAAGATCGGAGATGTTGCGCAGGAACTCGACGTTCCGACCCACGTCCTCAGACATTGGGACGACGTCGGAGTCGTTGTACCCGAACGCCTACCGTCTGGTCACCGCGACTACAGCGAAGAGCACATACGCCGACTGCGAGTGTTGCGCGCGTGCCAGGGCGTGGGGATCAGCTTGGCCGATATTCGTCTGATACTTCATCGAGACGAGTCCGAACGAACCGTGGTCATCGCGGAACATTTGGCTCGAATACGTCGGCAACGAGCTGAACTCGACAGTGCCGAGCGCTTTCTGACGCATGTCATCGACTGCAAACACGATCTGCTCACCCGATGCCCTCAGTGCAGCGAGTACTCCACGACCGTGGACGTCAATTCCGATGTGCGGTAGACGCCAGGACCACGGACGCAGAGGTGTTCGACATGGAGAAGATTCCTGACAAAACCTCCTTCAAGCGCGGACGAGTGTCGCGAGTTCACGAAGGTAGGCGCCCGGCGTAATTCCGGCGACGCCGCGAAAGTCGTTGATCAGGTGAGCTTGATCGACGTAGCCCAGGTCGGCAGCAATCTGGGCAGCGTCGGCTGCGGGGAGCGACAAACGTTGCAACACTTCTTGCAGTCGAACTCGTCGGGCAACTGCTTTGGGGCCCATCCCGAGTGACGATCGCATCGCCCTCTGCACGGCACGTTCACTGACCCCGAGCATTCCTGCCACCGATTGCCCGGGTTTTCTGCCGACACCCTGTGCTAAAGCATCGACTGCGGCGTTCGCGAGAAGATGTTCGGCAGTCGGCGGTCGGTTCCCCAGCATCTCAGTGATCACCGAATCTGCCCGTAGAGCATGGTCGGCAGCCGAATCCTGCCCAGAGATGCTACCTAGCATGCCGAAGAGAAGTTGGTCGGTTTCTTCAGTGATCGGTTGCGCCGCAATAAGTCTGGTCGGATCGAGGTCGGACACGACCGCCAGTCCAGCTGGACGCAGCCGCACGGCGAACACGAAGCCTCGACCTTCTATCGTCCTGGACCACGCCCTGCGCTGAACATTGGTGATCATGAACGGCGCAGGCACTGCACCGGTCTCCACACTGACCGTGACTGCCGGAAACTCGAGGACTCGCTGTTCGACGGTTTCGTCCGTAGACAATTCCCATCGCACACTCCAGTACGCGTCGACAACATCTCGAACCTCTGCAGCCGGTTCGTGCCAGGTTGCGTCGAAGCGACGAAGATGCGCGGGAGCCATGACGCCGGAACGTTCGTGAACGTCGATGGGCTTGGACGCGACCTGCCTTTCTTCCATGTCGCAATTCTGCAATACGCCAAGCCTCGAATCTCGAGACGATCACGTCATGACGAACAATTCTTTGACCGTTGTCAGCCGAGCCGCCCCGGTATCCCCTGTCCTGATCGGAACGGTTCCGCCGATGATGGTCGGTGAACGTGCAAAGGCGCGGCATGGACATTCGGATGTCGACCACGCCCTGAGGACGCAGCCGGGCCGAAGGCGAGTGTCGTGAACTGGTTGGGAGTAGCCGTGGCAGCGGTTGCGTACTACGCCCTCGGCGCGCTGTGGTTCGGCCCCTTGTTGGGGCGCGCGTGGGATCGTTCGATCGGGCATGACCGGTCGCAGACGGGAGGCCGATTCCCGTTGTCCTACTACGTGGTTCCACTCTGCTGCTCGGCGGTGACGACCATTGTGATCGCTCTAGTGCTCGACGTCATCGACTCAGACGCCGTGGTATCGGGTGTAATCGTCGGACTCGGTGTCGGGTTGGCCACCGCCGCCGCATCATTGACCAACGCGCTGACGCCCCATACTCCACAGCCGTTTGTATTCGGAGCTGTCACCGCGAGCTACCACCTCATGGGAGCAGCAGTAGCGGGCGCAGTCCTCGGAGTCGTTTGAGTCGAGTCCTGCATCGACCCACTCGGCCGCCCCGACTTGACGCCATGTCTTGTGGAGGATCGACTGGACGCGTACATCTCCCTGTTGATGACCGCGCGTGGTCACTGAGCTTCCAGTACCTCCTCGAGTCTTTTCAGGTCGTCGGCGACCATGCCGAGATCACGCTCGAATTCCTCGTCGCTCAGTTCGATTTGCCGGACCGTGAACAGAATCTCCGCGCCGTTCGGATGACTCAGCACTCTTACGGGATTGTTCACGACGGTCCCCGACGGCAGTGTCACGTCATGATCGAGAACACCGAGATCGTTGTGCGGCACGAAGCGTACTGCCACCTGTCCCATCGGCGAATCAACGAGAAGCCGATCACCGTCGATGGTCACCGGGCTGTTCGCCAGTCCTGCTGCCCATTTGGGCAAGTTCGCAGGATTCGCGGCGAATTCGTACACTTCGTCGGGTGTGCGCCTGATAACTCGAGCCACATGCCTACTTGCCACAAAGGGTTCTCGGTTCATAGCAGCGACCCTACGTAAGACGGGCCGCGGCGTTCTTCCAGAAATCGGACCGGTGTCAACGTGGTGAGTGCACGTACCTCGTCACACATGTGCGCCTGACTCGCAAAGCCTGCGGCATACGAGAGCGACGCCAGGTCGGGAACGGTGGCAGCAACGTCGACGAGCCGCCCTACGCGAATGATTCGGGCGAGGGTTTTCGGGCCGTAGCCGACCTCGTCGACGAACCTCCGATGCAGCTGCCGAACACCGACTCCCAAGCCGACGGCGAGATCACCGACTTTGATACCCGGCGACGCCTCGAGTACCTGCACAGCGGCCAGGACCAGCCCGTCCTCCGCGGGCCTCATGGCCCGAACGGTGACGTCGGCGAGCATCTTGCGCCGCGCTGGCATAGCACCGTTCGGATCCTGGCCCGTGAGGACATGGGCAGCCTCCAACCAGGAAGCTCCGAGCGCTGCGACATGCGGTTGCTGATCACACAATTCACCGACTGGAATCGCGCTGACCCTTCGAGCTGCGGACGGAGCGAGACGCACGCCGACCATCTCCAGCGGACCGAGGGTGACGGCTTGTCGGGCTGCGGTATCCGGACCCGCCACCTCGAGTCGTCCATCGGAGAACCAGATCAGATCCACACATCCGTCGGGAACGATCAACGGCCGGTCCCCCGCGTGGCATCGCCGCTCCCAGGTGCACCGAATCCCGTCGACGGGCGAGGGAAATTCGGCGTAAGTCCTTTCCGGCGGCAACATGGAAGGAATTCTCCTCGATCGGGGCCAGATCTTCCGTCGAACCGGGATCGGGCACCGTTGTCACCGCTGAAAATCGGGCAGAGCCCTCCCCGGCATCCACCATCCGATCTTGAACGTGTTCAAAAACAGGTCTATGGTCGAATTTGAACACGTTCAGAATTGAGGTGAATCGATGGCTCGCACGTCCGAGACTCGCGACAAGGTGGTCGAGGTAGCTCTACGCCTCTTTCGTGAGGAGGGCTTTCAAGCAACCACCATGCGTCGCATCGCCGACGAAGCGGGCGTCTCTCTCGGGAATGCGTACTACTACTTCGCCGGCAAGGACGAACTGGTCAACGAGTTGTACACGGTGATCCAGCGCGATCACCGCGAACGTGCGCTCCGCGTCCTCGTCGACGGCGGATCACTGTCCGAAAACCTTGCTGCCGTCTTGCATTCCGGCCTCGACGTGATGGAGCCGTATCACGCCTTCGGTGGATCGTTCCTACAGTTGGCGTTGCCCACCCGGTCCAGTTCCAGTCCGTTCTCGGAGGAGTCGTCCGACGCCAGGTCCATGGCCATCGACCTCATGCGAACCACCTTGGAGACGTCGAAACAGAAGGTTCCGGCATCTCTGAAGGATGTTCTGCCACAGCTGCTCTGGATGATCTACATGGGCGTCACCCTCCATTGGGTCACCGATTCTTCGGACAACCAGGCACGCACCCGCACTCTGGTCGACGGGCTCGTTCCGGTGGTGGCCAAAGCAGTACGCCTCGCCCGCCTCCCGGTGGCGCGGGGGTTGGTCACCGACGTGGCCGGCTTGTTGAAACGAATGACGTCCCCAGAAGGGCTCGAACAATGAGTGATTCACCATCGACCGTCGTCCTGTGCGGTGCCTCCGGCTACATCGGCCGGTACCTGCGTCGCTCCTACGAAGATCGCGGCGTTGGCGTCAGGACCGTCGGCCGCGGAACCGCCAGCGATGCAACGTGGTCCGATCATCGCAGCCTCGTCGATGTACTCGACGGCTCCGATCTGGTCATCAATCTCGCAGGCCGCTCGGTGAGCTGTCGCTACAACAAGACGAACGCGGACGAGATCATGTCCTCGCGCATCCAGACGACGGCCCAGCTCGGCCGCGCCCTGGCGGGCGTTCGACACGCTCCAGATCTGTGGGTCAACGCCAGCACCGGCACCATCTATCGCGATTCGCGCGACAGGCCGATGGACGAACGATCCGGCGACATGGGCTCGGGATTCTCCGTCGAGGTCGCCCGCGCCTGGGAGCGTGAGCTGTTCGACGCCGATGTGGCCATTCGCAGAGTGGCGCTTCGTATGTCGATCGTGCTGGGCGCAGGCGGCGGGGCGATCAATCCGATCATCGATCTGGCAAGAGTGGGGCTCGGCGGCACGATGGGCGACGGCGGCCAGATGTTCAGTTGGGTCCACGTCGCCGATGTCGGACGCGTCCTCGATCACCTCTACGACAACACCGGCATCTCCGGCCCGGTCAACGTTGCTACCCCGTTCCCGGTGACCAACGAGGAGCTGATGCGGCAGGTCCGGAATGCACTGGGCCGCAGTCACGGTCTACCGACACCGGCATGGCTGCTTCAATTCGGGGCACGAGTAATTCGCACGGAAGCCGAACTGGTCCTGAAGAGTCGCTGGGTCGACCCCAAAGTACTGACGGACAGTGGCTTCGAGTTCGAGCACGCAACACTGAACCATGCTCTCACCGACATCGCGTCCAACACTGCACGAGGGTTGCTCCCCGTCGCCCTGGGGTGACGGGGAGCCCTCGGGCCTACACGAGCGACGCCGACAGCCCTCCGTCCAGGATGTAGTGACTTCCGGTGATCCACGACGCCCGGTCGGAGGCGAGGAACAACGTCACTTCCGCGATGTCCTCCGGTGTGCCCAGCCGTCCCTGTTTGGCTTTGACGAGGTCACCGAACGGGATCTGGGTCGCGGCTTCGAAGTCCGGGACCAACCGGTCGACCATTGCGGTATCGGCAAATCCGGGGCACACCGCATTCACTCGCACTCCCGATGCGCGCATCTCGATGGCCGCGACGCGGGTGAGCTGGATGACTGCAGCCTTTGTCGCACAGTAGGACCCGAGCAGCGCGGTGCCGCCCACTCCGGCGAGCGAGGCGATGTTGACGATGTTTCCCTTCGACTCGACCAGTGCACCGATCGCGGCCTTCATCACCAGGAACGTGCCCTTGACGTTGACGGAGTAGATCTTGTCGAAGCTCTCCGTCGACTGCTGGAGCAGCGGCGACGACACTTCGATTCCCGCGTTGTTGATGACGATGTCGAGTCCGCCGAGAATCTCCACGGCCTGCGCCACCGCACTCTGCACCTGACTCTCGTCGGACACGTCGCAGTTCGCGATACCGGCGGCACCGATCTCCTCGGCCGCCTTGGCTGCTGCGCCTTCGTCGATGTCGCTGACGACGACACGAGCACCACGCTCGATGAACATCTGGGAGATGGCTTTTCCGATGCCGGCTCCGGATCCGGTCACGAAAACTCGCTTGCCCTCGAACTCGGTCATGGTGTGCTTCCCTTCGATGATGAGTGAGACATGGTGCTGCGTACTTCGGTCTTGAGGATCTTTCCCACCTTCGAGCGGGGAAGGTCGGTCCAGATCTGAATCTGTTTGGGTGCCTTGATGCTTCCGATTTTCGCCTTCACGTGTGAGATCAGATCCTCGTCCGACGCGTCCCGGCCGGGTCGCAACATGACTGCTGCGGTGACGCGTTCGCCCCACTTGTCGTCGGGCAGTCCGACGACGGCGCATTCCTTCACCGACGGATGCGAGAGCAGGGCCTGTTCCACCTCGGCCGAGTAGACGTTGAACCCGCCCGTGATGATCATGTCCTTGGCGCGGTCCACGACATACAGGTAGTCGTCGTCGTCGAGGTACCCGATGTCGCCGGTGTGGTGCCACCCGTGGGCACCCACTTCGGCGGTGGCGTCGGGATTCTCGTGATAGCCCTGCATCACGAGCGGACCGCGAACGACGATCTCACCGCGCTCACCGCGCTCGACCAGTCCACCGTCGTCGTTCATGATCGCCACCGTGGTCAGGGGAGTCGGCTTGCCTGCCGAACTCAGTCGCTCGGTGGCGACCGTGCCGTCGCTGCGGAAATGATCGGCCGGAGCGAGCGTCGCGATCATGTTCGGCGCTTCGGTCTGGCCGAAGAGCTGTCCGAGAACCGGCCCGATGCGGGTGAGGGCCTCTTCCAGTCGAGTCGGTGACATCGGCGCGGCCCCGTACCAGAGGCAGCGCAGCGAGGACAGATCCGTGACGTCGAGATCCGGATGATCGAGCACGCCGTAGATCACCGTCGGCGGCAGAAACGCGTGGGTGATCCCGTGTTTCTCGATGAGGGACAGGAACTTTCCGACGTCGGGAGCGCCCATGACCACAACGTGTCCGCCGAGACTGAGAATGGGAAACGTCAGCACACCCGCCGAGTGGGTCAGCGGTGCAAGAGCCAGGTACCGAGGCCGATCCCCGAAGGGATAACTCATGAGTGCTGTTGCCGTGGAGGTCATCATGTTCTCCTCGGTCAGCCTCACCCCCTTGGGTTTTCCGGTCGTACCGCCCGTGCCGGCGATCATGCACAATCCGTCCGCCGGTCGTCTCTCGGCAACAGAATCGGAACCGTGTTCAACGAGCCAGCTGTCGTACGAGAGCGCTCCCGGCACGTCGCCGTCCAGACAGACGAGCCATTCCAACCGAGGAAGCTGGTCGCGAATGCGACCGACGAGATCGGCGAACGCTTTCTGGAAGAACAGGAATCGGCAGCCGAACAGCTCGAACAGCTGCCGATTCTCGTCGGCTTCGTTGCGTGGATTGATCGGGCACCACACCGCCCCCGCCCGCGAGATCGCGAATACGCAGGTCAGCGCGAGCGGGTCGTTGGCGGAGAGCACAGCGACCCGGTCACCTGCCTCGATCCCGTTGTGCTGCAACGCTGCGGCGATGGCCACCGTGTCGTCGTACACCTGGCCGTAGTTTCGGGTGGTGTCACCGATGGTGAGACAGGGTGCGTCTCGGCCCAGTGACACACCCTTGTCGAGGTAATCGGACAGCCGCATCGGCCCTGTCCTCAGCTGTGTGCGGTGACGATGGGTTCGAGCACCAGCCCGAACGCGCGAAGCACGCCGAGCAGTTCTCGATGTCCGAATGCCTGGCAGCTGGAGGCGAATCCGACCTTCTTCGGCGGTCCCTGCAGCAGATGCGCCGCTGCGTATGCGTTGAGCAGAGCTGTCTGCTTGTAGTTGCAGTTGCCGTGGATCACGGTATGCACGCGACCGAGTGGTCCCGACGCGTAGACCGAGTCGAGTGAGGTGTTGATGCGCGGGTTCTCCCGTGGGGGCGTCTCGCTGCGCACCGACGACGACACCGTGTCGATGATCTGGTACTTCTCTGCGTCGGATTTGCCTTCCATCTGAGCCAGTGCGGCAGAGATGATCTGGGGCACTGCCAGCATCAGCGGCTTGTTGATCACGCCGCCCAGGGCCCGGGCGTTCGCTACGCGCGGATCGTTCTTGAACCACACCGGATGGGATGTCCCACCCCAGGGAAGAGCCAGGCCCAGGTCGTGTTGACCGGGCACAACGACCTGCATGACGCCGTCGTCCGGCCATTCGACGTATTCGTTCTGCTCCAGGTAGTAGGCCTTGGAGAACGCGGCGTTGGTGAGGATCGTGTTCGTCGACGCGACCGTCGGGTGTCCCTTCCAGAAGACCTCGATGTCGAGTGTGTCCAACCCCGGCGTCTCGAGGCAGATGTTTGCAGCGATCTCGCCGATGCTGTACATCTGTGCCAAACCTGGTGTGAGTACCAGGTTTCGGGATGCGAACTCGGTGCCGTACTTGGCCTCCGCGTCGATCATCCAGTCCTGCTCACCGGTGGTGTCGGTGTAGTGCGCGCCGATCTCGATGCACGCCTGCGCAACTTCGTGGCCGTATCGCGAGAACGGTCCGACCGTGTTGAGGACGATCTCGGCACCCCGGAATGCTTCGGCGAGGGCCTCTGCGGTGTGTTCCACCTCGACGACGTCGTGTTCGACGGTCTCGATGCCGGGAACCACGTCGATGATGCCCTTGACTCGGCCTTCGTCGCGTCCGGCGGCCAGGAACGGAATGTTGTACTCGCGCAGGTATTCACAGATCAGTCGTCCGGTGTATCCGGACGCTCCGTAGACGACGACACGCTTGTCGGTTGGCATGGAAGGTCCTCTCGTGATCGGCCCGTCCGCACGGCGGACCGAGATGGGTTGAGACGTCGGGCACCGGAGGGGACGTCGGGAACATCCGCCCTTCTGACGTGTGCTGCGCATCACACTAGGATAGAATTTGTACAGACGTCAAGCTTTTTCTTGACAACTGCCCAGGATTTGCGCGACGCCGACATCCCCAGATTGGCCGTCGGGCATACACTGGGTTGACGACCACGCGCGGAAAGGACCCGGACCATGACCCAGACCGCTGATCCGCGCGCGCGTATCGAAGAGCGAGCCCGCAACAAGTTCGAGTCCAAGCGGACCGAACTGGCCGAGGCGACACTGCACACGCTGGCCGAATTGGGCTATGCCCGCACGTCACTGCGGGAGATCGCGCAGAATTCCGAGTATTCGCACGGCGTTCTGCACTACTACTTCACCGACAAACTCGACCTCATCACGCACGCCGTTCGCCAGTACGAGGCCATCTGCGTCACTCGTTACGACGAGGTGGTGGCCAACGCGGCCGACGCCACCGGCTTGTACGCGGACTTCGAGGCGAAGTATTTCGCAACCCTGGCTGCGGACGCCGGCATTCATCGACTCTGGTACGACCTGCGCAATCAAGCCTTGTTCGACGGTTCGTTCCGCAACGACGTGCTCGAGATCGAGGAACGTCGTGAGGACATGATCTGGCGTGTGGTGGCTCGATACTGCGAACTTCGCGGCACTACGCCTGCACTCGACCAGGCCTCCGCCTACATCCTTCTCGACGGCATCTTTCAGCGCGCCCTCCTGCATCACCTGGCCGACAACACAGCCGAGGTAACCGCAGCGCGTCGCCAACTGCATGCTGCGTTCGCGTTACTGGATTGCCCGACGCCTCAGTAGGTTCCCGGCCGAGTCCCCGTGTAGATGCCGGGAACTCGAAAGCGCAGGGGCTCTTCGTCGTATTCTTCGAGGGCGTGTGCCGTCCACCCCACGATCCGGGCCAGTGCGAACAGCATCTCCGGCGTGTCCGCCCTGAGTCCGTAGGCGAGCGTGAACGTGGCGAGAGCGAAATCCGAGTTCGGAAAGGCTTCGAATCTGCTACTCACCTCCTCGATTATCGTGTCCGCAGCAGTGACCACCACGGGGTCCGCACCGTGAGCGGGGTCCCGAAGCAATCGCAGTATTTCCTCGGCGCGAGGGTCTCGGTCGGTGTAGATGACGTGCCCGAAGCCGGGCACCCGCTCCCCGGACCTCAATTGTGTTGCGAGAGCGCCTATCGGATCATCGATTGCCGTCGTCAGGAACCGGTGCACGGGATCGGCGGCCGAGCCGTGCAGGGGGCCGTCGATACAGCCGAGTCCCGCCGAGACTATCGAGTACAGATTGGCCCGGGTGCTCGCCGCAACCCGCACTCCGAGCGTCGACGCAGCCAGACCGTGGTCGGCCATCAGAACGAGCGCGGCCTGCAGCACCACCCGACCATTCGGATCGGATGTGTCGGACTTGATTGCCTCCCAGACCGATTCGGCGATCATAAGCTCAGAGGAACCACCACCGAGGGCTGCTGCGACCGTCAGCAGCAGCTGCCCTGCCTCGCGGACAACGGATGTGGACCCGGTGTCGAATCTCATCGGGCGGTAGGTGGACGCGATGTCGACGGCAATGCGGATCCGATCGATGGACCGGCAATCAGGCGACAGCAGCCCGAGTGCATCTCGGCATCGTTGTACGACAACAGGATCGGCGACGAACTGCGCTCCGTCCACCAGCTCACCCGTCCACACGAACTGTGCGACCGACTCGAAAGTGCGTGAGCTGAGTTCGACCGCGTCACGCCCCCGGTAGTAGAGACGACCATCGTCGATCAGCGTGATCCGAGTCCGAATTCGTTCCACCGCACCGATATCGGTGCGCCGAGCAGTATCGCGTCCGGCGAGAGATTCCACCTCGTCGACGTCGAACACACTCCCCCGGACTCCGGGCAGTCGAGTACTCGTCAACAGGCCACGGCTGACGTAGGCGTACACCGTCTCCGGCTTGACACCCAGCCGTGCCGCAGCCTGAGCGGTGGTGAGCATGTTCCGCCCGTCGGGGTGCGTCATGTCTGCCTTCCACATTGATTGGATCAACATTGACAAGAATCAACATTAGCGCGGATTGTGGTGGTTGAGCAGCGAAAAGGAGATCCATCATGGCCGTTCTCGAAGCCCCACGGGGGCTGCACAATGTCGTCGTCACCACCACATCGATCGGGGATGTACGAGGCGACGAAGGTTTCTATCACTACCGCCAGTATTCGGCGATCGACATCGCGCTACACAGGACCTTCGAGGACGCGTGGTTCCTGATGGTCGAGGGCCGGTTGCCGAGCGACTCCGAGCGCGCCGAGTTTCTGCGTACGGTCGCACCGCTGCGCGTGTTGCCGGACGACGTCGCAGCGGCCGTGAGGACAGTGGCACTGTCGGGTCCCGATCAGCCGCTCTTCGCGTTGCGGACGGTGTTGTCCGGAATGGCCGGTGCTGTGCCGCTGTTCGAGTCGTCGGAATCGGACAAGCGTGCGACCGCACTGCGTCTGTGCGCGATGACGCCCACCATTCTGGCTGCGGTACACAGGATTCGGTCCGGTAAGGAGCCCATCGATCCGCGCGATGATCTGTCGACGGCCCAGAACTGGCTGTTCATGATCACCGGGCAGGTGCCCGACGCCGACCATGCCCGAGCGATCGACCGATACCTCACCGCCACCATCGATCACGGGTTCAACGCGTCCACCTTCACCGCGCGAGTCGTGGCATCGACAGGTTCGGACATAGCATCTGCGGTGTGTGCTGCGATCGGCGCTTTCGCCGGACCATTGCACGGGGGTGCGCCCGATCGCGCTCTCGACGGGCTGGACGAGATTGCCGACATCGCTTCCGCCGATTCCTGGGCACGCACGAAGATCACTGCGGGCGAGCGCATCATGGGATTCGGGCATCCGGTCTACAGAACAGATGACCCCCGATCGGTGTTGCTGCGCGAGACTGCGCAGGAGATGGGCGGTGAGCTCATCGACAAGGCGGTTCAGGTCGAGAAGGTCATCACCGCTGCGCTCGCCGTTCTGAAGCCGGACCGCAAGCTGTACGCCAATGTGGAGTACTACGCCGGCGTCGTGATGGAATTGTGCGGAATTCCGCGATCCATGTTCACTCCGACCTTCGCGTGCAGCCGGATGGTGGGGTGGTGCGCCAATATCGTCGAACAGTCTCACGACAGCAAGATCATCCGGCCGATCGCCCGCTACGACGGCCCGGTGCCTTCGGCAGTGCCGCACCGCGGTGTGCCATGATGGGAACGCACCTCGGTGTGCAGCGGCGGTGGGGCTCGCCGTAACCGAACCTCGGTCTTCGCGCCGACAACAGTCCCTGTCTCGGCACTCGCATGTCCGCAGATAGGGAGCAGGTTGATGAACGATTTCGACGACAAGCACGGCGATACCGCGGCCGATCGGGCTATGCCTGTGGACCCGGACGGCGTCGAAACGGCGCGTCCTCTGCACGTACAGCCGGCGGCAATTGCCGCAGTTGCTCTCGGCGGTCTGATGGGCACCGGCATTCGCTACGGCGCGGAGTCGGCCTTCCCGTTCGTATCCGGTTCGTTCCCCTTCACCACGCTAGTCATCAACATCACCGGAGCATTCATCCTCGGGATGTTGCTCGAACGGCTCGCCTTGTCCGGACCGGACAGTGGCTGGCGACGCCGAATCCGATTGTGTATCGGTACCGGGGTACTCGGCTCGTACACCACCTACAGCTCGTTCGCTCTCGAGACTGAGGAGCTGCTGCGAGATCATCGCGCGGTGGCTGCCGCGTTGTACCTGAGCATCAGTCTGGTCATCGGTACGTTGGCGGCCGGTGCAGGCATCGTCGTCGCGCAACGGTTCGGTACCCACACGGAGGCCACGCGATGATCGGACTGTGGGTCGTTCTTGCCGGAAGTGCCGGTGCAGTCAGCAGATTCGTCCTCGACGGCGTCATTCGGTCACGACTGAAAACCGAGTTTCCCTACGCCACAGTGCTGATCAACATCACCGGGTCGGCCGTACTCGGCGTTGTAGCGGGGTTGGAGGCGTTCCACTCGGCACCGGAACAGGTGCAGGCCATCGTCGGCGTCGGATTCTGCGGCGGATACACCACTTTCAGTACCGCAAGCGTGGAGACCGTTCGCCTGCTCGAACGGCGTCGCTACGGTCTCGCTGCGTACAACGCGATCGGCACGGCGCTCGGTACCGCCGCTGTCGTTGGGGTGGCCATGGCCGCAACGATGTACGGCCGATGACCGTGCCGGAGCTCCGCATATTTGTTCTGTCAGTGCATAATTCGAGGAGGACGTAATGGCCGATTCCCATATCCACCGACGCAGCGCAGGAGTGCACATCGACGGGCCGAACAGCAGTCCCGACACCCCCAAATGCTCGCTGGTGGTCGGTTACGACGGCGGCGACATCTCGCATCACGCGCTGACGTGGTCGCTGCAGTTCGCTGCGGGGATCGGAGGATCGGTGCACGTGGTGCACGTGATCGATATCGCCGATACACCCGTCGACCCGGACTCGGACATCTACGAAGAGGACACCGAGGCCCAGGCGGGCCGCGAACGTGAGCGAGCTACCGAAGCACTCGCCCGAGAGGACGTGCCATGGACCTACGACGCGGTCTACGGAACTCCGGGCGGCGCACTGGAGTCTTTCGGGCGTAAGTACAACGCGCAGATGATCGTTCTGGGTGCGTCCGGCGGTGGGTTCGCCTCGGTACTACGCAGATTGAGTGGCGAGGCCGCAGCCGACAAACTTGCTCGACACTGCGGTCGGCCGGTTCTGACGGTGCCCTCCTGACTCGGCTGAACCGTTACGGCCCGCCGTCCGATGAGGCGACTCTTCGCCGCTGGGTGGATTGACAGCGAGACGGTCGAGTCACTGATATGTCCGAAACCGCCCCGAACGTCGGCCGAATGATCACAAGGTCTTGATTTTTGCGAACGGGTAACTGCCGACGATCACGACGATGAAGACGTAGGCCGCCAGACCGAGTAACTCCCACGTCGTTCTTTCGCGCTGGAAGTCGGCGACGATCCAGAGCAGCGGAGCCAGAATCAACATCGCGGCGACGACGCACCATGTCCTGAACGACCTGTTGGCTTCTGCGCGAAGCTGCGGCGTGGTCTTCACCCGATCCGGGATGTCGCGGCCGTAGTAGTCGACGTCGAGCGCCTTTCCTCGAAACCCCACTGCAGCGCCATACGTGAACGCGCCGAGTCCAACCATCAGTACGAGCACAAGTACGGCGTTCACGGATCACTGTGCCGTTTCAGCTCGGCCGGATCTGGATAGCGATCTGTAGTTCCGGATCGTGTTGACACACAACCATCCAGTAGCGACGGGGGCGAGGAAGCCGAGTGCCAGGCCCTCGCCCATCAGCGACAACACAGCGACTGCGAACCCGATCAGAGTGACACCCACCGAGTCGATCTTTCGACCGACGGACGAACCTGAGGTCGCCACGATTCCTGGAAACTGCGGCGAGTCCACGAGCATTCGTATCGCCACGACACACGCAACCAATCCAGCAACGACCATGAATGCGAATACAACCGTTCCATCCCAACCGATTTCAGCCCAGTTCAGCTTCGGCTCGAAGAGTCCGCCGACGAACGCTTCGAGTATCGGGACCGAAGCGAAGTATCCGAGGTACAGCAGCACGATGGGTCCCGCCAGACCCGCCTTAACCCGCCGATTCGCCATACCGGACGGTATCAAACGATTCGCCTACGAGCTCGAGATCAGGACGTCAGTCTTGACGACCGTTGCGAATTCCCCACGGAGGTTTGTCGCAATCATGGTCGACAACGTCGCGGCAGGGACGGTGGTTCCATCGAGCGATGTGCGATCTAATGCATGAGTGGCGTCTATGACGAAATACGCGTCGCAGCCGAGGTTTCCGGCCATGCGGGCGGTTGTCTCGCACGCCGGATTCGCAAGCCAGTCTGCGATTCGCCCATGCGGCCAAGGATACGACGAGGTTGCTACTGCTGAATGTCGAGCAGCAGTCGCTTCAGCAGGGCAGCAAGTTGGCTTCGTTCGCCGGGAGTAAGTGATGTCAGCAGCGCTTCCTCGTTCGCCACGTGTGCCGGTAGCGCTGCATCCACAGCCGAAATCCCTGCAGCCGTCAATTGCACGATGACCACTCGACGGTTTGTCGGGTCGATTTCGCGTTCGATCAGCCCTTTGTCCGTGAGCCGATTCAAGCGGTTCGTGATGGCTCCCGACGTCACCATCGCACTGTCGAGCAACTGCCCCACGGTGAGGCGATGCGGGGCTCCGGTGCGTCGAAGCGTAGCGATCAGATCGAATTCGCCTGCTTGCAAACCATATTCGGCCAAAGTCACCTGAATACGCTTGTCCAGAACGGATGCAGCTCGACTGATGCGCCCGATGACGGCCATCGGGCTGACATCCACATCGGGCCGCTCGACCGTCCACTGTTGCAGGATCCGATCCACTGCATCCTGCACCTCGTCCGACACCTACTACCCCCTCACCCCTGAACCGTTGACGTCCGGCAAGCATACGCATACTGTTCAACGCAGGGATAGTTCAACGTTAAGATGTTTTTCGAACCAGGAGGCGAGATGCGGGCATCACATACCGATGCTGATTCGACCCACGCTCGGGAGCCACGCGGCGCATCCTCGATTCTCGGAATCACCGCCGCGGCCGCACTGGCCCCCATTGTCTGGGGGACAACATATTTGGTGACCTCCGAGCTTCTCCCGCCGGATCGACCGATGACCGCCGGTGTTCTTCGCGCCGTTCCGGCGGGGCTGCTGCTTCTACTCATCTCACCGGGGATTCCAGGACGCGGTTGGCGACTGAAGACCGCTGTCCTCGGCGTGTTGAACATCGGATTGTTCTTTCCGATGCTGTTCGTAGCGGCCTACCGGCTTCCTGGAGGCACCGCAGCCGTCGTCGGTTCTGCGCAACCTCTCGTCATCATCGCGATGTCCACGGCGCTCGGGTGGGGACGCACGCGTCCTGTGCAGATCGGATGGGCCCTCGTCGCTGCAGTCGGGGTCGCGCTGACGACGATCTCGAGCACCGTTCGACTCGACGCGATCGGCCTCGCCGCCGCGGCCATCGGTACCGCCAGCATGGCGACCGGCATCGTCCTCACCAAGCGTTGGGGTGTGCCGCCCAACACCAATCCGCTCAATTCCACTGCGTGGCAACTACTCGTCGGCGGCATGGTGATCTTCCCGTTGATTCCGATCGTCGACGACGGTCCGTGGGCCATCGACGCCGAGGCTGTACTCGGCTACGCGTGGCTTTCGGTGATCGGCGGCGCGATGGCGTACGCGTTGTGGTTCCGCGGTGCCCGCGCGCTGCCCTCGGCAAGCATTTCCCTGCTCGGCGTCCTCAGTCCGCTCACCGCGGCCGCCCTCGGTTGGATCGTGTTGGGACAGAACATGACAGCGCTGCAATGCGCTGGTTTCGGCGTTGCACTCATCGGTTCGACAGCCGGACAGTTCATGCCGAGAAACACACGGTGACGGTTGGCCGCATACAGAGAATCCCGAGCGGGCGCTCGTATGAGCTCCCACTCGGGATTCGCTTCGACTCGACGGGCTACCGAGTCAGCAGTTCGTAGATCAGCAGACCCGACAGAGACAGGATGGATAAGAAGCCGAGGACGCCGAGTGCGTTCTTCCACCACGTGTTTCGGAGATCCCCCATCAACTGATGGTTGTTACTCATCACGTAGAGCAGGAAGCCGAGGAACGGGGCCACCAGCACGGTCAGAGCCTGAGCGACGATGATCAGTTGGATCGGCGACGAGGTGAATACGATCGTGATCGCCAGGCCGAATGCCAGGATTGCAGCGCACGTCGCCTTTGCCGTCGGGGTACTCGGGGAGGCCCCTCGGCCCAATGCGTCGGACAGCATCGTGCCGCCGGCGGTTGCGTTGGCGACCATGGACGAGAACGCAGCTCCCGACAGTCCGAGCGCGAAGATCGTGGATCCGATGGGCCCCGCGATGGGCTCGAAGATCTTGGCGAGTCCGACCAGGGTTGCCGCTTCGGCGTTCTGGCTCCCGAGAACGGCGGCGGCCACGACGATGACGAGTGCGGTCATGATGCCGGGGGCGACGATACCGGGAATGGTGTCGGCGATGGAGGTTCGACGATATTCATCTCTGGTACGGCCCCGCTCATGAATGCCGTACGAGGTGAAGAACGCTGCGTTGAGCGAGAAGTTGGTGCCCACGAGAGCGACGATGAGCAGCATGCTTCCTGGAGGGGCACTGGGCATGACTCCGCTGAGTGCCATGTACCAGTCGGGCTTGGCAATGACTGCGCTGATGATGAACGCGGCACCGAGAAGTCCGACGATGACGAGCAGGACTCGCTCGACTATGCGATAGACGTTGCGGAACAACAGAATCAGTGCGACGAATACCGTGCACGCTATCGTCCAGATCAGCGGGGAGCCGCCGAAGACCATCGACAGCCCGAGACCGGATCCGACGGCGTTGCCGACCGAGAAGCAGAGTGTGATGACGAAGACGCCGATTCCGGCTGCGACACCGACGCGCTGACCGAGGACGTCTTTGACCGAGCTGATCAACGACTTCGGCGTGCGTATACCCAGACGCACGCTCATGTCGGCGTAGACGAGCATGAACACCGTCGACAACACGACGACCCAGATCAACGCGTAGCCGTACTTGCTGCCTGCTTCGACCGCACTGGCCAGGTTGCCGGGCCCGAATTGCCAGGCACCGGCGATGAAGGCGGGACCCGCCATGGCCAGCGTGCTCAGGACGGTCTTCCATCGACTCGACATGGCAGGCGGTCCATCTGCGGTGATGGTGGACGCGGCTGGTGCCACCGGGGTCGTGCGGGGTTGACTCATGACGAGCCTTTCTGGTGACGCTCCGTACTCGCTACTAGAGGCAGTGTGCCCTCGGCTCGACGCGGTGGGGAGCGGATACGAAAAGTACGAGCGAAGGTCGGTGTGCGGCATCGATGGCCGGGCGAAGATGGCCACCGATGCCGACCGAGTGATCTGACGCGGTCTGTCCCTGCGAGGGAACTCAGACCAGCGCGGGTACTACCGAACCGAGGTTCGCGGAATCGAGTGCCGCCGCGATCTCTTCGTGAGCGCCTGCGGCGAGTGGCAGCAGCGGCGAGCGGACGGTGGCGTGCTCGAGGATGCCGCGGTGGACCAGGCCTTCCTTGAGCGCGACGGTGCCCTCCATGTGAGATCCGCGGTGATAGACGTTGGCGGTGACGGGCAGCAGACGGTCGTGGATGGCGCGTGCGGCCGGGTAGTCCTTGGCCTTGCCTGCGGCGATGAGCTCGACGAGAGGTTCGGGAGCCAGGCCGCCGTAGCCGACGAGGAGGCCGTCGACGTCGAACATGGTGTGCAGCAGGTATTCGTCGTGGCAGCTGAGGATCTGCAGGTCCGGGTTCTCCTTACGCAGAACCGGAATCTCACGGTCCCAGCGGCGCATGTTCCGAACGCCGTTCTTGGTTGCGAACACGCCTTCCTGAGCGGCAATTTCGAGCTGGGTGTCGAGGTTGTACGTCGCCTTGGTGACGTCCGGGTACTGGAACAGGATCAGAGGCAAGCCCGATCCCTCGTACAGTGCGCGGTACCGATCCTGCGGTGCGCCGTCCTGGTAGCCGAAACGCAGCCAACCGTGCGACGGGTACACCAGTCCGGCGGAGGCACCGGCGTCGACCGCACGCTTGGCTTCTTCGACGGATACGGCCGTTCCTTCCCCGGTGATGCCGGCGATGATCGGAAGCTTTCCGTCGACCGAATCGCGGAAGGCACCGATCACCTTGGCCTGCTCGGCCTGGGTGAGGAATGTGCCTTCACCCGCGTGACCGAGAACGACGAGACTCTTGACACCGTCGACGCTGCCGAGCCAGGACCCGAGGCGCTGGATCGCGTCGTAGTCGACCTCACCTTCGCGAGTGAACGGCGTGATCGGTGCTGGGCTGAGTCCGCGGAGATCGAGTGAATTCATGTTGTCGTCCTTCTCGAGAATGTGATGGGAACGTTGTCGGGAACGTTTGCATCACGCTAAGCCCACTGCCGTGGATGTGTCAACCATCACTTTCAAGATGGAGAGTGACTGGCATCCCCCACGCGGATGAAAACGTTCCTGGGACGTTTGCATGCGCCGCAGGCTGGCGATCTGTAAGTTCGGCCGGACCAGGAGTTCAACGAACAGTCAGGAACTGCACATGCGTTCCACCCGAAACGGGCTCTCGACGGAGCGTACGGACGCCGTCACGCTGCGCGATGTCGCCAAGGCGGCCGGGGTCAGCATCTCGACCGTCAGCCGTGTGCTCGACGACCGTGTGACACCGTCCCGAACCGCAACGGCCATTCGGGTGCGCGAGGTTGCCGAGCATCTCGGATATCGGCGGAACACGTTCGCGTCGAACCTGAGACGGGGTGCCACCGCCACCATCGGTGTCCTGGTGCCTCGCCTCTCGGACACCGTGATGGCGCTGATGTTCGAGGCCATCGACCGGGCGGCAGGCAAGGAGGGCTACCACGCCATCGTCGCTACGAGCGGCGATGATCCCACGGACGAATGGAACGCAGCGCAGTCGCTTCTGGAGCGCAATGTCGATGGGGTCGTTCTCGCCACGAGCCGCACCGACGACCCGCTCCCCAGCCATCTCCGCGAGAACGGGATTCCTCATGTCCTGGTTCTGAGGACCGACGGCAAGAGCCCTTCGTCGATCGGCGACGACGAGACGGGCGGGTACCTGGCGGTTCGTCACCTCATCGATCTCGGCCACACCGACATCGCGGTGCTGACAGGACCGTTGTTCACATCCAGTGCCGTCGGCCGCTTGGCCGGCGCGCACAAGGCATTTGCCGAAGCCGGCCTGCAACCTCGCCCGGAGTGGATTACCGAGACCGGATACGGAATCGAAGCCGGTGCCAGGGCAGGACACGATCTGCTCGACGGCACAGACTGTCCGACTGCGGTGTTCGCCGCAAACGACAACTTGGCTCTCGGGGTGTTGTCAGCAGCGCATCGACACAATCTGGCTGTCGGAGAGGACCTTTCACTGGTCGGCTACAACGACATCCCGCTCGCGCAACTGTTGCCGGTTCCCCTGACCTCGGTTCGCACCGCATTCGACCAAATCGCCCGAACCGCAATGGAAATACTGCTCAACGGCGATGACGGCTCGACTCCGCTGAAAAAGGCACTCCCGACACTGATCCCGCGACAATCATCGAGCCGTGCCACGAGATGAGTTCGTCAGCAAGACTGTGTCGGTTCTGGCTCATCGGTTTTGTCGTCGTTCTCACCGCGTCGTGCAGTTCGTTCGAGCCCGGCGAACGGAGGTCCATGGACGAAGAAGAAGTGTCGCGTGCCCTGCGCGGCATAGCATTCGACGTACCGAGTGGCTTCGAGTTCGTTCAGGGCTTCACGCACACGGAGTTCGTCGGCCAGCCTGCGTGGCGGGCCCGATTCGACGCGCCCAACGAGGCCGGCGACGAGACAGCGGTATCGGCGGCGAACCCTTCCTATCCGCCACTGCAACCGGTGGCCTGCGCCGCTGCATCGACGAGCAACTGGACTGCACTGGGCTTGACCTGCGAACCCGAGATGCTGTCCACCTCGCGTCCTGACCAGCAGACGGCAGACCGCGTGACCGTCCTGCTCACCAGGAACACACGACAGTCATCGCTGTTCATCTACTCCCAGGGCCACTGATTGTTGCAGTGACGCTATGCGGGCTGAAGCAATTGGAGGCCGAATCGGGTGCAGCTGACCGCGCTGAGCGCGGCTAGCTGCACCCGATTTTGCCGGTCGGTGGGCTCCGAAGGCCATCACCGCCTGGTGCGCGGATACATGTAACTACGCCAGACATGGGCACTCCTCAGCGGAGTCCGGTGCCTCGCTGACCACATCCTGCCCATCGATAGACCTGAGGCCTTATCTGTCGAAATCGCGACAGCCCCGCTACGATGCTCGATACATCAGACCGAACGGTCTTGAAAGTGGAGGATCACATGCCGTATCTCGGTCTGCTGGTGATGTTGCTGTGGGTGTTCTGTCTGATCGACGTGATCACGGCCGACGATGGTGGAGTGCGATTCCTCCCGAAGATCGTGTGGCTGCTGTTGGTGGTGTTTCTCCCGCTGGCCGGCTCATTGGCATGGTTGTTCGCGGGACGTCCTGTTGGAGGCGGAATCTGGGGAGGTCCCGGTGGCGGCAACCGGCGCGCGAGCAACTCTGCGTTTCCTGAATACGAGACACGACCCGGCCGTCAGGCTGCCCAGAATCCCGAGGCCGATGCGGAATTTCTCCGGCGGTGTCGAGAACGTGCAGAGGAGCAACGCCGACTCGAGCGCGAGCGTCGCAAGAGAGATCTCGGGTTCTGATCTGGGCGGGTAGAACTCGACTACGACGATGTGAGGATCGAACTGTGGCTGCAACGTGGCAAGACTTCTCGTGGGTCGTCGACGACTACGAATGGGTCGAGACAAGCGTGTCGTTCACCTTTGTTCGCCATGACGATCCGGCGAGTGTTCTCGCAGCTTTGACGACCGAAATACACGGCACCGTTGTGGGTTTGGACGGCGTCAATTCCGATGTGGATGTGGTGGGCGTGACGCAACTGGGCAATTGGGTTCTTGCCGTCGCGCCGTCCACGGCGGGCCTGGCTGACGAACTGATGGCCCCACTGTCGATGGGAGGTGAAGCGCTCACCTGCGCAATCACAGTCGGTCCTTCTTACTTTGCACAATGGGTCGACGGCAGGGGGACGGCGTTCTTCGACTCGCTGCTGAAGTCGGGACCTGGTTTCGATGATCCGAACAGTCCGTGGCGACAAGGCATGCGCGTGGCCGGAGTGGATCCCAACAGCGAGGGGCCGCTACCGGACGGGCGATTCCATGTTCTCGAGACGAGTCTGGCGATGATTGCCAACCACACAGGTGTCGCAATAACCCCGGAATTGCTCCGCTCAGCCAGTTTCCATATTGGCGACAGTATCGAATAACACTGCACCAACCAGTCGGCGCGCCTGCAGCGACGATGTCCTCGGAAGGCGTTCGGCCGAGCGTCTACGACGACATACCCGTGCTCGAACAGCGCGTCGCACCCGAGTAGGCGACTGACTCAAACACACAGCTCCACGTCGATTGAATTCGGTGCACCCAGCCGCGCTGAGCGCGGTTCACTGCACCCGATTCGCTAGGGAACCGCTTCGGCGCAGTGAACGTCCAACTGGACATGCTTGATGAATGGCTGGCGCGGCACGACGGCGTGATCACTCGCGCGCAGGCGGCGCTCTGCGGCCTGAGCGGCGACGCTGTGGATCGCTCGGTTCGCGCCGGTGCGTGGCGAACAATTCATCGCGGGGTGTACTTCGTCGTGGACCGCCCGTTCACTGCGGACGCACGCATTCGGTGCGCTGTGTGGGGTGCAGGACCGAACGCTGCGCTCAGCGGGGAAGCCGCTGCCTTCTGGCACGGGGTGATCTCCGACGTGCCGAGCATCATCGAGGTCACCACCCCACGCAAGGGGCGAAGCCGCGCCGAGGGCTGCCGACTACGCCGCCGCGACATCCACAACAAGGACATCGTCGAGCGGCGCGGGCTTCGTGTCACGTCTCTCGAACTGACCGTTCTCGAAGCGTCGATAGGTAAGGCGCACATCATGGATCGGGCACTTCAGCGACACACCGACCTCGAACGATTGCAGCGCGCAGATGCACGAAACCCAGGTCGCACCGG
The DNA here is from genome assembly GCF_002258235.1 of Rhodococcus sp. 06-470-2. Taxonomy (NCBI): domain Bacteria; kingdom Bacillati; phylum Actinomycetota; class Actinomycetes; order Mycobacteriales; family Nocardiaceae; genus Rhodococcus; species Rhodococcus sp. 06-470-2. The sequence goes on along the minus strand of NZ_NOYB01000010.1, from coordinate 306,701 downwards.
CGCTCCCGAAGCGAAGCGGCTGCTGAAAGTCGCAGCGAACGGTGCCCGCTCCGAGGGAGAGCGTCTCTTGATTCGAGAGTTCCGGGCCCGCAAGATCGGCGGCTGGGTAGTGAATTATCGATGGGGCGGATACGAACTCGACTTCGCCTTCCTCGCCGAGATGGTGGCGATCGAAATCGACGGCTGGGCATTTCACTCCGATCACGACGCGTTCCATCAGGATCGGATCAGGCAGAACGACATCATTCAGAGCTGGACGATCCTGCGCTACACCTGGGTCGACCTGACCGAACGCATGGATCACGTGATCGCCGAAATAGTCGCTACTCTCGATCGAATCCGGTGCAGCCAGCCGCGCTGAGCGCGGTCAGCTGCACCCGATTTCATCGCCGCGAGGACCTGGGTGGACCGTACGACCCATCGAGTCGACTTCTGATGCGTCGAATCGCCTTCCATCCCGCGGGAGTCACCGCGGTGCTGACTATCGTGCCGATCATGACGCCCTGGAACAGGGCAGACCACTGGCCGGGGCTGCCTCCGAACAGCGGCCATGTGTACACGATCGCGAGGACCGCGAGAAATACCAGAGCACGCATACCTGCACCCTCCCACGACACCGTCAGCGCCGCGAACTATCCGGTACCGTGGAGGAAACGGACAAACTGGACCGCACGAGGTCGGAGGCCGAGATGCAGAAGCCATTTCGCGAGTGGGTCATGACCGGGGCTCTGAGCAAGAAATGCGGCGCAACCCGGGCCGATTACATCAATGCGCTTGCCCTCGTCCCCGCAGTCGGTATCGGCTTTCTCCTGATGCACTTGACGATCACCTCGGGTTCCACCGCGCTCGATATCGCTGCAAGCTGCGTGGGCGGTGCCGTCACCGGCTTCCTGTATCTGTACATCGCGTACCGCGTCGAGTCACGTAAGCACCGCGGGCCCACCCCCGCGCCGCCGTTGGGTGCGCGGCCGACACGGCTTTGAGCCTCCCCCGCCCCAGCCCGATCCGGCGGATCAATGCGACTCTCTTGCATTCCGACCGACTGAAACCCACATTGATCCAGATCTCAGGTGCGCTTGGACAAGTACATTCGCTCGTCTGCGATGCGTAGTAATTCGTCCGGGTCGGTGGTCGGTTCCCAACTCCATCCGACGCTCACCGAGACCGGGACGACAGTGCCGTCGATGTCGTAGGGGCCGGCGAGGAGGCCACGAACCCGGTTGGCAAGGCGTTCGACTCCCTCGGCAGATCTGGCGGAGTGCAGCAGGGCTACGAATTCGTCACCGCCGATGCGGCAGGCGATGTCTCGAGCGCGGGTGTTGTCCAGGATGCGACGGCCGATTGCCTGGAGTACCCGGTCCCCCACCGCGTGACCGAACCGATCGTTGATGGATTTGAAGGAATCGATGTCCACGAAGAGCATTCCGACCGGGCGTTCGCCGACCGATTCCTTCAGCGCATCCAACTCTGCCATCAGTCGGCGTCGATTACCCAACGCCGTCAGGTCGTCGATCAGCACCTGGCGTTCGAGCGACGCCTCGGCGGCTTTGCGGGCGGTGATGTCCTGGATCTGCGCGATGATCATGTCGCCGGAATCTTCGTCGCGCACCACGGTCGCGTTGCGCTGCACCCAGATGGTGGCTCCGTCCTTGCGGATGTATCGCTTCTCCGACGCCACGTTCGTCAGCGTCCCCTCGGCCAATCCCTTCAGATGTTCGTCGGCGAGTGCAATGTCGTCGGGATGGGTGATGTCTCGAAAAGTTTTCTGGCGCAACTCTTCTGCGGTATACCCCAGCAGCTCGCACAGGGCCTTGTTCACTTGCAGCCATCGGCCGTCGCGGGTCATCACGGCCTTGCCGATCGGGGCGTTCTCCATCACGTTCTGGAACAGCCGGATCGCGCGATCTCGTTCACGTTCGACCTCGGCGCGGGCGCTGACGTCGACGACCAATGCGGTGAATCCGAGGACGACGCCGTCGACGACATCGGGGACGTAGGTGGCCTGGGTGACGCGCACGGCACCGTTGACATCGATGAGCGTGCGGTCGAACTGTTGCTGCTCGCCGGCGAGGACGCCGGAGATGTACGGCAGGTTCAACCGGTACAGCGTCTCGCCGAGCAGTTCGCTGATGTGCTTACCCACAAGGTCATGCGGTTCGATTCCGAAGTAGTCGGCGTACACGCGGTTCGCGAAGACATTGCGCAGCGAGCTGTCCCAGTACCCGATCATCGACGGCAACCGATCGACGGCTCGGCGCACGACATCGTTCGACGTGTTGCGAGTTACGGTCACGAACCACCCCCTTGCACAGCCGACTGCTGAACGATACCGAAAAACTAGCGATCGAATTGCACACATTCGGATCGAATCCAATCAGTGCGCACTTGCGCACATGTGTGTACGTTGAATCCATGTTGTTCGCCAACCCCGCCTTTCGACGCCTCTTCACCGCGCAGGTCGTCGCGTTGCTGGGCACCGGACTGTTGACGGTGGCGCTGGGACTGCTCGCCTACGACATTGCCGGCAGTGCCGCGGGAGCCGTGCTCGGTACCGCTCTCGCGATCAAGATGATCGCGTACGTGTTCGTCGCTCCGATCGTGTCGTCACTGACCGGCACGCTCCCCCGCAAGCTCGTGCTGGTCAGCGCCGACGCCGTCAGGGCGCTCACCGCACTGGCATTGCCGTTCGTCGATCAGGTGTGGCAGGTCTACGTGCTGATCTTCGTTCTGCAGGCGGCGTCGGCCACCTTCACTCCCACCTTCCAGGCCGTCATTCCGTCCGTGGTGCCCGACGCACAGCAGTACACCCGCGCGTTGACGCTCTCGCGACTGGCCTACGACCTCGAATCACTGGTCAGCCCATTGATCGCCGCCGCATTGTTGACGGTCATCGGCTTCCACACGCTGTTCGTCGGCACGGCTGTGGGGTTCGTCGTCTCCGCGGTGATGGTGGTCGGTACCGACTTTCCGAGACACCTCGCACCCGAGATCCGACGATCGACCTCGGGCATCGCGACGTTCGTCAGGAATACCGAACTTCAGGGACTCATCGCGTTGAACACGGTGGTCGCTGCGGCGACTGCTCTCGTGGTGGTCAACTCCGTTCTCTACGTCCGCGATCTGTTCGGCGGATCGAGCAGTCAGCTGGCCATCGCTCTCGGCTGCTACGGCGCCGGCTCGATGGTCGCAGCATTGTGCATCCCACGAGCCCTCGGATTTACGAACGATCACACGCTCATGCTCACCGGGGCTGCGACGGCCGTGATGGGAACTGCCGCAGCAACACTGGTGGCGACCCTGCACGGAGGGTCGACCGCCTGGGTTGCGCTGGCCGCGACGTGGGTGCTGCTGGGCGTCGGGACGTCGATGATCAACACCCCTTCGGCGAGGATTCTGCGTCGTAAATCCGACGAGAGCACCCGAACGTCCATCTTCACGGCGCAGTTCTCGTTGTCGCACGCGGCGTTTCTGCTGACCTATCCGATTGCGGGTTGGGTCGGGGCCCGGTTCGGACTGTTCACCGCGGCGCTGGTGCTCACGGGCTTGGCTACACTTGCGGCACTGTCCGCAGCACGCCTGTGGAGTCGCTCCCGAGTGTCGGTGGTCGCCTCCGCGTAGGGAGACGACGTTCGATGCCACCGAAGAAGGAACCGCGCATCAGTCTCGACCATGCCGTCGAACCGGACTCCGCACGCCTGGCCACGGCCAGTGACACCTTTCGGATGCTCTCGGACCCCACGCGACTGCACATCCTCTGGCTACTCGACCGCGGCCCTGCCGACGTCAGCGCCTTGACCACGGCCACGGGAACCTCCCGCACCGCCGTCAGCCAGCATCTGGCCAAGCTTCGATTCACCGGACTCGTCGAGACCCGACGCGACGGCCGCAACGTCATCTACCGCCTGGCCGACGGTCACCTCGCCCGGCTCGTGCGTGAGGGCCTCAACTTCGCCGACCACAAGGTCACCGGCGAGCCCCCGCACGAATAACCCTGCACCACAACAAGAAAGCACCCGATGAAACGCCTGGCCGTGATTGCCGCCGCCATTCTCACCGCGACGGCACTGTCGATCGCCCCGGCAGCTGCGCACGCAACTCTGCAGTCCAGCAACCCTGCCGAGAACTCCGTGCTCGACGCCGCCCCGGACGAGGTGACCCTGACGTTCAATCAGTCCGTGCAGTCGAACTTCGCCACCGTCACCGTCGTCGGAGCCGATGGAACCCAATGGGGGGCATCGGATCCCGTCGTCGACGGCAGCACGGTGACCGTCGATCTCGACGGGCTCGGTGCGGCGGGCGAGTACACCATCGGCTACCGAGTGGTCTCCGCGGACGGGCATCCGATCACCGGCAGCATTCCGTTCCAACTGACCCAGGCGTCCTCGACGTCGGCGGCAACCGCAGCCACCTCGGCCCCCGCCCCTACCGACGCAACACCGACTGCCGCAGAAGAGCCCGAGGACAGCAGCGGTTTTCCGATCTGGATCGTCGCGGTGGTCGTCGTCGCTGTCGGTGCGGCGGGCGTGCTGTTCGCGCTTCGTAAACGCAGCAACTGACGTCCTCACCCGATGTGGACGTGAGAACATGCAGCATGACTGACGGTGACCAGCGCCCGGAGTCCGATGGTCGTAAGCGGCGTTGGGAACAGCACAACTCCGATCGCCGACGCCACATCATCGACGCGGCCATGACAGTTCTGGCGCGCGATATCGCACCCGGTGAGCGGCTCACCACCGCTCAGATTTCGGCCGAGGCCGGTGTGCACCGCACCGGGCTGTACCGGCATTTCCGCGATCGAACCGACTTGGACACAGCCATTCAGCGCGCCATCTGCTCGGAGTTGACGGCCACGTTGGTCTCGTCGTTCGCGTTGACCGGAACTCCTCGCGACGCGGTGCATCGCATGGTGAGCACCTACGTGCGCTGGGTGGCCGAGCATCCCGCGTGGACGCGATTCGTCGAGCAGGACGTCAGTGCCGAGTCGCCCACGCCTCTCGAGGAGACCAACGCTCTGCTGGCCGAGCAGTTGGAAGTGAGCGTCGCGGCATTCCTGTCACTGGTGCACGCAGACCTGACCACCGACGACTGGTCGCTGGTGCGGCCGTGGGTTGCGGGCCTCGTCTCCGGCTGCATGGGTGCGGTGCGCAGCTGGAGCGGGCAGACCGAACATCGCACTGGTCTCGATCATTTCGCGACGTTCCTGGCCGACACCATCTGGCTGCAGGTCAAGGGCCTTGGGGCATCCCGCGGGATCGCGATCCCGCAGGTGCCCCTCGAAAGCGTCCTCGACGAGAGTCAGCCGAACGACGGCTCGCTGCGGTAACGCGAGGGGCGTCCGTCGATACCGAGGGCGCGCCAGACGCGTCGGGACACGCGGTTCATCAGTCCGAGCTCGCCGGCCAGCATTCGGACGTCACCGAAGGTGTCGCGCAATGCCTTTCGTGACGGTTCGCTGTTCCACCACACGGCGTCGACAACCTCGTCGGGGATGGCCAGGTCGCGTCGCATCTGCTTGCTCGGTTTCATGATCACGTCGCACAGCAGTCGCATGATGACGGGCATGAGGATCGAGATCGACGCCTTCTCGAAGCGTCCGAGCCGCGGGGCCTTGTGCTCGAGGTACTGATGGGCGAAGCCGATGTGTCGTGCTTCCTCGGCGATGTGAATCTGCATCACGCGCTGGACCAAGGGGTGTCCGACGCTACCGGCGCGCAGGACGCCCTTCTGCATGTGGTCGATCGGCTCTTCTCCCGCCAGCACTCCGACGAAGAATCCGAACGGTGCGGATCGGCTCGCGAAGAGGGTCAGTACGGGCACGATCTTGCGGAACCATGCGGGCCCACCCGGCACGTCGATGCCGATGCGGTTCACCAGTTCCTGGAACATCTGGGTGTGGTGGCACTCTTCGGTCGCCTCGTGCGTCGAGTACCGGAATTCGGGTGAATCGTTCGGCAGCGTGAGGGCGTAGTGCATGAGTCCGCTGATGAGGATCTGCTCGAACTGCAGGCCGACCTTGACCATGCTGGCCTGACGGTACATCCCGATGTGAATCTGCCGGTCCAGGGGAAGCGACTTGTACCAGTCGGTGTGACCGAGCGGGTCCGCGTCCGGGAGCACCCAGCGCGGATCGTCGGGAACGATCGCGTACTCGGGCTCGTCCCAGGGGATGTCGAGGAAGGCGTCGAAGTGCTGGTGCACCGATGCCGTCGACAGTGCGTGCAGCCTGTCTCGGTAGAGCGTTCGTGCGTCGTCGACTGCAGTCATGGTGGTCCTTCCGCCTGCGTCCGAACAATGTGTACGCAACACAGCGTCACACATAAAACTGGTTGGTGCAACGCTCCGTCGCAGATACATGAGAAATGTTCTTCGAAACGACGAAACCGGCCGACCGCAGTGCGGTCGACCGGCCTCGAGGCAGGCGCTTCGGTCGTGAACGGTAATTCGTAGTGGACTACGAAGTTCCGCTCACGTGCGACGAAGTCGCTCCATCACCAATACGGCAACACCATCGCGACGAAGCCCACGCCGATGACGATGCCGAGAATTCCGGTTCCGATGGCCAGCGCGGTGTCACTGCGATCGGCGCGCGGGCCGGAGAGGTCGGGGCTGCGATCGGCCCACAGAGCAGAGGCGACGGCAATCAATCCTGCTGCGATGCCGAGCCCCGCGGCCCAGAACGAGACGATCGACATCGCACCGAACATGACGGCATATTCGGTCACCTGCGCGCGAGTACGAATGCGCCGGTTCCACCACTTCGGTGGCATGTCGTCGTCCGAATCACGTGTATCGAAGTGGGGAGAGGTGACGGTCACTGCGGACTCCTTTCGAGTGAGAATGTGCCTCTATTTTGGCACTCGACGGGTGAGAGTGCCAATCACCTGGAGGAGGCCGACGCCCCCGGTTTCGCACACGCGCGCGCACTTGTCGGACGCGTTAGGATTCGCCACCGATCCTGGCACGATGTCGCGCGCATTCGGCGAACGCGCGCGCGTTTGCAGAGGGATCAGGGCCACAGAAGTCGTTGCCCCACCGAAGCTTTCGTCGGACCCAGATCGAAGGTCGTGGCGTCGGGCATCAGGTACGGGACGAGTATCCGCATCGCATATTCGCGGTGTTCGAGCAGGACCTCGAGATATGTGCCCGACGCCTCCTCGCCGGTGGCGTCGGAGACGATGGCGTACGACCGCAGATCATCGGCGACGGCGCGCAGATCGCGGACGAGTTGTTCGTGCATCGCCGGGTGCGACTCCCCGTCTCCCTGTGGCTGCTGCGGTGCGAGCACCCGCTGCCCGCCGGAGAGGTCGTTGACGACGGCCACCGGGTGCAGTCCCCAGTTCTCGCTGATCCGTTCGGCGGCGATGTCGATACAGACGTCGAGCAGGTCGTCGAAATCCTGTTGGCACTCGATGCTCGTCACTTCTCGCCACTTCGTCGTCATCGAGACCCCATCGTCGGCCGGCCACCCCAACCCCTTGGACGGCGCGCAGGCGCACACGGTTCCCGAAAGTCGTACATTCGTGCCAATCTGCCGCTGACCGGCGACAGTTCCCGCACGAGTCGGCCGGACGGAGCTGCCGGCAGCCGAATGCGCCACAGGGCTCGAGCAGACCTCAACTACACTCCCCATCCGGGAAGGGGAGAAAGCGGGTCGTTGCGTCGTGGAGGATCACTGGTACCGGCGCATGTTCGCCTCCAGCCCCGTGGCGCAGGCTCTCTCCGACGCCGATGGGCTCTTCGTCGACGTCAATGCGGCCTACTGCGAACTCGTGGGCTTGTCCTCCTCGGAACTGATCGGTCGATCCGCGACGGTGCACACTCACCCGGACGACCTCCCGCTCCACGGCAGCGTGGAGGATCTGATGGCCGCCGGGACGGCCGCGGACGAACCCGTGAAGGTCGAGGTGAGGTTCGTTCTACCGAACGACGAGATTCGCTGGGTTCTGCTGACTCTGGTCCCTTTCACCGGTCCGTCCGATGCCGAGTGGACGCTCGGTGCCGCTCTCGATATCACCGAACGGAAAGAGGTCGAGGACGGCATCCTGCTCGCGTCCCGAACGGATCAACTGACCGGGGCACTCAACCGTCGCGGCTGGTCGGATTACGCGGTGTCCCTCGTCGACGACGATTCGGTCGACACAGTCGTCGCGGTTCTCGATCTGGACCATTTCAAGCAGTTCAACGACCACTTCGGCCACGCCGCCGGCGACGCGTTGCTCCGCGACTTCGCGTCGGCTGCCCGCAGCTGCATCGGCGTCGATGGACTCCTGGCTCGATGGGGCGGAGAGGAATTCGTGATCACTCTGCGCGATTGCGATCGTCGTGGTGCTCTTCGATCACTCGAGGCTCTTGCCGCCGCCACCACGTCATCGGGGGTGACGTTCTCGGCCGGGTACACGCTCCAGCGACCGAACGAAGGTCTTCGCAGCACACTCGACAGAGCTGACGCACTGATGTTTCAGGCGAAGCGCGCCGGCCGAAATCGAATGATCACCGACGCACCTTTCTGACTCAGCGCAACTTGCTGATACGGCAAACATACTTGCTATATCTGTGAGCGGGCTGTCACTCTGATCCCGGAACACCACCGGGAGAGGACTCAGCACATGACGCACGCATTCGACAAGGAGTACTGGGAGCACCATTGGGATGACCGAACATCCCGCACCGTCGCGGCGAATCCGTATCTCGTGCAGGAGACGGCCGGATCGACGCCCGGTACCGCGCTCGACGCAGGCTGTGGTGCCGGAGCAGAAGCGATCTGGCTCGCCGAGCAGGGCTGGCGAGTCACCGGTGCCGACATCTCCGCCGCTGCCCTCGACACCGCCGCGAAGCAGGCGCGGTCAGCGGGGGTCGACGTCACCTGGATCGAAGCCGACCTCACGACCTGGAACCCGACCGACCGATGGGATCTGGTGACGACCCACTACGCGCATCCGTCGATTCCGCAGTTGGACTTCTATCGACACATTGCGCAATGGGTGGCACCGGGCGGTTCGTTGCTCATCGTCGGCCATCTGCACGACCGCGGGCATCATCACTCACACGACGGCGAGCCACCGCACGAGGCCACTGTCACCGCGACAGACATCACCGCCCTGTTCGACGCCTCCTCGTGGCGCATCGACACCGCACTCGAACGTTCCAGAACGGTCGGTGGCACGGGTGTGCACTCGAAGACGTTGCGCGATGCGGTGGTTCGGGTCACGCGTCGAATCTGATCCCGCGGTCGCAGCGGTGTCTGTGTCCCGAGGGCCGGGCCCAGGCGCAAGGGCAGGCGATCGGGTGTACGGTCCGGTGATGCACGGCGAACCGGGACGTGATCCGTACGGCTGTTTCCTCGACGACTGCGAGCCGTACCCGTGGTGACCTCGCAGCAGGACGACGCCGAAAGCCGTGTCGCTGACGCCTTTCTGGCGATAACTGGCGCGAGCCTGTCGTCGATGACGGAGATCCTGCGGGACCTGGGCGACGAGCCGGCCAACACGAAGCCGGACCTGCCGGGTGCCAACAGTCCGTACGCCATCGTGTTCCACTGCGTGGCCGTGATCGAGTACTGGGCAGGTTCGGTGATCGCCGGTCTGAAGATCCCGCGGGATCGGGCAGCCGAGTTCACTGCCACAGGCCGAATCGACGATCTGATCACGCGGGTCGACGAGGTTCGGGCGCGTCTGCCCGGGTGGGTGAATGTCGCAGTACGCGAGGGGATTCGCGATCGAACCGTCATGGGTACCACCCGCCCGGAGCTCGCAACGGCAACACCGGAATGGGTGTTGACGCACCTGGTGCGCGAGTTGGCCCAGCATCTCGGCCAGCTCGAGCTCACCCGCGACGTCCTCCGTCGGGCGTGATCCACCTCAACGATCGATGGTGACGGTCGGCCACGGCGGCCGTCTCAGGACCGCAGCACATCCCAATGTCGCAGCAACGAGGCCGGTGAGCACCCCGATCAGTTGGATGCGGCCGGTATCGACTGCGGGGGTCCACACCGCCGTGCCGTCCGTGATGGTGAACACCCCCACCGCGGTCTCTGCTCCCCGAGCCGATCGACGCGATACCGGCAGAATGGTCGTGCGGTCGTCCACTCTGACGGTCTCGCCGTACTGCACTGCAGACGGGCTGAACACGTCGGGCAATCGTGAGGTCATGAGTGCACTCCCGGAGTCGACCGATGTCGTCGCGGTCAGACTACTCGCGCGCAGATGCCTCCGGGCTCGTCCGAATGCCGTCCACCATTGCCCATCGTCGTCAGCGGTCGGTGTTCACAGCGGCTGCGAGTCCGTCGACCAGAGTCGGCAGGAAGTACGGAATCGACAGTGCCGTCGGGCCCACTGCAGCTCCGGCCTCCTGGCCGACGAATCCGGCGACCGCACCGGCGGCAACAGCCGGAATCTGGCGTGAGACAGGCGAATCGAGGAATTGCTGCAGGGCGTCGTCGGTGTCGACCTGAGTGAACACCACATCGGCGTCGATCGTGGAGATGTTCTCGGCCGAGACCGTGGTCGAGTAGGTGGCGTCGTCGGTCGCGAGGCCGGTCACCGATGCAGGCGAGACGAAGCCGAGGTTCTCGAGCAACTCCACTCTGGGGTCCGACGGCAGTAGCAGGTAGTACACGTCGGCGGCCTCGGACACGTATGCGATTGTGCGGCCGTCGAATTCGGGATGGCGAGCACCTGCGTCCTGCACCTGAGAATCCAGATCGGCGACGAGATCACGCGCCCTGTCCGGCACCCCGAGAACATCACCGGTTGTGGTGATGACATCGCGCCACGGCGTCGACCAGAGTTCCTCCGGCGGGGCGATGACGGGAACTCCGGCTGCGGTCACCGCGTCGTACTCGGCCCGCGTCAACCCGGAATGCGGAGCCAACAGCACGTCCGGGTCGGTGGCGAGTAGCTTCTCGACGGACAGCGCGTCGGTGACGTTGTCGAGCAGAACCGGCGCCGGACCGCCGGATGACTCGATCGCGTCGGACACCCACGGGTAGATCAGATCGTCACCGCCGCCGTACTCCGCCGAGGGCATCGCCACCGGGACGACACCGAGCGCGAGCACCGCGTCGGTGGTGCCGAATCCCCACGTCGCGACCCGTTCGGGCACTGCGTCGAGGGTGGTATCGCCGTACATGTGCTGCACGGTCAGCGGAAACGAGCCGGTGGACGGGGCGGCGGCCGGGCTGTCGGTCGTTTCCGTCGAGCTGCACCCGGCGAGCGCGAAGGACGCGGCCGCGACAGCGGTGAGGAGTGCAGCGAAGCGGGTGGTCACACGAAGAGTCATCACAATCCTTCAGGTCGGTACGCATGATGAGGTTAGCCTTAGCTACTTAGCGGGGTTTCACCGGGGCACATCGTTCACAGGAACCTCGCAGCAGAGGTCCAGGGTCCTCACCGCAACGTCCCAGAGTATTGGCACTACCGAAACATTCAGTGCCGCAACGAAGGAGACGTACGACGATGACCCGAATCCCCGAGCCGACCGATACACCCGACGGACCCGCCTACGAGGGAAGGCTTCTCGACCGCCCCACCGAGGAGGTCGTCGACCAGGGTGCAGGCTTCGATATCACCACCCTCGTCACCCGCCGCCGTGTACTGAGTCTCGTCGGCGCAGGAGCGGGCGCGTTCGCTCTGGCCGCATGCTCGAGCACCTCCAGCGCCGGAAGTTCCACCGCCACCACGGCAACCGCGTCGACGACCACCTCGACGGCGACGAGCGAGATCCCCCAGGAAACCAATGGCCCATACCCGGCCGACGGCACCAACGGCGTCAACGTCCTCGAGGAATCGGGCATCGTCCGCAGCGACATCACCTCCAGCCTGGACGGTGAAACCACGGTGAGCGGAGTGCCCCTCACGTTCACTTTCACGCTCACCGACCTGGCGAACGACAGTCGACCGTACGAGGGTGCGGCCGTGTACGTGTGGCAGTGCGATGCGGAGGGCCAGTACTCGATGTATTCCGAGGGGGTCGAGGACGAGACCTACCTGCGCGGCATCCAAGCGGCCGGTAGCGACGGCACCGTCACCTTCGAGACCGTCGTTCCCGGCTGCTACTCCGGCCGCTGGACCCACATGCACTTCGAGGTCTACCCCGACGCCGCGTCGGCGACCAACGTGGACAACGCCATTGCCACCTCACAGGTCGCGTTCCCGCAGGACATGCTCGAGGCGATCTATCAGGACAAGACCGACGTCTATCCCGAGTCGGCCAGAAACCTGACCCAGATGGGCAGCCTCGACAACGACAATGTCTTCGGCGACGGCTACGAGCTGGAGATGGGCACGTTCAGCGGCGATCCCGCCTCCGGTTACGTCGGATCACTCGCGGTGGCGATCGATGCCACCACCGAACCGACGATGAGTGCTGCGCCCGCGGGCGGAGGCGGCGGAGGTGGCGGCCAGGCCCCCATGGGCGGCGGCACTCCCCCGGCGGGCGGACCGCCCAATGCCGGCTCAGCCCCCACCAACTGATCACCCCCACCTCACACTACCCACCAGTTAAGGAATCACCATGTTGCACAACCTCACCGGATGGCACGCGCTCATCGTCCTCGCCATCCTGCTGCTCGTGTTCGGCTCGACCAAGCTCCCCTCCCTCGCCAAGGGCGTCGGTCAGTCGATGCGCATCCTGAAAGACGAAGTGCGCGAGGACAAGAAGACCGCGACGCGTGTCGAGACCACCGCCACCACGGAACCGACATTCGCCGACGCGTCCGTTCCGGTTCCGTACCGCCACGCATCATGAGCACAGCCACCGCCGCGCGAGGAACGATGCCCCTTGCCGGGCATGTGCGCGAGGCTCGTCGCCGCGCAGTGCGCGCGGCGGTGTCGCTGATCGTCGGCGTGGCGATCGGGTTCGCCCTCACCGACCAGATTCTCGACATCCTCCGTGCGCCCGTCGAGGAGCTCGCCCTCTCCCGTGATGCCAGCCTGAACTTCGACACCGTCACCGGCGCTTTCGATCTCGAACTGAGGATCGCGTTGTTCGCCGGCGTGATCGTGTCGTCTCCGGTGTGGTTGCGTGAGCTGTTCGCCTATCTCGCACCAGGTTTGACGCGTCGGGAGAAGAAGTACGTCTACGTTTTCTCGGCCGCAGCGGCTCCACTGTTCGTGGCCGGCTGCGTGTTCGGGTTCACCATCTTCCCGCGCATGGTCAGCGTGCTCGCCGGGTTCTCCTCGGATCAGGACAGCACCATCCTCAACGCCTCGTACTACGTGGACTTCGTGATGAAGATCGTGCTGGCGACCGGTATCGCGTTCGTACTGCCGGCATTGCTGGTGATGTTGAACTGCCTCGGCATTCTTTCTGCGCATCGACTACGTAGCAGTTGGCGGCTCAGCGTCGTCGGAATCGCCCTGTTCAGTGCGCTCGTCACTCCCGCCGCCGACGTCCTGTCCATGTTCCTGGTCGCGTTGCCGATGGCCACCCTGTTCGGTGCGGCCGTCGTGATCACCGAGATACACGACCGCCGAGCGGCTCGGCGCATCCTGACTTCACCGAAACCGGAGCTCACAACATGTTCGGCTTGACCTTCGAAAAACTGTTCCTGGTAGCGATCATCGCCGGCTTCGTCCTCGGCCCCTCGCGACTACCCGGATACGCCCATCAACTGGCACGGACCGTGCGCTCCGTGCGCAGTTTCGTCGAGTCCACCCGCACCGCCGCAGAAGACGAAATGGGCGTTCCGCTACGCCGTTCGGAGTGGGAGTCGATGGATCTGCGCCAGTACGATCCACGCCGCATCGTCGCCGACGCATTGCGTGACACCGACTCCGCTCCGAAATCCGTGTGGCCGGACGAAGTGATCGACGAAGCAGCCCGCGTACGACCCGGCCAGAAATACGTCATCACCGGAGCGGCATCGCATCCACGACGAATTCTCATCGAGTCGTTACCCGAGAACGACCCCCGTCGTATCGCGGCGCAGGTACTGCCGGATGTCGCAGCCACAGGTTAGGGCGGCGAAAGAAGGACAACGTGTAACACACTCGGGCATGATGTAGCCCATGACTACCAGCGTCGTAGCTGCCTCGGAGTCGGGTGTCACGGCAGTTCAGGTGTGGACTTTGATCGTCGTCGTCATCGCTGCGCTCGGTGCGGCGTGGGCGGCGCTCAGTGTGCGTCGGGTCGGCGCGAACGAGGACGTCATCTCCCGCGAGGTGGCGGCACTGCACACTGCCGTCGACCGTCAGGTGCGCCAGTCGGGTGAGAGCGACTCGTGGAGCCGCGATCAGGTGACGGCGCGGTATCAAGAGTTGCTGTTCGCCCTGTCGAATGTCGATCGGGTTGTGGCGGAGGAGATTTCGGCAGCGGTGGTCTCGACTCCTGTCGGCGATCTCACGGCTGCGACGCAGTCCTTGAACAAGGCCTACGACCGGTTGAATCTGGCGCTCTCCGCCGCATTGGTGGTCGCGCGCAGGCGGGTTCATCCGTTGGCGTTGGAGTTGTCGACGGGCATCGACCGTCGGGTGTTCGCCCCGCTGGCTCCCGAAACGGGAATCCCCGCTCCTGCACACGAACGTCTGCAGAGCGAGCACGCGTACATCATCCGGATGCACTCGCTGCTGTTGACGGCCATGCGCGCCGATCTGGGTCTGCTCGATCCCAGCGCCGAGGCGACACTGATCTTCACGACGAAGGAAGTGGAATCCGGTGTGCTGGCGGATCGATCGACTGCGGCCGGACGTAGTGGAATACAGCTGATCAACCTTCTCGAGGACTTCGGCGTCATCCCGTTGCTCGGAGCCGAGGACGACTTCGTGATGTCCGACGCGCTGGTTGTCCAATGCGAGGAGCTCTACAGCTCGGTGAGCCCGAACTTCGAGGCGGTGCTGCGGCACATCGGCGACGAGATCCATCTCGCGATCAGGCCCGATCTCACCGACGATCGCCTCGAGGAGATCTACGAGATCGCGGCGCGACTGGTGGAAGCCGGGTTGCGCGGAAACATCCACCGCAGAGACGGATTGGACGGCAGCAGCCTGTTCCTCATCGATCCGACGCACCAGCCGGGTAAGGACCGGGTGTAGCGATGCGCGTCCGACCGACTACGCCGGTCAGTCTTCTGATCGCTTCAGGACTGCAATACAGGTCAGAAACACAATCTTGATATCGAGCCAGATGGACCAGTTCTCGATGTAGTAGTTGTCCCATTCCGCGCGATCCGCTATGGGTGTTTGGCCCCGCAATCCGTGCACCTGAGCCCATCCGGTGAGACCTGCTTGGACGCGATGCCGCTCTCCGTAGCGTCTGATCTGCGCAGCGAACAGGTCGACGTACTCCGGGCGCTCAGGACGGGGTCCGACCAGGCTCATGTCGCCGCGAAGCACATTGATGAGCTGCGGGAGCTCGTCGAGTGAGGTCTGTCGCATGATCTTGCCGATCTTGGTGCGTCGGTCCACGCCTTCCACTCCACCGGGTGCTGCCCCCTCGACCGGAACGAAATCGGCATCGGAGTCCCGCGGTGGGCGCATCGATCGGAACTTCAAGCAGTCGAAGGGGACTCCATCCCGGCCGATTCGCTGTTGTGCGAAGAAGATAGGGCCCGGGGAGCTCGACCGCACGAGCACCGTGAGCAGAAGGAATACCGGCGACAGAAGAAGTAGAGCCACTCCCGCGCCGATCCTGTCTAATACGCCCTTGAGAACGAACTGCCACCCTCTCGGATCGACATGACGCAGGACCATCAACGGCAACCCGCCGAGATGCTCGATATGAGCGTGCACGCCGACGGTATCGAACAGGCGAGGCACGAGCCAGACGCGAGTACCGGCGTTCTGTGCTGCACGGATCGCTGCTACCACCTCTTCGTGGGGAGCTGAAGCAAACGCAACCACTACTTCTTCCACTCGATGCACGTGGACCAATCGAGCCAGGTCGGTGAGTGTTCCGAGATTCGAGAGTTCCTGATGTACGGCGGGATTCGTGTCGGAGACGGAATCGACCGTCCCTATGGGATCCATCCCGTATTCGGAGAACTGCTTCATTCTGTGCGCCAGTTGCTCGGATACGGGACCGCTGCCGACGATGAGGGTCGGCGCACTCGAGTGGTGTCTCGTTCGGAACCAGCGTTGTATCCACGCACGGGCCAGACAAGCGATCGCGAGTGTGCCTGCCGCGCACAGCCAGACTCGGACCATGACCGGGCCTGGGGCATAGGATGTCTCGGTTGCCAGAACAAGGGCGAGCGTGATCAGAGTCGCAAAGGCCACGGCGGATTGGACCGGGCCGATCTCATCGATGAAATTGCGCCGGAGACCTCGTCGGTAGAGCTTTCTCGAGGCCAGGAGCACAAGGAGCGTCGGCACGAACAGCCATGGGTGCCAACCCAACGCAGCGATACTGCCGGACCGCCATTGAATACCTTCGGCTACGCCGATGACTGCGGCGATCACATCGACAACAACGGCGGCGATCGTGCGAACCGGGTCGATACGAATTCGATCGGATACATTCCTCCCGAAACGCAGCTTCACCGAGGGCGGTGTTGTCGATCTCATCATCGTTGGTCCGTGAGAGTCCGGCACGATGCGCGGTTCCTTCCGATATTCATGCCAGTCGAGCGGTCAGGCCATTTGGCATTCGACATTTCGAAACACCAAACACTTATCACTCACCGCGACTTTTCGGCGACCATCGGAAGTATTGCCGTCACCGGAAAACAAACTGCTAGAAGGGAATTCTCTGACGAATGAGCCAGGCGATGTCTTCGAGGGTCTTCACGTGACCGGCCGTCCATTTGCGCGGCCGGTAGTCCCACACATCCAGAATCCCGACGGTATAACCTGCTTCGGACTTGATCGGCGCTGCCATGTATGCGATCAGTTCGGAAGTCGCGTGATCCCTCAGTAGCGCATGCTCTCTGATATCCGGGGCCACCAACGTTTCTCCGGTTTCTACAACGACACGACATGCAGACCGTTCCACCGCCACAGTCTGCGGCTGCGCTGCTGTTCCCGTGGTTCCAACGCTGGCTTTGATGAATTGCGTTCGATCGTCGACGAACGAGATCGACGCGCCTTGCGCTCCCATCGCTCGCAACGTCATCCGGGCCAGTTTGTCGAACTGCTCGTCACGCGGACTGCCGATCATGCCCGTAGCTCGTACGGCGGCGACCCTGTCCACATCGTCGATGAGCAGGTGCGTCTGTCGGGGAGCCGTCGAATCGAGATCGGACAACTCGATGCTCTCGGATTCGAAGCTACGGGCGTCCGCCAGCACCGCGGCCACCTCCGGCGAGGACTCCCGTTCGAGTTCCGTGACGAGCCGAGTGATGATCGCCCGACGTGCATAGGTATTGAGGGACTCGCCGGCCTTCTCGGCATGCTGAGTCAACAGTGCGTTGATTCGATCTCCGAAACCGGTTTTTCCTAGTTCCACACACTGGACGGTAGTTGACTTTGCGCTACTCCGACCAGTGTCCGACCGATAACGCCCACTGACTGTGCGGGAGAATCGTCATTCGATCGCCGGTGAAGAACTCGTAGCGCTAGCGCTACGAGACCCATGTGCGTCGACGGAACGCACAGGGCACCCGCCCGGAAACGTGCCCAGTTGGGCAATGTCGAATCCGTCCGAATAGGAACGCATTCGCTGCGAGTCGGCATTGCGTCGCTGCGTGAGGCGAGCAGGGAACAGTCGCAGAGCACGTCCTCGCGCACGCATCGCGGCTGTGACGAGCCGCTCCAGCGCCAGAGGAGGGTGGCTGTAGCCCAACGCATTTCGCAGCGGTGCATCCATGAGAGCGAGACTCACCACGCGAACGATTCCCTTCGGGACGGGTGAGACGAACGAGGCGAGTAGAGCCAGTGTGGCGTCGGCGACGCGTCGAGCGCCGGGATCGAAGGCGAAGTACTCCGCTTCGTAGTCGTCCATCAAGTGCGCGAAGCCCTCGAACGAGTCGGGCATGTCCGATATCCCCATGTGCTTGCCCAGCGTTCGGAAATACCTGACCGATGCTCGTACTTCGACGTCGGTCATGGGCCGTTTACCCCACACGGATATCCAGCGCTGCGGAACGACGACGAAAGTCGCGAGCACGTACAGCATCTCGTGATTGGGTATGTCGTAGCTTCGGTGCATCTGATTGATCCGGCGGATCGCGGCACGGCCCTGCTCGTCGTCGAAGCCCCGCAGGAACGGCACCTCGAGCAGCAGCACCGTGTCGTCGTAGCGCTTCTGAGTGGCCCCGGTGAATGCACCGGTGTCGTCGAGGAGCTTGCCGATGCCCGGTACCGCGAACGTCCGGAACAGCGCAAAGGACAGCGCCTGCGTGATGTCCCATGGGAATTCGTGCACAGCCAGATTTCGATAGATCTGCACGAAATCGGTGTCCGGGTCGAGTGAGTCGTTGACACGCCTCCAGTGATCTCTGGGAACCCCGCCGAACCGCTGTCCGCGCACTGTGATCGTCGTCATATCCTCAAACTAGAATGCTCACTCTAATTTGGCAAGCCCTACGAGCCGACTAGCATGGGGCCGTGCGTACGCCCGTGCAGTCCCGCAGCGAAGGATCCACTGCGCGAATGGTGGCGGCGACCATCGAGTTGCTACACGAGGGCGGCCTACAGGCGGTGACGATCGCTGCCGTCGCCCAGCGCTACGGCGGGTCCAACGGGTCCATCTACCATCGTTTCGGAGATCGAACAGGCCTGCTGATGGCAGCCCAGGAAGACGTGCTGACTCGCATCGAACATGCTGCTGCAGCGGCATTTTCAGCCGCAGAACAAGAACCCGACGACGACCGAGCTGTGCAGATGCTCGCAGAGGCCGCGCTCGCGGTGTTCGCGGAGCACCGGGGAGCCATGCGCGCGTTCTTCATCCAGTCCCGCAACGCGACCGACGGAGAGTTGTTCGCCGCACGGATCGTTCGCACCAACCATCAATTGGCCGACACCGTGACCGGCTGGTTGTCGGCGCGGTTCGGAACGAGCGACGCCGATGCCGAGGCCACCTGGAGAATCCTGTTCGCCATCGGCGCGTCCCAGGCCGTGTTCGACGATCAGGACCTGTCCGCTCGTTCCACCAGCGAGAGTGAACTGTCCGACGCACTTGCCCGCGCAGTGTCGGCGGTCGCGCGACGCGCCTAGCGTCCGCTCCCGCTCGCTCGGTGACGGGCGAGCACCAACACGGTTCCGATGAGTAGTCCCACTACTGCTCCGCCCACCAGATAGGCCCGGGTGTTCGGGCTGATCGGAGCATCGGACGCTTCAGCCTGACGGCGGGTCTTCAACTCCACCGAGGGCGGCTCCCCGTTCCCGGGAGCGTTGAGCTCCGCTACGACTGCACTCAATTCCGCGGCCATGGTGTTCGCGATATCGCGCGCGAGCTCCGGCGAGGTATCGGTGGCGGCGATATCGAACACGACCGTATCCGGCGAGGACGACGTCGACACCTCATCTATCAACTCCGCCGGAGTGAGATCGAGCGCGAGATCGGCGACGACTCTCGAGGCCACAGCCTCGTTCGTCACCAATTCTGCGTACGACGACACGGCCTGCCCCACGAACAAGTTCCCCACGTACGTATCGCTCACAGTCGTGGACCCCGAGGTGGAGACGAACATCTGAGTGCGAGATTCGTACACCGGCGTGATCAGCGATGTGATTCCGAATGACGTCGCCATCGACAGCACGATGGACACGGCGACGACGCGCCAGCCCGCGATCACCGTCCTCACGAAACTACGCACCGACACCCCGACCCCCATCTCCCAGTCTCGAGGCTCTGGAATCGACCGGCTTGGTCACGCTCCACATCTCGCGTTATTCGCCCGATCCGGACGGGCCGAAGTCGGACCCATCCATACTGTGATCGGTCACGAATATGCGGCGTGACCGCCATGATTCGCCGTCTCGTAGCCACCCTCACAGGTCGGCGCGAGCACACCCGAGTGTGCGCCTGCGCTGCCTGCTGCTGGACCCGCGACTGAGCCAAGATGTCGCGCTGTGCCACCGCGGTGACCGTCGCAACCGAGCCTTCCCGGTTGTAGATGGACCCGGTCGCACTCGCCACGATGACCCTTTGCGGCCGGTTGTCCTCGGCGCGAGTGACTTTCCAAGCGAAGCTCTGGGCGATCGTGACGCACACGATCGCCTAGTGCTCATTTCCTCAGACCGGGGTTCTCGACGCCGTTTCTGGGCACATCGCCGGGTGTCTCGGTGCGACGTGCCCGAGAGTACGGCGCGGCGGCGGGGGCTGCGGTACGTGCGGCTGCGCTCGGTGCAGCCGATGCGGTCTGGGTCGATCCAGGACGCACCGAGGCCGGTTGCGGCGCAGCAGGTGCCGCTGCCGGGGTCGGAGGAGCCGGCGCTGCTACGGGAGCCTGAGGCGCTGGAACCGGCGGTGCCGTCTGCCTGGGCAGGCTTGCGTCGGCGGAGTAGTTGTACGAGTAGCTGTACATGTCGCCCTTCTTCGAAGGCGTCAATGCCAGCACCACGCCCAGGACGTGCGCCCCAATGGTTTCGAGATTGCCGATGGCCCTGGACAATTCGTTGCTCTTGGTGTGCCCGTAGCGGGTGACCAGAAGAGCGCCGTCGCTGTGGGTGGTGAGAACGGCGGAGTCGGTGACCGGCAGCAGCGGAGCGCCGTCCACGATCACGTAGTCGAACTTGGAGCGCAGCTCGACCATGAGTGCGCGAGATGCTTCCGAGCCCAACAGCTCGGACGGGTTGGGCGGCAGCGGGCCGGACGCCAAGGCCTGCAGACCCTCGTACCTGGTCGGCTGCAGCACCTCGTCCACCTTGGCCTGTCCGGCGAGAACAGTGCTGAGGCCGACGGATCCGATGAGCCCCAGGTACTTCGAGATGCGGGGGCGACGCAGATCGCCCTCGACGAGAACGACGTGGTGTCCGGCTTCGGCGAGCGCGACGGCCAGGTTCACCGCCGTGGTCGTCTTGCCCTCGCTCGGAATCGCGCTGGTGACGACGATGACGCGAGGAGGATGATCGACTTCGAGGAACTGCAGGTTGGTGCGGAGCTCACGGAACGCCTCGGCACTGGACGACTGGGCAAGATCCTGGAAGTCGACAGCCGGATGCGCCTTGCGCTCCTTGTCGAACGGGATGGTACCCACCAACGCCTTGCCGGAGATCGACTCGATCTCTCGACGGTCCTTGATGGTGTTGTCCAGACGATCACGCAATACGGCAAGTGCGATACCGAGCAACAGACCGACGGCGGCACCGAGGGCGAGGTTGCGCTTGGTGTTCGGGCTGACCGGTGATGCGGACGCATCGGCCTGCTGGAAGGTCTTGACGCCCGCCGACGGAGCACCGCCGTCTTCCGGGGTCTCCAGGTCGCGTACCTGGGTCGTCAGCTCCGAGGCCATCGCGTTGGCGATATCGCGTGCACGTGCAGGCGAGGAGTCGGTGACGGTGATGTCGAACAGAACGGTGTCGGGAGTCGACGACGCTTTGACCTTCGCGGCCAACTGCGACGGCGTCAGTCCGAGGGGAAGGACGTCGAGCACTCGGGCCGCGAGTGCCTCGCTGGTCACCAACTCCGAGTAGGACGCCACTCGCTGCTGCGAGAACAGGTTGCCCTGGTACGTCTCACTCACCGACGTTCCGCCGGAGGTGGAGACGAACATCCGTGCGCTCGACTCGTAGAGCGGCGTCGTCAACAGGGACGCGCCCAACGCACCCAGAATGGCGACGATCACGGTGACGGCGATGATGATCCACCTCGCCTTCAGGATTCTCAGATAATCCTGTATCTCCATGCTTTCGCGCTCCTCGTTCGTTCGTACAACTCGCAACGTGTCACTGCGTGGCTCAATCGTTACATAGGTAATTCATTTCCGTGCACCGGATGAGAAGCCGCGTCTCTCCTCACAATTCATTCGTTTGATTCACGAGCACAATCAAGTAAATGTCCCGTTGTGAGGATTCATCGGGTCTACGGAACCCGATTTCGGACTCCCGACGTGCCGACCGTCCCCCGCTGGCAGCACTGCCAGACCCCTCTGCGGTGCGACGATATGCAGTAATCGGGCGCCCGCGAAACTCGAGGTGATCCTCGCCACTCTCGACCGACGCTTTCGGTCTTTCTCCGAGTCGCGCAGAAATAACCGGACCGTCGAACTGTTGCGTCGGGCAGAATCTACCGTCATGGCCGGTTTGCGCGGTGCGTCGCGAGATGTGTGGTGGAAGGTCAGTGGTGCGATAGCAGTCGTCGCTGCGCTCGCCTTCGTCGCTGTTGCCCTGTTCGTGAACTCCACGCGCGAGGCAGTTCCGGACACCGCTTCTGTCGCTGCCTTCACTCCGTCCACCTCGCAGCCGCCGGCCACCACCACCAGCGCTTCGCCGACCACCGAAGCTGCGGCACCGCAACTTGTAGCCGCGTTCGTCGGAGATTCGTACACACAGGGTGTCGGAGCACAACCGTCGAGCGAACGGTGGACGTCCCTGCTGGCGACGGCGATGAACTGGGACGAACGCAACTTCGGCGTGGCAGGCACGGGCTATCTCGCCACGGCAGGCGCGGAGGTGTGCGGACTGGATACGTGCCCCAATTATCAGACGACGGCGCTCGACGCCGTGGCGACGAATCCGTCGATCGTTGTGGTCTCGGGTGGCCAGAACGACTTGGCCGCCTACGCCGAGGATCCGACAGCGGTACAGGCCGCCATTGCGACGACGTACATCGAGATTCGCAATGCCCTGCCGAACGCGCGAATCATCGCCGTCGGTCCGTCGACAACGGGCGAAGCCACCGATACGGTTCTCGGCCTGGATCGCGACGTCCGCGATACGGCAGAAGTGTTTGGTGCGCAATATGTTTCACTGCTCGATCCACCGGTGGTCGATCCCGCGACCGTGCTCCCGGACGGTGAGAACGTCGACAACCTGGGCCACAGCGCGATAAGCCGGCGAGTGCAGACGGCACTGGGGTGAGAACCGCTACTTCAGGGCCTGTTCGACGGCGTCGGCGATGGCAGCGTGTCCCCGGTCGTCGACGTGCACTCCGTCGGGATCGAGCATGTCCTCGTCGATGACGTCCGGGTCGGTCAGTGACACGAACTCTCCGCCGACTGCGTTCACCGCGTCGCGCACCACCCCCTCGTAGGCGGTGACGAACGGCGGAACCTCGCCCGCCGAAGAAGGTCCGACGGCGATGATGCGTGCGGTGGGGAGCCCGGTACGAAGTGTGCCCATGGTGTCGTAGATCGCGTTGACGGTCTCGGTCGGGTCGCGAACGAACTCGGTGAAGTCGTTGGTGCCGCCGGCCACCACGACGATCGGCGGCTTCAAGGTCACGGCGTATCCGGCCATCTCCTGGAAGCTGCCGCATCGCTCGGCTCCACAGTCCGGTGCCGCGAGTGCGTATCCGGTGGAACCGATTCCGATGTTCAGCTCGGTCCACAGCTTGTCGGCCGCGACGATCGATGTCCATCGATGGGCGAGATCGCTTGCACCCGCACCGGATACGTACGAGTCCCCGATGAAGACGGCGGTCGGTCCCCCGTTGGACGACGGAACGAACGGTGCGGCGGAGACGTCGGACGATCCGTGCTCGCTGCGCGTCGCGTCGTACCGCAGGCCGAGGACCACGACGACGGCCACGACGACGATCACCACCAGGATCAGCAGCGTCGCTCTACCGCGAGACATGCTGCACCGCCTGTCGATATTGCTCATCGAGCATCTGTGCGACGGCGTCGGTACCGAACTCGGTGCGCGCCGCCACGCGGCCTCGCCTGCCCATCTCGGCGCGTAGGTTCGCATCGCCCAGAAGCGATCTCACAGCGTCGACGAGCGGCTGCAGCTCACCGCCGGGAACCACGATTCCGCAGCCGAGGCGGGTGATGTCCGGTGCGAGACCGCAGCTGTCGGAGACCACGACCGGCAGCCCGACCGCCATGGCCTCGAGCACCGACATCGGGTAGGGCTCGTCGACGGAGGGCAGCACATAGATCGTGGCCGCTCGCATGCGTTCGGCCGTCTTCTCGGGCGCGCACGGCCCCTCCCATCGAATCCGGGGGCCGGTCCGCTGCGCGATGGCGTGTGCCATTCCCGCGTCCGGGCCGACCATCGCACAGGTCACCGAATCGTTCTCGCGGACCAGAATGTCCGCCATATCCACGAAAAGATCTGGCCGCTTCCGCGGATGGAGGCGCGCCAGAAACAACACTTCCGGATCGGTGTTCGGCATCTTCTCCGGCAACGCGGGAACGCCGTTGATCACATTCACCGGGTTCATCCCCGTGCCCGCCACCTCGACCAAATCGGCTCGTTCTCGCTCGGTGAGGTAGAAGACTGCGGCTGATCGGCGCAGGACGGATCGTGTGGCCACAGCATCGAGCGGGCGGGCGAGCAGTTTGTTGCTCGCATCGATCATTCCGTGGGTTTGCACCACCGACGGGACGCCGCGCAGTCGACACAGACCGGCAGCGGGGAGTGTCACCAGATCACGGGCCAAGTGGACGTGGGCGACGTCGAACGTCCTCGCGTGCTCGGCCAACCACCGCAGCATGCCGGGAGCGGCGAGGCCTGCAAATCCACTGTGCGGAATCACCGTTCGCGGTCGGAACAACCGGATGTCGACGGCACCTGCGGTGGGCGGAGGTCCGTTGCCTGCCGCGGCGACGGTCACCTCGTGGCCCAGATCGGCGAGCGCGTCGGCCTGGTTGAGCGCAACCCGTGCGGGCCCGCCGTAGGCACCGTCCTCGGATATCAGCGTCACCACGTGCAGGATGCGCATCACGCCACTCACTCCGGACGGCGGGCGGCGGGTGCCAGCACCGTCGCGCCCTCGGCTACATCGGCGGTCACCAGTGCCGTTGCTCCGATCGTTGCGTCGTTACCGATGCTGACCCCGCGCAGAACGGTCGCCCGCGCCGCAATCCACGCTCGGTCGCCCACGACGATGGGTGCGTTGTCGAACTCGAATGTCGCCGAGCGCCGGTCGTGGCTGCCGGTGCACAGCAGCACGGCTTGGGAAATGCAGGTGTTCGTTCCGATCGTCACCGGTTCCAGGTTGAGAATCCAGGCGTCCTCACCGATCCACGAGTGATCGCCAACGGTGAGCTTCCACGGCCAGTGGATGCGGACGCGGTGCCTGATCGACACTCCGTCGCCGATCCGTGCACCGAACATCCGGAGTACCTGCAGCCGAATCGAATTGGGACACCACCACGGCGAGACCAGCAGGCTCGATGCGAGCATCCACAGCACCTGGATGTGGAACGGTCTGCCTTTGTCGTATCCCGCTCCGGTGAAGCCGGCGAGCGATCGGCCGATCACGTGCGTTTCCTGAGCGGCTGCGCCAGCGGCGCAGCCATGACGGTGCCCGGCGGAACATCCTTCACCACAACCGCATTGGCCCCGATCGTGACACCGTCTCCGATCACGATCGGACCGGTGACGACGGCTCCGGCCGCCACCATGACGTCGTCTCCGATGGTGGGTCGCCCCTTCGGTGAGTAGCCGACGGACGCGTGCTGGTTGACCCAGAAATTTCGGCCGATCGAGGTTGCCGAGACCATGATTCCGTTGCCGTGGTGCAGGAAGATCCCGGGGCCGATGGAATCCGACTCGAGCAGAATGGTCCGGTCCGGTCGGTAGATCTTCTTCAGAGCGATCCGCACCGGCAGGGGGCTCTGCCGCAGTCTGAAGTGGACAACGTTCCGAAATTCGTGCAGTGCACCCGCGAGGTAGGCGAACCGCGAGTATTCGTCCAAGGGGACCAGAGCATCGTTGCCGATGCATTCGATCCACCTCGCGACGTCTGCTCGCACGAGGTCTTCGTTCCCCGATGTGAGCACACCCCACCACAGCGGCCGCGCCCAGATTCGAGCCAAGCGAATCAAAAAGGATTTCTTCGCGGTGTACGGCGGCATGGGTGCAAATCTAAGGTCGCGCAGCCGTGGTGTCCACCCGTCATACTGCATCGTATGGCCGTGCGACGCAGATGGGTTCCGCTGGCATGTGCGCTGCTTCTCGCATCGTCGTGCTCGACAAGCGTTGAGCCCGAACGAAGTCCGGAAACGAGCCCGCCTCCCGTTTCGGAGTGGGATTCAGTGCACGTCGCCAGCAATGTCGCCAGCATCGGGATGCCAGGTTCCGACGCCCGACGCGATATCGACTCCGTTGCCGATGCAGGCTTCGAGGGAATCAGGTTGCTGGTCAAGTGGTCCGACATCGAAAGCGTCGAGGGAATCCTCGATTGGAGTCGGGTGGACAGGGAAATGGCGTGGGCCGCCGAGCGCAATCTCGCAGTGCTCGGAGTAGTCACCTGGGCACCCACGTGGGCGGTGCCGGCCGACTACGCACTCGTCACACATCCCGCGCCTGCCTCTGCCGAACGGTTCGCCCAATTCGTTTCTGCCGCAGCGTCTCGCTATCGCGACCAGGTCGGTGCCTGGGAGATCTGGAACGAGCCGAACGTCGCAGCCAGCTACGGTCCGAGCGCGAATCCCGTCCAGTACTGCGATGTTCTGTCGGCGAGCTCCGCGGCAATTCGCGAGGCCGCGCCCGGCGCACTGGTGATCACCGGACCCACTTCTCCCGCAGTCGATTCCAGCAACGATCTGTCGCCCGCGACATTCGTCGAGGCCCTGTACCGGTGCGCAGGAGCCGAGACGTTCGATGCCGTGGCGATGCATCCCTACAGCAGCCCGCAGCTGTTGAGCGAACCCACCGAACCGTGGTCCTCGGCCCACGAGATCGCGAAGGTCCGCGCCGTCATGGAGAGCCACGGCGACGCGGGCAAGCGAATCTGGTTCACCGAGTTCGGTGCGCCCACAACGAGTTCGGGTGTCGACGAGCAGCGGCAGGCCGACATTCTGGTCGACGGTATCACCGCGCTGACACAGCTACCGTATGCGGGTCCGGTGTTCGTCTTCGACTTCCGTGACTCGATGACGGGCAGCGCTGTGCCCGACTACAACTACGGTCTGGTGCGATCGGACTACACCCCCAAACCTGCACTCGACGCGGTTCGAGCCTTCGTGGGATGAGCGCTCGCCAGCGTGTGTACCCATTCCTCGAACCTGTCCAGGGCAACGTCCCGAGACATGTGGTGTCGCAGATACCGATTACCGGACTCGACCAACTGCGCCGATCTGTCGGGGTCCGTGGCCAGTTCGATCACTCCCTCCAGTAGCGCTGCCGGGTTCGCGGGGTCCACCCGTACGCCTGCACCGGCCGATCGCACCTCCTGGTCGGTGACACTGCCCGCTGCAGTGGCGGCGAGGACGGGGCTGCCGCTGCCGAAGTAGGCCGTGAGCTTGCTGGGGACAGCCATTTCGGACACCTCGGGCCGCTCGTTGACGAGCAGCACATCCGCTGCGTCGAGGGCAGCTCTGAATTCTTTCTCCGGCAGGGATCGTACGAATCTCAGGCTGGAGATGTCGGTACCCAGTTCCTCGAGTATCTGCCGCTGATTGCCGTCGCCCATCAGGACGAACTGCACCGGGCCGCCACGCCGGTCCGACTCTCGAGCGGCCTCGACCACGTTCTCCAGTCCCTGCTTGAGGCCCATGTTGCCGGCATGCAGTGCGATCACCGCATCTCGTGACCACCCCAGCAGGTCACGCGCGTGGTCGCGGCTCATCGATGCCTGATGCGGCATGTGCGTCCAGTTCGGGATGACGGTGAGCTTGCTCTCCGGTACCCGTAGTGCGGTGTGGGCATGCTCGGCGAAACGTCGGTGGATCACCGCGACTCCGTCGGCCGCACGCAGAATGCCGGATTCGAGATTCGTTGTCGCACCGGCACTCGACCCCTGCATCGTGCCCGTCTCGATGACTCCGCGACTGTAGAGATCTTGCACCCACACCCCCAGCGCGGGCCGGAAGGGTTGCGCTTTGAGGCGAGCCATAACCAGGCCGGTGGACACCAGCGCAGGCGATACGCACACCACCACGTTCGAGGACGGGATCCGGCTGCGCGCCACCCTGGTACCGAAGGACAGTTCCAGGTGCGCGCGTTGGGTGACGGTCATGCTGCCCGGAACGTAGTGGCGGTGCCGGGTGACGTGCACACCGTCCACCATCTCCTCGATGGTCGGGCCTGCGTAACGCGGATCGGGAGCCCATTGCGGGTAGTGCGGGAAGCCGGTGACGACGTGGACGTCGTACCCACGCTGCGACAGGCCCTCCGCGACATCGGCGGTGTAGGGCGCGATCCCGGTGACTTCGGGTTTGTAGTTGAGTCCGATCAGAGTGATCCGCATCAGCGTCTCCGTTTCCGTACTTCGAATTCCGACCGCCTCTTGTCCCACAGCTCGTCGGTCGTACAGATCCGGCGAGCAGGATTGCCTGCCACCACATCTCCCGGTGCGATCGACTGCGTCACCACGGACCCGGCTCCGATGATCGCGTCGTCGCCGACCACGACACCGGGCATGATGACCGTTCCCAACCCGACGAATGCTCGTGCGCCGATCGATACCGGGGCACGGCGATACAACTCTTCGTCGGGGGGAAGTTCTCCGCGCGCTTCCGCCACTCTGTCGAGGGAGAAGTCGTGGGTGAGTATCTTGACGGCATCCGAGACGACGCAGCGGTCGCCGAAGGTGATCGACCCGGGGCCGGAGTTGTCGAGGAACACCGAGGACGAGATCCACAACGGCCTGCCCTCGATCGCCACGCCCGAACGCTCGAGCAGTATCACCACCACGCTCATGTAGGCGTTCTGGTCGATCCTGTTGAGGCTGCGCAACAGTGGCAGGAACTTCGAGACGTCGATCATGGGATCCTCGCTGCGGTGCTGAGTTCGATGCGCGCAGGTGGGGTGGATGGATCGGCACCGCGCTGCCGTACCAACCGCGGAACCCACGCCATGTCCGGGATGAACTGGCACAACACCACCGCCCCCGCAGTGACGAGTACGACCCCCGCGGCCCCGGTGGTCGGAGCCACCGCAATCGCCGCGACGGTGGTGACCGCCGCCATGGCGGCGAGGCATCCCGCCTGCCACCGCGCCTCGGTCGGCTTGGTCAGCAGCATCCCCGACGGCAGATGGAGGCATTGGGCGACGAGCAGAACCGCGAACGCTCCGGCAAGTACCGACGGGATGTCGATGGTGTTGCCCGAGAGCACATCCGCAAGCCACGGACTCAGGAGCACCAGCGGGACCGCCGCGACCAGCGCGACCAGACCGAAGCCCAGCGTCGACATCAACCAGAGGCTGACGGTCTGTTCGGCTGCCGATCGGCGTTTGACGAATATCGGCCAGAAGGCCAGCGCCGCGGTGGAGAACACCGACCAGCACAGACCGTACAACTGTGCCATCAACGCGTATCGGCTCAGTTCGAGGGGAGTGGACAGGTGCGAGAGCACGATTCGCTGGACTTGGAGGCCGAAAGGTATTCCGACGCTGACGACGAACAGCCACAGCGACCCCTCGAGCAGCCCCTTGGTCGGTATCGGCAGCGCCGCTCTCCGGAACACCGACATCCCGAGACCCGAAACTCTCAGCGCCAGAATCGTTCCCATGAGGTTTCCGAGCAAGGCACCGATGAGAGGCGGCAGGACGTACCAGATCCCGCGGACGCCACCGGCATACATTCCGACGGTGACCAGCAGTGCGAACAGCGAATTGCTCACCATCACAACGACGATCAGTTGTGCGCGGTCCACTCCGATCAGGATGCGCAGTCCCAGTCCCGCCGGAATCGTCACACCGAACAGGGCAACGGCGATCGTGATGACGAGCCGGTCCTCGGGTCCGGTGGTCGTTCCGATGAGTGCGCCCCAGCCGTCGAACGTCATCACCGCGACGGCCACCCCGGCCACGACGATGCTCACGCGCGCCAGGATTCGGTACGCGCGGCGGATCACCGCGAGCGCGTAGGCGTCGTTGATGGGGTCCCGTGAGCGTGCGGTCGCACTCGTCACTACGGCTCCGATGCCGAGATCGGCGAAAGGCAGCAGAAGCCCCACGGTGGCAACGAGCGCGACGACGCCGTACGCCGACGGTCCGGTGGCGCGGATCACGAGTCCGGCGCTGACGAGCCCGGCGACGGCCACGACGGGCGTCCCGATGATGCGGAACAGGGTACTGAGAACGACGGCTCTGCGTTCGACGGTGTCGAGCACCGTACCGGGGACGCCGTCGCCATCGTCGTCCATCTCGCTCGGTCTGCGGTGACGTCCGCCCATCATCGATCACCCCCGTGCGTTCGACGCGAGAGGACGGTGCGCGCAGTGTGTTTGGATCGTGCGGTGTATTCGACGATGCGGGATGCCACGGTGGTCAGGCCCCGGCGACCCCACGGGTGATAGCCGGTGACGTTCAAGGATCGTCGTATGTCGGCGAAGTGTTCGCGTTGTGGGCGAACGCTGCCGGCACCCCCGGCATCGAAGTCACACAGAACAGCGTCGATGACGACGGGCTGTTCCCGCTGCGCAGCCTCCAGCATGTACAGGTGATCGGCTGCGAGGCCGAAGCCGACGTCGTAGTGCCCGAGGTCTCGCACGAGGTCCATTCCGAACAGGGCGGCCTGGTGCGGAATGGGCCGAATACCGAGGGCGAACGGTCGCATCTCGAAGGGGCTGTAGCCCCATTCGAGACCGTCACGTCGCGGGTCGCCGACGATGCGGACTCGGCCGTAACCCCATCGGTCTCGCACGGCTCCGGCCGCACCCAGCGCCGCCATGCCGATCGCGGCGGAGTCCCGGGATGCAAAGCAGTCACCGGAATGCATCAGCCACACCACATCTCCGGTGGCGCGGTCGATGCCTTGATTCATCGCGTCGTAGCGTCCGGCGTCGGGCTCGGACTGCCAGTAGGACGGGTTCGCACGTTCGAGCAGTTGCTCGACGGAGGGGCCCGAACCGCCGTCGATGACGATGTGCTCGAGCGGCGCGTACGTCTGTTCGGCGACGCTCTCCAGCGTGCGAGTAAGCCCGGCCAGGTCGCGGTAGCTGATGGTGATCACGCTCAGGGTGGCGTCAGTGGGCATGGGCCCTCACTTGTCGGATTGCAGTTCTGCCGAACTTCGCCGCGGCGTAGACCATCGCGGGCAGTCCGGGCCTGCCTTCGGAGAAGCCGCTGGCCACCGATTTGCGGATTCCGCCGAGCGATTGTGCCGACGCCGCCGCGGTGACGGCGCTGAACAGGAAGTAGTCGCCTCGAACACGCGCGGTCGCGCCACGAAGGTGTTCGCGACCCCATTCGATGTACTTCTCGGACACGTCCGCCGACTGTCGAGACACGGAGTTCTCGCTGACGTTGTAGATCGAGAAGCATTCGGGCACATGCTTGATGATCAAGTCCGGCACCGTGCGTTGGAGTTCGATCAGCCAGCCCGGTTCGTCGTGGATGGACTCCGGCGCGTAATTGAGCGGAACCTGGAATGCGAGCTCTCGCGGGAAGCACAGCGTGCTGCTCTGCAGCATCGCGTCGCCGAGGGTGAAGCGGCGCAGAGTGAACAGGTAGTCGGCGACGGACTGGTGCTCACCGATCAGCGTTCTGGGCCATATCTTCTCGCGATGTCCTGGCTCTCGTACCGCGCACTTGCAGGTGACCACCCAGCGTCCACTGTCTGCACCGGACACTTCGGCGAGCTGGCGTTCGAGCTTGTACGGGTGCCACAGATCGTCGTCGTCGAGCAGGGCGATGATGTCGCCCGTCGCGTGTTGGATTCCGCATTGACGCGCATTGGCTCCGCCGGATCCCGGCCCGGTTCGCACGACGCGAATTCTGTCGTCGTCGGGGAGAGCCAAGGGTTCGGTCGTATCGGCCACCACGACGATCTCGAACACATCGATCGATTGGGCCAGGGCGCTGTCGACGGCACCGGCGAGGCTCGGTCTGCCGATCGTCGGGATGACCACGCTGACGGTCGCGTGAGAGTTCATCGCTTCTCCTCGTGCAGGCTACGACTCCGGGGTGTTCGGTTGTCTCGCAGCAGACGCATCAGCAGGTGTGTGTCTTGGGTGGAGTTGTTGTGGCGACCGTTGGAATGCACTGCGACGCAGCAGCATGCGAGGCAGGCGAACACGGCGGGGAGGTTGTAGGACCAGGGCGAGAAGATCAGGTCCCAGATGGTCTGCATGCCCAGGTACATCATCAGTGGCGTCCACGGCCCGGCAGAGTCGGCCACGAAGATCAGTCGATAGCAGGCCCACAGCAGCCAGATCGGCAGCAGGACCGCGAATACCCCTGCTTCGGCCCACGATCCGAGCAGCACCGAGTGGAGGGAGATCGATCCATCGCTGAGCTTCCACGCGTACTCGAAGGGGAACGATCTCTCGAAGCCCAAGGACATGGCGACGTGTTGAGCGTCGACGTAGGCCGCCCGCGAGATGTTGTCGGCGTTGCCCCACCCCAGTAACGGTTGCTGCACGATCGCGGTGAGGGACAGTGGCGGTTCGGTACGTCCCGCCAGCAACATCGGCACCGAACCGTTCGATTGCATGAGCACCTTCTCGCGCAGCGATCCGCCGAGTAGGCCCTCACGCGCCGCGTACTCCAGTGCCCAGGTGAACCCCACTGCGAAGACACCCAATGTCACCACCCGGGTGGTGAGAGACAGAGTCCCGCGGCGGTACTTCGAGAGCACGAGCAGCAGTGCCACCGCGCAGCAGATCACGGCGTGGGATCGAAAGTTCAGCACGAGGCTCAACGCTCCCAGTGCCAACAGCGCGATCACGACCGCCGACGTGCCGATCCGGGATGTGGCCAGGAAGTAGAGCACCGTGATGCTGGCGGCCGGAGCCACCCCGTATTTCCAGAGGTCGACGACGCCACCGGTCGCGGTGAGGAACGTGCCGATCACGACGTAGAAGAAGACCGAACCGAACGCGATGCCGAGCAGCACCGTGGCGATGCGCTCGACGTCGCGAGCGAGCACAGTGATTCCACAGAAATACAGTGCGAACGACGCGAACGCGAAGACATCGGGCGAGAGGTAGCTGGTGTCGTTCACCCATGCCGAGGCCACGTAGGCGACTGTTCCCACAGCCGCCAGCACCAACGGGGTGTCGTTTCGGCTTCGGGTGCCGGGCAGAAAATACGCCAGCCCGATGGCGACGCACACCACCGAGAAGCCGGTGACCGTGAAATTCATCAGTGGCAGTGCGGAGGTCGCCCCCAGCACGAACAACCAGGCCCGTTCGGGAAAGCGAAGTGTTGCTTCCCGCCGAGCCGCTCTCCGGGGTCGAGGTGTCCGTACTGGTGCGACGCGACCGACGCGCTTGGGCACCGGTAGTTCCCGTAGGAAGTCGGCCTCGGGAAACACCGTCGCATGTAACCGGTCGGGACGAGTTCGGTAGTGGGCCAGACTCATCGGCACATACCCCATCCCATTCCCCCCGAAATGCCATTTGAGCTGTATTTCGGCAGCCTAGCGTGAGAATTAATCACATGCAGGACAAATCGAATCAGAGGTGGAGTTCTGAATTGCATTCACAATCGAATTCCCGATTGAAGCTTTGTTCTTCAGAAGTCCATCGATAAAAAATCCGACAAAACCGGTCGGCCCACACGAAGCCGGTACGGAAAGCGTCACACACCCTGTTTCAGAGTTCGTCGGTACCCAAATCGGTTGGTAGGCAGCGCTTACGAACCGCCGGGACGCCCGCATAAAAACCGTTCGGTTCGCAATCCGCCGCAACCACACTGCCCGATGCGATGACGCACCCGTCGCCGATGCGGACACCAGGCAGGACCGTCACCCGTGCACCGATCCAGCAGCCGGCTCCGACGGTGATCGGCGAATCGACCGGTCTACCTGCACGATCGGACTCACCACCGATCTCGTGCCCACACGTGACGAACATCGACTCGTATCCGATTCGAGTGTCCCTGCCGATGGTCACGGTCGACCCGAGATCGAAGAAGCAGCGATAGTTCACGAATACACGCTCACCCATCGTCAACCCTCTCCACGAACCGAGAAACACCCCGGCGTTCATCAGCGCGGAGGGATGGATGTCGTGGCCGCTTCTGCGTAGCAACATGGTTCGGATCTTCCGGGGAACTGCACCACTCGCGACAAGCCGGTTGAGGACAACGTCCCGGAACACTTGGCCGAGCTCCCCCAGAAGGATCTTCCGGTGCAACGTCATGGCCACAGACTAACTCTGCCATCGACGTAGCAGGAGCCCAGAAAACCGTGCAGTCTGCGTGATCGGTAAATGACCCGAATTCCGGCATTTCATTCGACTCGAAGCAGGTAAAGAACATCCAGTTTGTTTCACCCATTCGGTCGAACGAAACGCGTCGTCACGTTCGACCGCAGCGGGGGGCTGCTGGCCGTCGTCGATCACCTCTTCGGTTGACCGCAAAGTGGTTTCATCGGTGTCGACGTGTTCTTCGTCGTCTCCGGCTTTCTGATCACCGGTCTACTGCTGCGTGAGTACGACACGACGCAGACGATCTCGTTCGCGGGGTTCTACCGCCGACGGATCAGGCGCATCGTGCCCATTGCCACTCTGGTGCTCGTGATGACCTGCGTCGCTGGAGAATTGGTGTATTCGTCGTCCCGTACAGCCTCGATCGGCACGGACGCGGTCTGGGCGTTCTTCTTCGCATCGAATTGGCGGTTCGCACTGGAAGGGACCGACTACTTCAGCGCGGACGCGGCCATCTCGCCTCTGCAGCACTACTGGTCACTGTCGGTGGAGGAACAGTTCTACTTCGTGTGGCCGGCACTGATGCTCTCCATCGGAGTACTGGTGACGCGGCGATCCTGGCACGGCAACGTCAAGCGCATCCTCTCGGCGACGGTGATGGGCGTGATCGTCGCGGCATCGTTCGTGTGGGCGTTGCACGACACCGCGACGGACCCGGCCTGGGCCTACTTCTCCACGTTCGCGCGGGTGTGGGAGCTGGGGGTGGGCGCACTGCTCGCCATCGGAGCAGGTTGGGTTGCACGGCTGCCTCGCGCTGCTCGGGCACCCTTGGCGTGGTCGGGTCTCGCAGCGATAGGTATCGGTGCATTCGCCATCAGCGAGTCCGGCTCGTTCCCCGCTCCTTCCGCCGCGATCCCGGTGCTGGGCGCAGCGATGGTGATCGCGGCCGGCACGGGCGGAGCCACTCCCTACCTCGCTCCGTTGACGAACAAGGCGAGTGTGTACGTCGGAGACATCTCGTATTCGCTGTATCTGTGGCATTGGCCGATCATCGTGATCCTCGGATCGATCATGGATGTCGACGCCTACTACTACGTGACCGTGCTGGCCATGACGTTCGGACTCTCGGTGGCGTCGTATCACTTCGTGGAGAACCCTGTTCGGCGGTCCAACTTCCTCGAACCGAGGGCGGTGCGCGCCGAGGCTCGGAGGAAACGCCGCAATCAGATCGGCCGCAAGTCTCGGCCGCCGTCCGTGCGGTACGCGGCACTCGGTGCGTTGACTCTGGTGACCATCGCCGTGGCCGCGTTCTCACTCAAACCACTCGACCCTCCTGCAACCCCACCGGCCAGAGCTGTGGCCGACGCCGCTCTTGCTCCGGACGACATCGCGGTGCCCCTCGGCCCTGCGCAATCTGCCTTGGCGACCGAGATCGACGCCGCGGTGAATGCAGTCGAGTGGCCGGCGCTGACACCCACGATGGACGAGGCCATCAGTGGGGCTCAAGCTCCCGGCGGCATTGCCGAATGCGGGTTGGTCGACCGGCCGGGCCCGGAGCAGTGCACGTGGGGCGCTGCCGACGCACCCCAGACCATCATGATTCTCGGCGATTCGATGGCGATGAGCTTCGTTCAACCGATCAAGAACTTCGCCGAGGCCAGCGGTGGCGTATGGAAGGCCCGCTCGGAGGCGATGTTCGGTTGCACGTTCGTCGACATGGACGTGAACACCCGAGATGCGGACACGTCCGCGGCGTGCCCCGCACGCAAGGCGGCCGCGATTGACGCGGTGAACGAGGTGAGGCCGGACGTCGTGGTCATCACCAATCTGCACACCGACATCGCAGCGGAGCTCTGGATCCCTGGGGTGAAGCGGCTCACCGATCAGTTCGCAGCGAACGCGGGAAAGATCCTGATCCTCTCCGCTCCCCCGAACGACAAGAAGCCGGCGGACTGCTACACGCGCACCAGCACGCCTGCCGACTGTCTGAGCAGAGTGACCGATACGTGGAAGGCGCGATCACGGGCAGATCGCAACCTGGCCTACCGTGTGGGAGGAACCTACGTCGACACCCGCAGCCTGTTCTGTACTCCGGACAACTACTGCCCCAGTTTTGTCGGCACCACCCCGACGAAGTCCGACTCTGCGCATATGACAATCGAATACGGAGCGAAGGTGTCGTCCGCGTTTGCGGAAATGCTAGATGCGAACGGGGTCTGAGCCGGGTCGGCGAGTCTGCCTTGCACGAGTGGATAACTACTGCCGTATGCGATCGACGTTCTCCCGATACCAGCGGACTGTCGACGCTATGCCCTCACGAAGCGAGATTGCAGGTTTCCAACCGGACTTCTTCAGCGTCGACACATCGAGCAGTTTCCGAGGCGTGCCGTCAGGCTTGGATGTGTCCCAGTCGATTCGACCCGAGTAGCCGACTTCGTCGGCGACCATCTCAGCAACCTCTTTGATCGTCTGATCCTCACCTGTTCCGACATTGACCTGACTCGGACCGTCGTAGTGGTCCAGCAGATGCAGGCACGCGGAGGCCATGTCGTCCACGTGAAGAAACTCTCGCTTGGGAGAACCGCTGCCCCAGTTGGTGACTGCAGCTGTCCCCGCCTTTGCCGCTTCGTCGTAGCGGCGTATGAGTGCGGGTAGAACGTGCGAGCTTTGCGGTGAAAAATTGTCTCCAGGTCCGTACAGGTTTGTCGGCATTGCGGATATCCAGGGCAGTCCGTACTGCTTGCGCACCGACTGAATCTGAAGAATTCCTGCGATCTTGGCGATTGCGTAGGCATCGTTGGTCGGCTCGAGAGGACCGGTGAGGAGGTATTCCTCCTTGATCGGTTGCGCTGCATGCTTGGGGTAGATGCAGGACGAGCCGAGGAAAAGAACACGTTCGACACCGAACTGTAGCGCTGCGTCGAGTACGTTGACCTGCACTTGCAGGTTCGAGGAGATGAAGTCGACGGGATAGGTGCTGTTCGCCAGGATTCCGCCCACTTTGGCCGCAGCCAGTACAAGGTTGGTTGGCTTGTTCTGCTCGATGTAGTCGAACACCGCAGTACGGTCACGAAGGTCCAGATCGGTCGAGGTCTCTCCGATCAGGTTGGTGAAGCCGTGGCTGTCGAGGTGTCGCCAGACGGCCGAGCCCACCAGTCCTTTGTGGCCCGCGACGTAGAACGTTGCATCACGATCGATTGTTCTGGATCTCTGCGTCGACTCCAGTGTACTCATGGCCAGTCCTTCATCACCGGTGTGTCGATCCAGGGCTGTCCTTCGTGGGCGAGTGCCTCACAATCCGCATCGACCATGATGCGCGCGAGTTCGGGAGCGTGCACCGATGCCTTCCACCCGAGTTCTTCCTCTGCTTTGCTGGCGTCTCCGACCAGCGCGTCCACCTCGGTCGGCCGGAGATAGCGATCGTCGAATTCCACGTACTGCCGCCAATCGAGACCCGCATGCTCGAATGCCACTGTCAGAAAATCCTTCACCGTGTAGCTACCGCCGGTAGCGAGCACGTAGTCCTGAGGCCGATCGGCTTGCAGCATCCGCCACATCCCTTCCACGTATTCGGGTGCGTACCCCCAGTCTCGGATGGCATCGAGGTTGCCCATGTAGAGGTGGCTCTCGACGCCGGCCTTGATTCGCGCAACCGCCCGAGTGATCTTGCGAGTCACGAATGTCTCGCCACGCCGGGGCGATTCGTGGTTGAACAGGATTCCGTTGACTGCGAAGAGTCCATAGGCTTCGCGATAGTTCCGAGTCACCCAATAGGAGTAGACCTTCGCAGCTCCGTACGGCGAGCGCGGATAGAACAGGGTGTCTTCGTTCTGCGGCGGTGGACTGGCACCGAACATCTCAGAGCTCGATGCTTGATAGAAGCGGCACTTCACTCCAGCCAGCCTTACTGCTTCGAGGAGTCGTATGGATCCGATTCCTGTTGTGTCGCCAGTATGTTCGGGCTCGTCGAAGCTGACCCGAACGTGTGACTGCGCAGCGAGGTTGTACACCTCGTCGGGCCGAATATCTGCCATGAGCATCAACATTCGCGTGCCATCGCTGAGGTCGCCGTAGTGAAGGAACAGCTTTGCTGCAGACACATGCGGGTCCACGTACAGATGCTCGATGCGCAAGGTGTTGAAAGTCGACGCACGGCGGATCAAGCCGTGTACTTCGTAACCCTTGGACAACAGGAGCTCCGCCAAATAGGAGCCATCCTGACCGGTAATTCCCGTGATGAAGGCCTTTTTCATACCTGCTCCGTTCAGGCACACCATGCATGCTGGGGTCAGCGTACAAGTGGACCGTCATCGGTGCAGCAGAACCGCACTCTGGGAATCACCCTGTGCAACAGTATTTTACGGACTCAATCGGGCTAAGCGCCCGCCGTTCTCAGCCAATCCAGGGTTTCGACTGTTCGGAAAGCTACTTCTCCGAAACCGTTCGGTTTAGTGGCTTCCAGCCTAGCGAAAGTTCGGCAGGTCTCCGCGTTCGAGTGCTTCGGCGAGGGTGGGGGCGGCTGTGTCCTTGTCGGAGAGTTCGTAGGTCAGGGGCGATCCGTCGCGTGCGGTGGTGGGCCAGTCGATGCCCAGGGCCGGGTCGAGTGGGTTGATGTCGCGGTCCAGGGCCGGGGTGTACTCGAGGCTGCACAGGTACATGACGGTCGAATTGTCTTCCAACGACAAGATGGCGTGGCCGAGTCCTTCGGACAGGAACACCGCTTTGCGGTCGATGTCGTCGATCAGCACGCTGTCCCACTGCCCGAACGTCGGGGATCCGACCCGGAGGTCGACGATGACGTCGAGGAATGCTCCGCGGGCGCAGGTGACGTATTTCGCTTGTCCGGGTGGGTTGGTGGTGAAGTGGATCCCACGCAGGACCCCGGCTGCGGAGACCGAGCAGTTCGCCTGCAGCAGCTCCAACGACCGCCCGGTGGTCTCGGCGAAGAGGCCGGCTTTGAACCATTCGAAGAACACACCGCGATCGTCGCCGAACTGGCGTGGGGTGTACTCGTAGGCACCGGCGATGCTCAACTCGCGAAAGCTCATGCTCGGTGTCCTCGGTCGATCAGGTCCAGCAGGTAGTGGCCGTACCCGGATTTGACGAGTGTCTCCGCCCGGGCGCGCAGTTCGTCGTCGGTGATGAATCCGCGTCGCCACGCCACCTCTTCGGGGGACCCGATCTTCAGGCCCTGGCGTTGTTCGATGGTGCGCACGTAGTTCGAGGCATCGAGCAGCGAGTCGAAGGTGCCGGTGTCGAGCCAGGCGGTACCGCGGGGGAGGACTTCGACCTGGAGGCGGCCGGCCTCGAGGTAGTGGCGGTTGACGTCGGTGGTCTCGTATTCCCCACGCGCGGACGGTTGCAGGTCGCGGGCGATGGCGATGACGTCGTTGTCGTAGAAGTACAGCCCCGGGACGGCGTAGTTGGATTTCGGGGCGGCGGGTTTTTCTTCGAGGGAGATGGCTTTGCGGTTCGCATCGAATTCGATGACGCCGTAGGCGGTGGGGTCGGAGACCTCGTAGGCGAAGACGGCTCCGCCGTCGATGGTGTCGAAGCGGGACAGTTGGGTGCCCAGGCCGGGGCCGTAGAAGATGTTGTCGCCCAACACCAATGCCGCGGAGTCGGTGCCGATGTGGTCGGCACCCAACACGAAGGCCTGGGCGAGTCCGTTGGGCTCGTGTTGGACCTTGTAGGTCAAGTCGATGCCGAATTGGGAGCCGTCACCGAGCAGACGCGTGAACTGGTCGGCGTCCTGGGGTGTGGTGATGACGAGGATCTCGCGGATCCCGGCCAGGATCAGAGTCGAGAGCGGGTAGTAGATCATCGGTTTGTCGTAGACCGGGACCAGCTGCTTGCTGACGCCCATCGTGATCGGATGAAGACGCGAGCCCGTGCCGCCCGCCAGAATGATTCCCTGCATGACGGCAACTCCCTTGTCTTTGGATCTTCAGGTTGGTCCGAGGAACGAAATGCAGGAAATTCGGGTAATATCTTGAACGCTTAAGCCGCACCGTGACGTCGACAACCGTTCGGCCTTGGCAGCCCATTAAGACTGGTTAGGGACTGTACGGCGGTGCATCATACATTAGACCCCACCGCCTTACCTGCTTGAGGCGGTCCAGCCGTGCGCGTCGAGTAGACGAGGAAGCACCGCCTGCCACAGCCCCTACCAACGTAATAACTAAAAGCTCAAATCGCTGCAA
Organism: Rhodococcus sp. 06-470-2; assembly: GCF_002258235.1. Classification (NCBI taxonomy): domain Bacteria; kingdom Bacillati; phylum Actinomycetota; class Actinomycetes; order Mycobacteriales; family Nocardiaceae; genus Rhodococcus; species Rhodococcus sp. 06-470-2. The sequence continues at coordinate 266,474 of NZ_NOYB01000010.1, read as the reverse complement.
AAGACTAACGACCCTATTGCGATGATACGAAGTTATTCTTATTGCCGCATCGGCTCGTGCCTGTTCAACCAGAGACCCGTACGACTTTTGGGAGGACGCCGAAATATGTTCGACCGGGGCGTGTCGCGCCACCAAAAGGCGTACACCTAAACTAGCAGCGCGCCTGGACAAATCGGCATCTTCACCGTACAAAAAGAATCTCGGATCGAACGGGCCCAATTCCGCCAGCAGACGACGATCTGCAAACAATGCCCCACCACAGACTTTTTCGACATTAACGACATCCAACGCCGAATCCATCAACGTTGAGGCAAACCTCCCGCGACTCCAGAGCCGAGTGACAGAGAAGTCCCACTGCATATAGGCGTCCGACTGCACTTTGCCATCTCGTTGCAGCCACCCACCGACGAGCGAACGCGGCTGCTGCTTCACCACATCGCTCAAGCGGCGAATACCATCTGGCTTTATAGCAGCATCCGGATTTAGCAGCAGAACGTGATCCGCGTCAGAAATCGCGACCCCGTGATTGACTGCACGCCCGAAACCAACATTCGAGTCCATTCTACAAACGCGCACACCAGACGCATCAATAGTGTGCTCGACCGGGATATCGCTGGCATTGTCGATCAATATGACAATTCCTGGAATGTTCGACTCTGAATAAGAAGAGAACACCGAATCAACGCAGCCCTTAAGCAGAACAGGGTCAGAGTTAAAGCATACTATTATCACGTCGACACTAGCGTTCCGCTTCACGATCAACCCTTTCATTTTCAGTACACTTGAGACCAATCAAACCGATACCAATTCCAAAAAGCAACAAAACCGGACGGATATAGAGCGCATCGTAGAATAGTCCAGAAAAGATAATTGACAGCACAATAACAGCGCCAGCCCGGTTTACGGCGAAGGGGGATTTAATCAGCACTCGCACTGCTATTACCACAAAGACCAAGACACCGAGTAGCAAGCTGATGCCGAAATCCCAGAGTAGACTCAAGAATAGGTTGTCCACCGTGGTGAAGCCCCTGAATCCCAACCCACTGCTGAGCGCCTCAAGTAGAGTCCGTGCCCCTGACCCGAAGAATTTACATGTGCCTCGACAGCTCGCACTCCAATCATCGAAAACAAGTGCAGCGTAGTTCCGATTATCAAGCGAGGCTGAACCCGATAGCGTTGAGAAGCTGAATACCCGCTGAGTAGCTAAAGCATTCCAAGCAAAAGTAACCGCTCCTAAAACTACAGCTGCCGCCAAAGGAGTCGCCCAGGCTGCGATATTCCCGATCTTCAGACCACCGGATCGCCCACGGATATAATTCGCTAAGAGGACAACAAGCGCCATCGCTACAGCGCACAGAACCGCAGAACGCGTACCTGATGCAAACACCGACACCGATACCGATAGGACAATAACGGCTCGAATGAAATTACGGTGCCGGCGCAAATCAGCAGAAAGCAACATAGCGCCCGCCGCGAGTGCGACCGCGACCATGCTTGCGGGAACAGGCTGCCCCACAATTCCTCTAGCTCGAAAGACATCTTGTGAATACGCGACATAGTTATCCGTACCGAATATCCTGCCGAAAACGTGATCCTTGAGAAATAAATCCACGAGCATCGAAACTGACAAAAAAACTGACGCCCAAACAAGAATCGACAATGGCCGTTTCACAGAAAGCGCAACGCCGATACCCAAGACAATGGGCGCCCACAAGGTGACGAATCCTATCGGGTTCAGCCTCACTACCTGATTCAGGCAGAGCACTATAAGTACAAACACAATCACTGGACGGACTATTACGGTCTCTTTTTTAGAGACTACCCAAAGGGCTCCTGTTGCACCCAATGCCAAACTAGCCAAAGACAGGTAGAGCCACCCCTGAGTGACTCGCACAAAGTCTACAGGGACTAGGGCCGCCAACGTTGCAAAAAGGAGGAGACCAATACGGACAATCCTTCCGGGTAAATACGAGCGCACCTGAACATTTAAAGAAGCTGTCATCGTCAAGCCGTATACCCCCCCTCTGTAATCCGTTTCAAACGAGATAACGCCTCCGGCATGTCCAAGGCAACAAGATCCGAGCAATTCTGGATTATGCTCTCATCGCTCCAATCCCACCACCTCATCGTCATTAACTGCTCGACGACAACCTTGTCGAATCGCATCCGAATAATTTTTGCGGGGTTGCCTCCGACTATTGCGTACGGCGGGATGTCGCCGACTACGCTGCTCCCTGCAGCTACCACGGCTCCGTCGCCGATCTTGACACCCGATACGATCGTGACGCCGAATCCGATCCAGACGTCATTCCCAATCCGCACATCCCCTTTGCTAGATGGGTATCCATCGGTGCCAGCGCCTGGAAGTCCAAGTTTGTGTCGCAAAGGAAAAGTAGTGATTCGGTCTGTTGGATGATTGCCGCCCAGTAATATATTCACCTCAGCTGCTATCGAGCAGTACTTACCAATATGGAGAGATGTATCTGCGTCGTTGTCGTAAAGGTGAAGTATTGGAACGCCATAGCTGTGATCACCAATTGACACGCGGCCGGCATCGGTCAACCGCCGAAGCTGGCGCTTTCGATAGCGCACTGGGTCCACGACACGCAGAATGCGGTCAATCATGAGAGCACCTCGTTGATATATTTGTTGGACACTACGGAAAACCAAATCGAAGATATCACCATAGCGCCAGCCCAGATAGAGATCTGGACGATCCCATTTCCTGAGATAATTCCTACACCGTAAGAAATCGCTACAACACACGCGAGCGGAAGAAGATAGCGTAGTTCGAAGTCCGGTCGGCCTATTCCTGACAAGATATTCACTGGTGCAATAGTTAGGCAATTTGATCCATGTGCCACGGCAACCAAGGTCACTACAAGCAATGATGGCACGGCCCCGATTGCAGTCTCTTGAGCCAGGAATGCAACCACCGACGCGGCAGCCAGCAGAGGAACCGTAGCGAATATCACCAACTTCTGGACTCGAAAGAGCAACAGTCGCCCCTGCGACTTGTCGTTCAGCCTGCTTGAATCTGCGACCAGACCGGCGGCCAAGGCTATGATGATGATTTTGGGGATCATTATGAATCTAGTAGCTATGTCATATTTCGCAAGGAGACTTGGATTTCCTATCAATCCCAGGCCCCATCTATCGAGTTGCGTGATAAACAAACCCAGTGTTGCGACTAAAAGTCGGGTTTTCATAAAAAGGATAATTGTATTTTTCACAGATACGGACTCGTCGCGTCTGAGTCGCGGATCGTTGCGGGAGGGCTGCCCTTCGAGTGCAAATCCGATCACAAACTGCAAGAAGCCTGCAGAAATTATGCCGATTCCAAGCGAGACTATACCGAAGCCGGATTCGAGCGACACTATAGTAGCGATCAGCTGAATGGACCCTCCCAGAAATAGAATCGCTGTCCGTCGCATGAAGTGAGATCGCCCCAATGCAGCCGCACCGTAGACTATCCCAATACTTCGGAAAACACCGCCTACCGAAACCAACAGTATCAGGTGCGTAGCACTTGAATTGTCCGTTACAAGGTTGGCTGCATGAGCGTAGTGCGGCCAGACAGCGATAGCGACGCAGCCCAGCACAATTGGAGGAATCGCAGAAAGCGCGGACAACGTGAGTGCAGTACGGAAGTCCAACTTATTCGCCCCTGCAAGCTTGGTAGCCAGTGTTGGGGTCCCAAAATCAAATACAATAAATATGGTCGACAGTGTTGCAGCCAGCGCCCAAACAGCATATTCGTCCACGCTCAAGTATGCCGACCCGATAATCGGAACAAACGCCACAAATGCACTCGCGGCAATGGCTGGAAGACCCCCCTTCATCAGTCTGCCTACGAGAGGGCCGGGGGTGGTGGCTGGTGCTACGGGCTCCATGAGGCTGCAGTCTCTCCACTGATAATCCCGCTACAAGGTAAAGCCATCTCGACTTCGACCTCTAGTCGAAAATCAACGTTTGACGATAAAATTGGATAAGCTGCGACTGTATCGAGACGCTGGTTGGCAGTTCCGCTCATTCGATACCTACTCCACTAAAATCTCCCATTTTCCGCATCTCTTGAAGCAGATGCTGACGAATCGGCGCAAGACGTTCGGCGGCAGATTGAACTGTCGATCTATATAGCGCGCGCTCTTCCGGACTTTCAATAAGCCGTTTGACTTGCCGTATAACCCTCACTGGCTCAAACATGTTGACGTTGTGTACATACTGTTCGAGTCCCAAATCATTGAAGGCACCGAATCCCTTTCTCTCATATGCCAGGTGAATCACAAAGTGGCCAGCGCGAATTGCCATAAGTGCAGCATGGAGACGAACTGCAATGACCACTCTCGGCTGCCCCTCATCGGACATAAGTTGTGGACGGGACAATATCTCCCGGGGACCTACTGACGTCATTGCATCTGTATCGTCGTTTCCACCTGTGGCACTTTGGATGTACCCATCGAAAACGTCAAGCTGACGGGCAAGATCTAGTACTAAAGGACTTATCTTTCCACGGACTGCTCGTATCGATAGGACTGGGGTAGCGAAGACGTCCGACCTAGTGCGCTGGAGCTTTATCATCTGAAGAAGGGCCAAGTCACTCGACCTGCTGACACCTGCAATGCCAAAGTCGCGCAAACTTCGATCATCACGGACGTAGAAGCTGTCGATCTTGCGCATGCGGGTGGAAAGTAGTCGCTTGCCGACCGACCCAGCTGGTCCGACGCTCTGTGGCAAATACATTGAGGGGGCGCGGGTCCTCGCTGCCGCGGTCAATTGCGGCCCGTGAACCAAGACTGTCTTCACAGTTTCGACTAGGAAGCCGCCTCTTAGATATCCCCCGCCGACCGCCACCACGAGATCAAACGAATCCAAGGATCTCAGGAACCGAAGGTACTTCGAGCTGTAACCGGACCAAGACACCCCAGAGTCGACTATTTCAACATCTAGATTATCGAAGGTCATCGGGTGGGACGCCGCCATAACGATTTTGACGGTGGATCCGAAGGCGTCTCGAATAAGGCTGAGTGTTTCGTCCACCAGCAAGCCGTCGCCTGCGTTTTTGGCGCTATAGCAATGCAGAACGGCAACTTTCATTTCTTCCCTAACGCGTTATAGATTGATAGATGTGCGTCGACGCTCTCGTCCCATGTGTATGCAGAACTCCATTCACGACCTCGATCCACCACATTGGTCCGCCAGGTGTCGTCTGTCAGCGCGTCCTCGACGCCGTACGCAATGGACTCAGCTCCGTATCCTTTCAGGATCTTCGACGGACCAGCCACATCTCTTAACGCACCACCGTGCGTCGTAAGGACTGGGGCGCCTGCCGCCATGGCTTCCAACACGGGAAATCCGAATCCCTCATACCTGCTTGGGAAGACAAATAGCGCACATTGCTGCATCAGCGCGACTCGGTCGGTGTCAGATACGAATCCCAGATAGATGACGTCCGCATCATGCTGGATTGCTGCCATTTCGGCATCGTAGTTCCATGCAGGCTTTCCTGCTATAACAAGTGGAACTCCCATCCCACGAGCAGGTGAAAGTTGCATTGCCTTCACTAGTTGTTGAATGTTCTTGCGTGGCTCGATATTACCCACGTAAAGAAGGTATTTTTCGGGAATCAGATCACGAACCTTTTTGCTTAGGGTCGCCTTTCGTGCGAAATTATCAGCATCAATTCCGTGTGGTATAACCGTTATGCTTCCCAGCGATATGTCGAATACTGCAGCGATGTCGTCCGCACTTGACGACGAGACGGTAATCAACGCGTCCGTACAGTCGATGGCTCGGCGAACACGGCCTCGCCAGATCTTTTCCTGACTGGAGCTGCGTACTCCGTCTAGCCATCTACTTGCGACGCCGTGAACAGTAACGACTGATGGCAGGCGTGTTTGAAAAAGCGGACCGGTATCGGCCACGTAGTGAATCACATCGCCGTCTCTGCGCGACATACCGGCGACGGTCTCGGACACCATGGTGAGTGCAGGGTTACTGAAGTGGGGTACAGCGTCGACAGTAACTCCCCGACGGGTAAGCCCGTCCGATAAACATCGAGCGTAAGTCGTGTTGCCGCCAACGTTTTTGTTCAGAATTCGGCCTGGCATTAGAACCCTCAACGCTCACCCCCATACAATATTGTTAACGCCTGTGATTGCGCTTCAGACGTGTGCACCCGTACCGACTCGTCGGTGAGTTTGCGCGTCTGTTCGTGGTACGAACTGTCAGAGAAAAAGCGATCAACTGCCTTTGCGACGTCGGAAGGGGTTTCGCCTGCGAATGGATAGCCCAGCCCAACCATCGACTCGACTTTGCGCGCAAGTATAGGAGTTCCGAGCGCCGCCGCTTCGAGAAGCGTTATTGGTGCGCCCTCCCATCGTGCGGTGTGTAGGTACAAATCAGCCGATCCGAGATGCTTCATGACGAGCGCGTTTGGTAGCCACCCAGTAACGAAGACTCCAGCCTCGTTTAACGCAGCCCTTGCTTCTGGATCTCCGTCTCCGATCCACGTCCAACGCACGTCTGACTTCGACTTTCGGGCGGCCTCTGCAAAAAATAGAGGATCCTTTTGAGGGGAGATTCGGCCGGCCATAACGACCTCAGCTTTGGCTCTATCAATTAGACATCGCTGCGGATTATGATTAATTTGCTCTACAATATTAGGTAAGTACTTGACCCTTGTCTGCCGCCCTGCCAGTACCGCTGCCTGAGCAGCCTCAAAAGGACTTATGGCGGCAATAGTCTGTCGACGGACACTAAGCGCCATCTCAACGATCCTGAACATCCATCGCGAAATTAGGGAGCAATCCTGTCGGAGGAACGCATATGCGTGTGGTGTGTAGACAATCTGAATGTCAGGTCCGAAGTCGAAGACTCTGAGTAGACCGGCGAAGCTTGAATGTAGATGGACGACCTCGGGTCGCAGATCCAAAATATGACGGCGAGCAGCCAGAAGGAATCCACCGACCGAACCTTCGTAATTGACGGTTTCGATTGAGAAATCCGAATCGATGTCATGCGCTACGCGGTCTCGGACTATCAAGCGGTGATTGAGTCCCGGCGAATTATTGGCGTACCGTTGAATGGCTGCTTGCACGCCCCCGCCGTACGCCTCGGATACGTGAAGTACGATCTTTTGATCAGTCACGTTACGATTGTGAGGCTTCATTATCGAGCATCCCCCGACTTTCGTCGTTGTCGCACATTGGCGCTTGTGATCTTGCATTTCTCGAAGCCTTTACCTTAATTCACAGCGCAGATAGCACTTTGACCACACTCATACGCGCGGCCACATCCGAGAGGCGAGGTACCCAATTCACGCCAAACATTACGACGTAGGTGTACAGCTTCGACCGAAGAAAGGCACGATGATGGGTTCCGTAACCCAGGAATTCCCGGTGAGTTTCCGATAATCCGGGAGCAAAGTGATGATGGCGCGTCTGAATCATCAGTAAGCTCCATCGCTGTCAACGACGGCTCGAGCCGTTTTGGCGATGATCAACAGATCCCCCACCATCGACCAATTCTCGACATACGAAAGATCAAGCCGCACAGTCTCTTCCCACGACAGGTCGGATCGTCCACTGACCTGCCACAGACCCGTGACTCCCGGCTTGACCAACAATCGCCGTCGAACCTCACCGTTGTAGGTCTCCACCTCACGCCGCAGCGGAGGCCTCGGCCCCACCACACTCATCTCACGCTTGAGCACGTTGATGAACTGGGGCAACTCATCGAGACTGAAACGCCGCAGCACCTTGCCGACCGGGGTCACCCGCGGATCGTCACGCATCTTGAACAGAACCCCGCCGGCACCCTCGTTCTGATCAAGAAGGTTCGCAACCTGCTTGTCCGCATCGACGGTCATGCTGCGGAACTTGATCATCGAGAAAGGCTTGCCGTCTATTCCCATGCGCTCGGACTTGTAGAACACCGGGCCACGACTCGTTGCCTTCACCGCGATGGCCACCGCCAGCAGGATCGGTGAGATCAGCACCAACACCAGTGCCGCGAAGGTGAGGTCGAATGCGGTCTTACTGAACCGCGTCGCGCCGTTGTACTGCGGCTTCTCGACGTGAATCAGCGGGAAGCCGGCAACGGGCCGCATCACCAGTCGGGGGCCGGCCACATCGACGACACCCGGCGCGACCACAAGGTCGACGTCCTTCTTCTCGAGATCCCAGATCATCTTTCGGATGCCCTTGTGGCCGAGGTGCTCGGTGGCCGTCACGGCAACCGTGTCGGCACCGCATTCTTCGATGGCGTCGAGAACGTCGTGCTCATCGCCCAGCACCGGAATCTCGGTGCCTTCGACGTGAACCACGCCGTCCCGCGGAGCCTCGTAGCCGGGCATGCAAATTCCGACCACCGCGTACCCCGCAGACGCAGACTTCTCGAACGACTGCGCCATCGACACCGCCGCCGCACGGCTCCCCACGATCAGGACTGAGGTCTTGTACTCGCCCTTGCCGCGAAGTCGGGTGACGATCTTGCGCCAGGCCCAACGGGTCAAGAGCAGTGCGAGAAGTCCGACCGGTAGAGCGATAGCGAGGTAGAGCCGTGCGATGTCGATCCGGAAGAGCAGCGACGCGATCGCGATCACCCCGAACAGGCGGAAAGTGGCCGACACGATGCGGCGGTACTCTTCGGCACCGTTTCCGATGACGCGAGGCGATCTGGTGCGGAAGATCGCGAGGAACGCGATCCACAGTCCGGCCAGTGCGACGGAGACGCCGGTGTACGTCATGGTCGAGAGCAAGTCCGTGGTCTCGACATCTCCGAACCGCACGATCTGGGCCAAAGCAACGGACAGGATCACGACCAGTACATCGGTCACCCGCAGGCGCGCGATGTACTGGCGCTCCCACACGTGCCGCGACGTCAGCGTGCGCGTTGCCACCACGTCCGAACGACGGGGAGATCCCCAGAGAGAGCGGTGTGCAGCCCCGACAGTTGCCACGTGCTCCCCTCCTCTGCACTAGTACGCACGCCACCGGCGAGCGGATGAATCCGATCGATACCCATCCGCTGTGCGACTGGTATCGAATTGAAATAGTCCCATGCCGTTCGATGTACCACCACGCGAGCGGTACAGATCACAAACCAATAACAGCATTGACGTTGTTTACCACATCGAAGGTAATGCTGCGATCCGCGAGAACAATCGAACACCGCTAGCAATTTTTCCGCCCAAAACTGCTCTGCAGCAAGCGGATTGAACGTGAACTGTGACCAGTCACAGGTATCGAAGTTGTTTTTGGGGGCATCTATCACATAGCGCAGCGTGCGCCTACTGCCGATAAAGGGTATGTCACCCCGAGATGCAGGCCGAAGCCAGCGAAGTGCCCGATACGGGCCGATAACCGGCGTTAAAATTGGATTCCGCCGGAGATGCCCCCGTAGTTCCGAAATTCATTCCCTTGAATGAATTTCAAAAAACGTCCTCGCCCACCGCGATCAGGGACGCCCCAACCCGCGGTAGTTCCATCCCGCCGCGCGCCACTGTTCCGGGTCCAGGCAGTTGCGCCCGTCGATCAATGTCTTGCTGCGCACCGCACCCTCCAGATCCTTCGGAGCGAGTGCCTTGAATTCCTTCCACTCGGTCAGCACCAGCACCACGTCGGCGCCCTCGCAGGCCTCGAGCGCAGAACTGCTGTAGGTCAGGGTGGGGAACAGGGCACGGGAGTTCTCCATGGCCTTGGGGTCGTACACGTTGACCGCGGCACCCTGGAGCTGGATCTGCCCGGCCACGTTCAGGGCCGGTGAATCACGAACGTCGTCCGAGTCGGGCTTGAAGGCGGCACCCAGCACAGCGACCCGTGCACCGAGAAGAGACCCACACGCCTCACGCGCCAACTCCACCATGCGTGTGCGGCGTCGCATGTTGATGTTGTCGACCTCACGCAGGAACGTCAGCGCCTGATCAGCGCCCAGTTCACCGGCCCGAGCCATGAACGCCCGGATGTCCTTGGGCAGGCAGCCGCCGCCGAAGCCGATGCCGGCATTGAGGAACTTGCGGCCGATGCGCTCGTCGTGGCCGATGGCGTCGGCGAGCACGGTGACATCTGCACCCGCGGCCTCACAGACTTCCGCAATGGCGTTGATGAACGAGATCTTGGTGGCCAGGAACGCGTTGGCCGATGCCTTGACCAGCTCGGCCGTGGCCAGGTCGGTGACCAGGAACGGAATCTTCTCGTCGAGCAGCTGCGCGTACACCTCGCGGGCGAGCTCCTCGGCGCGTCCCGGACGGGCGCGATCCACGCCGAGCACCAGGCGGTCGGGTCGCAGCGTGTCCTTGACGGCAAAGCCTTCACGCAGGAACTCCGGATTCCAGGCAATCTCGACGCCACTACCGGCCGGTGACAGCTCGCGCGCCATATGTCCAAGCCGCTCTGCTGTACCCACGGGGACGGTCGACTTACCGAAAATCACAGCCGGCTTGGTCAACAGCGGCGCGAGCGTCTCGACCACTGAGTCGACATACTTCATGTCTGCCGCGTACTCGCCCCTCTTCTGAGGAGTACCGACACCCAGAAAGTGGATCTCGGCAAACTCGGCCGCCTCCTCGTACGAGGATGTGAAACGCAGACGGCCAGCCGCGATATTGCGCTGGAGCACCTCCCGGAGCCCAGGCTCCCAAAAGGGAACCTCGCCGGCCTCGAGCTTGCGTAGTTTCGCCTCGTCCACGTCGACGCCGAGTACGTCGTGCCCCAGCTCGGCCATACAAGCCGCATGGGTGGCACCGAGATACCCGGTTCCGAACACTGTGATGCGCATACTCCGGCAATCTCCTTGGTTTCGACCGCAACCACGACAAAGCCGCAGTATCGGTACGACACTGAGTGCTCAAGGCAAACGACCGGATACACCGAGCTGAACTGCACATGAGCATCAGGGAGTTACCCCTCGAGCAGATGGTCAAACAGGAAGGGTGTTCAGCGACGAACGGGAAACTGCGGGTTCTCCGGTTCTTCGACGGCCTCGGCGCAGCGGTGGATGAAATCGCTCAATTCGGAGCGGACCTCGGGAGCGAGTAGATCCAAAGGGACGTCGGTGCCGTGGTACTCCGCGAATGCCGAGGTGTAAGCATCGACGCTGTCGGAGATCACCGCGTGCAGCGAGGTGGACCTGTTCAGATGAACCTTGGCGATCACATCGATGCGATCGGCCAGGAAGTCGTGAAACGTATTCTCCGCCATGGTCACGTCACGTCCGTTCTCCGAAACAGTTGTCATTGCGTCATGGTACGAACAAAACCGACCGTCCGCAGGGTGAGCGTCCTCGAACTAGTACGCACCGTCGCTCTTGGCAACTGCGACCGCGGTCTTGGCGATGATGAGCAGATCCCCTGTCATGGACCAGTTCTCGACGTACGAGAGATCGAGGCGAACGCTCTCCTCCCACGACAGATCCGATCGGCCACTCACCTGCCACAGCCCGGTGATACCCGGCTTGACGAGCAGTCGACGACGCACGTCGCCGTCGTACGTTTCCACTTCGCTGCGCAGCGGCGGCCGCGGACCCACCACGCTCATCTCGCGCTTGAGCACGTTGACGAACTGCGGCAGCTCGTCGAGGCTGAACTTGCGCATCACCTTGCCCACCCGGGTGACCCGTGGGTCGTCGCGCATCTTGAACAACACCCCGCCCGCCCCTTCGTTGAGGGCGGCAAGTTCCTGGACGCGCTTGTCGGCGTCCTGCACCATGCTGCGGAACTTGATCATCTGGAATGGCTTGCCGTCGATGCCCATTCGCTCGGACTTGTAGAAGATCGAGCCCTTGCTGGTGAGCTTGATGATTGCGGCGAGAGTGATCAGGACCGGCGAGATCAGCAGGAGGACCGAGGCGGCGAACAGGAAGTCGAACGCCGTCTTGCCGAATCGCTTCGCACCGTTGTATTGCGGCTTCTCGACATGGATGAGCGGGAAGTTCGCCACCGGACGCATCACCAGACGGGGACCGGCGACGTCCACCACGCCGGGCGAGACCACGAGGTCGACCTTCTTCTTCTCCAGATCCCACACCATCTTTCGCAGTCCGCGATGGCCGATGTGTTCGGTGGCAGTCACCGCCACGGTGTCTGCGCCGGAGGTCTCGATGGCCTCGACGACGCTATGCTCGTCACCGAGCACCGGGATCTCGACGCCGTCGACGGTGAAGGACGTGTCGTTGCCGGGCTCGTAGTTGGGTAGGCAGATCCCGACCACGCTGTAGCCGGCCTCGGGCGAACGCTCGAACGACTTGGCCATGGCGAGAGCCGAGCTGCGGCTGCCGACGATGAGTACCGAGGTCTGGTATCCGCCACGAGCACGTTTGCGTGACACCACTTTTCGCCACACCCACCGACTGAGTAGAAGTCCGATCAGGCCGACGGGCAGTGCGATCGCGAGATACAGACGGGCGATGTCCAGTTGGAACAGCAGGGAGAGGATCGCGATGGTTCCGAAGAGCCGGAACGTGGCCGACACGATGCGGCGGTACTCCTCCGAGCCGTTGCCGATCACCCGTGGCGAACGGGTGCGGAAGATGGCGAGAAACGTCAGCCACAGAATCGCGAGCACTCCGGATATCCCGAGGTAGCCGATGACGGACCACGGTTCACGAAAATCGATCTCGCCGAAGCGGATGATCTGCGCAACCGTCACCGCGCCGAGGACGACCACCGTATCGGTGACACGGAGGCCCTCGGTGTAGTGAGTCTCCCATTCACGACGCGATGTCGTTCTGCGTAACCGTCGTGCATCACGCCGCGAGACAACCGAACTCTGCGCTTCCAGATCGCTGACTGACACTTGCTTCCCCTCGGTACTTACGCGTTGCCGAACCCTTGCGTGATCGGCACAGCTCCGTGCCACCCCGTCGTGCAGATTATCTTTTCGTGCTTATTGTGTCACTTGGTAACGGTGTGTTGATCGGCGAGAACCCGCAGGTCGTTACATGTTTCTACTGCATTAACCGCACGCGTCCCCCGCGTTGCCGAATTCTCCCGGAAGCCCCCATTCCGGCCTTTGTCGACCACCTATTAGTGCCACATTCACCTCGTGTGTCAAGCATTGTCGGTCGAACGCCGTACGTTCGGAGAGATGTCTGCGAAGGCCTCCCACATTCGGCGTCCCAGTTCCCGTTGCCCCTCGCCGTTGTAGTGGATCTTCTCGGTCTCGCTGTTGTAGAGCCCGCGCGGACCCGGCACGTACGCCACTTTCGCCTTGCGCCGGGGACTATCGGCATGCACCGCATCGATGGCGGCGTAGTTCGCCTCCCCCGATTCGATCTCGTCGGGCACCATCTGGCCCACCACGAACGGAACGTCGCCGAACTCGCCGCGGAGCGTGTCGATCAGGCTGTCGAGCTTCTCCGCGTACACCGGCGCGGTCAGCAGCGGCACATCGCTCTCACCTTGATGCCACAGCACCGCGGCGAGCTCGTTGCCGGGCTTCGTCGCCAGCCCTGTTCGGATGCGCTGCAGTGCATCCCAGAACAGATTGACTCGCGCGCCGGTATCGGCCGGATCCCAGGAGATGCCGTGGATCCGCGCGAAGCCCGAATCACCGCGCGCATACGGAACCAGCAACACCGGCCTACCCGTTGCATCGGCGAGGTGCGCGGCGAACGTCGGGCCGAATCCGACTGCCTTGGAGGGCACCTCGTGAAACAGAGGATTGCTGCCCGCCACGATGGTGTTCTTCGACCGGCCCGACGCGGCCCACTGATGCACCCGTGGATGCGGCGCATCCAGGCCTGCCCCGTCGAATCCGACGCCGGCACCGTGGGCATTGGACTGGCCCAGAATCGCAACCACCAGATACGACTCGTCGATCGGTTCCACCGGAATGCCGCGTCCGAGACGCTTCTTCACGACGTCTTTCGCTCGCACCTTCGCGTTCTGCCGAAACCCCATGACGCTCCCCCTACTCACGTGCAGTCGTTCTGCGCCGGTACCCCGGCGAAACGATCCCCTATCCACTGATTGACGGCGTCGCCGTTCACATCCCCGTGCCCCCGCCCCGCCTGACGATCGATGGTGATGACGTCTCCGTACCCGCAGGCCCGCGCGAGAGCCGCGTCGGTCCACGCCGCATCGATGTACGTATCGGCATCACCGTAGGCCACCAACATCGGTGCCGACGCCGGTCCCTGTGGCACGGCCATCGCCGCCAGCGCGCGCCGGAGGGAATCCGCGGCCGCATCGGATTTCGGGGCGAAGTCCTTGTCGCCGAGCCTGTTCACCGCGTCCTCACGGGCAACGGCCTTGTCCGGCGTGCAGCCGGTGAGCGCGGCCCAGTCCTGAGCGGCCTCGCCACTGCGGTAGTCGTCGAGGTTCAGAGCCGGGTCGCGTCGCGCCAACGACTCCAGTACCCACTGCAGCAGAGGGCCTTGATCGTCGGTCAGTGTTCCCGCGATGGCCTTGTCCACCAGCCCCACCATGTTCGCCCCCGGTGCCAGCGCGACCGCGCCGACCAGATCCAGCTCGGGAGCGTAGGAATCGGCGAGTTCGTTCGCCGCCCACGCGGCACCCCCGCCCTGCGATCCGCCGAACGCAGCCCACTGCGTACCCACATCGGGAAAGACCGTCCGCAGTGCCCGTACGGCATCGATGACGTCGTAGCCGGCGGTGATGTTGTCCAGGTACGCATGGTTGCCCGGATGCCCGAGTCCCTCGTAGTCGGTGATGGCCACCGCGAATCCGGCTGTGGTGTAACCCTGTACGAGCGCCGAGGCCCCCAGCAGCGACGCGGACCGCGACGGAGCGCATGCCTGTTCGATACCCGTGGTGCCGTGGGCGTAGGAGATGACGGGCCAACCGCCCTCGGGTGCCTCGCCGGACGGGGTGAACACCGTGCCCGATACCTCGCGCTCGCCCACCCCCGGTTGCACCGAGCGGTACACCACCCGCGCCGCGTTCACGCCCGAAAGCCGCACCTGGATCGGCAGATTGGGCATGGTCTCGGCACTGACGATGGACCCGCTACCGGTTCCCGGATCCGCGATCACCATCGGTTGGGGGTCCGACCCGCGCATCACCGCCGCGAGGGCTCCCTGCACCTGCCCGGCGACGGGCACAACGACCGCGCACCCGGAAAGCAGGGGTAGCAGCAACAGTGCTGCCAACCACCGCCGCGTCGTCGTCACGTCACTACTTGGAGGCCTTGAACCGACGCGCGTACGTCAGACCGGGCTTTTCGATGAATCGATACGTCAATGACCCGAACGCGATACTGATCGCGCCCACCAGCACGAAGTTCCGCAAGAGCCCCAGGGGGCTGTCCCCGGCCATCCACCCGAAGCGCCCCACCATGATCAGGATGGGGAAGTGCCACAGGTAGACGCTGAGCGAGATCATGCCGACATAGCTCAGCGGTGACCAGTCGGCACGTTCGGCGAGCAGCGACTTCTCCCCACGTGCCAGCGGCACGATGATGAACAGGATCAGCAGCGCCGAGCCGAATGCAACGGTGGAGCTCTGCCAGCGTGAATTGTCGTCGATGAGTTTCAGCGAGATCGCGGCGGTGGGGATCATGGCGAGTCCGGTCCACCAGCGCATCCTGGTGGCGATCGCGCCCTTCAACATCCCGTTGTCGATGGCGACGAACACCACTGCAGCGAGCATCCCGTAGGTGAAATTGTCTGCCAGCGACCAGAAGCTGCGACTGAGCACCGCGACCTGGTTGGGACCCCAATCCAACAACTTCGGGTCGGTGATGCCCGACGGCCCGACGAGCGAGGCGGTGTAGAGCTTTCCGGTGATACCGATGACGAACATGATCACCACCGGGATCATCGCCAGCACCGGTGCCGAGATGGACGTGCGCTTGCGGAGATAGAACGCGATGCCCGTCAGCAGTGGCAGCGCAAGGTAGAACGCGAACTCCAGGGAGAGCGACCACGATGGGTTGATCCCGGTTTGCAGCATGCTCGGAATGTACGAGTGCAGCAGCGTCAGATTTGCCAGCAGCGTGAGCGGATCGGTGAGGATGCCCAGACCGTTGTCGGTGAAATGCCGTTCGGCGACGGCCGCGTTCTCCACGAACACCGCTCGCATCACGAAGTTCGCGAACAGGAAGATGAACAGATAGGCCGGGAACACTCGAAGCAGGCGATGCATCGCGTAGCTGAAGTTGTTCGGCATCGGCTTGCCTGCGAACAACTTTCGCACCATCGGCAGGAAGATCAGGAATCCCGACAGCGCGAAGAAGAAGATCAGGCCCTGCCCCAGCAACCCCAACTTGTACGTGAGCACGGTCTGCGGTGAGTAATGGCCACCGACGTGGACCGCGAGCACGCACAGGCACGCGAAGCCACGCGGGCCGTCGAGGCCGACGATGCGCGCGGGACGCTTGGACTCACCGGCCACCGAAGGCGCGGGCGCAGTCGCTGCGGCTGCGGTGCTGTCTGGAGTAGCAGTCATGGGTACCTTCTTCAGGTCACGGCGCTGGTGGTGGTACTGGGCAGAAGTTGACGGCCTCGGTACCGGCGAACCGGTCGCCGAGCCAGCCGAACGCAGCAGCACCGTCGATGTCTGCGTGACCGGAATTCGGTTGGAGCACATACTGAATGGTGTCGCCTGCGGCGCAGCCGGCACCGATGGCGGTGTCGGTCCACGCCTGGGAGATCAACGTGTCCTCACCGCCGTAGATCACCAGCATCGGCGCAGCAGCAGGAGACTTCGGCAGACTCATCTCCCGCAGGTATCCCTCGAGAACCGCGGTGGCCTCCGGCGTTGCCGGCCGCAGATCGTCGTCGCCGATCTGCGCGGCCAGCGACGTACGGTCGGCCGCGAGGACGCCCCCGCATGCCGAGAGCTCGTCCCACTTCTCGGCGACGATGCCGCGGCGGTAATCGTCCAGATCCAGCTCGGGATGGGCCTGCGACAGGCCCACGAGCACCCACTGCAAAAGCGGCTTCTGGTCGTCGGTGAGTGTGCCGTCGGCGGCTGCGGCCGCCAGGCCGGTGATGTCTGCTGCCGGCACCAGACTGACCGACCCGACCATGTCGAGTCCCGCTCCGTAGCTGCGCGCGAGTTCGTTTGCCGCCCAGGCTGCCTGACCACCCTGCGAACCACCGAACGATGCCCAGCGGGTCGACGTATCGGGCACCAACTTGCGGGCCGCACGAACCGAATCGATCAGGTTGTTCCCGACGGTCCTCGCATCGAGGTACGGGTGATACGTGCCGTCCAGACCGAGACCCTGGTAGTCCGAGACCGCGACCACGTATCCGGAGCGAACCAGCGCTGCCACGATCTGCGAGCTTCCGAGCAGTTCCGGATCGGTCGACGGCCCGCAATCGTTCAACACGCCGGTGGTGCCGTGACCGTAGGCGATGATCGGCCAACCACCCTCGGGTGCAGAGCCTTCCGGCGCGAAGATGGTGCCGGAGACTCGTTGGGTGGACCCGTCGATCCCGGACGTCGACGTGTACACCACTCGAGCGGCGATGGAGGAGATGGCGCTCACCCGGCGGTCCACGGTGAGCAACTCTTCCGCACTCTCGAGCGAACCGGGGCCGTCGTCGCTGTAATCGGCGGACAGGGTGGCCCCGACGGCGACGGACTGCGGATCGACCACCGGATCGTCCGAAGAACATCCCGCAGCCACCAGTACCAGCGCAAGGGAACCTACCGTTGCCGCTCTGCGCAGCAGCGTCGTTCGTGTGTTCGTCATCGTCTCTCCCCCGTGACCTGCTTGACCAGATGTTCGACCTGATCGCGATGGTCGATCGAATCCCTCGCGATACCGAGCGCGAGAACCAGTACGCCACCGAGCACGACCCCCATGCCCGCACCCAGCATCACGTTGCTCTTGACCTGCGGTGTCGTGGCCGAACCCGGCGTCGTCGCCGCATCCACCAGAGTCAGGACCGACACCGGCCCGTCGACCCCCAGATCGATCTCCCCGACCAACTTGATGAGCTGCACTGCAACGGAATTGGCGATGTCCCGTGCCTGCTCGGCATCGGCGTTCACCACCGAGATGTCGATCAATGCAGAACCGGGACTCGGCACCACCGTGATGTCCTGCTTCAGCACGTCGGGCTCGACGGGCAGGTCCTGGGATGCGATGACGCGTCGCAACACCTGCTCCCCGGTGGCCAGCTCGACGTACGACTCGACGCGAACCAACGCTCCTCGGTTGCCGTCGAGCGAGTTCTTGGGCGACGGTGGTCCAGGGGTGGTGACGAACACTCGCGACACCGCGGTGTACGAGGGCTCGACGAGATAGGTCGCCAACCACGCGACGCCCGCCGACAGCACCGCGGCGGCCAGGATCGATGCCCAGCCGGACAACAGAATTCGGCCGTAGTCCTTGAGGGTCGGCACACCGGTCGGCGCGATCATTTGTTCAGCTCGCACGTGTTGACCGGGCGTTGGCCGGCGAACATGCCCTTGACCCACGGCAGCGATCGGCTGCTGTCCAGATTGCCGTGCCCCTCGCCCTGATGCAGCTCGTACTCGACGAGGTCGCCGGAGTCACACGCGCGCTGCAGCGCCTTCCCGGTCCACGGTTCGAGGATCAGATCGTCCTCGCTGCCGTACATGACCAGAAGCGGTGTCGTCGAACCCTGCTGCGGCAGCGCCATATCCGACAGGTAGCCGCGTAGCCGATCCGTGGCCTCGGCGCTGACCGGCTTCAGATCGGCGGGCTCGAGCTGTGTCTGCAGTTCCGGGACATCGAGCGACCCCGGCGGGACACACTCGAGCAGATCGTCCCAACGCTCCTTCGCGAAACCGGACCGGTAGTCGTCCAGGTTCATCTCGGGATGCGAGATCGCCAACGAATGCAGCGCGTACATCAACAGGGGGTACTGAGCACGAGTCAACGTTTCGTTCGCGGCCGCGTCGGCCAGCCCCGACATGTCCGACACCGGCACCATCGCGGCCGTACCGACCAGCTCCAGACCGCCGCCGTACTCACCGTTGCGATCGCTCGCCGCCCATGCGGCCATCCCGCCGAGCGAGACGCCGTAGGCCGCCCACCGCGTGCTGAGCGTGGGCATGAAGTTCCTGGCCGCTCGTACCGCATCGATCATGTTGTAGCCGAACGTCTTCGAGTCCAGGTACGGATGGTAGTCACCGTTCATACCGAGACCCTGATAGTCGGTCATCGCCACCGCGAAGCCGTTCAGGGCCAGAGCAGCCACGATAGGAGCATTGCCGAGCAGGTTCGCGTACAACGAGGGCCCACAGGCATTGAGTACCCCCGTGGTGCCGTGGCCGAACGACACGATGGGCCAACCACCATCGGGCGCAGTACCGGCCGGAACGATGACGGTTCCCGAGACCTCGGTCGGTGAACCGGTGACACCCGAGGTCGACCGATACACCACCCGAGTAGCGGTGGCACCGAGCTCGGTGATGTCGGTCGCGATGTCCTCGATCGGCTCGGCCGAGATCAGCGAACCGGGAGCTGTGCCACCGACATTCGACGGCGGAGGCGGCTCCGAGGCCGGAGCCTCGGCGGTGACCGGAGCCGTTGGCGCGTTGGGCGGAAGAACGACCGACGGCTGCTGAGAACAGGAGACCAGCACCGCGGCGGCGGTCAGCACGACGCCGACCTGTGCCGCGAACCTACCTGGCATCGAAACTATCCTCTGCTCGCCGAGGAGGTCGCGGTATCGCTCTGCGCCGGCTTCGGCCTGACCGATGTGGAATGGGCAGGTGCCGAGGACGGTGCAGTGAACGGTTCTGCGGAAGCGGGAGTTTCGGCGGCACTCTCGGTAGGCGTCGCGCTGCCACCGAGGAGGCGTCGGGCTGCGGGCTCGAAGGTGGTCACGACGCCGAGCACGGTGGCCCCGACTCCGTCGAGCACCTTGATCGCACGCCTCAGCTTCTCGCGCGTCGTGCGGCCGGTGCGCGCGAGAACCAGTGTGCCGTCGGACAATGCGGTGAGGATCGCGCCGTCGGTGACCTGAAGCAGAGGTGGGGTATCGACGATGACGTAGCGGTACTCGCCGCGTAGCGACTCGAGTAGCTCCTGAGCGCGGTCCGACCCGAGCAACTCGCTCGGATTCGGCGGCACCGGACCCGAGGGCAGCACCGAGACACCGCCGAACACATCGTCCTGGATGGCATCCTCGATGCTGTGCTCGCCCGAGAGCACCGTCGACAGGCCGCTGCTCTGATCGATTCCCAGCCGGGTGCCCAGGGTTGCGCTGCGAAGATCGCCGCCGACGAGAAGCACCCGGTGCCCTGCCTCGGCGAGAACGGCCGAGAGGTCGATGGCGGTGCTGGTGCGTCCTTCGCCCGCCGCCGCACTGGTGACGGTGATGACGCGAGGAGGAGTGCCCCCGCCAAGAAAGCGAATGTTGGTGCGCAGAGCGCGGAGTGGCTCGCCCATCTTCTGCATCGATGCCACGGCGGCCTTGGGTCGCGTCGCGTCGATCGGGAGGCCGCCGAGGACGACGCGACCCGAAATCTCCTCTGCGCGCGGCCTGTCCCGAATCGAACGATCCAGAAGACCGCGAAGCAACGCGAGTGCGATGCCGAGCACGAAGCCGATGGCAGCGCCGAGGCCGAGGACAGTGGTCAAGCCCATGCCGATCGGCGAGGTCGGTACATCACCCTGATCGACGACGGTGGCACCGGCTGCTGGGCTGCCGCCGCGCTGAGAGGTTTCCAGTTCCTGTACCAACTGGGTCAGCTGACCGGCCACCGCGTTGGTCAACACCTGAGCGACGGCCGGATCGGGATCGGTGGCGCAGAGATCGAGCAGCACCGTCTTCTCGATGGGGGTCGCGGTGACGCGCGAACGCAATTCGTCCGGGGACATCTGCAGCTGCAATTGATTTATCGCCCGTTGCGCAACCTGTGTGCTGGTTGCCAATCCGGCGTAGGACGTCACGCGTTCCTGTGAGAACAGGTTGTTCTGGTACGCCTCACCGACCGAGCTGCCGCCCTCCGTGGTGACGAACAGACGGGCGCACGCCTGATACTGCGGCGTCGTGAAGAACGTGTAGGCCCAGCCTCCGGCGATGCCGATGACCGTCGCGAGCGCAACGATCCACCAACCCGCGCGAAGAATTCGCCCGTACTCTCGAATCTCCACGAGTGCTCCTATCGAATGACATCGGTCAAGGGGAAAGAATAAAGCGCAGCGAACGATTCGGCACGGCGTAGATGTTGCGAGTGCATGAAAGCGTGACAACATCAGAGCCTATGAGCATCACGCAACGAGCCGGTGCGGCAGCCATCGTGATCGTTCCCGTTTTCGTTACATTCGCCATGATCGTCGGCGGAACTCCAGCGAAATTGGGGGCGTTCGCCCTCGTCGTGCTGACTGTGGGAGCGTACATCGGCCTACGTCATCCGCTGTATCTGTCTCGCGCTCTTGCATTTTCACTCGGTGCGTTGCCGTTCGGATACGTACCCGGTGTTCACGCTCCGTTGGTTTTCGCGTTGGGTATCGCGGTCGTTCTCGCCACTGTGATCCACCGCACAGCCGTGAGCCGCATCACATGGCCGGAACTGCCCATGATTGCGCTCATCGCTGCGTCCGCGTTGTCGATATTCGCGACGAGTGGCGCTCTGGTCGACTACGTCGAATTCGGTCAATGGCTCGTTTCCACACTCGTAGTCGTCTGCCTGTTGAGAATGCAGCGTGACGAATTGGCATTGTTCGGGCGCATCTACGTCTACGCAGCCTCGGCCGCAGCCGCTTTCGCCCTGGTGATCTTCACCGTCGACCCCGCCGGGAAACTCATCCGCTATCTGTCGATATTCGGCTACGGCAGCGAGGAGGAAAGCACTCGCTTCGTCTACAGCAGCACCGGAGCCGCAACCGTCCGATTGGCAGGCACGTACGTCGACCCCAACGCAGCCGGAATCGGATTCGTGCTGGCACTGATGCTGTGCGTGCTGCTCTTGCGCGGCTACGTGCGCACAGCCCTTGCGGCCCTACTGTTCCTGTCGATCGTGTTGACGCTCTCGCGGGCCGCACTGTTCTCGGTGGTGTTCGGCGTGGTGTTGATGCTGGTGTTCCAACAGCTACGCACCCGCGAACGCCTCGCCATCGTCGGCGCGTTCGCGGCCGCCTTCGTCGGTGCCATCGCCGTACCGACCGTCCGCAATCGAGTCTTCTCCTCCTTCGGCAACGAAGACGCGGGCTCGAGTGCACGCGGTGACGCCCTCGTGGAATTCCCCGGTCACATGCAAGGCCACTGGATGTTCGGACTCGGCTGGGGCCGTGCAGAATTCAAAGACCCCACGGTCGCTTTCGAGGTCAACTACGTTGCCAACACTCCCCTGCTGACCATCTACCGCGGGGGTCTGGTCGCCGGAATCGCCTTCGTCGCGATACTCGTCGTCATCGCGATAGTGGGCTACAAACTGCTCCGCGCTCGGCAGTGGGAGTACGGGTTCTACGGCGGCGGAATGATCGGCTTCTCCGTCGTGGCACTGCAGCTCGACTTCCCGGTGGTCACCATCCCGGCCACGACGATGGCGTTTTCGGTCATGTACGCCTTTCTCGTCCACGCATGGGAAAAGGCGTCCGAAACCGATCTCGACGGCGAGAACTCCGAGAGTTCTGAAACGAAAAGCTTGCTTTTACCGGACAGTACTCGACCAGCAGTTTCATAAAAATCGCGCCAATTCTTGTGATTTGTACAAAGCTGCGTTCGTAGTGCAATGATTCACCGCACCGGCCCGTCGATTGGTACGGACCCCCTGGTGGAGAGAATGATGATGGTTCACTTTCGCGGTGGCTTTCGCACAGTAATGTCAGCGACAACGGTAGTGGTCGTCGCTGTCGGGCTCGCTTTCGGAACGACGTCCGTTCTCCTTTCACCCGACCACCTCGTCGGCTCCCAATCACGTGCCGAGGCGGCCCCGAACCCGCCCGGTGTCGGACTCTCCGACGGCGGCGGACTGCTCTGGGCCACCGACGCCGAACTCGATACGACCGTGCAGTTCGTGACCGCCATGGGCGTGAAGTCGATGCGCATCGCCATCCCGTGGTCGACCGTCGAACCCACCCAGAATCAACTGAACTGGGCGCCCGTCGACCGGGTCGTGAACAAGCTGCGCGCAGCGAACATCTCCATGCTCGGCATCATCGCCTACACCCCGGCCTGGGCGACCTCGCCCGTGAACCAACCCATCAACACCCGACCGGCATCGCCTGCGGCATTCGGCACCTTCGCCGGAAAGGTCGCGGCTCGATACAAGGGCAAGGTGGCCGACTACGAGATCTGGAACGAGCCCAACGGGGCGATGTTCTACGCACCGGAACCCGACCCCGCCGGCTACACCGCGCTGCTCAAGGCCGCGTATCCCAAGGTCAAAGCAGCCGACTCGGCCGCCACCGTCGTCGGTGGCGTCCTGGGCGCGGCCGAACAGGCATGGGGAATCATCAACCCCGTCGATTTCACCAACCAGATGTACGCTGCCGGTGCCGCAGGGTATTTCGACGCCCTGTCCTACCACCCGTACCAGTACTCCCTGAAGTTCTCCGAAGGACCGTACGTCGACCACTCACCGGCCCGGCAGGTCATGGATATGCGGACGGCCATGGTCGCCAACGGCGACGGCGGCAAGAAGATCTGGGCCACCGAGTACGGCGTGCCGACATCGGTGGCGTCCGAGGACCAGCAGAGCGCGATGATCACGGACTTCGTCACCAAGTGGCGCGAGTTGCCCTACACCGGCCCGATCTTCCTCTATCAGCTCCGTGACAAGCAGACCGGCAGCAACGACCCGGAGATGACCTTCGGACTGTTGCGCACCGATTGGTCGGCCAAGCCTGCCTTGTGGGCAGTGATGAGTCTGTTGCAGAACAACATTCCACGGACCGCCGAGTACAACCGCTTCGCCGCGGCACCCAACAACTTCGGTGCCGTCCTGGGGCCGGTGTTCCCCGTCCGAGACACCTGGGCGCAGTACCGCCAGGATGCCGTCGTGTACGAGATGCCCAACGGATTCGTCGGAGTTCCCCGCGCGGTCGCAGAAGCGGTGCGCTACACGGGCTTCTTGCCCACCACGCCGTTCAACGGCACCTACCAGGACTTCGACAGCCCCTACGGCCTCAGGGTGTTCTCCACCGCCATCGGCGGCACCCACAACATCGGTGGTGGCATCTTCAGCGCCTGGGATCCCACTCTGGGGCCGGCAACCAGTGACGAGGTGCCGCAGTACGGCGGCGGCGTGCGGGTGACGTTCCAGTACGGCGCGATCACGTGGGCACCGTGGGTCGGCACCACCGTCACTCGTTGAATTCACACCCATCTGATCGATAATTCACAAACCGCGCGGACCTTTTCTTTCGATTCGTGCTGCCATTTCTCGGTGACTTCGTTGCGGCCACGTTAACTCTGCGCAAAGGCACGGTTTCCGTTCTCTGTAAATCTATTTTGCCTTGTGAACCACCTCACTTAGCGCTATCTATTTGTCCCCGAAACGGATATTCATATACAGCGAACGAATGACTCTTCGTGGCAGGATTATGTCCAGTGTTCGCACGTCTCGTCGGGGGACGCCAGCTATTCGACGCTCTTGTTGTGCATCGGCGCACTACGGGGCGCTATTCGGCGTGCGGGAAGCCCCAGCTCCATTCGAGTACGGACCGACACGATGGGTAGCTCATGAAGACCGATGTTTCTGTGTTGCAGCCGGGTTCACTGCTCCATGACGCGGCGGCAGCATGACCGACCGCCTCCGCGTGGCCATTGCGCACGACTACCTCACCCAGCGCGGTGGTGCCGAGAAGGTCGTCCTGGCCATGGCCCGCGCCTTCCCCGACGCACCCATCTACACCACGCTCTTCGAGCCGTCGACGACGTTCCCCGAGTTCTCCGATCTCGACGTACGCCCGTCGTCCTTGAACCGAATCGGTTTCCTACGCAAGAACCACCGTGCCGCGCTTCCGTTGCTGCCCTTCGCATCCTCTTCGATCGAGATCGACGCCGACGTGGTGCTCACCAGCACCAGCGGTTGGGCACACGGCTTTCAGACCTCAGGACGCAAACTCGTCTACTGCTATTCACCTGCGCGTTGGTTGTACGAATCGCAGATGTACCTGGGGGAAAGTCGCAGCCCCGTCAAACGTGTTGCCCTCAAGACGCTTTCGTACCCGCTTCGCCAGTGGGATCGACGGGCGGCCTTCTCGGCAGACCGTTACCTCGCCATCTCCACGGTGGTGCAGCGGCGCATCAGCGACGCGTACGGCATCTCGTCGACCGTCGTACCCGCACCGTTCACCGTCGAGACAGCGCCGGCCGAATCGATACCCGACGCCGCCGCGTGGCTGGGCGCAGACGGCTACTACCTGTGCATCTCCCGCCTGCTTCCGTACAAGAACGTCGACAAGGTGATGGCGGCCTTCGCCGACACAGATCGCAAGCTGATCGTCGTCGGACGCGGCCCGGAGGCCGATCGACTGCGAAAGCTCAAGTCCGACAACGTGCTCATGCTCAGTGACCTGACCTCGGGACAGATGACCTGGCTCTACCAGGGCTGTAACGGTTTGATCGCTGCAAGCTATGAAGATTACGGATTGACCCCCATCGAAGCGGGTCATCACGGCAAGCCCAGCGCAGTGTTGCGCTGGGGCGGCTTCCTCGACACCGTCGACGAGGGCGTGACCGGTGTGTACTTCGATGAGCCCCAGCCGGATTCGATCTCCAACGCGGTCGACGCTTTGGAACGCACGCACTGGGAGCCGTCGAAGATCCAGAACCACATGGAGCAGTTCAGCGAAGAACGCTTCGCAGCCGAGTTGGACGCCGCAGTGACAGACATTCATGCAGGACATATGGAGAGGACGGCGTCGCGATGACCAAGCGCGCACTGATCACCGGCATCACCGGGCAGGACGGCCTGTACCTTGCCGAACTGCTATTGAGCAAGGGCTACAAAGTGTTCGGTCTGCTACGGGGACAGAACAATCCGAAGGCAGCGATGATCGAGCAGGTGCTGCCTCAGGTAGAGGTGTTGCACGGCGACCTTCTGGATCTCTCGGCGCTGATGCGCGCCTTCGCCGTGGCCGACCCCGACGAGGTCTACAACCTCGGAGCCGTCTCCTTCGTGGCGTACTCGTGGGAGAACGCGCGTCTCACCACCGACGTCACCGGCGGCGGAGTGCTGAACATGCTCGAATCCACCCGGCTCTACGAGCAGGTAGCGGGCAAGCAGGTTCGCTTCTACCAGGCCTCGAGCTCGGAGATGTTCGGCAAGGTCCAGCAGGTTCCCCAGCGCGAGGAAACACTGCTCTGGCCACGCTCGCCGTACGGCGTCGCCAAGGTCTACGGCCACTACATGACCATCAACTACCGTGAGTCCTACGGCATGCACGCCAGCTCCGGAATTCTGTTCAACCACGAATCACCCCGTCGTGGACCGGAATTCGTCACACGCAAGGTGTCCCAGGCCGTCGCGCGCATCGCACTGGGGCTGCAGAGCGAGCTCTCGCTCGGCAATCTCGACGCCAAACGGGACTGGGGCTTCGCCGGCGACTACGTCGAAGCCATGTGGTTGATGCTGCAACAGGACGACGCCGACGACTACGTCATCTCCACCGGTGAGACCCACTCGATTCGTGAACTCCTCGACCACGCGTTCGCCGCAGTCGACATCGACGACTGGGAGCCCTACGTCAAGATCGATCCCCGCTTCTTCCGGCCCGCGGAGGTCGACCTCCTCGTCGGCGACTCGGCCAAGGCCCATGCCGCACTCGGTTGGAAGCCGAAAGTCGGCTTCCCAGAATTGGTTACGATGATGGTTCAGAACGACCTCGTCGAACAATCGCCCGACACCGTCAAGATCGCGTGAGTGCCGGACATACCCCGACTGCGCTGATCACCGGAGTGGCCGGCCAGGACGGCAGCTACCTAGCCGATCTGTTGCTCGAGCGCGGTTGGACCCTCCACGGTGTGGCCAAGCCCGGCGGGAACGACGGGACGGTGAACGTCCATGTCGAGCAGCACCGCGTCGATATCAGCAAGCCGGGTGTCGCCCAGGTGCTGATCCACGAAGTGCAGCCCGACTACGTTTTTCACCTCGCCGGGATCTCCTCGGTGTGGCGATCGTGGAACGACCCGGTCCTGACCACTCAGGTCAACGGGCTCTCTGCTGCGGCGCTGCTCGATGCCTGCTACACCGAGCAGGAAGCATCGGGTAAACGCATCGTGCTGGTCAACGCATCCAGTGCCGAGATCTTCGCCGGCTCCGGGGTGCCATTGCAGAACGAGGAAACGCGCGTTGCGCCCACCTCCCCCTACGGGGTGTCGAAGGCACTCAGTCACAACATGGTCCAGGTCTACCGAGCCCGAGGACTCGAAGCCACCAACGCCATCCTGTTCAACCACGAGTCGCCCAGGCGACCGGAGACCTTCGTGACCCGCAAGATCACCAAGGCCGCCGTCGCCATCACCCGGGGCACCCTCGACACGCTCGAGCTCGGCAACCTCACCGCGGAACGCGATTGGGGCTGGGCCCCGGACTACGTGGATGCGATCGCCGCCATGGCCGACTACGGCAAGGGCGACGACTTCGTGGTCGCCACCGGTCAGGCCCACAGCGTCGCCGACTTCGTGGCCGCCGCCTTCGCAGCCGTAGGTATCGAGAACTGGCGTGACTACGTGCGCAGCGATTCCGAGATGCTCAGGCCCGCCGACTCGGCAAGAATGGTCGGTGACGCCGCCAAAGCCCGTGATCTGTTGGGCTGGGCACCGACGAAGGATTTCGAGCAGATCGTCGACGCGATGGTCCAATTCGACATGACCGAGGAGATGGCAGCATGACAGCGGTGGAACGGCCTGTGGGCGAAGCGGAGCCCGAGATCTACGACGTGTCGAACTACAAGATGCAGGACATCACGTTCAAGCGGAAGCTGCGCAACCGCATCGGCACCCTCGGCTTCAACATGATCGTCACCTTCATCCCGTCGCACTGGATTCGACAGAACTTCCTGCGCGCGTTCGGGGCGACGATCGGCAAGGACGTCTCGATCTTCCGCGGCACCACCGTCCTCGACCCCGAGGGCCTGACCATCGGCGACGCCTGCTCCATCGGTTTCCGCTGCATGCTCGACGCCCGCGGCGGAATCACGATCGGCAGCAACGTCGTCATCGCCAGCGATACACACATCATCGCCGGCTACCACGATCACAACTCACCGGAATTCACTCCGATCCTCGAACCCTGCGTCATCAATGACTACGTCTGGATCGCCAGCCGCAGTACCCTTCTCAGCGGGGTGACCCTCGGTCGCGGCGCCGTGGTCGGTGGTTGCTCGATGGTGCGCGGAGACGTCGGCGAACTCGAAGTGGTTGCCGGAGTGCCCGCGAAGGTGCGAGCGATGCGTGACCCGAAGGCGCTCGCCTACCGCCCCAAGTATCGGCCGCTGTTCTACTGATGATCCTGCGTGACTGCCGACTCGTCTACGTCGCCCCCCGATCCGGGGTCGGCGGCGTGGGCGACTACGCCGACGACTTCGCCGACGCCGTGCGGCCACACTTCGCCGAGGTGATCGAGTACCGCCACGACGGACCCGGATCTCACTCGGTGCGCGATATCGTGCGGCACCGCAAAGCGATTCAGGAGCTCGTCGACGCCGATCCGGGCCGTGTCATCGTGCACTGCGAACTCAGCGGCGGCTCGGTGATGCCGTTCTGGGCCACAGCTCGGCTCACCGGGGACCCGATGGTGACCGCGACGGTGCACGACCCACCCGGAATCGTCTGGTGGCCCGCCCGCACCAAGTTCCTCGCGGGCAAGAAGGTCCTCAATCACGGCCTGCACTACCCACTTCGAGCGGCCTGGCGTCGCCTCGAGCGCACCGTGGTGGGCAACCGGACGCTGTTCGCACTCACCCGTTCCGGTGCCGACTCCCTCGAGCGCAGCTACCCCGAAGTGACGGCCGAGGCCGTGATGCACTTCGTTCCCGAGCGCCCCGACATCACCCCCGCCGAGGATCGCCCCCTGGCCGTCGGCCTGTTCGGATTCGTCTACCGCGGAAAAGGATTCGACCAGCTCCAGCAGCTCCGGGATCGTGTGCCGAACGACATCGCCATTCGCATTGCCGGCCGCGGAACCGAACTACTCGACCCCGTCGATGGCGTCGAGATCCTCGGTGAGGTCAACGGACCGGACGAGGACGCCTTCTTCGATTCCATCCGTGCACTCGTGGTGCCCTACGGCAAACGATCCATCTACGGTGACGCCTTCCCCGCCTCCGGTTCGGTCAGTCGCGCCATCGCTTATCAGACCCCGGTGGTGTGCCTTCAGGAAGGCGCACTGTCCGAAACCGACGGCGGTGCACTGGTTGTCGCGGGTGGAACGAACGAGATCGCCGACGCTACCGCAGCCTTGGTCACCGATCGGGCGGCACTGACGAGGCTGCGCCGCGAAGTGGAGACACTGCGCCGCGCCAACTCCCCCGACATGGTGGCTCAGAACTTCGTGGCTGTGTGGTCCAAATGATGCGGTGGTCCCGATGATGCGGTGGTTTCGATGATGCGGTGGTGCGAATGAACGGCAACCTGATCAAGGCCGGGATCGCGGCCTTGTGGACCTACGGCGGCCGCGGCATCGGCCTGCTGTGGACCGTCGCGCTGATCGCCAAGCTGGGGATCAGCGATTACGGCCAGTACGCGATGGCCTTCGCCCTCGCCGCGATTCTGGCTGCGCCACTGGATCATCCGTTCACGGTGCGCTCGATTCGCGTGACCGAACGCGATTTCCTGGGCGAGCGCACTACCCGCGTACTCGTCGGTGCCGTGCTCGTCGTCGCTGGGTTGTGTCTGGTTCAGGTCAGTTACATCGCCTGGTTCGCCCTCGTCATCGGCGGTGGTGAGCTGGTCTTCAACGCATACAAGAGCAGGGCACTGCGCGACGGCCGTCCCGACCTCACACAACGACTGGACACCACGAGGCAGGCAACATCCATCGCGCTGGCGACGGCGTACTTGTTCGCCGTTCCCGACCCCACGTTGACGATCGCCAGCCTGCTCTACGCCGCACCGTATTTCGTGATCGCACTGCTCGCAGCCCTGCAGGCCCGGGTAGCCGCACCGCGCGTTCCCGGCTCGTGGCGCGAGATGTCGATGCTGTTCTCGGAGAACCTCGCCAACGCGGTCTACATCCAGGGCGACGTGCTGCTGCTCGGCTTCCTCACCGATTCCACCATCGCCGGCTACTACTCCGTTGCCGCGGTGACCGCCTGGGCGGTGGCCTTCATCGGACAGGCCTTCGGCAACACATTCCACGAAAAGCTCCGTGCAGCAGACGGACTCGTCAGCGCCGGACCGGCCTTGAAGCACACCGCGGCTCTCGGCACCGCGGCGGGCTCACTGCTGCTGGTGGCCGGCCTCCTGCTCTTCTTCACGCCCGCGTCGGATCAGATCGCGGGCGCCCTGGTGGTGATGTCGCTGTTCGTGGTGATGCGGGTGATGAATCACGTGTTCACCACCGTGCTCTACCTCCAGCACCGCGACCGCACGCGAGTGCTGGCGGCGGCAACCCTGGCACCGCTGAAAATGGTCCTCGTCCTGTGTCTGTTCCCGTTCGGTGCCGTCGGCGCAGCCGTCGCCTCGGTGATCACCGACGCCGTACTGCTCGTCTGGTTCATGCGCGCCCTGTACCGCACTGCGGTGAAAGACAATTCGGTGAAAGAAGAGGTGCCGCAATGAGACGCGCGACGTTCCTGCTGTCCAAGGACCCCGTCACCGAACACGGCGGCGACATCGCACTGTCCCGTTTGATGATGCAGCTCGCCCGTGAGGCGTTCGAGGTGCGATCGATCTGCCTGTCCAAGGAGACCGACGTCGCCCCCGACGTGGTGCGCGTCCCCAAGCCGACCGTCGACGTCGCTCTGCTCCTGAAGTCGGTGCGGCCGACGCGCTCGGTGGTACACGGACGCTACGACGTCGACGCCTTCCGCGACGCCATCGACGCATCCACCTCCGATGTGTATGTGGCCGAACACAGTTACATGGCCGAATCGTTCCTCCGCTCGGCCAAGTTGGGGTCACCGTTCGCGATCAACACCGTCAACACCGAATCGCAGGTGTGGAAGGTGACCCGTGGACTGATCGGCCGTATCGAGGCACCCCGCATCCTGCGGGACGAGATCCGCGTCGCCCGCGCGGCCCATGCCGTCGGGACCTACGACGCCGACGAGGCCCAGATGTACCGAGACAACGGAGTCCGCGACGCCCGGTGGATCGACCTCACCCTCGAACCAGCACCGCAACTCGACCTGTCCCAGACCGCGAAGCGCCTGGTGTTCATGGGGACTCGCGATTGGCCACCGAACCAGGAGGCCTTCAAGATCGCGCTCGAGTACTGGCCTGCGATCTCGGCGGGAATCGAGGGTGCCGAACTGTGCATCATCGGCGCCAAGGCTCCCGGTGCCAAGGATCCCGTCTACCCCGCCGGCGTTCGCGATCTCGGCTTCGTCGACGATCTGCAGGAATTCCTCGGCACCTGCCGGGCACTGATCGCCCCGGTCGCCACCGGCGGCGGCGTGCGCGTCAAGATCCTCGACGCAGCCAGCAAGGGACTTCCCGTCGTCGGTACCT
Organism: Rhodococcus sp. 06-470-2; assembly: GCF_002258235.1. NCBI lineage: Bacteria > Bacillati > Actinomycetota > Actinomycetes > Mycobacteriales > Nocardiaceae > Rhodococcus > Rhodococcus sp. 06-470-2. Next base: position 234,962 of record NZ_NOYB01000010.1, on the reverse strand, counting down.
CGGCGGCCGTCGGATCACTGGATTCGATCTTCGAGCTGCCCACGTTCGACGACAAGGAGCAGTTCGTCGCCGAATGCCGCCGCTACCTGCTCGACCGCACCGCCGCCGTCAAAGCGGGGGAGCGAATCCACGAGCTGAACACCGCGCGGTGGAACGACCGTGTGCCCCATTCGACCGTCGAAGCACTGATCAGCGCCCCGTTGACGAGCACTTAGGATGACCGCCATGACCTTCCGCTCACGCCTGCTCACCGTTGCCGCAGCCGCCGCGATCGCTGTCGGACTCTCCTCGCCCGTCGCGCAGGCGGCCCCGGCCGACCTGGGCTTCACCGGTGGCGCACCGTTTCTGACGCTCGACGACGCCACGCTGAACAACGAACTCGGTGCCGGACGCGACATCGGTGCCTCGTGGGTGCGGGTGGTCGTGAACTGGGCCGCGATCGAGTCGGCCCCGGGAGTCTTCGACTGGGGCAACACCGATCGCGTGATCAACGCCGCGAGAGCGCAGGGCTATTCGGTACTGGCCGTGCTGGGCGGAACCCCCGGATGGGCGCAGGGCGGCATCGCCTCACCACTGCCCGGCGCAGTTCCGCTCGATCCCAACACCTTCGGCGCATTCGCTGGCGCAGCCGCTGCGCACCTCGGTGATCGCGTCGACCACTACGAGGTGTGGAACGAGCCCAACATCCCCACCTTCTTCGCACCCGTCGATGCAGTCCGTTACACGAACATGCTGCGCGCGGCCTACCCCGCGATCCACAACGCCGACGCCGGAGCCACCGTGCTGAGCGCCGGCCTGGCGACCACCATCAACGCCGGAGCCTGGACCGTCGCGCCGGTGACCTTCCTGCAGCAGATGTACGCCGCCGGAGCAGCCGGATTCATGGACGCCGTCGCCATGCACCCCTACACCTTCCCTTTCACCGTCGAGAACGACCCCAACGGCCAATGGGCACAGGTGGATCAGGCCTACGGCACGATGGCGGCCAACGGAGACGGCGGCAAGAAGATCTGGATCACCGAGCTCGGTGCACCCACCGGCACCGGCGCGGGAGCTGTTCCCGAGGATCTGCAGGCCGCCATCATCGGCTCGGGCCTGGCCAAGGCGTCGTCGCTCCCCTACGTCGGCCCGGTGTTCGTGCACTCCCTGCGGGACTCGGGAACCAACCTCGCCGACACCGAACAGAACTACGGACTGCTGCGCAGCGACTTCAGCGCCAAGCCGGCCTACGACGTGGTGCGGGGTTCGTAGCGGACGATCAGTCTTCTGCGGTCGCGCTGTGACAGCCGGCGCGAATGTGTGCACGCATGATGGCCTCCACCCACTCGGCGTCCTCGCATTCCAACGCGTCGACGATCTCGAGGTGATGTGCTGCGCTGCGCGAGATCTCCTTGGCGCTGTACTTGCGAAAAGTTCGCGCTGCAACAAGAGGTTTCAGCAACGCGATGGCCATCTCCGCCATTCGCGCGTTCGGACACTTCGACAGCACGGCGGTGTGGAAGGCGTTGTTCAGACGCGCGATCTCCGGCAGGTCCTCGGCCTCGACGACGATGTCGTGCATCCGCTGCGCCGTATGACGTAGCTCCGCCAGTTCCTCGACCGAGAAATGGCCCGTGGCAAGCTTGGCGGCGTGCGGTTCCAGGAGCGACCGAGACGAGTAGATCGCCTCGACCGTCTCGCGGGTGAACTCGGTGACCCTGGCCCCCTTGTTCTTCTCCACCGTGACCACGCCCGTGGTGGCCAGAGTGAGAAGCGCTTCACGCACCGGAGTCCGGCTGACGCCGAGCCGCCCGGCGAGTTCGGCCTCGTTCAGCTTCTCGCCCGGGCTGTACAGACCCGAGACGAGCAGGTCCAGGATCTTGTCGCTCAGCTCGGACACTGTGTGTGCCCGGCCGTCGGAGGTGTTCTCACACGGGCCATTGTGCATCAGCGAGCTGTTGCCTGGTGCCACCTCGGGAGACGAACGAGTACGACGGCGTTCCGGTGAACCTCTCACCGGCCCGCACCATTGCCAGATAGGCATCGAGGTCGATGCCCGTCTCGATCCCGAGCGAATCCAACAGCGCCACCACGTCCTCCATCGGGACGTTGCCCAGAACGGACGGGTCGCCGGGAAACCACATGTCTCCGCCGAGGCCCCCGAAGGACGCCTCGATCCAATCCGCTCCCGCAGACAGGCTCGCCAACGCGTTGACGGTGCCGAAGCCGTTGCGGTTGTGCAGATGAACCCCCACCGGGATCCCGGGGTGACGGCCCTTGACGCGTCGAACACCGTCGTAGAACTCGTTGGGAGTTTCCACCCCGCTCGTGCCCGCCAGGTACAAGGAGTCCGCTCCGGCATCGACCACGCGCTCGATCACCGCATCGAGTTGGGCAGCGTCGACCGCGCCGCGGCACGGAGCGAAGAAGGCGGTCGCCACGGCCGCGCTGACTTTCTTTCCCGAGCGATGGCCCTGGTCGACGATCGCAGTGAAATCGTGCAGCAACTGCTCGGGCGTCGAATTCTGGTTCTTCGCGGCCATCTCGCGATCGACCGGGATGATCGCGCCGATTTCCTCGATCTGAGTGTCGCAGGCCCGTTGTGCGCCGCGAACATTGGGTACCAGCGCCTTGTAGTGGACGCCGTCTCGTCGCGGTGCCTGCTCGACGATGCGTTCGGCATCGCTGAACTGCGGCAACACTTTCGGGTGCGCGAAGGACGTGATCTCGACGGTGGTCACACCGGAATCGACGATTCGGTGCAGCAGCTCGAGTTTGTGGTCGGTGTCCACGAACTGCGATACCGCCTGCAGGCCGTCTCGTAGGCCGACCTCGACCAATCTCGCGCTCGTGGGCAGCCCGCCGAACACCATCAGATGGTCCCCGCGGCACGGAAGCCGTCGATGGCCTCGCGCGTGAATTCGCCGACGGTGCTGAGGATTTCGTCGGTGTGCTCGCTGAGCTTCGGGCCTGGCCAGCGCACCGACCCGTCGGTACGACTGAGCCGGGGGAACGTGTTCTGCATCGGCACCTCGCCCAGGGTCGGATGCGGGGTGGTGATGATGGATTTGCGGGCGATGAACTGCTCGTCGCCCAACATGTCCTCGGGTCGGTAGATCTTGCCGACCGGAACCGAATGCGCGAGCAGCAGCTCTTCGAGTGCACGCGCATCGTGCTCGATGGTGAACTTCCCGACCATCGCGTCGAGTTGTTCCTGCCGCTCTCCACGCGCACCGTGCGTGCTGAACTGCGGGTCGGTGGCCAACTCCGGCATACCCATCGCCTCGGCGAGACGTGCGAACACCGTGTTCTGGTTGGCTGCGATCAGGACCCATCCGCCGTCCGCGGTGGGGTAGACGTTGCTGGGTGCGACATTCGGCAGAATGGCACCGCTGCGTTCGCGCTGATAGCCCGAGATGACCCACTCCGGCACAATCGATTCCATGATGCCGAGTACGGCCTCGTAGATGGCCGAATCCACCACTTGTCCACGGCCACTGCGGGTTCGTTCGTACACCGCACCGAGTGTCCCGATGGCGGCGAACACCGCAGCCAGGGTGTCACCGATCGAGATTCCGACCCGTGACGGCGGCGTCGAGGGATCTCCCACCACGTAGCGCAGTCCGCCCATCGCCTCACCGATCGAGCCGTAGCCGGCGCGCGAGGAGTACGGGCCGCTCTGACCGAATCCCGAGACCCGAGCCAGCACCAGACCCGGGTTGTCGGCCGAGAGCGTGTCGTAGTCCATCCCCCACCGCTCCAAGGTTCCCGGGCGAAAATTCTCGACGACGATGTCGGACCGCGAGATCAACGTCCGCGCGATGCCCTGCCCCTCGGGGGTGCGCAGGTCGACCGTCACCGATTTCTTGTTGCGACCGACGACCGACCACCACAGCGATTCGCCCTGCGGACGCGTCCGACCCCATTCACGCAATGGGTCTCCGGTTCCCGGCTGCTCGAGCTTGATCACCTCGGCACCGAGATCGCCGAGAATCTGCCCGCAGAACGGCCCGGCGATCAGCTGACCCATCTCGATGACGCGCAGGCCCTCGAGGGGGCCGGTTGACGCCGGCCGAGGTGTACTCGTCTCATCCGTGGCTCGATCGTCGACAGTCACAGCTTCTCCTCTATTGCATGCAATCAATGTTTCATTCCAGGCTCTGGCCCAGTTCTACCAGCAATCGGTGTTCTTTTGCATACAATCAGGTTGACGTAGTGATCCGCAACACATACCGTTGCGGCAGCCCGATCCCCCATCGCGCACCGAGATTTCAGGAGAGTTCGTTGACGTCAACCCGCCCGACCGAATCCGAAGTCGACACCCAGGACGGTGAACGCGCGTCGGACATGAATTCGACCCTCGGTTTGCCGATGCGCTGGTTCGTGCCCATGGCGCTGGCGATCGTCGTGCTGGCGTACCTGTTCACCCCCGCGAAGGGAATGACGGCGGGCTTCGCCACCACGATGGCCCTCGGTGGCCTGCTGATGGTGATCGGTAACGCGATCCCGTGGTTCAACCGCATCGGCGGTGGCGTCATCCTCGCCATCCTGGTTCCGGCCGTGCTGTTCAGCTACGACCTGATGCCCGAGCGCACCGCTACGGCGATCGACGACTTCTACACCCTGTCGGCGTTCGGTGAATTCGTCGTCGCCGCATTGATAGTCGGCAGCATCCTCGGAATGGACCGCTCTCTGCTGATCAAGGCCGGTTCGCGCATCATCGTGCCGATCGTGGCCACCATCGCGGTGTGTTTCGCACTGTTCGGATTCATCGGGTATCTCACCGGATACGGACTCGGCAAGATGTTGTTCTACGTCGTCGGGCCCGTTCTCGGTGGAGGCGTTGCGGCAGGGGCCATTCCGATCTCCGAGATCATCGCGCAGAACACCGGCGGAGCCTCGACCGACTACCTGTCGATGCTCGTGCCCGCAGTCGTCGTGGCCAACACCGTCTGCATCGTCGTGGCGGGTGCGCTGGCGTGGCTCGGCAGGCGAAAGCCGAACCTGTTCCCCCGCTTCAACGGCAACGGCGAACTTGCCGTCACGAAGTCGAAGATGATCGTGCCGGTGGGCAGAGCAGTGTCCTCGGCAGACGCCGTTCGCAGCTCCATCATCGGATTGTTCACTGCCGGAATGCTGTTCATGATCGCCGACGCCATGTCGTTCTACCTCCCCTCGATCCACAGCTACGTCTTCCTGATCGTGTTGTGCGCCATCGCGAAAATCTTCCTGCCCATCCCGGACTTCCTGGTCCAGGGTGCGGACATCTGGTACAAACTCGTCGCAAGCGCCTTCATCCCGGCCATCCTGGTGGCAGTGAGCATCGTGGCGATCGACTTCAAGCAGGTGCTGACCCTGCTCAACGATCCCGTGTACATGTTCTCCACCATCGCAGTCGTTTTCGTCGCCCTGTTCGCCGCCGGATTCGTGGGATGGCTGGTACATCTGCACTTCATCGAATCGGCCATCTCGGGCGGACTCGGTCTGGCCGACTTCGGCTCGAGCGGCGACCTGGCCGTACTGGGTGCCGCGAATCGACTGGAACTGCTTCCCTTCCTGTCCATCTCGTCACGCATCGGTGGCGGACTGGTGGTGTTGACTCTGTCGATCCTGGGGCCTCTCGTGCTGTGACGCGGACCTGACCCACCGGCCGATGCCGAGCGGTATGGAACAACGTTCCAGTTGTGGCAGGATCTGGCCATGACGAACACGAAGCCGACATCAGCTCGACGTTCGGATGCCCTGTCGAAAGAGCGCATCGTGACGGTGGCGATCGAGATGCTCGATGAGGGCGGAACCGACGCGTTGACGTTCCGCACGCTGGCCGCACGTTTGTCGACAGGCCCCGGAGCGCTGTACCACCACCTCGGCAACAGAGACGATCTGCTGGCGGCAGCGGCCGAAACCGTCATGGCATCGGCCTTCGAATCATCGTCGGAGAACGGTGCGGCAGAACATGATGTTCGAGGCCTGATGATGAGAGTGTTCGACGTGATCACCACTCGCCCATGGGTGGCAACGCAACTCGCCGCAGCTCCCTGGCAGCCGGCCGTCTTGCATCTGTTCGACCGCATCGGAACCGAACTCGACGCACGCGGAGTTCCGAACGATGCGCAGTTCGACGCCGCATCCGTCCTTCTGTACCACGCTATCGGGGTTGCGAGTCAGCGCGATGCCGGGAGGGAACTGGCCGCCACGGTGACGGACCGCGCGGCATTTCTCGACTCCACGCGCACAGCAGTGACGGACACCGGCGACTATCCGTTCCTGACCCGGATCGCGTCGCAGTTCGCACGCCACGACGACCGCGAGCAGTTCCAGGCCGGAGTCGACATCATCCTGGCCGGCATCGACCGAGGTTGAACCGACCGCCAGCCCACACCCCCGCTTGACAGGCTTGGAACAGTGTTCCATTCTTGGTTGGAACGGCGTTCCAACAACGAGCGGAGACAGTCATGGGTTCATCCATCTCGATCATCGGTGCAGGCCTCGGCGGCCTGGTGCTGGCACGGGTTCTGCACGTGCACGGAATCGCCGCCACGGTGTACGAGGCCGACGCCACGCCTGACGTGCGCACACAAGGCGGGCAGCTCGACATCCACGAGCACGACGGGCAAGTCGCCCTGGCCGCAGCCGGGCTCACCGAGCAGTTTCGGGCCATCATTCACGAGGGAGGCGAAGCGACTCGCGTACTACGCCCGAACGGCGAGGCTCTGTTCGACGAATCCGACGACGGCACCGGGGGTCGACCGGAGGTGCTGCGCGGCGACCTGCGACGCATTCTGCTCGACTCACTGCCCGCCGACACCGTTCAGTGGGGACACAAGCTCGCCTCCGTGCGCCCACTGGGCAATGGGCAACACGACATCGAGTTCGAGAACGGAACCACCACGGTCAGTGATCTGCTCGTCGGCGCCGACGGCGCGTGGTCACGAGTCCGATCTCTGCTCTCCGCCGCCGTGCCCGAATATGTGGGCACGGTCTTCATCGAGACCTACCTGCACGACGTCGATGCACGTCACCCCGCCACCGCCCGGGCAGTCGGTGGTGGCGCAATGTTCGCCCTCAGCCCGGGTAAGGGAATCACCGTGCACCGAGAGGTCGGCGGCATCCTGCACACCTACGTTCAGCTCAACCGCAGCCCCGAGTGGATCGACTCGATCGACTTCGCCGACGCCGCTTCCGCCAAAGCAACGATCGCAGCCGAGTTCGACGGGTGGGCAACGGAATTGACGGCGTTGATCACCGACGGGGAGACCGCGCTGGTTCCCCGCAGGATCTTCACGCTGCCCAACGACCACCACTGGGATCACACATCGGGAGTGACACTCCTGGGCGACGCCGCACACCTGATGCCGCCATCCGGCGACGGCGCGAATCTGGCGATGTTCGACGGTGCCGAACTCGCTCGCGCGATCGCCGATCACCGCGGCGACCTCGACACAGCTCTGTCGGTCTTCGAGAAGGCCATGTTCACCCGAAGTGAAGCGGTGGCCGTCCAGGCACACGAAACGCTCGACCTGTGTCTCGGGGAACGATCCCCGTTCGGGCTGATCGACCTGATCACCGGCGTCACCACCGGCAGCTCCGGTGATCGCCTCGCGCAGTAGCGCATTCGCTGTCCGCCGCGATGTCGAGTGCGAGGGTGGGACCCGACCGCCTCCTTGTCGGTCATGATGTACCGGTGCCGACTACCGATCCGTTCCATGCCCTCGTTCTGATGAACGCAGTGTTCGCCTCTGCCGCATGGAGTCTCGCCAAGCCCTCGTGGCCCGCAGCGATATCGCTGGTTGTCGCCTCCATCCTGTGGTTGTTCTTCAACGCCCCCATCGAAGGCGCAGTGTTGTACGTGGTCGACGCGGACAGAGGGTTGACCGAATCCGACTTTCTCACTGTTGCCGGGGTGATCCTGGCTGGGGTGACTGTTGCCAGAGTCCGTCGCGGCCGGCGACCGGGCGTCGACTCCTGAGCTGGTACCTCGTCGGTCAGATGTAGTCCTGTAGATGGATGCGCAGTCGAGTACCCGGTGATTGACTCTTCCCCGTGAGTCGTCCGATGAGTGTGTCCGTCACCCGAAGTCGCTGGTCGATCGTCGTATTGGCATGCGGCGGGGCGGCGTTGGTGGCCGCGTTCGTACTCGGCCCAGCTGCGTTGCTGCGCGGACGCTATCCGCAGTTCCAGGATCGATCCGTCATGAGTGAGCTGCTCGGCCGCGGCTTGGTCGAGTACTGGGGCAGCGGCGTCCGCACCTATCCGCCCGGCTTGGCGGAGATGGTGGACTACTGGTTCGAGTGGCACGCGATCAAGATCGTCATCTCGATGCTGCTGACCGTGGTTCTGGGTCTGCTCGCGGCGACTCTGTGGCGGCGATCTCTGACGGCAGGCGTAGGTTACGTGCTCACTGCGGCCACTACGACTGTGCTGTCGTTGTTTTCGGTGTTCGTGGCTGTGCTCAACATCCAGTCGACGGTCGCACCCGTGATCGCCCTGCTTCCGATGCTCTCCGCTGACAATGCGGACGGGCGAGCGGCGCAGTCTCTGATCGAGAACGGCGTGCAGAGCGGAGACACCAGGCCGCCTCTGCTCGAGTTGCTCACACAGGCCGAGCACTACAACTGGGCGGTGATCGTCGCTACCGCCGTCGTGATCGCGGTCGTCGCCACCGGAACCGTCATCGCCTTCCGACGCTACGGATCGACGGACGGTGCTCACCGCCGAATGTTCGTCATCCTCGGATCACTTGGTGCAGTGATGACGATCGCGATGGCGCTGCTGTTCGTCGCGGCCGTTGTTGCCGTCGTCGATCCTGGAGCAGCCCTGCTCGGCGCGGTCGGTTTCTGACTCTATTGCCGGCTGCGATCGCGGGCACGGGCACGGAATTGGCCGAGTGCGAGGACGATCAACGCGACCCCCAACAGGGTGAGGGGAATGTGGGCGAGGGGAGCGTAGATGTCGAGTACGACGAGCTGCCAAACCACCCACCCGATGGTCACCAGCCCCACGCACGCGACGTACACCGCCGCTTCGGACGCATCGACGAGCACCGCGGCCACGCAGATCAACGGCCCGAGGCCGAGAAAGAACAGCACGAACAACCCGGATACGCGGTAGTCCCAGGTGTGCCACGAAGGGAGCATTCCGACGTCTAACCCGAGCGACCGCCCACTGGGGTCGGAGGTCAAGGACAGTCCGTTGAACATCCCGGCTGCACCGAGCACGATCAGCAATGCCACCGTCGAGAGCTTGTTCACGGTGGCGTCATGAGTTGGTCGTCCTTCGGTCGTGGCCGCCGCACCCCGGCGTAGCTGTTGATCCTGCCAGAAGGAGGCCGCTCGGTCTTGTTCTATCCGAGAAAGCACTATGCGAGACTCAGCGTATGAGCATCAAGCTCGAAAACGTCGGCATCGCCGTCCGCGACATCGAAGCCACGATCGACTTCTTCACCGAGCTCGGCCTCACGGTCCTCGGCCGCGACACGGTCAGCGGTGAGTGGGCGGACACCGCCGTCGGTCTCGACGGCAACCACGCCAAGATCGCAGTGCTGCAAACCCCGGACGGCCTCGGCCGTATCGAGCTTTTCGAGTACATCCACCCCGACGCCATCGAGACGACGCCGACGCTGCCCAACGAGATCGGCATGCACCGCATCGCGTTCTCGGTCGACGACATCGACGCCGCTCTGGCGATTGCAGCCCGCCACGGTTACTTACCCCTGCGAGGCGTGGCTAATTACGAGGGCGTCTACAAGCTCACCTACCTCCGCGGGCCGAGCGACATTCTTCTGATGTTCGCGCAATCGCTTTCGACTCCCGAAAGCTAGGTCACCGCGTTGGCGGCTCGAACAACCGCGTCGAGGGTGGCGATACCGTGTCACACAGGACTGAGTCGTGCTCGCAGCAAACAGAATTCGTTACCTTCAGGATCGGCGAGCACGTGCCACGACTCCTGGCCGGTCTGACCGATGTCCACTCGTCGTGCGCCGAGCGCGAGAAGTCGTTCCAATTCGGCGTCCTGATCCCGATCGGTTGCGCTGACGTCGATATGCAAGCGAGGCTTCGCCTTTTCGGGATTCTCGTTACGACTGAGGATGATGGTCGGCTGCGACCCTCCGAACCCGTCGCGCGCACCGATCTCCACGGAACCGTCGTCCTCCCTGTCCAATACGACGAAGTCCAACACCTCACACCAGAACGTGGCCAAGGCCTCCGGATCGCGACAATCGAGCACGAGTTCACTGATTCGACATGCCATGGAGCGAATCTACACCTGGCTCAGGGTCGAAAAGTGCGTTGACGGCCGACCTCCTCCGAACACCTCTGTTCTCATCGGAATTGCCCAGGTATGCGCCCTTGACGGCCGAACACGCTACCGATCCCGCGCCAACCGCGGCAGATCCCGACGGGCGGACAAGAACGACGAGAAGGATGCGCAAGCCGTGGAGCAGGGTCGCAAACTGCGGGAGGAACACAACCCGGAACAGTGAGCTCAGCGAAAGAGCTAGACTTCCCGACGCCGTGCCCAACCACCTTTGGAGTCTCCACATGCCCCAGCTGAAGACCGTCAGCGAATTCACCGGCAAGTGGTTCGCCCTGATCGTCGTGGCCGCAGGAGCGCTGGCCCTGATCACTCCCGACACGTTCAGCGGCGGCACACCGGCCGTTCCGTGGCTGCTGTCGATCATCATGCTCGGCATGGGAATGACGTTGCGGCTCTCCGACTTCGCTGTCGTCGCCCGGCGACCGTGGGCTCTGTTGCTCGGGGTCGCCGCGCAGTTCATCGCGATGCCGCTCCTCGGACTCGGCATTGCCAACGCACTCGGACTGTCGGCGGCACTGACCGCAGGCATGGTGTTGGTCGGCTCCGCACCGGGCGGTACCGCATCCAACGTGATGGTCTATCTGGCCAAAGGCGATACCGCACTGTCGGTGGCGATGACGTCGGTGTCCACCCTGCTCGCACCGATACTCACGCCGCTGCTGGTGCTCTGGCTCGCCGGTGAGTATCTGCCGGTCGACGCCGGTGGACTGTTCGTCTCGATCCTGCAGATCGTGCTGGTACCAGTTGTGCTGGGAGTTGTTCTGCGCCTGCTGTTTCCGGCGATCATCGACCGCATGCTCGATGCTCTGCCGTTGATCTCGGTCGCCGGAATCACCGCCGTCGTCGTTCTCGTCGTGGCTGCCAGTGCACCCACACTGCTCTCGATCGGAGCACTCATCGTCGTGGCCGTGGTTCTGCACAATTCGCTCGGACTCGCGGTGGGGTACGGCATCGGCAAGGCGTGCGGACTCGATGTCGCCAGCCGACGCGCGATCAGCATCGAGGTGGGTATGCAGAACTCCGGCCTGGCCGCAGCACTCGCGTCGGTCCATTTCAGTCCCGCGGCAGCTCTGCCCGCGGCCATCTTCTCCGTGTGGCACAACGTCTCCGGCTCACTTCTGGCCAGCTACTGGTCCAGGCGATCGATCGAACCGCGGCCGACCGAGCGCACGCCGGAACCGACACGTACGACGACCGAGTAGAACCCGCACGCTGGATTTCGACACAGAATCCGGTGCAGCTGACCGCGCTGAGCGCGGTCGGCTGCACCGGATTTTTCGGTTCTGCTCCGCACCGTCCTTGCGTTATCTGCATTCATTATGCAATATATGCATTACGCTCAGTGTCCGCCGAGCTCGACGTCGAGGAGGCCCCATGATCACAGTGACCAGCGCCGCGGGTGGTGTCGGACGCTTGCTCGTTCGACAGCTCGCTGCGCAGAACGTGCCGGTCCGGGCGGTGGTCAAGAACACGACGCAAGCCGAGACCACCCGCGGCGACGGAGCCACCGAGGTCGTCGTGGGTGATCTCCGATCTCAGGACACGCTCCATACCGCCCTGGCAGGGACCGACGTCATCTACCACGCTGCACCGACGCAGATCATCGACGAGAAGCCGATCATCGATCACCTGATCGCAGTGGGACCGGCAAGCGGATTACAGCACATAGTTTTTCATTCCGTGATCCATCCGAACCTGCACCAACTGACGCACCATCACCAGAAGGACATCGCCGAAGGGATGCTGCGCGACAGCGGAATTCCCACTACGGTGCTCAGGCCGTCGCACTACATGCAGAACTACTTGGAAGTGTGGGAATTTCTGCAGGCCGGAGTGATGCCCTACCCGGTTTCTCCGGACAGCGTCATGGGCGTTGTCGACGTAGCCGACGTGGCCGAAGCCGCCGCGAACATCCTGATCGACCCATCGCCGCACAAGGGTCGCGTCTACGACCTGTCCACCGTGGAACTCACGCGTCACGAGATGGCAGAGATCTGGTCCGATGTGCTCGGCCACAAGGTGACTGCTCTTCGAATCCCGCCGTCGTCGCTGACGAACTCACTGACGGTGCTGCCTGCGCTTGCCCCGGTCATCGGACATGCGTTGGTCTCGACCAAACTGAAATCCATCGGCCACCTCGTTCGTGGTGCCAAGGCTGCGTCCAACCCGCGTGACATGAAGAACTGGCCCGCCGACGCACGCACGGCGTACCGAACGATGATGACCCACTACGACGGCTACGGCCTACCGGCAGGAGACCTGAAGGTTCTTCCGACGCTGCTCGGCCGTGCTCCCACATCGTACGAACAGTTCGCACGGCGTTCGGCCGCTGAGCTCGGGCGGTCGGACCGATGATCCGCCGAGGGCCCCACTACCGTCCCGGCCGGTCGTTGGTCACCGGCGCGAGTTCCGGAATCGGTGCCGAATTCGCCCGAGCGCTGGCGGCACGAGGATCCGATCTCGTACTCGTCGCACGACGAGAAGAGCGACTGACCGCTCTCGCGGAGGAGCTCGAGCAGAAGCACGGAATCCGTTGCCGCACAGTGGCCTGGGACCTGTCGGAAAAGTCGAGCGGACGCCGACTGCGTGAGCTGGTGCCCGAGCGGATCGATCTCGTCGTCAACAATGCAGGGTTCGCCGTACAGGGACCGTTCGCAGACGGCGATGCCGACGACTTCGAGCGCCTCGTCGCCGTAGACATTCGCGCGGTCGTCGACATCTGTTCGGCGTTCCTGCCGGACATGATCGACCGCAGGGACGGGACCATCGTCAACGTGACCAGCACGACTGCGTTCCAGCCCGTTCCGTCGCTCGCGGTGTATGCGGCCGCCAAAGCATTCGTTCTGAGCTTCAGCCAGTCCCTGTGGTACGAGTCTGCCAAGAACGGAGTCAGGGTGTTCGCACTCAATCCCGGGCCGACCCGCACCGAATTCTTCGATGTCATCGGAGACTCCGCCGCAGCGACCGGTACCTACCAAACACCGAACGAAGTCGTGGACACTGCCATGCGCGCACTCGACGCCAGAAGATCTCGGCCGCAGGTGATCTCGGGCCGACGAAATACCGCTCAGGCCATCGCGGCGGGTCTGGTCCCCGCGCGAATTCTGTTGCCCGCCCTCGCGCGCATGCTTCACTAGTACGGTTCCGAACGCGGCGTTCTCCCGACTCCCCCACCGAAATGTAGTGTCACGAACATGGCCAGGGTCTCCAGATTCACACTCGCCGATCGGCAGGAAGCGGTCGCGCGCGCCTTCGGCGGTGCCGAAAGCCCAGCGAGCGTGGCGACCTCGCTGGGTATCCACACCACCACGCTCTATCGCTGGGCCGGATCGTCGACCACCGACGAGCCCGGGCCCGCAGCGGCCCGACTGATCGAGGCCACCCAGGAGCTGTTGCGTCACGCCGACTACTCGGACATCACGATCGAAAGCGTTGCTGCCCGATGCGGTCTCGCACCGAGAACGGCGTTCCACCACTTCCCCACCAAACGTGAGCTGTTCCAGGCGGCGGTCGACGACGCCGCCACCGTACTGATCGGCCGCATTCACGAGGGCTCGATCGCCGCGACGTGGCCCGACTCGCCACTCGAGCAATTGCAGACGTTTCTTCACATCGCGGCAGCGAGCATCTACGACACCCCGCGTACCCATGTGCTGTTCCGCAATCTCGGAGTACCGAGATCCGAGGGCTCGGCAGAACGCTGGCACGACAGCTTCGTCGATGCGATCGCACAACTACTGAGGGCCGCGGCGGAAGCACGACAGATTCGCAGCGACACGGACATCGTCGCGACCGCACACCTCCTCACCGGCACCATGCGAGGGATTCACACAGCAGTATTCGAGGGCACGGACGCTGCCACCGCATTGAGTCTCGTCGACAGGGTTCACCTGTTGGTCCCACCGCGCTGACATCAAGTACGAGTCGAATACCTGAGCACAACAACGGAATTACGGTTCGGTGAAGGGCCGGTCGCACTACGCCCGCGAACGAAAATCATCTCGAGCCGGACCTGCTACCTCGACTTGTACTTCTCTCGGTGTGGTCATCGATCTCTCTCGGACAACCCCGCCCATACGCCGTGACGTTCCTCGAACGTCATGCAATGGTCGTAACACGAGTCGATGACCGGACACGCCGTGCAGATCAGCTTGGCGGCGCGTTCGCGCTCGGACTGTTCGCGACTGCTCTCGTTTCCGTCGCCGTAGAACAGATACCCGAAGCCGCGACAGTGTGCGTCTGCCTGCCATACCCACTGTTCGACCAGTGGCACCAGCACTTTCCGATTCCCGCTGTTCATTGCTTTCGACCCAGTCTTCTTTCACTGCGCACGATGGGCCCCGAGGCGTCCTGCCTCGGGGCCGATCGATCAGTCCGTGGTGATGACTTTCCCTCGAGTTTCGGGAACCAGAAGGCACCCGAGCATTCCCACGACCGCTCCGATGACTCCGAACCCCATTGCACGATGGATGTTTCCGTCGGCCAGCATGATCGCGAACAGCGGAAACAGTCCCGACCCGATACCGCGTGCCACGTAGTACGTGGCACCCGAACCGAGGGCTCGGTAGCGCGTGGGGTAGAACTCCGATATCCAGGTGCCGATCACACCGAATCCCGCATAGCCGATGGCACAGCCGGCCAGAGCTGCTGTGGCGGCGGTCCACACACTGCCCGTACCGGCAGGCATCTCGGTGTCCGACCCGATCGACAGAAACAGCCCGAATCCGACCACACCTACTGCACAGGACCAGAATGTGGATCCGCGGCGACCGATCCTGTCCGACAACGCTCCGAACGTGATGTACGAAGCGATGCCGAGCACAGTTCCGATCGAAAGCACGATCGTCGCCCAGCCCAACGACAACCCGGCGTATTCGCGCAGGTAGGTGGGACCGAACGTGATGTAGCAATAGCTGGCGGCGAAAATTCCGGTGGTGGCAAGGGTCAGGAACAGTCCACCGACGATCGTTCGACGCTTGTCGGCCGCGCTCGTCAGCTGCTGCGCTTCGGTAGGTTCCACGGCGACCAACGGCGGTGCGTCCTTGGCTGCGCGCCACACCTTGGATTCCGGCAGCATCCGGAAAGCGAACAGCCCCACTGCGACGCTCATGGCTCCGATGATGACGAAGCCGGTACGCCAACCGGATTCCGATCCAAGCGTAGTGATGGTGCCGAACAGAATTGCCTGAGTGATAAGAGTTCCGCAGATGAACATCCCCTGCAGAACACTCCCCATCAGTCCTCGGTTTCGCGTCTTCCACGTCTCGGTGAACATCGCGAAGATGACGCCAAAGGCACCGCCCATCGCCACACCTGCCAATACGCGGGTCAGGGTGAAGAGCTCGAAGCTGTCGAGGAAAGCACCGACGATCGCCAGCACGCCGTAGATGGCGGTGAACGCGACGTAGGTCGGCCGACGGCCCCAACGATCGGCGGTCCAGCCGAACAGGAAGCCGCCGGCAATCGACGCGATGCTCTGAGCCGTGATGACGCCGACCACAGCCTGAGTCGATACCGCGAACGAATCGGCGAGATCCCTCAACGGGTAGCTCAACAGGTTCAGTTCCATGCTCTCGATGAGGGCACCGGTGATGGCGAAGCCGAGAACTATCTTTCGTTCCTTCGGCGTGTACGCGTTCTCGGCGTTGAGCCGGCTCTCCCCCACTGCGCTGGTCGACTTCACAGTGCTCCGACCTTCCCTGCGCGAGCCCTGACCTTGTTGGTCATCGACCCGATTCCCGTGATGCTGCTGGTGATGACATCGCCGTCGGTGAGGAACCGCTGAGGCGTCATACCCAGGCCGACACCCGCGGGTGTCCCGGTGAAGATCAGATCGCCGGGGTAGAGGGTGACCTCCGACGATATGTACTCGATCAACTCCGGAATCGAGAAGACCAGGTCCCCGGACGTTCCGTCCTGGACGAGTTCATCGCCGATCCAACACTTCAACGACAGCCGATCGAGGTCCTCGAACTCGTCGGGAGTCACCAGCACCGGCCCGATCGGCGCGTAGTTTCGAAACGACTTGCCGAAGCTGTACTGCGGAGTGCTTCCCTGCAGCTGGACCTCTCTGTCCGAGATATCCTGCCCCACAGTCAACCCCGCGATGCAACTCCATGCGTCGTCCTTCGAGACCCTGGCTGCTTCCCGTCCGATGACCACCACCAATTCGACCTCCCAATCGACGGAGTCGCCCGACAATTCAACGTCGGCGTCCGGTCCGGCGATCGCCGACGGGAACTTGGTGAACAACAGCGGGACCGTCGGCAGCGGTGATCCTGCCTCGCGGGCATGGTCGACGTAGTTGAGCCCTACCCCGATCACCTGCCGTGGTCGGGGGCTCACCGGACCCACGTCGGCAGTGCCCGAAGACGCGGCCGGGTGATCGGGGTTCACCGCCGCGGCCCACGCTGTGAACTCCTCCCAGCGCTCGAAGATGTCTTCGATACGGTGGCCGAACCTCTCACCGCTGAGCCGAGCAACGTCGATCTCGGCCCCACCGTGCAGCAAGGTGAGCCGACCCGCATGATTGGCGATACGCATTGTCGAATCCTGTTCTGAGACTGTCGTTGGGCAACACTATGATTGGGACGATTGGTCGCTGACGAGTCGGTACGTGGACCAGCGCGCGTGTGCACCGATCCTGTCGACCGCCGCCGATACCGAACCTGTCGGGGACACCGCCAGCGATCCGTACTGCTCGATGACCACGAACACGGACGGTCGCTCGTCGGCCGCGGCGGCGCTGCCGGCCGCTTTTCCCTCCGCGGTGCCGTCTTTCGCCGACGCGGCGACCGCGTCCGTTTCGTAGACCGCGACTCCCTCGGCCAGACCGCTCTCGATCGTCGCCCTCGCGATGTCCTCCACCGCCTCGACGAGGGACCCGTTCATGCCCACCCCACCGGTGATCCGGCCCAACAGAATTCGGCCGGTTCGGCCCAGCCCTCCGCGGAAGCGTCGAGTTCCCACCGTTCTCTCGTTCTGGCGGAACAGCGCTACCGCATTTTTCGTGCGCGGTGTCGGTGAATCCAAGGCGGCGAGATACTCCGGGCTCGTCAGTACCTCGACCGAGTCCGTCTCGTAGATGGAGAAGTACTCGACTCGGGCAGCCCCTCTGTCGGGATCCTCGACGAATCGACGGGCGTTGCGGAAACCGGTGACAGCGAGCCTTTCCGGGAAGTGCTCACGTGAGTACCAGTCGTCGAATTCCGGAACATCGTCGCGGTCGACGGCAATTACGTTCATCAATGCGCCGGTCATCAGAACAGACCCTGCCGCTGTTGAAATTTGGTGGGCTTGCCCAACGTCTCGCCATCGCGGCCGACCCACGCTGCGACAGCGTCGATCATGAAGGACAAAGTAGTGGAGGGATATCCGAACTCCTTCTGCAGTGCCGTTCCATCCATCACGTACGAGGTACCCGTCTCGGTCCCCACGAATCTCGGTTCTTTGCCCAGGATTTCGCCGAATCGGTGCGCAAGCCATCGAATGGACACGATCTCCGGCCCGGTGATGTTCAGCCTCCGTGGCGGCGAGCTGGCAAGCGTCAGCGATCGAATCGCGTAGTCCGCGACATCGCGTTGCCAGATGACGCTGGCATGGCCCATCTCGAGTGGGATCTCGGATCCATCCTGAACTGCCTGCGCAATCTCCTGGAGCACTCCGTACCGGGTCTCGATCGAGTATCCGAGCCGGAAGATCAGCAAGGGCGTCCCGAACTGGAGGGAGTGGTACTCGAACACGCGCTCGCGTCCGACGCAGGAGGCCGCGTATTCACCGATGGGGTCGACCGGATCGTCTTCGCGCGAACCGCCCGTGGCGACATCCGCCAGCGGGTACGTCACCAGGGTGGAGAACGCAACGATTCTGCTGTCGCGATACTTGGTGGCGACCCGACCCGGCAGATACGCATTCATCGCCCATGTGAACGACTCGTTGCCTGTCGTGCCGAACTTGTTGCCTGCCATGAAGATTACGTTCGCGGCCTCGGGTAGGGCCTGTAGCTGGTCGTCGTCGGTCAGATTCGCGGCAACGCACTCGACGCCGTTGCGCTCGAGATACGCACGGGTACGCACGTCCGAGAACCGAGCGACGCCGAAGATCCGCTTGTCGGTACCCGCTGCCTCCGCGGCGCGCTTGGCCATCACCGCCACGCTCGGGCCGACCTTGCCACCCACGCCCAGCACTGCAATGTCACCCTCGATGGTCCGCATTGCGTCGATCAGTTCCTGCGACGGTGTTGCGAGCGCCTCTTCGATGGCGTCGACTCCGTCGAACTCGGTGTCCTGTTGCCGGGTTTCTTGCGTGATGCTCACGTGTTGTCCTCTCGTTGTGACCTGTGACATACATCGTGACCCACAATCAACCCACGCAACACCGGTCATATCGCTACCCGAAGAGCCGAAAGTGTGTGGGTTTCCCACAGTAGGGTGATGGAATGCGGAGTTACCACCGATCGATCGACGAACTGGTCGACGAGGCAGTCGGGCTCATCTGGAACACGTACCGCGGTTATACGAACGACGTGCTCAGCCGGAGCGAACTCGACTATTTCGTCCGTCGCAACATCGAGGTGGTGCTGGACTGCGTAGGACGCGGTGTCACGCCGTCCGGCGAGGAACTGGGCCATGCACGCGAACTGGGTATCTCGCGGGCGCAAGAGGGTGTACCGCTCGAGTCGGTTATTCAAGCGTTTCGCTCGACCGAGCGAGTACTGCTGCTGCATGTACTCCGTAGCCAGGACAGCGCGACGGGGACGACACCGACCGAACTCGCCCTCTCCTGCTTCGACGCGCTCACCAATTCGATGATCGACGCCTACCGTGAGGCCTCGTCCGTGATCGACGCAGTGACGCGCCGAGCCGAGGACGAACTGGCGACAGCACTGACGAACGGCTGGGACGTGGACACTCAGGAGCTGAACCGGTGGACCAGCGTGCTCGGGGTCGATCCGAACGCCGCGCACGTGTGCGCGATACTCACGATGGCCGACAGTGCAGATCCTCTTGCCGGCCAACGACTTCGACGTCAGGTGAGCAGTGCGCTGACCACCGCACGCCTCGGCCCCTCGATATTCGGGGAAGCAGACGGCAGCCTGATCGTCTTCGTACCGCTTCCCGACGGGCCGTCCTCGCTCGGAGCGCTCGACACCGTGCTGACAACATTGCTGAGGCATACCGCCGACTGTCTGGCGGTATCCGTGGGCGAAAGCACGTCCTCCTTGAGAACCGTCCATCGGTCCTTCACACAGGCGAGTGCGGTTCGCAACGCTTCCAACCCCGACCTGACGTCGAGAACCCTGGTGCACTACGCCGACGTACTGCTCGACATCCTCATCAACAGCGATGTGGAAGCACGAGAAAAGTTCGAGATCGACCGCGTCGGACCCATCCGTGACGCGGCGCACCTGATGGACACGATCACCGCTCTGGCCGAATCCAACATGTCGCAATCCGCCACCGCCAAAAGGCTTTACGTACACGTCAACACCGTGTCTGCACGGTCGAAACGAATACAGGAACTGACCGGTCGAAATCCGCTGGTCTTCAACGAACTGGTCGAGTTGTATCTCGCGTCGCGCGTGGTGGTACGAACCCGCACTTCCTGACGAACAGCCGAGTTGCGCATCTCCGGCACGGACCGCGGGACCAGTGTGGCCCGGCCTCCAATATGCTCGGTCGGTGAGAACTCGGATGATGGAGTCGAATCTTCGACATGCGCCGCTTGCGGGCGTGGCCCCGAATACCCTCTATCGCATCATGGCGCTCCGGGTCGCGGTGTTCGTCCACGAGCAGAAGATCGTCGACGAGGCGGAACTCGATGGCGCGGACCTACTTCCGACGACGGAGTTGTTCTGGATCCAGGACGACCACGGCGAGGTGTTGGCCACTCTTCGCGTCCTCGTCGACGACACGGTTCACATCGGACGGGTCGCGACCGCAGCTCATGCGCGCGGTAGCGGCTACGCAGGCGAACTCGTCGATGCCGCACTGACGGCCTACCCCGGGGTAGTCGAAATCTCCGCGCAAGCGCACCTCGAGAAATGGTACGAGCGCTTCGGATTCGTTCGAGTGGGAGAGCAGTACCTGGAAGCGGGAATCCCGCACGTGAAGATGCTCACCCGGGATGCAGACCCCCGATAGATCACGCGGACGACTACGGCTGCGCAGGGCGGCCCAGTCGGTAGCCCTGCAGCAAGTCCGCCCCGATCGACATGGCCGCCGCGAGGTCCTCGTCGGTCTCCACACCCTCGAACACGCATCGGGCGCTGGTCTTGCGCGCGAACTCGAGCACCAGTTCCGCCAAAGCCAGCTTCGCCCGATTCGCCCTCATCTCGTGGACGACGAAGGCATCGAGTTTGACGATCTCGGGTTCGAGCAGGACGAGATGCCGCATTCCCGCGTACCCCGATCCCAGATCGTCGACCGCCACGGCCACCCCGCCGCGTCGAAGCTCGGCCAGGACGGACACCACCGCGTCCTCGTCGACGAGGGCGGCATGCTCGGTGATCTCGACAACCAATGGCCGACGTCGCCCGACATCGAGCAGTACGTCGACCAGAGCCGAGTCGACCAATAGCGTTGCAGCGCTGAGATTCACCGCAACGAAAGGCCCACTCGGCAGACGAACGGATTCCTCCAGTGCTCTGACCGCCGCCGACCTGTCGAGCGCAGGACCCAAGCCACAGTGCGCAGCATCGGCAAACCATGCTTCGGTGTCACCGCCGCCGGCCGGAAAACGAGAAAGAGCCTCGTATCCCTCGATCGCACCGTCATCGGCTCGAACGATCGGCTGAAAGACGATCTGCGGACCACCGCACGCAATCACGGCCTCCACCCGACGCCTCGCACGCAACAGTGTCGAATGCAGCGGCGTCGAGGCACCTCTAGTCGACGACACGGGTCGTCGAATACATCGGAGAAAGCAGTTCGGCCGCGACCTCGATCAGTCGACGCTGCATGCTGCCAGAGGAAGATCGGCGAATCGGTCCATTAGGAACTGGGCAGCCTCGCCGCCGTAGCCGTCGATCAGCTGCGGTCCGAAGTGGTTGGGCAACACCGCACCCTGCAGGATCGGCGGCAACGAATTGGTTCGGAACTCCACCCGGGCACCGAGCGCACACCAGTCGTACGCCAGTTGCCTGGCCTGGCCGTACGGCACCGTGTCGTCATTTATTCCGCTGGTGATCATCACCGGAGCATTCGGCGTACTGCGGCCGATTCGTTGCTCGTCGAAGATCGCCCCGGCCTGCGGGATCCCACGCAGGTTCTCCAACATGGACTTTCCGTCCTTCGTCAGCGTCTCCGTGCGCAGGAACGGGTGCTCGAGAATCGTGTCGCCGATGCATTCCGTCGACAGCTCGTTCAGCACCGCCTTGCCCTGATCGGTGAGTCGCTCGTCGATGAGCGGGCGCAGACTCGGGTCACGTTCGACGAATCCGTTGAGGGCATAACCGATCACACCACCGATAAGTGTTCCGTCGACGGTCTTCAACACCTCGAGCAGATCGGCCGTCGGAGCCCCGGCCCACGTCCCCTTCAGATTCAGCTCCGGCGCGTACTCGCCGGCGAGTTCCGCGGCGGCCGCGGCAGCCCCACCGCCCTGCGAGTAACCCCAGATGCCGATCGGTGCATTCGCGTCGCCGCCCAATTCGACTGCAGCCCGAGCACCGTCGAGAACTGCGTGCGCCTCCTCCACCCTGTTCACGTACGTGTGTAGGCCAGGAGTCCCCAATCCGATGTAGTCGGTGACGAACACGTTCGCCCCCATCGACCCCCACAGAGTCGACGACAGCAGTTCCTGATTGAACGAGATCGACAGTGGTTGTGTCACAGCGTTGATGGAGGTGGGAAACGCTCTCGACGGGGCACATTGATCGCCCTGCCCGACGGTTCCCGGGGCGACGACGATCGTCGGTCGCGGGCCTGCTCCACGCCAGGGCACCTCGGTCTCGACGAACGTGCCCGACACTGCCACCGGCGTATCGTCCTGCGTACGCGAGGTGTACAACACCCGCTGCGCCTGGGCCGGATACGAGCCGTCGTTGCCCGGCAGTGCAGCGAACAACGACATCGGCTGGGTTCGATCGACGGATCCAGGGCTGTCGGTCGGCTGGGCAGGCGGGACGTAGAAGTCGTCGACGGGATCGGCGTGCGCGGCCGAGGCACCGAGTGCGGTCACCGAGGACGCGAGTACAGCGGTGACGACAACACCGATCATGCTGCGATACAGATGCATTGGGCTCTTTCTGCTGAGGGGTCAGACAATCGTGCCGAGGTCGCGGGCGACGATGTTGTCCAGCGCTCGTTCGGCCAGCGCCGCGATCGTCATGGACGGGTTGCAGGCCGCAGTGTTGCCCGGCATCAACGCACCGTCGAGAACGTACAGTCCGCGTTGACCGTGAACACGGCCGTCGAGGTCGCACACCGGGCCCATGTTCGCCCCGCCCAACGGATGCCAGGTGGAGGGGAACACCGCATTGGTATCGGTGAGGATGCTGCCCGAACCTGCGATGCGACGCACCGTCGGATCGATGGAACCGTCCTGAATAACGGAGTCGCCGTTCGCCGGCCAGTACAGCTGGGCTCGGTCACGCGTGGAATCGTAGGTGAAGTGGCCGCGACCGTCACTGACTCCGTAGCCGACGATCATCGTGCTGTGGGCATCGACGCCCAACGGCGGAATGGATGCCTGAATGACCGTGTGCGCGGTGCGCGGATCGTCCCAGTTCAAGCTGCCGAACACCACCGGACCACCCTGCGGCGTACCGAACTGCTGCTCGATACTCGACCACACGTAGATGCGATCGGCATTGGTACCCCAGCCCTGCCCGAGCTGGTCCGGTAGATCCGGGATGGCACCGGTGGCCCCGGCGCGGACCAGCAGCTTGGTGGTGTTCAGACTGCCTGCGGCCATGATCAGCGCACCGGTGGTGAGGATCTTGTTCTCCAACACCGTTCCGTCGGAATCGATTCGGTCGACATGGACAGTCCAGCGACCGTCGGTGGCACGCTCGACGTGCGTGACGTTGTGCTGCGTTGCCACGGTGGCCAGCCCGGTTGCCTCGGCAGCGGCGATGTAGGTGACGTCGACGGAATGCTTGCCGCCGTTGTTCACTCCGAATGCGCCCGCACCGTTGGTGTACGACGGCTTCATCACCCCGCGGGTTTCGTCGAGGGCGTAGTTCCAGTCGATCGGCATCGGAATCTTCGACACCGGCAGACCCGCCCGCCGCGCACTGTCCGCGAACACCCGTGCCGCTCGATAATTGGGCGTTGCGATCAACTCGTCAGGGGCCTGCGCGAGCTGCAGCATCCGCGCGACGCGGGGGTAGTGGACCGCGTTCAACGTGGCCCAGTCGAGGTCGATCGGAAAGTGAGTCTCGAAGACGGCCTGCGAGGGCTGCAGCGTCATTCCCTGGTAGATCAGCGACCCGCCGCCCACTCCGGCTGCACACAGAGCGGTCATGTTGTCGCCGGAGACTGCCTCGAGCAGGCCGACGTACGGATCGAACGGAACCGGTCTCCCGAACAGGTTCGGGCTGGAGCCGTACCAGAGCATCCGCTTGTCCGGCGCGGTCGCGTTGGGGAAGGTATCGGCATTCGGCCCTGTGGGCCAACGCCTTCCGCGTTCGAGCACCAGAACCGGGATGCCTGCCTCCGCCAAGCGCAGCGCCGCGACACCGCCCCCGAACCCCGATCCGATCACGACGACTCGATGGTCCTCACGGGTGAGCGGGACCTGAACCCTCGAACGCGGGGCGGCCTGCGCGGCACCGGTACCCGACGCCACGGCAGCAATCCCGGCCATCGCGGTCGCGCCCAGAAATGACCGGCGATTCAGTGTCGACACGTTCCCCCCAAGAGATTGCGGCGACGTACATCGAAACCCGAGTTACGTGTACGCGTCGTGCAAAACTAGACAGAAGGGGACTTGGGTGTCAAGTTTTCGACGCTAAGAAAAGGGCAGAACCGGGATCAACCATCGTTCGAGGTAGCGTCGCAACCCGTCGTCGTGGTGAATGGTTGGGTCGTCGAACAGAATCACCGACAGCCCCACCCGCACGATGACGCCGTCGATGCCGTGGAACAGCGCGGAATCGAAGCCCGGATTGCGCTCGATGTAACCGTCGAGAAACTGGCGTACCACCGGTTGTGCGCGATCCATCATGTCCGGGTCGAACAGTGGGTTCGCGTTGCCCGAGCGCAACAACGAGTTCAGAACCGGTTCGCGCCGAATGAGATTGCGCGCAGCGACCACGGTCTCGACGATGAACTCCGTCGGAGTTTCCGCCTGATCGGCCTTCTCCGTGATACCGCCCAGCACGTCCACGATCATTCCCACCATCGCCTCGGAGACCATGTCCTCGCGGGTGGTGAAGATCGAATAGACAGTCTGGCGCGTGACGCCCGCAGCGCGCGCCGCCGCAGCGATCGTGACACCCTCGAAGCCGGTCTCGGCGATCAACCCGAGGGTGGCATCGAGAATCTTCTGCTTGGACCGCACCGTCCGAGTATGACGGCAACCCGGCGTTGCGGCCGCATCCGATGACGAGCCGAAGACGATAAGCTCGATCCTGTTCATCGAATGGGGGTTCACACGTGAACGACGAGACGACGGCCGGGGCAACACTGCGCACGATCACCGGCACCACCAGCGGAGACCTCGAAGCAGTCGAATTCGACGGGCTGATCCACGCCCGGGGAATTCCCTATGCCACCGCCACGCGATTTCGTCGGCCCGAACCGATCGACACCCCGGATACGACGCGCGATGCCACCCGCCGCGGACCGGTCTGCATTCAACTGCCGTCCCGGATAGACAATGTCACCGGCCCCATGATCGACGGGCTCGAACAGAGCGAGAACTGCCTGGTGTTGTCGGTGACCGCTCCCGCTGCGGCGGAGGGACTTCCGGTCATGGTGTGGCTGCACGGCGGTGGCTACGTCTCCGGCGGCGGGGAGGCCGAGAAGTACGACGCCGACCATCTCGCTCGGGAGGGTGTCGTGGTCGTCAGCGTCACCTTCCGGCTCGGTGGGTTCGGTTACCTGACTCCGAAAGACTCGGGAGAGAGCAACATCGGTGTTCGAGATCAGATCGCAGCACTGCACTGGGTGTCGACCAACATCGTGCGATTCGGTGGTGACCCGCACAACGTGACTCTGTTCGGCCAGTCCGCAGGCGGCGATGCCGTCCTCACGCTCATGGCGTGCGAGTCGGCCGCAGGGCTGTTCTCGAGAGCAATAGTGCAGAGTGCGCCTCTCGGATTGCGGTCGGGACGTTCGGCTCTGTACGACACGGCACGAACGGCGTTCGCACGTCACTTTCGTACCGACCCGGCCACCGCTCCCGCGTCGGATGTGCTCGACGCAGAAAATGCCGTGACGCGAGCGGTGCGCAGGTTCGGTGCCGCAGGCGGAATGCCGTTCGGTCCGGTCGCTCACCTCGAACCACTGTCCGGCGACCCCGACGACGCCCTACGCCGAAGCGCCACCCGAGTCGAACTTCTGATCGGTCACACCAGGGACGACGCCGCCCCGTTCGTGGACATCGTGACGAACATGCTGTGGCTCAACAGGTTCGGCGTCGTGAGCTCGACGCTCACCGCGCCGGTGGTCCGTCTCGTCACCAGCATGCTGTTCGGCGTCGACGGGATGGTGAAGATGTGGCACCGCGCTGGCGGTCGGGTCGCCAGCTACCGGGTGGACTGGGCACCGAAAGGTGCGCCACTGGGGGCATGTCACTGCATGGAACTGCCACTGCTGTTCGGCGACGCGTGGTCGGACGCGCCGATGCTGGCCGGCCACACACCGCCGACGGCGTTGGCCGCCAGGGTCCGTCGCACGTGGGCCGCGTTCGCCCGAGAGGGAGTGGCCGGGCTGCCCGAGCGCGCGCTGGTGTTCTGACCGGCCACCTTCTCCGGCGTCAGAGCTGCACGTCGGCAAGCACACCGGCAACAACGAAACCTCCAGCGATGGCGCAGCCTGCCACGCGTGTCCTCTGCGGGAGGTACGCGGTCAGCGCGAATGCACCGGTGTCCCAGACATCGACAGCCACACCGGCTCGCAGCAAGGGACGCACCAGTTTCGGGGCGTACTTGGTAGCCGCATACAGCCCACCGCCGATGTAGATTTCTCGAATCCCGAAGGTGCGGGCGGCCGCTCGCGTGGTCGCCACTGCGGCGTCGGGGCCGGCGAGCAGTTCGTTGGCGCGGGTGGGAGCGATCATGTGGGCGACGCCGATGGCGGCGCGGCCGAGCCCGACGATTGCGGGCAGGCGTCGTACGAGTGTGGAGCCGATGGCCATGAATGCATTCCTCAATTCGTCGAGACAGCGCTGTCGCGTGCCAGCCGCCGGAGCAGACCGACCGGCTTCTTGATACCGAAGGCCACGATGGTGACCCGACCGTCGTCGTGATTCCACTGCAAGAGGGCCGACCCCTCGTCCACGGCCCCCTCGAGTACGGTCGGGTCACCCTGCAGCGGCAGGGGGCCGACAACCTTGATCGGCAACCCGAGGATCTCGGTCCAGAAGTAGTCGTCGGTGGGGGCGCAGGTCGGTTCCACGCCCAGCGCGGATGCCGCAGCCACTTTGCCCTGCGCAACGGCGTTGGACCAGAACGGAGCTCGGGCCGACGCGTCACGGAAGTAGGTGACGTCCCCGGCGGCGAACACGCCGGGAGCGGTGGTGGCACACTGCTCGTCGATGGCGACGCCCCGATCATCTGCGATCCCGGTTCCCTCCAACCACTCTGTCTCTGGAAGATCACCCGCGCAGGTGACCACGAGATCGGCTGTGCGCGTGCCGTCACCGAGTTCGATGCCGGTCACCGGATCCCCGGTCAGGCCAACCGGCCCGTCGGCAAGGACGAACTCGATCGACCATTCCTTCGCGCGCCGGGCGATCGCCTCGGACAGAAACGGCCCGAGGAGCCGCTGCAGCGGTGGATCGACATCGACGACGGTGACCTCGACACCGCGAGCGGCGCACGCGGTGGCAACTTCCAGACCGAGGAAGCCTGCCCCGACGACGACTGCTGTTCGAGCCTCGTCCAGCTTCGGACGCAGCGCCCGGACGTCGGCGAAGGTCCGCAACACGTTCTCGCCCGCTTGCTGCGGATCGGCTATCCGTCGGGCCGACGCCCCTGTCGCCACGATGAGGGCGTCATAGGGAACGTCGGTGCCATCGGCAGTTGTCACGGTGCGGCGATCGGTGTCGACCGATACAGCGCGATCGCCGATCGAGGTGATACCGAGATCGGACAGATCCCACGTCTCGGCCTCGGCCACATCACCTTTGAGGACGTGCTTCGACAACGGCGGCCTGGCGTAGTAGCCGTCGGGGTCCGCACCGATCATGGTGAGCGCGCCATCGTGACCCCGCGCGCGGAGCTCACGGGCCGCGGTGCAGCCTGCGATGGAGTCACCGACGATGACGATCCGACGTTCAGCGGTGCTCACTTGCTCTCTCGGAGGGCCGCTACCGGACAGACGCCGATCGCAGAACGTGCCCCGGAAGCAAGGTCGTCCGGAATGTCGTTGTCGTCGAAGGCATAATGAAGCTCGCCCTCGTCATCGAGGCTGAAGACCTTCGGAGCTTGATCGGCACAGATTCCATGACCTTCGCACCGATCCCAGTCGACGTCGATTCTCATTGCTGTGTCCCTTCTGTGGCCACCAATGTCAGCGGCAACTTTTCGTAGCGGTGAATGACGTTGTTGACGGCCCGTTTCGGCGTTCCCGACGGGACGAACCGTTCGACCCTTCGCGCCAGCACTCGGAGCATGGTCTGCGCTTCGAGGCGCGCGAGACCCTGACCCGCACACCCATGCGCTCCTGATCCGAATCCGAGTTGCCTTGCGGCGTCACGGGTGACGTCGAATGCGTCGGGGTTGTCCCACTCGCGTTCGTCCCGGTTCGCCGACGCGTAGACCACCAGCACACGTGCACCTTGCGGAATTCGCGATCCATCGATCTCGACGTCGCGCACTGCTCGGCGAGAGAAGGCCCTGATGGGTGATTCGTACCGGACGACCTCGTTGACGGCGTTGGGAATCAGATCCGGGTCCTGCCGAATGGCCTGCCACTGCTCGGGGTGGCGAGCAAACAGATCGAGTGCCCCGGAGATCGCTCCGATCGTCGTGTCGAGCGATGGGCCGAGGTAGTCGATCATCAGTGCCGGGCATGCGGACTTGCTGATCTTGTTCTCGTCGGCGGCTTTGAGCACGTCGTCGCCCATGCTCCCGGGGAGCACCGATCGCTGCCGCACCACCTTCCTCGAGAACGCGAGCATCTCGGTGGCCGCCTTCACGGCCGTGACGGAGTGACAATTGACGGGCCCGAGCGAGTCGAATGTTGCTCCAGCCCAACGGAGCAGCTCCTCACGACCGTCCTCGGGCCACCCGACGAGGTCGGGCACGACGGACATCGGCAGCGCGGTGGCGAGGTCGTCGACACCGTCGACGAACTTCTTGCTCAGGGCCGCATCGACAATGCCCTCCGCCTTCTCCTCCACCGCGGCCTTCATTTTTCGCACGGCCTTCGGGGTCAAGCGGTGCGCGAGAACCCCACGCTTGGTCGCGTGCTCGTCACCGTCGCTGTTGAGCGTCGTGCCGCGTCCGAGCCTGTTGGCAACCGGATTGAGTCCGACCCCGTCCCCGGAGATGAAGGTCTCGTCGTCGAGCAGGACCTTCTTGCAGTCGGCATAACGCGAGATGGCGAACACCTGCTGATTCGGCAGCCACACCACCGGTCCGAGCGCCCGGAGCCTCGCGTAGTGCGGGTACGGATCGAGGATCGCATCGGTGGAGTAGATGTCGGTGCGGTACTCCGGGATCGTTGCGTTCGTTGTCATGGGGTCCTTTGCCAGGAAGAGTATGTTCACGCTGCCCAAACGTGTCATTGACGATATCGTCACCCATGACACAGCCGCCCGTCAAGCTTTTTGACGAATTCGTCATGATTCGAACGCGATAGGCTACCCTCACGCACACCGCAGAGCAGGAGCAGACCGTGACCGAAGGCAACCGCGTCGAGCGCCGCAAGGCACGCACCAGAGCCGCGCTGGTCCGCGCAGCTCAAGGGCTTCTCGCCAGCGGAAACACCAACGCACCGGTCCTCGAGATCACACAGGCAGCCGACGTCAGCAACGGATCGTTCTACAACTACTTCGAGAGCAAGGAAGAGCTGTGGCAAGCGGCCATCGACTCCGCCCTCGAATCGGCAGGTGACTATCTCGACTCGCTCACCGTCGACCTGGACGATCCGGTCGAAAAGTTCACCCAGTCCTTTCGATTGTCCGGACGGCTCTTCCGCCTCGAACCGGAACTGAGTCGTGTCCTGCTCAACTCCGAGGCCGCGGCATTCGCCGCAGCCGGGGGCCTGGCCCCGCGTTCGCGTCGTGATATCGAATCAGCCGCCGCACAAGGACGATTCGATGTGGACGACGCGGATGTCGCACTTGCCATCGTGGCCGGTTCTCTGCTGTCGATGGGCCGACTGCTGCTCGCCCAACCCGAGCGCGACGAAGCGGCAACCGTGGACGGCACGACACAGCGCGTTCTACGGGCACTCGGAATCTCTGCAGACGAAGCCGAAATCCTCTGCAGCCGAGAACTTCCGACGTCGTACAGCGGCGGAGTTCACGCAGCGATCGACCCCTCGGGCCAGCCGATCACATAGCCGACCAGAGTCAGTCGTCCACGGCCCTGAGCGCGACGCTCAGCGCCTCTTGCGCCGATATGTCCGCGTCGATCGCACTGCGCAACTCGGCATCGTCGAGGTCGACCGACAACGGGACATCGGTGTCGGACTGTCCACGTAGATCGGCCAGTACGTGCTCCCGATCCTTTGCTCGCCGATAGTCGGCAAGGGCCTCGTCCTGCTTCTCTCGTGCGGTGGCCACGACGTCAGGCCCGATGGTGTCGCGCGGGGACGTGTGCAGGCATCTCGACAGGCACCGGTGCGGCTCCGCGTTCGACCTTACGATCACTACCTCGCGTGCTCATCTTCATGAAGTTCTGCAGTTCGTCGTGGATAGGTGTGTCGGTCATGAGACTCGACCTTCTCGACCTACGATGCGCAGGTCGGTTCGGTTTCGCTGAACCATTGTGTGCGCTGAACGAGCGGCGTGACACCGACCCTACGGCCTTTCCTCCCACTCGGTCCACGCTGCGCCGAACATCGTCGACCGGAACTTCGTTGCTATCGACGAGCGAGGGGCTCGGAGTCTACTGTCGGTCACACGTCGACTAGGTCGATCGCGAAGAAGCGGCAGTCGATGGCCGACCCTCCGTACACAGCGGACGGTAGCGGCGACTCGAACCTCGGCAAACCTTCCTACCGAGGACACATGCTGTTGGCCCGGCGCACGTGCGGCAGCGGCATTCGACGTACAGGATCGAGACCCCAGTGCTCACCTACAGCTTCAACCTCGATTACCGCGGCATCTGCCCGATCTGTGAGCAGATCACGTTGGGAGAGAACGTCATCGATTCGCAGGCGGTCGGACCGACCAACAGCCGCATCTATGCCTCCTGTGACGCCTGCGGATGGGAAGGGCCCGGCTGACAGCTCAGCCGATCACCGGCTTGCGGTCCTTCGTCAATTCGTCGAGTTCTGCCTGCATCGCCGAGTGCACGCGGTGCGCGAAATCCTCTGCGGACTCGTCGGGCTCGGGACGCATCGGCGCCAGAACCGACGTCTGAAGCTTCGTCGGTAGAGGTAGATACGGAAGCAACCCGACCACCCCCACATTCACGCCCCAGGGAATGGATACCGACAGCGGCAGCGTCTTGACCCGAAATGCCGTCTTGTCCAATCGGAGCGCCTTGGCGATACGACGTCCACTGCTGAGGACGAGGAGTGACTCACCCGCGCCCGCGGTCACGACCGGAACTATCGGCACCCCGGCTTCCATTGCGAGACGCGCGTAACCACTGCGTCCGCCGAAGACGATTTCGTTTCGGTGCCGCCACGACTTCAGCGCATCGAGGTCACCGCCCGGGAAGACCAGGACATTGTGCCCCTCTTCGAATGCGTCGAGAGCGTTCTCTCGCGCGGCCGGCCGCGCGCCGAAGGGCTCGAGCAACTTTCCTGCACGCAGTGTCCACGCGATCTGGTGCGTCAACGCGATCACTTCCCTGGACAGGCCCAGATCGTCGTACGCTGCCGCGAACGCGAACACGTTCAGATCGATCACGCCCCCGAACCCGTGATTACACACGAACAACACCGGCTCATCGGGAACCGGTTGCGCGACGGACACTTCGAGGCGGTTGTAGAGACGGACCGCATTGATCCCCATGGCCCGAATCGCGCGAGGTACTTTGTGCATGCGCGCACTCTAGCGGGCGCCCACGCATTTCCGGGTTGGATCCATCGGAGTTCGGACCAGCCGGCGGCGACGAAGTGGCCCGCGAGCTCACGACGCCGGAGAGCGAAGCACCGGAGCCTGGATCGAGTACTGCATCCGACGACACCCTCGACGAGAAAGTAGCGAAGTGACCGATTCCGAAATCCAACGATGGCAAGACATGAAGTGGAACAACCACACTCGTGACTTAGACGTGGACGGATCGCGTATCCACCTCGTCGACCTGAATCCGACCGCAGACGAGGTGGTGATCTTTCTGCACGGCATTTCGGCTAGCTGGCGCTGGTTCATCGAGATCCTGCCCGAGGTCGCGCGGTCGCGTCGAGCCATCGGCATCGACCTCCCAGGCTTCGGTGGCTCGCAATTCTCACGAGGGCACAGCAGCTTCGCCGCACTCGCCGACTCTGTCGCCGCAGCGTGCGCGAGCCTCGGTATCACGCGCGCAACGTTCGTCGGACACTCCATGGGTTCGATCGTGGCGACGCGGCTGGCGGCGGATCACCCCGGGCTGGTCGAGCGGCTCGTCGTCACCGGCGGACCGATCCTCTCGCTCACCGGCCTCACACGACGTCCGATCAGCACCATCCGTGATCAACCACGCGCGGTGGCGACCCTGTTGGCAGAGTTGGTCACGATCGGCCTCCCCATGCCGAACTGGTTGGCGCACAGGGCCGCACGATCACCCCTGCTCCTCAAGGCCGCCCTCGGACCGTTCGTGAACCGGACCGACCGACTCGACCCCGAGCTCATGGACCAGGTGATGTCCACACTGGGCGCACCCGGATCGTTCCCGGCGCTGCTGTCCACCGCATCCGCCGACCCGAGTGCCGGTCTGGACCGCATCACCTGCCCGACGCGGATCATCCGCGGACCGGGTGATCCCCTGTCGCCACCCACCGACGTTCAGCGGTTCCTCGACGCCGTTCCGACCGCCACCGCAGTCGAGATCGAGGGCACCGGACATTGGCCGCACATCGAGAAACCGACCGAGTTCCTGGCCGAACTGACTGCCTTCCTGGACATTCCGGCACAGCAGCGCTGACCGCTTCGTCGAGCACGACCGATGGTGCACTGCCGAATGTAGCGCACCATCGGTTCGTGTCGCGCGAGGGCTACACGCCGGCGGACACCGCGAAGTAGTGCCCCCATTGTCGGCTCACGAACTCGCTCAGCTCCCGCCTAGCGTCCTCACCCGATGCCGATGAGCGCCAGGCACTGTGGCCGTCGGGCCGCACGAGCACCGCTCCGGTCTCACCCACCTCGTACAGTCCGATCAGCTCGTCCCGAGCGGCACCTGCCGGTAGTTCCGCAGAGATCAAGGTGACGCCGGGTCCGACCTTGTCGAGCTCGGACACCACGCCTGCCCACCTGTCGCCATCGAAAGTGAACAGCGACAGCGTGTTCGGGTCGAGTGTCTCGTGCACCGCCACCTGCGCACCACCCACCGAGACCATCGCGTGGGGGAGTCTTGCCCCCGGGTAGGTCGTGGGCAGGTAATCCACCACGTCTTCGGCTGGCTTTGCCGACGGGTCCCGTGCGATCAACGGACTGGCGTAGAGGTAACCGAACTGCAAGCCGATCGACACGAAATGCTCGACCTGAAGCGGGATGGCGTTGGCGATCTCGCGACGAAGCTGGGCGGACCCGGGTGCGTCGGGATCGACTTTGTGCGATCGCGCCATCTGCTTCCGGGTGGCAGCGGCAGCCAGTGGCGCGATCAGCTTTCCCGGAACCTTGTTCAGCGGCGGCCGACCCACCACCTGAGTCGCTTTCGCCAACATCTTGTTGGTGATGCCCACCCTCTTCCCGATGTCGTCCATCCGGAAGTGGTTCGCCACACTCTGCTCGGCGAACTTCTCCACCACCGGACGACGCTCGGTCTCGTAGGTGTCCAACAGAGACGGGGACGCGGTGCCGGACAGAACGGCGTCGAGCTTCCAGGCCAGATTGTGGGCATCCTGAACACCCGAGTTCAGCCCGAAACCACCGGTGTGCGGAAACCGGTGCGCCGCATCGCCGAGCAGGAGCAGACGGCCACGACGGAACGCATCGGCGGTCTGCGATGTCATCACCCAGGTCCCGGTCGACTCCAGATCGAAGTCGTGTTCTCCCAACACCTTCGGCAGCGTGCGTGACCAGTACGCTCGACTGTCCTTGGCGATCTCCTGGTCGGGGTGCAGGTACGCCGTCATCAGAATGTATCGATGGTCGGCATGCGCGATCATCACTCCGCACAGGTCCGGCGTGTAGATCCAACTGAGCAGCGGCCGAGCATCATCGGGGAAGAGTGTCGTCGAGGTGAAGAAGGCACTGCCCATGTTCGCCAGGACAGGTCCGGTCAGTCCGACCCCGGTACCGTCTCGCGTCGCGCTGTTCGCACCATCGCATGCCAGCACGTACTCGGCCTCGATCTCGGCCACTCCGCTTGCGCAACGCCCACGCACACGTGCACCGGACGAGTCGGTGTCGACGGACTCGACAGCGCATCCGCGGCGAAACTCGATCAGCGGTTCGGCGTCGAGCGCATCCCACAGTGCCGGCATCAACAGATGCTGACCTATGTGCGAGACCAGGAACGGACTCTGACTCTCGACGATTGCCTTGCGCTCGGGGTCAGAGAGCAGGTCGATCGAACCGATGGCCTCGTCCGCGAGATTCCCGAACCAGCTGATGAGATTGACGGTCTCGTGCGGCGGCGACATCGCAGCGATCGAGCGCGCCAACTCGGAGCTGTATTCGTTCCAGATCTCGAGAGTGCGGGCGTTGATCACGTGCGCGGCGGGATGAAACAGCGGCGCGTTGCGGCGCTCGAGCACGACACTGCGAATCCCTCTGCGTGCCAACAGCAACGCGGCGGTACAACCGGCCGGTCCGGCTCCGACCACGGCGATCGGCACGGTCATCGGACCACCGTCTCCTGCATCCCCAGATCGATGGCTCCGTCGGCGGTCCTGATACCGGCAGTGATCACATCGTCGACCGAGAGGTAATCGGGATTCTTCGCCTGCCGGGCGAAGAAGAACTTCCACTTCAGCGCCGGCGGAATCAACTCACCGATCTTCTGCACGATCTTGGGCGGCGCGGAAATGGCGGTGCCGATCGGTGTTCCGGTGAGGAGTACGTCGCCGGCAGCCATGTTCTGGAAGCGGGCCAGCCTGGTGAGCGCCTCGGCCGGCGGAGTGATCAGGTCGTTGCCGATCGTCTGGTCCTGGCGCGTCTCGCCGTTGACCGCCAGCGTCATGTGCAGCTCGGGGATGCGGCGGAGCTCGTCGTTGTCCAACAGCACCAACCGAGGACCCAACGGGGTGAACGTGGGATACGACTTGCTCTCGTACACCTGAACTTTCGTCAACTGGATCTCCCGCGCGGACACATCGTTCGCCACGATCACCCCGGCTACGTAATCCGAGAGGTTCTCGTCGGTGACCGTCGTACCGATGGGAATCTCGGCACCGACGACGATCCCCAGTTCGATCTCGTAGTCCAACAGCGCCACCTCGGGTGGCTGGCGGATCGGATCGAACGGACCACTGACCGACGCCGAGGACTTACGAAAGAACGTCGGCTGTAACGTGTTCGGATCGGAACCCGCATCGATCGCGTGGGACCGATAATTGAGCAGCTGCGCCACCACCCGGCACGGTGTGGTGACCGGAGATACGAGCTCCAGCTCGTCGACACTCGCCCCTGCACCCGACGCACCGGTGATGGCGTCGCGGTCGGCAAGAAGTTCGCGGGTGGTCTCGGCCGTCGTCTCGATTCGGATTGCACGGTCGCCGTCGAGGCGCCACCAACCGTCGATGGTCCGGACTACGTTGACTGACATGTGAGTCTCTGTCCCCCTGGTTCGATCGAAATCGGCGCGTTCACAATGTTTTCGGTGTGATGGTCTTCTTGTTCGCGACCACCGGATGGCCCGGCCGAGTTCCGGCCTCGCGTCGGCGAAGCTCCTCGTGCGGCACGCCGTTGCGCAGCTGGCTGAGCAGGTAATCGGGGTCGATGTTGACGCCGATCGGGTTCTGGGCGAACTCCTCGGTGAAGAAGAACGCCGCGGTGTTCTCGGCGTCGAAGTTCTCGACCTGGAACTCGAGGCGCACCCCGTCGGGATCCTCGTAGTAGAGCGAGATCGTCGGTCCGTGATTGATCGACCAGACGGGGAGGATGCCCAACCGCTTGAGCCGCACGTAGTTCTCCAGCAACCGCTCGAGCGAAACGAACGTCAGTGCGATGTGATCGATCCCGTATGCCTTGCGCTTGAACTTGGAGAACGGGAAAAGGAACCTGACCGGCTTCGGAACGGCGATGATCGCCAGTCGATGCGACTCGTCGTCCCAGGTCAAGAACGTGATTCCCTCGTCCTGGTAGACGATCTCGGCACCGAACACCGCTCCGTACCAGCGCACCATCTCCTTGGTGCGAGCCGACTTGACCACCCAGTGGGCGATGAGATCGGGAGCAACCCTCGGCGCTCTCCGACTCCCTGCATCCTGCGTCGCACTCATCGAACGAGCCTCTCCTCGGGTCACCTGTTGTGACCTACGCTACGACCACTTTGACTGACAATCAAGAAATTGATCGAGCGTCAGGAGAGATCGCGCCGGGTGGGCTAATGTCGGATCGGTGTCGAACAACTCGCCCACCGGTGCCGAGCGGTCTCGCCGTGCCCGCCCCCGACTGGATCGTCGGCAGGCCTTGATCGACGCCGCCATCGAGCTGCTGGCCGAGGGCAACAGCGCCGACATCAGCGCGGCCGCGATCTCCCGTCGAGCGGGCGTCGCACACGGACTGCTGTTCTACTACTTCACCGACAAACAAGGCCTGGTCGCGGCCGCCCTCGCCGACGTGCTGTCGAAGCTGGCCGAGTTTCAGGAGCCCGCCGCCGACGAGACATCCGTGCGCGCACGCATGGAAGGTTTCGTGCGACGCCACATCGAATTTCTCGAGCGCCACCGTGCCCTCTACGTCCGAGTGGTCCGGGAAGGTGAATTGGGCGATTCCGTCGTCGAACATGCCGTCCGAGAGGCACGGGCCGAGGGCGCACGTCAGGTCGCAGCCCTGGCCGAGCTGCCCGATCCACTGTCCCCGCTCCAAGCGGCGGCGATCTCGGGATGGACCGGCTTTCTCGACCGCACAGCAGACGCCTACTTCGACACTCCAGGGCTCGAACTCGATGCGATCGTAGCGCTGGTGGTCGACGCCTTCGAAGCGGTCGTCGACGCATCGAAGTAGACCCACCGGCGTCTCGGAAGAGGTCAGAACGACCATATTTGCCCACGCTCCTGCACCGGATATTGAGCAATATGCACCCTGCGGGACTCAGCACTTGCGCAACAACGCAGGCTGCTGGTGCACTGTCTCCCATCGCAGCTCAGTTGCATCCTCTCGGCGATTCGAAACCCGAACGCCCGCCCGGACCGCAGAACCGCACTCGGTTCTCCCTCGTCCGCTCTACTTTCTTCGTGCCCCCGGCACATTCGACGTCGATTCAGGAGCACCTGTCATGACCAGCATCAGTCCCGCCGATCACCGCTCACCCACCGGTGATCACCACGATCTGCACGAGCTCGCCCAGCGGGTGCTGTGGCTGTCGACGTCGATGATTCACCATGCCAATCGAATTCGGCCCAACCCGACCGGACTCAAGGTCGGCGGCCACCAAGCCTCCTGCGCGTCGATGGTCTCGATCATGACCTCGCTGTGGTTCGAGCAGCTGCAGCCAGGCGACCGTGTGTCGGTCAAGCCTCATGCCTCGCCGGTGCTGCACGCGATCAACTACCTGCTGGGTGAGCTGGACCAGAAGTACCTGACGACACTGCGCGCATACGGCGGTCTGCAGTCCTACCCCTCGCGGGCCAAGGACCCGGACACCGTCGACTACTCCACCGGATCGGTCGGCATCGGTGCCACGGCACCGATCTGGGGAGCGATGTCCCGACGCTTCGTCGAGGACCGGTTCGGTCCGGAGGAATCCACACCGAAGACGCCCGGATTCAGCGGACGGCAGTACTCGTTGGTCGGCGATGCGGAACTCGACGAAGGCGCGGTCTGGGAGGCGATCATCGACCCGGGCATCGCCGAGCTCGGCGAGATCGTCTGGATCGTCGACCTCAATCGTCAGTCGTTGGACCGAGTGGTCCCCAACATCGCCGCCCGTCGCCTCGAGAAGATGTTCGACGCCGCCGGCTGGCAGGTCATCACCGTCAAGTTCGGCCGGTTGCTCGAGGACCTGTTCGCCAAGCCGGGGGGCGACGCACTCCGTACGCGCATTCTGGACATGCCGAATCCGGAATACCAACGTCTGCTGCGCTGCACCGCCGAGGAGGTGCGCACCAGGCTTCCCGGATCGGGTCCCGACGCCACCGCCATTGCCGACCTGATCGCCGATCTCGACGACACACTACTGACCGAGTCCATTCGCAATCTGGGCGGACACGATCTGGATGCGTTGCGCGAGGCCTACTCTCGCATCGACGACACCCGACCCACCGTGATCATCGCGTACACGGTCAAGGGATTCGGCCTGCCGACCCAGGGACATCCGCAGAACCACTCCTCACTGCTGACCGTCGAGGAGTACGCAGAACTCGCACGTACCCTCGGCACCGATCCCGAACAGCCCTGGGGACGCTTCGATTCCGACAGCGGACCCGGCCGGCTGTGTGCTGCCACCGCCGAACGGCTACGCCGCGAACCGATTCCCGCGTCGACGCCACCCGCCGTCCCCACCGACATCGGACGCACCCCCAAGGGCACGGCCACCACGCAGGCCGCGCTGGGACGCACCCTGATCGACCTCACCCGAGAAGCCCCCGACGCGGCTCGTCGTGTCGTCACGGTCAGTCCCGACGTCAGTTCGACCACCAACCTCGGCGGTTGGGTCAACAAGGTCGGCGTCTGGTCGTCGTCGGATCGACACGACTGGTTCGGCGACGACGCCGAGACGATCATGCACTGGCGCGAAGGGCCGTCCGGTCAGCACATGGAACTCGGTATCGCAGAGACCAACCTGGTCGGCCTGATGGGCGAGCTCGGTGCCACGTGGAGCCGGTGGGGAGAGCCGCTGTTCCCGATCGGGGTCATGTACGACCCCTTCGTCGAGCGCGCACTCGAGCCGTGGTCTTACGGCATCTACGCGGGTGGTCAATCGATTCTGGTCGGCACGCCGTCGGGAGTCACCCTGGCCGCGGAAGGTGGTGCGCACCAGTCGATCAAGACCCCGTCCATCGGACTCGAACAGCCCGGCTGCATCACCTACGAGCCCGCATTCGCCATCGACGTCGAATGGACACTGCTCGCCAGCATCGGCCGACTCGGACGCCCCGACGGCTCCTCGGCATACCTGCGTCTGTCGACGCGTCCGGTGGACCAGTCGAAGGCGGACGTCCCCAGCGATCCGGCTGCCCGGGAACGCAGGCGTCGGCAGGTCGTCGCGGGCGGCTATCCGCTGGTGCGTCGAGACGGAGCAACGGTGACCATCGCCGCCATGGGCGCGTTGATGACCGAAGCCCTGGACGCCGCAGAGCGTTTGGAGCGGATCGGCGTCATCGCCGACGTTCTGTGCATCACCAGCCCGGGCGAGCTCTACCGCGCGCTGCAGGCGCGGCAAGGACACCACGTCGGCGAATCCTGGATTCTCGATCAGCTGCTGCCCGCCGACCGAGCGACCCCGATGGTGACGGTGCTCGACGGGCATCCACACACCCTCGCGTTCCTCGCCACCGTCA
The DNA here is from genome assembly GCF_002258235.1 of Rhodococcus sp. 06-470-2. Taxonomy (NCBI): domain Bacteria; kingdom Bacillati; phylum Actinomycetota; class Actinomycetes; order Mycobacteriales; family Nocardiaceae; genus Rhodococcus; species Rhodococcus sp. 06-470-2. Next base: position 195,570 of record NZ_NOYB01000010.1, on the reverse strand, counting down.
ACAGGGTTGCGTCGACATCGTTGGGCGTGAGCAACTTCGGACAGGTGGGCTCACTCGACGAGGTGTACAAGCACCACCGAATCGACACCGATTCCATCGTGGGCGCAGCTCTCGATGTGACCGGTCGGTGACAGGGCTCCTTCGACAGCGAACGCAGCCATGACCGCATCGTCGACGGTGCCGCTCGCCACCTCGGCGATGTCGGGACTGCTCGGAAAGGGTTACACAGCAGATCGTCTCGACTGATCAGCGAACATCTCGATCGCCCCGCTCGCACGTGCGGGGCGATCGGCGTTTCACGCGAGGTACTCCGCGAGTCCGTTCAGGGTGGCGGTGAGCTTCTTCCTGAACGTGCCCTGCAGCGCCTTGCCCACCACTCCGAACAACAACGGACTGGTCACCTCCAGCTCGAGGGTGACGGCGGAGCCGCCTCCGCGAGCGGCGCAGTTCATCGTCAGCCGAATCTTCGATCCGGTCGACCCGGCACCCACCAGGACCAATTCCTCCGGCGCACGCAGACTTTCGACCTGGAACTCGATGGTGTCGATGATGCTCGCGATCTTGATCTTCTCGACCATCGTCGACCCGACTTCGAGGTCCCTCGGGGGCGTCTCCACCCACTCCTCGTGCAGGGCATGCCACTTCTCGAAGGTGCTGACGTCGGACAGAGTTGCCCACACGTCGTTCTGCGAGGCAGGCAGTTCCTGCCTCATGGTGATGTTCAGCATCGGAGGTTCCTTCGCTCGAGGACGGTGTTTCACCACTACGCCATAGGATTGATCGGAAGTCAATATTGACCTCAAGTCAAGTACCGTTTAGTTTCGTGACACACGCCTCACAGCCACGGGGCCGAACCGGAAGACGAGCCATGACGACGACCGAAGCGCTGCCCATTGCAACCGCCACCGATGTGATCGCCAACCTTCGAGCCCTCGTGCCCGACCTGAAGGCCGGAGCCGCCGAGAACGAGAAGGCACGACGCCTCTCCGAGGACACCGTCGACGCCCTCCGCCGCGCTGGCGCATTTCGAGTCGCAGCACCGGCGAAGTTCGGCGGACTCGAAACCGACCTGCGCACCATGCTCGACGTGTCCGCGATCATCGCCGAAGGTGACGCCGGTGCCTCCTGGGTGACCACCTTGTCCAACGTGAACAACTGGGCTGCAGGCCTTTACAGTGACGCGGCTCAGGCCGAGATCTACGCCGACGGCCCCGACGCCATCATTTCCGGCGTCGTCACCCCGGGCGGCACCGCCCGGAAGGTCGAGGGCGGCTACCGACTGACGGGAACATGGCCCTACGCCTCGGCCAGCCTGCACTCGCAGTGGTTCACCGGCGGAATCATCGTCAACGACGACGACGGCGACATGCTCGACCAGGGTATGGCGCTGCTCCCGCGCACGGACTACCGCATCGACGACACCTGGTACGTGGCAGGCATGCGTGCATCCGGGAGCAACACCGTCGTCGCCGAGGACGTCTTCGTCCCCGAACACCGGATGCTGTCGATGATCCCCGCATTCAGCGGTGCCAACGTTGCCGAACGTACCGACTCCGCCTTCGCCCGTTCGGCCTTCGGGCCCATGCTCGTCATGGTTCTCGTCGGTCCACAGCTCGGAATGGGCCGCGCTGCAGTGGAACTGGTACGAAAGAAGGCCGCAGAGAAGGCCCTCGCCTACACCGTGTTCGACCGTCAGGCCGATTCGGTGGCATTCCAGATGCTGCTCGCCGAAGCAGCGCTGAAGGTCGACACCGCGCATCTGCACGCCTACCGCGCAGCAGAGGACGTCAAGCGGTGGGCCGAGGCCGCCGAGTACCCGGACCTGCTCTCCCGTGCGCGTGTTCGCGGCGACGCAGCCGTTGCACTACGGAGCATCAACGAGGCGCTGAACATGCTCGTCGACGCCACCGGTGCCGGAGCCTTCGCCGAAGTCAATGCTCTGCAGCGCATTTGGCGCGACTCCAATGTCGGTGCCCGCCATGCCGTCATGCTGCCACGAGTGTCGATCGAGACCTACGGCAAGGCGCTGCTCGGTTTCGATCTGCACGACCACATCACCCCGATCATCTGATGACGTCCTAGGCTCGTACCGAGCCCTCGGTGACAGCCGGACGGGCAGGCCAAGGCAGATAGGACTTTCGGTGCCAGATCGTTCCGCCAAACCGGTTGCCCGAGCCAACCGGGCCACCGCCCGAGCGGCCGAGACCCGGCAGCGAATCGTCGACGCAGCGGCGAGCCTGTTCGCCGAGGCCGACTACGACAAGGTCGCCGTCTCGGACATCGTCGAGTCGGCCGACGTTGCCCACGGCCTCCTGTTCCACTACTTCGGTAACAAGAGGGGCATCTACCTCGAGGCGATGCGGGCCACCGCCGCGGCCATGTCGGAGGCCTTCGCGGACATTCCCGACTCGACACCCGACATCCAGATTCGGGCTGCGCTGACCAGCCACCTGAACTATCTCAGCCGGCACCGAGGACTGGCGTTACGAATGGTGTTGGGCGGCAGAGGCGCAGACCCCGAAGCCTGGGAAGTGTTCGAGAACGCGCGAACCGCAGTGCTGGAGGCGGCGGCCACGCAACTCGGACTCGACGCGGAGAACGCAAGCGTCGGACTCGTCGGGCACAGCATCGTCGCGGCAATCGACGGCGCGACGGCCCGATGGCTCGAACAGGACGCCAGAATCGACGTCGAGCAGATGGTCGAATGGTTGGTGCACATCATCGTCGCGTGCCTGCGTACCGCACCGGTCCTGGACCCGGCCCTGAACGTCGACGACGCTGTCGAGGCGATCCTCGGACGCGGCTAGGTTACCGACCGACGCCCGCGAACCCTGGTCACCACAGTCGAACCGACGACCACGAGGGCTGCGAGAATTGCGGTGTATCCCACCGTGGAGTTGGTCAGCTCGCCGGACAGGCGACCCTGCGCCAGCCATCCCAGTCCCCACCCGATCGACAGCATCGGAGCGATCGCTCCGCGCGAGTAGCGGGCGAGCAGCAGCCCTACTGCCGCTGCAACGACGAGCACCACGATCGCCCAGACGGTTGCACCTGCACCGCCGGTGAACCCGAGGCTCACCAACCAGGCAGAGATGTTCGCGATCGTCGCGACACACACCCAACCGAGGTAGAGGCCCATCGGGCCGTCGGTGATCACTGCGTCGGCGACGCCCTCGGGCCGGAGCTGCTGCATCAGTACGAACACGCGCACGAGCGCCGCCAACAGCGCCACGATGACCAGCACGCTCAACCACACCTGGCCGAACTGGACCGCGAGAATCCAGGCCGGATTGAGCAACATCGACGCGATGATCGGTGCCCTCAGCGCGTCGTGGCGTGCAGTGCGCCCGGGCAGGAGCTGCCAGACGGCATAGACGATCAACCCCGCGTAGATCACCGACCAGATCGAGAACGCGGGCCCCGCGGGTGCCACCAGAGTCGACGTGGCACTGAGCGCTCCGTCCGCCGCTTCGGCGATGGGCGTCCCGATCCATACGCCCGACCCGAGAAAAGACACGACAACGGCCACGACCGCACTGAGAACGACGCCGATTTTCACAGTCGAGTTGGTCCCCGATCGACGTGCAGTGCAAACACAGCAGCAGCCCGGTTCTGGTAGACACGCGGTGTGCATTCCTACTCGCGTTCGATCTCTGCTGCCGTCTGCTGCCTCGCGGTGGCCGTGACCGCCGGATGCAGTTCCACGCCGGAGCCCGCTCCCACGGAATCGACGTCTGCTCCGGAACCGCAGTACGAGTTCACAGGAGTGCCCGGCACCGTTCTCGATTCCGCGGACTTCGGTGATCGATCCCCCGCCCTCGCCGCGACCGGTGCCACGCTCTACCGATTCGTCTACGAATCGACATCGGGCGTCGACAATTCCCCCACCGCGGTCTCCGGGGTGGCAGCCGTTCCGGCGGGCACGCCGCCCGAGGGCGGGTGGCCGATCATCGTCTACGGGCACGGCACCACCGGTGTGCAGGCCGATTGCGGACCGACCCTGTATCCCGATCTGCTCGGATACCAATTTGCGGTGCAGGACTTCACCGCACTCGGGTACGTCACCGTGCTACCCGATTACCAGGGCCTGGGCACCGGCGGTGGCACCCACCCGTATCTGGAGCCGCGAACCACCGGAAACAACATGATCGACGCGGCTCGCGCGGCCCGCACCGCGCTGCCCGACGTCTCCACGCGCTGGGCTGCCGTCGGCCTGTCGCAGGGTGGTCAAGCCGCCTGGGCTGCAAACGAACTCGCCGCTTCCTACGGTCAGGGCCTGGACTTGGTGGGATCGGTGTCGCTCTCGCCCCCGACAGATCTGAAGCCGCTGATTCGATCCAGTAACGACGGCACCCTGACCAGGCCGCAGAAGGAACTGTTGCCGTACCTGCTCTACGGCGCTGAGCAGGTCGACCCCTCGATCGATCCGACGGACTACAGCGGCAGTGTCGCCGAGAGCAACAACGAACTGCTGCTCACCTGCTCGGGCGGCGACACCGCAGGCAAGGAGCGAGCCGTCCAGGCGATGGCACCCGACGAGTTCGCGGCCGACTCCACCGAATCCGAGCAGAAGCTGATCGACGTGGTCGATCGCTACACACTCCCGCAGGTGCGAACGGAGGTACCGCTGTTCGTGGCGTACGGCGCGAAAGACGACGTCGTTCTGCCGCAGTGGACTGCCGACGGTGTCGAGAAGGCCTGCGCCCTGGGCGATTCGGTCGTCGCCCAGGAACAGCCCGAACAGGGCCACGACGTCAGCGACGAAGCGGCAATGCAATTCCTGGCCGCCCGGTTCGCAGGACAGACGGTACCCAGCACATGCTGACGAGCGGCTCTGCACCCGAACGAATCACCGAGTACACCCACGCTGGTCTCGTGTTCGACGTCCTCGACCAGGGACCGCTCGACGGCCCGGTCGTGTTGTTGCTGCACGGATTTCCCGAGCGTGCATCGTCGTGGTCCGCGGTGATGGAGATACTCAACGAGCACGGGATGCGCACGATCGCACCGGATCAGCGCGGATACTCCCCACGCGCCCGGCCAACGAGGCGACGAGACTATCGCGTCGGCGCACTGGTGGGCGATGTGGTCGCCCTGATCGACCTCATCGGAACGCCGGTTCACCTGGTGGGACACGATTGGGGAGCGAACATAGCCTGGGTCACCGCCGGTCGTCGTCCCGACCTGGTCTCGTCTCTGACGGCGCTCTCGGTACCCCACCCCGGCGCATTCATGACCGGCCTGCTCAGCTCGAAACAGATACTGCATTCCTGGTACTTCGCGTTCTTCCAACTGCCGGTGCTGCCCGAGAAGTGGATGACGCAACCCGGCCGCAGGGCCGAAAGATGGTACGAGAAAAGCGGAATGACCGAAGCCGATCTCGAACGCACGCAGACGGAGATCGTCGACTACGGCGCGCTGCCCTTCGCCGTCGACTGGTATCGGGGCCTACCGTTCTCGAGCCCGGGCATCGGCCGCCTGCGCATCACCGTGCCGACGTCGATGGTCTGGAGTGACGGTGACACCTTCATCGGACGCTCCACCGTCGAGAGTGCCCAACGGTACGTCGATGCGGCCTACACACTGACCGTGTTGCCCGGCGTCTCGCACTGGATTCCGACACAGGCACCCGATGCGGCTGCCGCTGCAGTGATGCGATCGAGTGCTCCCCATGGCACTTGACCGCACCACTGCCGTCGGCGTGCTCACCGAACTGGTCACGCAACGCACCGTGTCCGGCGACCCTGCGCCCCAACGCTCCTCGATGGACGCCGTCGTATCCCTTCTGAGGGCGCGGACGACCGGCGTTGCAGTCGAGGGCGATCGAGACGGCGCGCACCCGTGGCTGCTGATCACCAACGACGCCCCTCCTACGACCACGCGACTGATGTTCGCCTGCCACGTCGATACCGTTCCCGCGGGCGATCTTTCGAATTGGCAGTTCGATCCGTTCGCCGCGGACGTCGAGGGCGGAGTGATGCGAGGCCGGGGTACGTCCGATATGAAGGCAGGCCTTGTGGCCGCCACGGCCGCTGTGCTCGCCGCCTTCGAGAACGGTGTTCCTGCAGCACTGTTGCTCACGAGCGACGAAGAGATCGGCTCACTCGGAGCGCTCGCCGCCCGTCACGCCGTCGCCGAATGTTCGGTGGGTGCCGTGGTGGTGCCCGAGGCGACCGGAAACCAGGTGCATCTGGGCCACCGCGGAGCATTGTGGGTCGATGTCACCACCAAAGGCATTGCAGCACATGGCAGTACACCCCAGCGAGGCGAGAGTGCAATCATGAAGCTCGTCGACGTCCTGGCACGGGCACGCGAGGAGCTCCCGCTGTCGACGGATCCGTTCCTCGGTGCCGAGACGTTCAACGTCGGGCTGATCGACGGGGGTTCGGCCCCCAACATCGTCCCGGACACCGCACACGTCGTCGTCGATCACCGGACCGTCGGTGACGGCTCGGCACTGCTGTCGTGGTGGCGGGATCAACCCGAGGTCGACCACATCGAGGCACGGATCGACCTGCCCGGTGTGCGGACGGCCGGTGGCAACAGCTGGATCGACGAGCTACCGCATTCCGTTGCGACAGAACCGGTCACGTACTTCACCGACGCGTCCATCATCGCCGCGGCGGCTCCCGGTGCGCCGATCGTCGTGTGGGGACCGGGGACTCCGGCCCTCATGCATGCCGCCGACGAAACCGTCACGCTCGACGAGCTCGATGCGGCCATCACCGCCTACACCGCAGTGACACGCGCCTGGCCGACCGTCGACTGACGGACCACCAACTCCGCCTGCAGAGCGATGTGCGCGGTGCCCGTCTCGTCACTGTTCATCGCCTGATCCAACAGCCGAGTGGCCTCGGCAGCAATCCGTTCCTGCGGCTGCCGGACGGTCGTCAGCGGCGGATTGCTCAACGCGGAGAACGGAATGTCGTCGAACCCGGTCACCATGACATCGGTCGGAACCGACAGTCCGAGAGCCTGGCAACTCTGCAAAACACCGAGCGCGATCAGATCGTCGGCACACACCACCGCGTCGGGACGAGAGGCCGCTTCGAGTATGGGCCGAGACGACTCACGGCCCCAGTCGATCGAGTAGTCGCCCAACAGCGTCCACTCCTCTCGCGTCTCGATACCCGCTCGCTCCGCGTGGCGAAAGAAGCCGGCTCGACGTAGCTCGGTCGACGAATTGGTCAGTTCGGAACTGATGAATGCCGCGCTCCGAACACCGAGACCGGCCAGGTGGTCCATCACCAGCGCCTGTGCGGCATCGTCGTCGACCCCGACCCAGTCGGTGTGGGTGTCGAGCGCGAACCGGTCGAGTTGAACGACAGGGATCGCGCGAGCCGTGGTGCGCACGGCCTCTGCGGACCGCTCGCCATGGCACGGGCTGATGATGATGCCGTCGACCTGACGCGAGACCAAGCTGCGCAGCCTCTGCGCTTCGACGTCCGGGTCGGATCGGGAGTCGCACAGAAACAACTGCAAGCCGCGCTGTGACAGCACATGCTCGACGTTGACCACCAGCGAGGTGAAGAAGGGATTGGCAATACTCGGCACCACCATGCCGACGGTGTCCGTTCTGTTGCGGCGCAGGGAACTGGCGATGATGTTGCCCGAATATCCCAGATCCTCGGCCGCCCGTCGGATGGTGGCAGCAACGTCTTCCGAGACCGGACGTGAACCCGAGAGCGCTCGAGACACCGTGGCTGTCGAGACGCCTGCGCGCTCGGCAACGTCGCGAATGGTTGCTTTACGCATCCAACTCCTACTCTCACGTGTGGACCCGAGGCTATCGAACCGCGCGGTCGCTTGCGTTGCTGTTTACACAGTAGAGGCAATCGTTTACATAAACGACTCCGAAATTCCTTGACACGAACGGGTACCGATCCCTTACGGTGCATACATGCGAGGTAATCGATTACATCCTCTCGCCCGACGATCACCCGAGGAGTTCCCTACGTGAGTACGTCCCTGTCGGACCAGCACCCAGAGCAGTCGCTGGGAGTCTTTCCGACCAAGCCGTCGGCCCTGGCCGCGATGTTCACCTCGGCACCAGCACTCATCGGTGCCATCCACCTGCCCGCCCTCCCCGGCAGCCCGCACTACAAGGGCCGGCCCGTCTCGGAGATCTCCGAGTTCGCCCTGGCCGAGGCGCACGCATACATCGACAATGGTTTCGACGGAGTCATCGTCGAGAACCATTGGGACATACCCTTTCTCAAGCCGGGTGAACACGGATACGAAACCGCGGCCAGCATGGGCGTCGTCACCGCCGCCGTCGTCGGCGACTTCGGCGACCGCGTCGGCGTGAGCATCCTGTCCAATGCCGGCGAATGCGGCGTGGCCGCAGCGTGGGCAGCGGGCGCGAGCTTCGTCCGCGTCAACCAATGGGCCAACGCGTACATAGCCAACGAAGGATTCATCGAAGGCCAGGCCGCCAAGACCACCCGCTTCCGCCACCGCATCGGTGCCGACCCGGTCAAGATCTTCGCGGACGTGCACGTCAAGCACGGCGCGCATGCCATCGTCGCAGACCGCACGATCGCCGAACAGACCGAGGACGCCGAGTTCTTCGACGCCGACGTCCTCATCGCCACCGGCTCCCGCACCGGAGACGCCGCCTCCGTGGACGAGGTCTCGGTGATCAAGAACAACACGATGCTTCCTGTGATCATCGGCTCCGGAATCACCGCGGCCAACGTGGGCGAGCTGATGAAGGAATGCGACGGGGCCATCATCGCGTCGTCGGTGAAGGAGAACGCCCGCTGGTGGGGACGCGTCGCAGGCGAGAAGGTTCGCGCCGTCGCCCGCGCAGCTGGGAAATAGCCGATGATCGTCTTCTTCGGCTACGCCAACAACGATGTGACGGTGCATGTTCCGCATGTCCCGGTGCTGGGAGAGAGGGTGCAGGCAACGGCGATCGACACGATCGACGGCGGCATGAACGCCAACGCCGCGGTCTCCGCAGCCCGTATGGGTGCCCGCGTGGCCTTCGCCGGCGCAGTGGGCCCCGACGCCAGGTCCACCGAGTTTCTCGCCGGACTCGAGCACGACGGAGTAGACACCAGCTGGGCCCCGCGTGACGCTTTCCTCTCCACCGCAGTCGTTCTCATCGCCGAGGGCGGTGATCGATCGATCATCAGCCAGGACGACGCCAACGACGCACAACGGCTGGCAGCAGTCCTCGAGGCCCTCTCCTACGACGGCGGCCGACTGTTCGTCGACGGCTACCGAGCAGAGATGCTCCCCGCCGAACTGCCCGACAACGTCAGCCTCGCCATCGATCTCGACGGCTGCGACGATCTCGACGCCGCACTCCATGCGTTCGCCCTCGCCGATCACGTCATCGTCGGACGCAGCCTGTGGCAGAACAGCTTCGGCATAGATGCCGAACGGTGGTCGACGATGACCGCCGAGCACGACACTCACCTCGTCGTCACCGACGGCGAGCACGGGTGGACCCTGGTGACACCCTCGGGTGAGACGATCACCGAACCCGCAGTACAGGTCGACGTCGTCGACGCCGTCGGAGCCGGAGACTGCTTCTGCGGCACCTACATCGCCTTCGTCGACGCAGGCGAACCCCCGGCTCATGCAGCACGCCTCGCCGGGGCGTCCGCTGCTCTCGCATGCGCCACGGCCGGACCACGCGGCTGCCCCAGCATCACCGAACTCAACGAATTCACTGCCACCCTGGCCACTGTCGATCTTCAGGAGACCCGATGATCAAACGCGCACTCCCCCTCGTCCTCGGCACAGCACTTGCCCTCGGTCTCACCGCATGCGACTCCGCCGCCCCCAGCGACACCGCGGGCGGCACCGACGCCTCCGCATCGTCCATTCCGGATCCGTCCCGCGTCGCCGACACCTGCGACGGCAAGAACGGCACCCTCAAGGTCGGCCTGGTGACCATCAATCTGCAAGCTCTGTTCTTCAACCAGATCAACAACGCCGCCCAGAAGGTCGCCGACGAAGCCGGTGTCGACCTCCAGATCATCAGCGGCAACGACGATTCGGTCACCCAGGCCAACGCATTCGACAACCTCATCGCTTCCGGCGTGGACGCCATCATCGTCGACGCCATCGACACCGACGGCATCAAGCCATCCGTGTCCAAGGCCGCCGCAGCAGGTATCCCGGTGGTGGCCGTCGACGCCACCGTCGACGACCCGGGCATCTCGACCCAGGTGGGAACAGCGAACGCCGAGGGCGGCGCTCAGATCGGTGACACACTCGCCGAGCTGGCGAACGACACCGGCACCGTCGGTATCGTCGGCGCACTCAACAGCACGATCCAGCTCGAACGTCAGAAGGGCTTCACCGACACGGTCTCCGCCGCTGGCATGACCGTCGGCACGGTCGTCGACGGTCGCAACATTCAGGAGAACGCGCAGACCGCCGCAGAGAACCTGCTCACCGGCAACCCGGACATGGAATACGTCTACGCCACCGGCGAACCCGCACTCATCGGGTTGGTCGCGGCAGTGAACAGCCAGAGTGCACAGGACCGGATCAAGGCCGTCGGATGGGACCTGTCGGATCAGGCTGTCTCCGCCCTCCAGGCGGGCTGGCTCGAGGGCGTCGTGCAGCAGAACACCTTCGAATTCGGCTACGAGGCAATGAACGCCGCGATCGATCTCGGTTGCGGTCGCACCGCACCCGCGGACATCCCGGTCCCGACGCAGATCGTCACCCCCGCCAACGTGGGCGACTACATGTACTACCTGGAGAAGTAGCCTTATGGCACACCATGATCCGACAACACCGTTGATCGAACTGTCGGGAATCACCAAATCGTACGGCCCGGTGAAATCGTTGCAGGGAGTCGACCTCCGGCTCTCACGCGGCGAAGTACTCGGAGTCGTCGGAGACAACGGCGCCGGCAAGTCGACGCTCATGAAAATCCTTGCCGGCGCCGTTCAACACGACGGTGGTGAGATGCGAGTCAACGGGGAACCGGTGCGCTTCTCGACACCGCTCGATGCGCAGCAGCAGAAGATCGGCATCGTCTATCAGGATCTGGCGCTGTGCGACACCCTCGATGTCGCGAGCAACCTGTTCCTCGGCCGTGAACCCCGCAAGGGACCGTTTCTGGACCGGCACGGCATGCACGAACGCGCCGCGAAGATCCTCGCGGACCTGCACGTCAAAGTGAAGTCGACGTACCAGGAGATCGGCCAACTCTCGGGCGGGCAGCGGCAGACCGTCGCCATCGCCAGGGCCGTCTCGTTCCGGCCCGACGTGTTGATCCTCGACGAGCCAACGGCCGCACTGGCCGTCGCCGAGGTGGAATCGGTCCTGAAACTCATCACGGACGTTGCGGCCCAGGGCGTCGGCGTCATCCTCGTGACGCACCGCCTGCAGGATCTGTTCCGAGTCTGCGACCGCATCACCGTCATGTACGAGGGACAGAGCGTCGACGACGTTCCGATCGGCGAGCTGAACATCGAATCGCTCGTCGGACTGATCACTCGCACTCCGGTTCCCCAGCGCTCACCGTCCTCGCCGGAAGGCCGCCCATGATCACTCTCGACAAGAACGCACAGCCCAGCGTCTCGAAACTCGCTGCGCGACCGACATTGTGGCAACAGACCAACAAGCCGACACTGGCCATGCTGGCCGTCACCGTCGCGGTGGCCCTCGTCTTCTCGGTGACCACGTCGTCGTTCCTGACGTTCACCAACATCTCCAACCTCGCCACGCAGATCGCACCGGTCCTGATCATCGCCGTCGCGATGACGTTCGTGATCACCACCGGCCAGATCGACCTCTCCGTCGGAGCGACGGTCGCATTCGTCGCCGCGATGAGCGCCGAGCTCATCCAGGCAGGCGTCGACTCCTCGGTCGTGTTCGTCGCGGCTCCACTGATGGGTGCGGCGTGGGGACTGGTCAACGGCTGGCTCGCTGCCTACCAGGGCATTCCACCGTTCATCGTCACACTCGCCACGCTCTCGATCATCCGCGGCATCGCGCTGTACCGCACCGAGGGCTTCTCGGTTCCCATCACCCCGGGCACCGCGTTCGCCAAGCTCGGCACGGCGTCGTGGCTCGGGTTCTCGGCGAGCGCCTGGATCGCCCTCGCCGTGGTCGTCATCGGCGCGGTTGCGCTGGGTCGCACCCGCTTCGGCCGCTACGTCACCGGAATCGGGTCCAACGTCGAATCCGTCCGACGCTCCGGCGTCAACACCCGTCGCGTGTTGATGATGACGCTGGTGTTCACCGGTCTTGCCGCCGGCATTGCAGGCCTGCTCATCGCCGCACGACTGGGATCGGGTTCCGCCAACTCCGCCAACGGTTTCGAGCTGACCGTCATCACCGCGGTGGTGCTCGGCGGAACCAACCTGTTCGGTGGACGAGGAACCGTGGTCGGTACCGTGATCGGTGCGGTCCTCACCGGCATCATCGCCAACGGCCTGACGCTGCTGGGCGTGAGCCCCTTCCTCACGCCCATCATCACCGGAATCGTTCTGCTCGTCGCCATCTGGATCAACATGCGTGGGCACTCGTTGGCGTCACTGTTCAAGCACCTGCAGAGCGCACCGGGCAAACAGTGATCGTCCGGACGGTGACCGGTCCGGTCGACTCGAGCGAGCTGGGGTTGGTGTTACCGCACGAGCACCTGCACAACGACGCCTCGGTGGCGTACTCGGAATCGCCCGATCCCGCTGTGGCGCAGGTTCTCTCCGGACCGATCTCGGCCTCGGACGCCTGGTTGTTGCACGACAATCCGTATCACAGCGCCGACAATTGCCGGATCGACGACGCGGCGGCCGTGTTGGCGGACCTGAAAACCTTTGCCGACCACGGCGGGACGACCATCGTCGATCTGACACCACCGGGCATCGGTCGTCGACCCGAGATCCTGGAACGGTACTCCAGAGACTCGGGGGTCCGGGTCGTCATGGGCTCGGGCTGGTACCTCGAGGCCACGCACCCGGACGAGGTCGCCTCGCTGAGCGTCGACCAACTCGCGTCGGGACTCGTTGCCGAGTTCTCCTCGAACGACGGGCCTCGCCCCGGGGTCATCGGGGAGATCGGAGTCTCGCCGTCGTTCACCGCCGCCGAGAAGAAGGCGTTACGCGCCGCATGCGTCGCGCAACGAGAAGTCGCTGTACCACTGTTCGTTCACCTTCCGGGGTGGCAGCGGCGTGGGCACGAAGTGCTCGACATCGTCGTCGAGGAGATGGGTGTCGACCCGAGTGCTGTGGTGCTCTGCCACATGGACCCGTCGGGCAACGATCCCGACTACCAATGCGCTCTGGGTGATCGCGGGGTGTATCTGGAATTCGACATGATCGGCATGCCCTTCGAGTTCCCGGGTGAGGGTCAGTCTCCATCGCCCGCCGACACCGCCTTCGCGGTCGCCGGTCTCATCGGCGGCGGATACCGACGGCAATTGCTCCTCAGTCACGACCTGTTTCTCAAGTCGATGCTCCGCGCATTCGGTGGCAACGGTTTGGCCTACGTACCAGTCTCTTTCGCAGCACGACTCGTGCGAAGCGGAATCGATCCCCAGCACGTGTCCTCGCTCATGCGAGACAACCCGAGGTCGCTCTTCGAGAGCGCCGGAAAAGGATAGAGAACCACCATGGGTAAGAAAGTTCTGATCGCCGGTGAAAGCTGGATGACAACCTCGACGCACGTCAAGGGCGTCGACGAATTCACCGTGCACTCCTACGTGGAAGGTGTCGGACCACTCAAGGACGCCCTGGCTTCCCGCGGACACGACGTGGTGCACATGCCGGCGCATCTGGTGCCGACCCAATTTCCCGGTAACGCCGAGGCTCTGTCCGCCTACGACGTCATCGTCCTCTCGGACATCGGCGCCAACTCGATTCAGCTCGCACCCAGCGTCTTCGATCGTTTTCAGGCAGGCGAGGACCGCCTGGTCGAGCTCCGGAACTGGGTGCACGACGGCGGTGCGCTGCTGATGATCGGCGGATACCTTTCGTTCTCCGGGTTCCAGGCCCGCGCTGCGTTCCGGCAGACAGCACTCGCAGACGCTCTGCCGGTGACGATGCTCGCCGAAGACGATCGCGTGGAGACCCCAGGTGGCATGGTCCCCGTGGTCGTCGACGACAAGCACCCCACCGTGAGCGCCAGTGGGATCGAGTGGCCTGCACTCCTGGGCTACAACCGAGTGATCGCCAAGGACGGAGTTGCCGTCCCCGCCACCATCAACGGAGATCCGCTCGTCGCTGCGGGCACCTACGGCAAGGGCCGCTCGGCGGTCTTCACCTCGGACTGCTCACCGCACTGGGCACCGCCGGAGTTCTGCGAGCAGTGGCTCGGCTACACCGATCTGTTCGACGGCCTGATCACCTGGTTGTCCGCGGAATGAGTCGCTCCGCCGAACTGATTGCGCGGCAACAACGCAACCTCGTTGCAGCGCAGCGCGTCCCCTTCATCGTCGAATCGATCGACGGCACACTACGCGACGACCACTTCCGGCGTTACCTGGTGATCGAGGAGGCGTTCGTACTCACCGCGGTGCGCATCCTGGGACTCGTCGTCGCAGAGTCCGAGTCCTTGGACGACGCAACCGATCATGTGGTGTCACTGTCGAATCTCGTCGGTGAGCAGCGGGAGTACTTCGCCGGGCTACGTGAGCAGTTTCCGTACGACGGCGATACCGACGAGTTGATCGAGAGATCGTCCGTACTGTCCGACTACGCACTGGGACTTGCCCGTCGAGACGGCAGGGCCGCAGCACTCGTGGCGATGTTCGCCGCAGAGACCCTGTACCTGTCCTGGTGCCGCGCAGCACTCCATATGTCGGCCGATCGCGAACCGGCGCTGCAGGAATGGATAGAAATGCATACCCGACCTGCTTTCGTGGCGCAGGTCGACGCGTTGGCCCGAGAGGTCGACGCCATGAACGCTGTGGACGATGCAAGGCTGGACGAGTGGTTCGCAGGAATGTTGGCCGTCGAGAACGAATTCCACAACGCGGCGATGGACTAGTGCCTGCGGCAGTGGTGTGACAAGGCCTGCGGGTCGTTCCGCAGGCTCCACTCCCATGTGCCGCCTGGGGCACTCAACCACACCACTGCCGCAGGCACTTACAGGCGTTCGACGATGGTGGCGTTCGACAGGCCGCCCGCCTCGCACATCACCTGCAGCCCGAAGCGTTGCTCACGTTCGGCGAGGGCGTGGACCATGGTTGTCATGATGCGCGCACCGCTGCCGCCGAGGGGGTGACCGATGGCGATGGCTCCGCCGTTGACGTTCACCTTGCTCGGATCGGCGCCGGTCTCCTTGGCCCATGCGAGCACCACGGAGGCGAATGCCTCGTTGACCTCGAACAGGTCGATGTCGCTCATCGTCAACCCCGCCTTGGCGAGCACCTTCTGCGTGGCCGGGATGACGGCGGTGAGCATCATCAGCGGATCGTCACCGACCACGGCGAAGCTGTGCAGCCTGGCCATCGGCGTGAGGCCGAGCTCCTTCGCCTTCTCGCTGGTGGTGATCATGACCGCGGCGCTACCGTCGTTGATCTGGCTTGCGTTGCCCGCGGTGATGTTCCATTGGATTTCGGGGAACCGCTGCGCCATGGCGTCGCTGTAGTACGCCGGACGCAGCCCTGCCAGGGCCTCCAGCGTCGACCCGGTGCGGACCCCCTCGTCACGGTCGAGCCCGCGGATGGCGCTGATCTCCCTCTTGAAGCGTCCCTCTTCGGTTGCCGCCGCGGCCTTCGCGTGACTGGACAATGCGAATTCGTCCATTTCGGTCCGGCTGATACCCCACCTGGCCGCGATCAGTTCGGCACTGATGCCCTGCGGCACGAGACCGTCCGGATACCTCTCGGCGAAACCGACACCTGCCGGGTCCTCGGTACCGATCATGTTCGAGCCCATCGGGATTCGACTCATGGACTCCGACCCGGCCGCAATCGCCAGATCGTAGGCACCGGAGATGACGCCCTGAGCGGCGAAGTGAATCGCCTGCTGGCTGCTTCCGCACTGACGGTCCACCGTGGTCGCAGGCACGGATTCGGGATAGCCCGCCGCCAATGCAGCACGTCGAGTCATGTTCGACGCCTGATCCCCCACTGCGGTGACGACACCACCGATGACGTCGTCGATCTGGCTCGGGTCGATTCCACTGCGCTGCACAACTTCCCGAAGACTGTGCGCCATCAGGTCCACTGGATGTTCGGGATGCAGAGTGCCGTTTGCCTTGCCCCGCCCGACCGGGGTTCTGACTGCCTCGACGATGACTGCGTCTCTCATGACGGCTCCTTGTCCGATCGACCCGTTCCTGTCGGATCGCTGGCACCACGGTACGAGCTGGCTATAGTTTTGTAAAGTCAGTAGTATCGTGACATGCCCCTCCACATGGACGGCCCACTGTCCGACCTCGACTCCTGGACGGCCGGTGACCGCTGCTCCATTGCGCGCGCCTTGTCCGTGGTCGGAACCCGATCCGCCATGCTGATCCTGCGCGAGGCCTTCTACGGCACGACGCGATTCGACGACTTCAGCCGACGCGTCGGCATCACCGACGCCAGCAGCGCCGCCCGACTCAAAGAACTCGTCGACGCGGGCATCTTCGTCAAACAGCCCTACCGCCCCGACAAAGGACGAAAACGCTACGAGTACATCCTGACGAAAATGGGGGAAGACCTGCTGCCCGTCGTACTCGGGCTGATGCAATGGGGCGACGAGTATCTACAGGATGATGACGGGCCCCTCGATGTGGTTGATGCACAAGGGAACCCAGTGCACGTCCGGATCACCGACAACAACGGCGCGGAAGTGCCGGTGAACGAACTGAGAGTGCGCATCGCCTAGCTTCCGGTGTTCGACTCGGAGAGACGCACGCACAGCGGGCACGACGCGTAACCTGCTGCACGTGGGCAACGATCGACGGCGTGGCACCGGAGGCCGACCAGACAGGGCCTGGACCGCACTGGTTTTCGGTCTCACCCTGGCCGCAGCCCTGTCATCGCTGTGGCACTTCGCCGCGCCCCTCGCGCCCTTCGACCCGGCGGCTGTATCCGGCGAGACCGGAAGCGTATCGATCATTGGTTACGCGCAACTGTTCACCGAACAGGGGCCACCATGGTTTCCGTCGTCGCTCGTCATCGGCGCACTGACACTGTGCGTGGTCGCTGCGGCAGCACGGATTCGAGGATCTCGGCAGTCGCTGTTCTGGTGGCCCTTGCCGACGTCGGTGTTTCTCGGAGCTTCCTTGTGGGCCTCCGCCGCCGTCGGACCGCCGCAGGTCTCGGCCATTGCCTTGGTTCACCCCGACTCGATGGCCGCGCAGATGTCGGAGTCGCCGCTGTTCCGAGAATCGAGTCTCGTGTTCCTGATCGAATGCTTGGCAGTGTCGATCGTGATCGGCGCAGTTTTCGCGGGTGTTCAACACAGGGCCGACCGACGCTGAGGCCGAGTACGTTCAGGCCGTGACCGCCTGGCGTTGTGCGATGCCCCGCGATGCGGTCAACTGTTTCTGCAGGATCGATGGTGCTGCAGCGCATGCGGCAATCGGGCGCGCGCTGCACGACACCACGCCGTCAAGAAGGGCAGATCATGAACATTTCGGTACATCAAGTGGTCGTCGACTGCACCGACGCCCGTGAGTCCGCCGAGTTCTACCGGCAACTGCTGGGATTCGAGTACATCCCCGGTGACGCCGAGACGATCGATCCGGATTGGCTCGCGATCACCGCGCCGGACGGTTCGTGGCGAATCGCGTTTCAACAGATCGACTCACTACCGGCCGCAACATGGCCGGACGGCGAGCACCCTCAGATGTTGCACCTGGACTTTCGCGTCGACACCGTCGAGCAACTCGACGAAGAGCACACGCGCGCACTCGAATTGGGTGCGCAACTATTGCGGGACCTGCGGGACGACCCGGAAGAGCCGATCCGAATCTATGCCGACCCGGCCGGCCATCCGTTCTGCATCTTCGTCGGGACGTGAACCGGCGCCCCGCACATCAGCTCCCCACATTCGGATACCCGACGCCGATCGGAGTCACATATCCACAACCGAGGAGCCGATCCGCGGACTACGGACGCCAACCGAGCATCCGAGTGGTGTGGTCGAGTGCCGCCCGGGGCACACAACCACACCACTGCCGCAGGCACTCAGCCCAATTGCACTGTGACCGTGGCGCGGTGACCGAAGATTCGCTTGCCCTCGAACGTGGCACCCAGTGAGATGACCGCAGTACGCGTCGCCTCGTCCTTGGACTTGATCTTGCCGGTGAAGACGATCTCGGCGGCCTTGTGGGTGTCCACCGGGATGGGGGTGGTGAAGCGGACGGTGTAGTCCTTCACAGCGCCCGGGTCGCCGAGCCACTCGGTGATGTACCCGCCGCCTACGCCCATCGTAAGCATCCCGTGGGCCAGCACGTTCTCGAGATCGATCAGCTTGGCGAACTGCTCGCTCCAGTGAATCGGGTTCGCGTCGCCGGCAACACCTGCGTAGTTGACCAGGTCACCGCGGGTCAGGCGCACCGTGCGGGGCGGCAGTTCGTCTCCGACGTTCACCTCGTCGAACTTCTGTGTGGGCCGACCCCGGTACTCCTCGACGACCAGAGGTTCGTGTTCCTGCGGAGTGGACAGTGTGCCGCTCTCGCCGGAATCGGCACCGCTGACGTCCGTCGTCGCGCCGAACATCACCAAGTTCTTCGCAGACTCGGCGATGGCCGGATCGATCTCGCCGGACCGACCGACGAGCAGCGTGGTGTACGTGGTCTGCACCAGTTCGTTCTTCTGGTTGGACACGACGTTCTTGGTGACCATCATGTCGCGTCCCATGACCGTCTTGAACGAGTCGAGCGAGACATCGCACGTCAGTTGATCGCCGGCGAGGATCGGCTTCTGGAACACCAGCACCTGATCGGTCTGGAGGATCTGGCTCAGGTCGTAGCCCTCGGCGATGGACTGGAGAAGCTTCTTCTGCGCAAGGGTGCCGACCAGCGACATGAACGTCAGAGGCGCGACGAGGGCACTGTGACCCAGCGCGGCCGCGGCATCTCCGTCCCAGTGGGCGGGGTGGAAATCCTGGACGGCGCGGGCGTACTCACGGACCTTCTCGCGGCCCACCTCGTAGTAGTCCTCGGTGCGGTAGTGATAACCGACCATGCTCCGAGCATGTTCCGCCGGATCGAATGCTTCACCGTCGGTTGCTGCCGTACCGGACTCCGCTACCTGCTCTGCCACTGTTGTCCCACCGTCTCGTACCCCACTGTTCACCATTACCCGAGCAACCTACCGAACAACGGCGTTCGTTGGCCAGGCCGGCGGGTTCAAGCCGAGCGGTGTCGCGGTGAGTCGTGGTAGCCCACCATGCCCACCATCGAGGCATGTTGCGACGGCGCGACGTTGGCGATCGTGGCACCCCGCGGGCGGTGTCGACGCGACGCGACCGCGTCGACGGCCATCAGAGCCGCACCGTGCGCGGTGAGAGACTCCGGATTGGCGGGTGCGACGACCGGCAGCATCAGATCACGACGGAACAGGCGCCGCAGCGTCGGAATGTTGGCGCAGCCACCGACCATCACCAGGGCGTGAACGGCACAGGGCGCGTCGACGATCACACTGGCCACCCAGTCCTCCAACGACCGAATGCTGCGTTCGAGAACATCATCGAAAGTGTTGCGCCACAACCTGACCGGACCACCGACGAAGGGGCCGGCAACTTCGGCCACCCGCAGTCGAGAAAGCTGCTCACGCGCCGTTCGGACCGATACCGTCAATTCTGCCCGTGCCCGATCGGACGCCAACTCGTCCGCTCCGTACGTCGAGAGCAGGTAGCGGGAGAGTTGCTCGTCGCAGCTGTTGCCTCCGAACAACGTGGTGCGCACCGAACTGAAGACCGTACCGGTGGCCGGGTCTGCCACGGACACCGTGGTGCCCGACGCCCCGATGTCGCAGACCGCGACCGTACGAGCGCCCTCGAGCTGGCCCGTTCCCTGCAGATACCGCAGCTGAGCTCCGAGTTCGGAGGCGACCAGCAGTCGATCGGCCTCGTACGTGGAGTAGGCGGACGTACGCGCGCGAGCACCGGGATCGTCGGGTACCGCCAACACGATGTCCGTTCGGTCGACCATCTGATCGCGCGACATGGAGTCCAGCAAGTCGATGGCGACCTGAAGGTGATCGTCAGGATCGAACGAGTGAACGATGTGGGCCGACCGCACCGACTCGTCGATCGCATCGACTGCGACCCCTCGGGCAGTGGCAGAACCCACCGAAACACCAAGGACTGTTCTCATGATTCCTCGACTCGACTGGCTACTCCGACCTGCCGATAGTAAACCGCCGAACCGTCGTCTGGACAGCAATCTCGGTATCTGAATGAACTTTCGGTTTGTTTTGGGACATATAACAAGTAGCGGAACCCGTACCGACCGATCTCAGGCGACGTGATCGAAAGGATCGCGACGGTACGCCAGCAGCGGACCCCACTCCTCCTGCGCCGAGGTCATCGCCGCACAGGCGACGCCGTTGGCCGAGTCCATTCCGCGCGCGGCCGCGACGATGGACCGAGCCGACTGCACGAGGGAGACATCGAATCGGAAGCTGTGCGCCGCCAATTCGGCGAACGCGTCCTCCGGACTACAGCCGCGCAGCGCGATGAGAACACCCACCGCCCTGTCGATAGTGGTGCGAGTCAACGGTTCTGCTGCGGGATTCTCGGTCATCGAATACTCACCGTCTGCTGGTCGATGACTCGATGGTAGCCACGCATGAGCAGAAGTTCAGGTGTCGGAGTCGAATTCACACACCCGTCACGAGAAGGACTTGTCCAAGTATCAAAAATGCACGCTCACAAGGGAATCAACGAATCGATCTCACTCGACCGGACTCGCCGCCGGTTCTTCGTCGACGGTCGTGGGTTCGGTGGTGACCGGAACCTCCGTGGTGGTCTCGATCGGGCTCGTGGTCGTCGGAGGATCGGGGTCGGGTTCCGGCTCGACGGTCGTCGTTTCTTCTCCACCCGAATCACCACCGCCCCCCGAGTTGCCGCCGCCCGACGCCCCGCCGTCCGCATCGCCGTCCGAGTCGCCACGACCTTCGCTGCCGCCGCCGGAGACCACGCCGGGTCTGCCGCCACCCGATCCGGCCCGGGAGTCCCCACCCCCCGACGAGCTCATCGACGTGGGGACCGGACTCGCGGGGAGCGCTTCACTCCAGGTACCGACCGGCACCGGCCCGTACACCTGTGCCTCGAACACCCCGGCCTCGATGGACGGAACAGCCGACGGCGCAGGCGGGGGGACCGCCGAACCCGCGACCACCGACACCGACGACGACGCGACCTCGCTGCCCCCGGCCGACGGCATCTCGGTGCGATCCGCGCTGTCGACCACGGAATTCTGGGTCGGACCGGCCGCCGACAGCGCCCACACCGTGGCTCCGCTCAGTGCGGCGAGAACCGCGACGCCCAAACCGATCATCGTCAGTCGCGCACCGCGTGGAGTGCCGGCCGCATCGCTGCCGGAACCGTTCCAGACCTCGTCGACCGACTCCGCAGGGACGTCGACCGGCCCGCCTGCCCATGCAGTGAGGGCGTCGACGGTGCCGATCAGTGCTGCTGCGACTCCCAGCGGAACCTCTGCGTTCAACCGCGGATCTCCGGCATCGACCACCACGACATCGCGAACCTCATGGGCGGCGAGCGCTGCACG
This sequence comes from Rhodococcus sp. 06-470-2, assembly GCF_002258235.1. Taxonomy (NCBI): domain Bacteria; kingdom Bacillati; phylum Actinomycetota; class Actinomycetes; order Mycobacteriales; family Nocardiaceae; genus Rhodococcus; species Rhodococcus sp. 06-470-2. The sequence continues at coordinate 173,922 of NZ_NOYB01000010.1, read as the reverse complement.
GACGATTCCGCAGAGCGCGATGCTGTCGCACACCACTCCGGAACCGCTGATCCGCAGGTCGTTCTGGGCCGCTTGCACCCTCATGATTCCGAGCATCGTGGTGACGGCGTCACCCACGCCGCCGGGAACCGCCGCAACGGACACGGTGCGCGTGGAGATGGCTCCCAACTCGGGTAGATCGGCCTCGACCAGCACGGCCGACACTTCTTCGGCACCGACGTGTATCCCGAGCGCAATGGCCATGGTCGTCGACTCCCCCCGACTTCAATTCGGGATCAGAGTACCCTTCGAGCCCGAAATCGGGGAAACAAATTGTTTTGCTCGATCAGAACTCCAACCTGCTCGCCTCGTCGCGGGCCGTCTCGGCGGCCCGGCGCTCGCGCTCGAAGAGCAGGCCGAAGGTGAATCCGTTCTCCCCCGCCGTCGTGCCTGCTCGCGCGCCGAGGGTACGCAGAATGTCCGCCGCGATCACCGCGTCCTGATGCTCTCCCAGCACCTCCTGAATCGTCTTGAAGTGCTTGATGTTCGCTTTCGAGACCTTCTTGTCCACCACCGGCGCAACCAACTCGGCCGCATACCGTGCTCGTTTCGATGCCTTTCGTGCCCGATGCAGCGCCTCGTCGTCGGTACCGCGCACGGCACTCTTCGTCCGATCGATCGCTTTCTTTCCTGCCTTGCGTGCCAGCTTGACCAACACGCGGTCGGTGACCTCGCCGTCGGTCGGTAGCCCGCGCGACCACTCCGCCAGCGTCGTGAGCAGCGCGCGGTAGCGCTCTCCGTCGAGTTCGCTCATCGCCGCCTCGCGGTACCGAATCTGCTCGGCGAGCAGGTCGTTCTCGATGCGCGACGCGACCGGCCCGAGCACCAGTTCGGGCGGTAGTTCGCGCAACGCGGCGGCGAACCGGGCACGTTGCACCTGACGATCGCGCACTTCACCGAGAATGCTTGCATACCAAGACAGTTCGGCTTCGAGCTGGGCGGCGGGCTCGTCCTCGAACAGGCTACCGAACACACGAAGGGTACTGCGGTATCGCCGAATCGCCACCCGCGTGGAATGAATCGGATCCAGCCCTCGACGCAGATACACATCGCCCGCGACGATCGCCTGCGCCTGCGCGTCGAGATAGTCCGCCAACAGCACCACCCCGGGTTCGGCGGGTACCTGACGCACCACCGACAGCGCCCGATCCAGCTTCGACGGATGCGCCGACGGCCGGGCACCGGCAGCCCGCAGCACCTTGCCCGCCTTCTTCAGAAACGACTCCGACCCTGCGGGTCCGAGTTCCACCTCGACCTCCCGCCACCGCGGACCGGTCGCGCCGCCGATCAGGACGACGGAGACCTCGTCGTCGGCCACTTCCGCGACCACAGCCCCGTCGGCGTCGGACACGGTGTGAATCGTGCGATGCGTCGTCAGAGTCGCGACCGCAGACAACTCCGCGCCCATCACCGCACCGCGCAGCACGTCGTTCAGCTCGTCCGGCACCGCACCGTGCGCTCCGTTGCCGAGAGGGAGCCGAATCTCGGTCCGCGCCTTCTCCGCCGGGACCTTCGCATGCCAGCCGTTGTCGGAATCACCGGTACGACGCCGAACCGTGATTCCGCGTCGCAACAGGTCGTGGCCGGTCGTGTCGAAGTACTCACTGCTCAGGTCGGTCTCGCGCGATGCCAGCGCGCCGCCGGAGGGAACCAGTGAAGCGAGAGTGGGCAATCGGAAATCTGCGTCGACGTCGAACTTGTCTTCGCGCTCGGTCTGAATCGACTCCATACCTGTCATCCTGCCTCGAGTACCGGGGCCGATGGAGTCCGAAACTGCAGACCGGTCAGCGTCGCGGAAAGTCGAAGTCCGGCAGCGGAAAATCGAACGTCCGAGTGGACCGTGTGGTGGTCGGCGGACGCGTCGTCGTCGTGGCCCGGGTCGTCGTGGCGGGGCTCGTCGTGGTCGGACGAGTCGTGGTGGCAGGCGGGACAGCCGTCGGTACAACGGTCGACCGATCGGGGGTGAGCGTGTCGGGTGCCGTCGTCTGCTGGATGTCGGACGGGGCACTGGTCGTGGCCACGGTGCGCCGCGCTGCGGTTGTGCTCGCCGCGTCGGAAGTGGTCGGTGCTGGGGCCGAGGGCGACGGTGCCGACGGGTCGACCGGAGGCGAGGTCTGCGCCGTCGTGGTCGCGGGCGGCAACGACGACCCGGTGGGGTCGGCGGGTGATCCGTCTGCGGCAGGCACCACGGACTGCGACCGAGCGGTCGGTGAGGCGTCCTGTGAACTGTTCACCGACGGAGACGGCTCGTCGCCGCTGGTGCGTGCGGCCGCAGTGACCACCGTGCCGGCTGCACACACCGCCACGATCGCCGCGAGTGCGCCGCCGAGGTGCCGAGACTTGTTGACCCTGGTCATCCGCTTGGAGGAGGTGTCGCTGTGCCGTGGGCGCTTGGAGACCACCGGGGTGACCGCACCCACCTCCACGTCTGCGGAGTCCCGATCCACGGCAGCGAACCGATCGGTGAGCACCTCGGGCGGTGCCGGGGTGGGCCGCCGACCCACCGTCCGAGCGATCCCGGCAGCGCCGTGCGCCGCCAGCAGTTCCGGCTGCTCGGGCACGTAGACCGGCATCGACACCGCGTCGAACAGGACCTGCCGAATTATCTGCATGTTGGCACCACCACCGACAGCGACGATGGCGTCGACGTGGATGCCCTGCGCACCGACCTCGTCGAGCACGTCCACGGCCATCGAGACGGCTCGGCGCACGGCGTCGCCGATGAGCTCGTCGAGATTGCCACGCCACAGCGATGCACGTCCGCCGACGAACGGTCCGATGATCGACACGCTACGAAGCAGTGCCAGTTCGTGTTTCCCGGCGCGGACGTCGTGAACGAGCCGCCGCCGAGCCTCGACCGTCAGCGCCTCGGCCGCACCGAACGTCGCGATGAGGTGATCGCACAGCACTCGATCGCAGTCGTCACCACCGAGGGCGTCCGTACGACGCGACGCGAGGACATCACCACTGTCGACGTCCACCACGGATACCGAGGTACCGGATGCACCGACGTCGAACAGAGCGACGCAGCGCTCACCGGCGAGCACCCGCGTCTGACGCAGCGCACCCAACTGGGCACCGAGTTCGGAGACGAGCACAACGCCATCGGAGAAGTCCTGGTCGTAGGCCGTCTTGGGGTCGCTTTCGCGCAGTGCGAGCACCGGATGGAAATCCGCGGACGCATACTCGCTCGCCAGATTGTGAACCGACGTGATGACGGCATCCCACGGATCGGGAGCGAGGCCGTTGGGTGCCGGCCGGGATGCGACGGGCTCGTGTACTTCCAGGACAGCACCGGAGCGAGCGTTGTCGCTGATCACGCTGCGCAGACCACTCGACCCCAACGAAGCGCCGAGTACGGACACATCGGGAACCGCGGACACTAGAAACCTCACTCTGGTAGGCCCCAACCCACGTCGAGTTACCAGAGTACCGCTACAACCGGACATTCACCACGTTTCGCGGTGAGAAACAGACCTCGGGATCGTTTACTCGACGCTAGAGCGAACGAAGTTCAGGTAGGCCTTCGACGGTGTCGGCCCACGCTGGCCCTGATACTTCGACCCCACCGCGGCGCTGCCGTACGGATTCTCGGACGGCGAAGACAGCCGGAAGAGACACAGCTGCCCGATCTTCATGCCCGGCCACAACGTGATCGGCAGGTTTGCGACGTTGGACAACTCCAGCGTGATGTGGCCACTGAAGCCCGGATCGATGAAGCCTGCGGTCGAGTGCGTGAGCAGACCCAGCCGTCCGAGCGAACTCTTCCCCTCGAGCCGACCGGCCAAGTAGTCCGGCAGCGTCGTCAATTCCAGCGTGGAGCCGAGAACGAACTCCCCCGGATGAAGAACGAACGGCTCACCTGCGGCAGGTTCGACCAGCGTCGTCAATTCGTCCTGCTGTAGCGACGGGTCGATGTGGGTATAGCGGGTGTTGTTGAACACCCGGAAAAGCTTGTCGAGCCGTACATCGACGCTCGACGGCTGAACCATCGACGGGTCGAACGGTTCGATCGCGAGGTTTCCCAAGGTCACTTCGGCACGGATGTCACGGTCGGAGAGCAGCACCTCTGCAGGCTACTGGTCCTGGGCGGTCCCCCGCGACACACCCGAACCCCGATCACGATACGTAGCTCCACAAAGGAAAAGCCGGACAATCGAGCGGCACGACCATTCGCATTCGGGCAACTCCTATCAGGAAGAGTGAAATGACAATTCCGTTCGACGTCCCCTCGTACTGGGACGACAGATCACAATGCCTCGTTCTGGCCACCACTCCCGCCGAGAATCCGACCTTGTGGGAACAATTCCTGGACGGCGCAGAGGAAAGCTATATGCGACACGGTGTGACCACCGCACTCGAAATGTCGACCATTCGCGACGGCAGCACCACGGCACTGTTCTTCGCCGCACTCGACCGAACCGGGCAAATAGTCGGTGGAGTACGAGTGCAAGGACCGTATTCCTCGGTCGATCAATCTCACGCACTGATCGAATTCGCCGAGTACCCCGACGGGCTCCGGCGCGTGCACACCATGCTCGACGAACGCATCGGCCACGGAGTCGTCGAACTCAAATCTGCGTGGGTCGCTCAGGGCGCACCCCACGGCCGGGCCGTCACCGCGATGATCGCGGAATCACCCGCCTACAGCACGGCGCTTCTCGGCGCGCGCTACGCGTTGGCCACCGCGGCATCCCACGTGCGCGCCGCATGGCTCGACACCGGAGCGGTCATCGCCACCCAGATCGCACCGATCCCCTACCCCGACGAGCGCTATCGAACCGAGGTGTTCTGGTGGGACAGAACCACACTCGCATTCAACGCCGATCTGGCCACCTGGCGCCGGATGCGGCAGAACACCGTCACCCTGCTCGCGCACCGCCGCGCAGCCGCCGAACTCCCGGAGTCAGTCGCATCATGAACGATCGACACCTACCCGGCCACCACTGGAAGCCTGTGATATTCGACGAGACCGACGCCACACAGCGCGCCGCTCTCGACGAACTCAGACGCGATCCGACCCTTACATTTCTGGACGAGAGGAAGACGCAGAGAAAAGGCCTCCTCTCACTTCTTCCCAGCCCTGAGCAGAGCCTTCTCGACGAAAACGACAGGTGGGTCTTCTTTCCATGGCGGAAAACTGTCGTCGCGGTACTCGGACCGAACTCGTTCCGACACCTGAGGCTCGACAGAAACCGGAACAAGATAACTCTCGCGGAACAGAATTCTTTAGGAGATCTCACGATAGGAATCATCGGGCTCAGCGTCGGACACGCCATTGCCCACACCCTCGCACTCGAAGGAATCTGCGGGACGCTTCGCCTCGCCGATTTCGACGAGATCGAACTTTCCAACCTCAATAGAATTCCCGCGTCCATCCTCGATCTCGGCGTCAACAAAGCGGTCGTCGCTGCCCGACGCATTGCCGAAATCGACCCGTACCTACGCGTCGAAATCGCCGAGGACGGCATCACCGAGAACACCATCGACGAGTTCTTCGACGGACTGGACCTCCTCGTCGAGGAATGCGACTCCCTCGATGTCAAAGTCCGGGCCCGCGAGGCGGCCCGGTCGCGACGCATCCCGGTACTGATGGAGACCTCCGACCGAGGGCTTCTCGACGTCGAACGCTTCGACCTCGAGCCCGAACGCCCGGTGTTCCACGGCGTGCTCGGCGAGATCGACTCTGCGAGTCTGCGAGGGCTCGGCACGCGCGACAAGATCCCGATCGTTCTCGATCAGCTCGACGCCTCGCTGCTCTCGGCGCGCATGGCCGCTTCGATGGTGGAAGTGAGCGAAACCATCGAGACCTGGCCGCAACTGGGCGGCGACGTTCAACTCGGCGGTGCCACCATCGCCGCAGCCGTTCGACGCCTCGGCACCGGAGCGCACCTGCCGTCCGGACGAATCCGCATCGACCTCGACACCCATCTCGATGCGCTCGTGCCCCCGAACCCGACGCGTCGGGTGCAGGAGCCCTCGGTCGATACCGCCGTCGACGCCCGACGGGCCTGCGTCGATCCCGACGCGCTCGTTCTCGAGGCTGCCCGTCGAGCGCCGTCCGGTGGAAACAGTCAGCCGTGGACCTTCACCCGCGACGGACGCACCGTGCGGATCGAGGTCGATCGTTCACGAACCTCGACGCTCGACATCGCCTTCCGCGGCAGTTGCGTCGCCGTCGGTGCTGCCGCTTTCAACGCCCGAGTGGTGGCCACCGCGCAGGGCAGGCTCGACCGCACCGACGTCGGCGAGAACGGAGTCGAGATCACGCTGGGCGCGGGCGACCCACAACCCATCATCGATCGACGCCTGCTCGACGGCGTTCTCGAGCGGTGCACCAACCGCGAGTTGGGCACCGGCGCGCCGTTGGACGCGGACATCGCCGCCGACATCGCCGCTGCAGCGGCCGCAGAAGGTGGACGGGCAGTGCTGCTGACGACACCCGAATCCATTGCCGCGGCCGCGGATGTCCTCGCCGCCGCGGATCGCATTCGGTACCTCACACCGCACCTGCATCGAGACATGTTCTCCGAGTTGCGTTGGCCGGGAGATCTCGATCCCGATCGGGGCATCGAGGTATCGACTCTGGGGATCGACGACGCAGACCTGTCCAAGCTGGAGATCGTCAAGCGGCCGGACGTCATGGAGCTCGTCCAAGTCTGGGACGCCGGCGCGGCACTGGGGACCGATATGCGGGATCGAGTGCTGTCGAGTTCGGCACTTGCCGTGGTCGTCGTACCCGGATCGACCGCGGAACATTACATCAGAGGAGGATGTGCAACAGAGAACGTATGGGTAACTGCGCATTTGCGTGGATTGGCGGTGCAACCGGTTTCCCCTGCGTTCCTCTACGCCCGAAGCGCGGAGGAGTATCGGCAACTGTCGACGCACCACGCAGAAGCACTGCAGCAGTTGAGTTTACGGTTCCGCGCACTGCTTGAAATGGAAAGCACCGAATCCGTTGCACTGGTGTTGCGGCTCAGTTGCGCCCCGAAAACAGCCATACATAGTCGCAGACTTCCTGTTTCAGCGTCTGTATCGGGGTAGAGTTCCGGCGAAGACCAGGGGGAACAGTCCTGCACTGAGTCTACGAGAGGCGGGAGTAGGGCCCTGGAGCACAAACGGACGCTCGAGGTCCTCGTCACCGGCGTCGCGACCGAACTCATGGGAGTCGATGCGGCGACGGTGCGCGAGGCCTACGAATCCGTGCTGCGGCAACTCGTGGACTACCTCGGCATCGACTTCAGCTTCCTCCGACACAACGACTTCGAGGCCAGGGCCACCAGACTCACCGCGGAATGGCCACCGCGACTGAGCGTGCCCGATCCGGATCCACTGGCTGTGGTCTACTTCGACGAAGCAGACTCGGTATTCCGTCTGGCCGAGACACTGACCGAACCGGCAGTGTTTCGGCCGGATCCGGAACAGGAGGACTACCGTCGACGCGTCGAGCAGGGGTCGGGATTCTCCGCGACCTCGATGGCCGTCGTGCCACTGCTGCACTCCGAACGCACCACCGGCATCCTCGGCTTCATCAAGATCGGTGACCGAAGCTGGTCCGAGGCAGAACTCAACGCGCTCAAAGCAATTGCGGCACTGCTCTCTCAACTGCAGGCACGGGTGATCGCCGAGGAGCAACTCCGATTCTCGGCACAGCACGACCCCCTGACCAAACTGCCGAACCGCACGGCTCTCGCACAACACCTCCGCGAACGACTCGACCCGTCCATGCCCGGCCCCGTCGCCGTGATGCACATCGATCTCGATCGACTCAAAGCACTGAACGACTTTCTGGGCCACCTGGCCGGAGACCACTACCTCGAGACCATCGCCGATCGACTGCAGAGCTTCGTCGGCAGGTCGGCCGGTCTCGTCGCACGCCTGGGCGGCGACGAGTTCCTGGTGGTACTGGCCGGGCCGTGCTCGGCCCGCGTCGCAACACACCACGCCGAGATGATCGCCGAAGCCGTGAACGCCCCCGTCACCCTCGGAGTCGAACGCATCAGCAGAAGCGCGAGCATCGGAATCGCCTTCGGCCAGCCCGGCAAGCACACCGCCGAGTCGCTTCTGCGGCAGGCAGATCAGGCCGCCCTGGTGGCCAAACGCGCAGGCGGCCACGACATCGCCCTGTTCACCGAAGAGATGCACGCCGACGCCGAACTCCGCAACGACGTCGAGATCCACCTGCGCGAAGCCATCGCGGGCGACTCGCTCACCCTGCACTTCCAACCCGAGGTGGACCTGGTGACCGGACGCATCACCGCGGTCGAAGCCTTGGTCCGATGGCAACACCCCACCCGCGGACTGCTCCCCCCGTCCGCATTCATTCCGGTCGCCGAGGAGACCAACCTCGCCGGTGAACTCGGTCGCTGGGTCCTCGACCACGCCTGCCGCACCCTCGCCGACTGGCAACGCGAGATCCCCCACCTCGACATCGCGATGCGCGTCAACATCTCCCCCGTCCAACTCGTCACCAACGGATTCGTCAGTGCCGTCGCCAGAGCACTCACGGAATTCTCGATAGCCGGGCCCGACCTGTGCCTCGAGATCACCGAAGTGGCAGTGGTCCAGGACCTTTCCCGCACCCGCGTGACACTGAGCGAACTCCACGAACTCGGCGTGCAAGTGGCGATAGACGACTTCGGCACCGGATACAGCTCCCTGTCACACCTCAAGGAACTCCCCGTCGACGCACTCAAGATCGACCGTGCCTTCGTCACCGACCTCGGCAACGAGAACACCGGCGACCTCGCGATCGTTCAGTCCATCATCGGACTCGCCCGCGCCTTCGGGCTGACCATCATCGCCGAAGGCGTCGAAACACAGAGCGCCAGAAGAACCCTGATCGAACTGGGATGCACCCGCGCGCAGGGATACCTGTTCTCCAAACCGGTGCCGGCCGACGACGCACTCGAACTCCTCCACGGCGTGCGCATCGACATCTGACCATCCTGATAACCTGACATCCGCACCACACGCCGGTGTAGTTCATTGGTAGAACGCGACCTTCCCAAGGTTGAGAGGCGGGTTCGATTCCCGTCACCGGCTCCACCGACCGCCCACCTCGGGCCGTCCTCCTGCAGGCTCCACTCCTGCCCATCCCGGTCGTTCCTGCAGGCTCCACTCCTGCCCATCCGATTTGCTCCCGTCTCGTCCGTATCGCTGAACTCACAGACGCTGCACAGTCACTGCGGTCACTCCTGAAACAAACCGACCACCGCACAATTTCGGTCGATACCCTTGCTACCGACCGGTAGCATGTGCGAATTCATTCATTGTATTCGCAAGAATTCCTGCATTTCCGAAGAAACTTCTTCCGCCTTCTTCGCCGTGCTAGAAATCAAATGTCGACATCTTTTCACCGACAAATGACCTGACAGGAATCCCCCTCATGCGATCACTTTCGACAATTGTCGCGGTCACCCTGACGACGATGGCCGTGGCCGTCTCGTCGGCGACCGCTGCCCCGTCACTGGCCACACCTCCGAGAACCCAAGGCGGAGCCGGAACCCTTCTGTGGGAGGATCAATTCAACGGATACGGTGGACCCGACCCCGCCAAATGGGGATTTCAGACCGGCCGTTGGGGCGCGAGTTCCGGTGAGCAGCAGTACTATACAGATTCCTGGAACAACGCCAACCAGTTCAACGGCTCACTGAACATCACCGCGCGTCGGGAGAACGCACCCGACCGCAAGCGGGCACCGTACAACTTCACCAGCGCCCGCGTGGTCAGCATGGGCAAGCAATCGGTGACGCCGCCGGTGCGCATCGAAGCATCGATCAAAATGCCGAGCGCCCAAGGTCTGCTGCCCGCATTCTGGACCCTCGGTCTCCAACCCGGTGGCGAATATTCATGGCCCAGCCAAGGGGAAGTGGACATCGTCGAAATTCCCGGGCTGTACGGGCCGTCATTCAATTTACACGGCCCCTCCAAGTGGAACTCCAATCAAGATACGAAGACCGGCGGAAGTATGAATCCGGTCAACAACGGATTCCACACATACCGAATCGACTGGTTGCCCAACAGCATCACCTGGTTCGTCGACGGAGTCGCTCGGTTCTCCCTCACTCAGGCCCAGTACGAGGCGAAGGGCGGCAACTGGAAAGCGTTCTCGGGCTCGTGGCCGCACTACATCCTCTTCAACGTCGCCGTCGGCAACAACTGGGTCGGCAAGACACCGAACAGCACGCCGTACCCGCAGACGATGAGCGTCGACTGGCTACGCGTGAGTCGCCTCTGACCTGCAGAGCAGCACTTCCTGTCCGCACGGGGCCCAGCCACCACGGCTGGGCCCCGTGCGGTGTGCGCGATCGGCACGGTTTCGACGGCAGAACAATTCTTGTGACTTTTCTCAGCGACGCCGTCTCGTCATAGGGACATTCCACAGTCAGGGGAATATCGTCTGTTCATGCGCGGGCCACGGCGGAGTCTGATCACCCTCGTCATCGCCGCTGCCACCGCACTCCTTGCGCCTTCCGCCCACGCCGGGCCCGTGTTGCCCATCGCCGCCGCCCCCGAGCAACCCGACCACGCCGATGCCATCCGCTACTCGGCATCGAACCGCGACGCCGCCCCGCCCGGAGCCAACGACATGAGCTGCACACCCACCGCAGCCCACCCGAATCCTGTCGTCCTCGTGCACGGCACCGATGCCACCGCGTACGCCGACTGGGCAGGCTTCGCGCCGATCCTGAAAGCAGCAGGCTTCTGTGTCTTCGCCATCAACTACGGCACGTCGCCGGACGGCAGATCCAACGGGTACGGCGTCATCGAAGACAGTGCAGCGCAACTGAAGGCGATGACGTCGTCGATTCTCCAGGCAACCGGTGCCGCCGCAGTCGACGTGGTCGGCTACTCCCAGGGTGCCGCGGTGGCTCGATACTTCGTCAACAGACTGGGCGGCGCCGACGTCGTCGATCGATGGGTGGGAATCGCATCACCGACGTACGGCGGCACCATGTACGGAGTAGCGCCCGTCGTGCAGGCGGTGCCGGGTGCAACCGGTGTCCTGGCAAGCGAATTCGGTCCCGGTCTCGCCCAACTGATGGCCGGATCCGACTTTCTCGACCGACTCAACGCCGGCGGCGACACCGTGCCCGGGGTGGAGTACACCTCCATCGCAACACGGGTCGACGAGGTGATTCAGCCGTACACCAATGCGCTGCTTCGAGATCCGGGAGCGCACAACATCGTGGTGCAGGACGTGTGCCCCGATACCGAGGTAGCGCACTTCACGTTCACCTACGATCCCACCGCGCTGCGGCTGGCGCTCAACGCCCTCGACCCGGCGAACGCGCGTCCCCCGACCTGCGTACCGGTGCCGCTGGGAGCCGGAATCCTCGACGTCGTCCTCGCCAGCCACTGATCCTCAGGTCAGGAGCTGATACGCCCTGAGCCCGACGTACAGTTCGGCGGCCTGGATCGGATCACGGAAGTCGCGACCGGTGAGCTCGGCGATTCGACGTAGCCGATACAACACCGTGTTCCGGTGGTAGTGCAGCGATTCGGCGGCATCGCGGGTGGAACCGCCGCAGGAGAACCAGGCGTCGAGAGTATCGAGCAGGCTCTGCCGTTCGGCTCGCGGCAACGCCAGCAGATCGCCGAGTATCTGACGGGAGGCGATCCGGCCCGATTTCGGATCGCGGACCAGCAGCAGCGGCACCGGCACCGAGTCGTAGCGCACCGGTGCGGGCGGTGATGCCTCGCCCGAGGTGCACGACCGCGCCAGCCGGGCCTGGCCGACGGCGTCACCGATACCCGACGGCGACCGGAACACCGAGCTCACCCCGACCCGCCCCGGACACAGCTCGCTCAGCGTGACCACAGCGGAGTCGATCTCCGATTCCGTTGCGGCACAGATGAGCCCGACGGTACCGTCCACCTCGGCGTCCCACACCGATTCGGCACCCGCGGTACGAAGGCGGGCGATCAATCCGTCGATCCCCATCGCTGCGGTCAACGGCTCCTGCGAAACCACCGCGAAGTAGCCGTGGTCGGGAATGCGGAACGTTCGCAACGCGTCCGCCGCCGCAGTCGGATTCGCGCCGTGATCGGCGAAGAGCACACGGATGAGACGTCCACGAGCTTCGGCGCTTTCGCGCGCACGCATGTCGGCGCTCTCTCGATAGGCTTCCGCTGCCTCGTCGGAGTACACGTCGACCAACGCCCAGACCTGAGCGGCCATGTCCAGCAGCGCATGACTCGCGCGGCCGTCCGAGCGTTCCATCAACTCGTCCCAGACCAACCTGCCGCCCAGCCGAAAGGCGTGCAGCAGGGCAGCCAGCGGTACCCCCTGCTCGGCCTTGAGCCGGCCCGCGTCCCGCGCCGACTCGAGCCGCATGGGAGCACGACCGGACAGCTTGCCCAACATCGAGGCCAGATTGCTCCGCGACGCCTCGTAGAGCTGCTCGGTGGTGAGCAGCGTCGATTCGAGGTAGGCGTGCTCGGCCCCCAGGATGCGTCGCACCAGCTCGGTCGCGAGATCGTCGACGCCGTCGAGCATCGTCGCGGCCAGATCGGTCGGTGACGGATGCACATCGAACTCGGTCGCGGTCATGACCGAACTCTAGCCGTACCCGTGTAAGCCACGCCACAGCGAAATTGTGCGGTGGCACAAACTGTCGCATCCGATTGAGGCCCCCGGCCCATAGCGTCCCGCGCCCGAGTGCGACCACAATCACAGTGAAGCCGTGTACCCGAACGACGAGTGGAGCCGAGAAGTTGACCAGCGACGTCACCCCACACCTGCAATCCGTACCGACGACGGGACCCACCGAGGCAGTCGACTCCGCACTCGCCGATCTGTCCGCGGGAGAGAAGAACTGGGAACGCCTCACCCTGGCCGAACGCCGAGCGCTCCTCGAACGTGTGCATGCGCTGACCACAGCTCACGCGCAGGAGTGGGTGACGGCGGCAACGTCGATCAAGGGACTCGACGCCTCGTCCAGCCTCGTCGGAGAGGAATGGCTGTCGGGTCCGTACTCGTTCCTCAACGGACTCGGCACCGTGGCGCACACACTCGCGGCGCTCGAAGCAGGCACCAGCCCACTGGCCGGTGCGAAGTTCGGGACGGCACCCGGTGGGCGCACGACGGTGTCGGTGCTGCCCCTCAACATCTTCGAGCGACTCCTGCTCAACGGGTTCAGCGCCGAGGTGTGGCTGAAGCCCGGAATCGACCGTGCGACCGCACAGCGGACCGCGGGTCTCGCCCAGCTCGACCCCACCCGCACCGCAGGCATCGGAGTGGTTCTCGGCGCAGGCAACATCACCTCGATCGCGCCGCTGGACGCGTTGTACGAACTGATCGCGTTCAACCGGGTCGTCGCACTCAAGCTCAACCCCATCATGGATCCGCTGCTGCCCGTGTTCGAGAAGATCCTCGCCCCGCTCGTCGACATCGGCGCACTGCGTCTGCTCACCGGAGGAGCCGACGTGGGCACCTACCTGGTCCAGCACTCGTCCGTCGACCACGTCCACATGACCGGCAGCGCCATCACGCACGACGCGATCGTCTTCGGTCCCGGCCCGGACGGAGCTGCGCGCAAGGCAGCCAACGACCCGATCCTCACCAAGGAGATCTCCAGCGAACTCGGCGGAGTCTCGCCCACCATCGTTCTGCCCGGTGAGTGGAGCCGTGCCGACATCGAGTTCCAGGCCGAACACATCGCCACCCAACGCCTGCACAACAGTGGATACAACTGTGTCGCTTCGCAGGTCGTCGTACTGTCCTCGGAATGGAAGCAGCGCGACCAATTCGTCGCCGCCCTGCGCGCCGCCCTCGACCGCGCTCCGGCACGAACGCCCTACTACCCCGGCAGCGACAAGCGAGTGTCCGACGCCACCGCCACCTACCCGTCCGCCGAACGCCTCGGTGAACGCGGCGGCCGCGTGCTCATCACCGATCTGAACCCAGGCGAATACGCACCACTGCTGCAGACCGAGTACTTCGCACCGGTCATGGGGATCATCGAATTGCCTTACAGCGGAGCAGCATTCGCCGCCAAGGCGGTACAGGCCGCGAACGAGGAATTCACCGGAACACTCGGCATCAACATCATCGGCACCCCCGGCACCATCAAGGGACTCGGGGAGAAGTTCGACACCATGCTCGCCGACCTCCGGTACGGCACCATCGCCGTCAACGCCTGGACGGCCATCGGATTCCTCACCGCAGCGGCCACCTGGGGCGCATTCCCCGGCCACACCGTCGACGACGTGCAGAGCGGAATCGGCGTCGTGCACAACGCATTACTGATCGACGGGGCCGAGCGAACAGTGGTGCGCGGGCCTTTCCGGCCACTGCCGCGCTCGCTGGTCAACGGCGAACTCTCCATCTCGCCGAAGCCACCGTGGTTCGTCACCAACAAGACCGCAGCATCGACCGGCAAGCTGCTCACCGCATTCGCGGGCGCACCGTCCTGGTCCAAGCTGCCGGCAATTTTCGCCTCCGCCCTGCGCGGGTAGAACCCAGCGTCGACGACGATCGAAGGACAATCATGAGCTCTCAGCGCACGACGGCCGACTACATCGTGGTGGGCGCAGGTTCGGCAGGCGCGGTGGTGGCCAATCGCCTCAGCGCAGACCCACGCAACGAGGTGATCCTGCTCGAGGCCGGCCCCGAGGACAAGAACAAGTTCGCCCACATTCCCGCTGCATTCTCCAAACTCTTTCGCAGCGAGGTCGATTGGGACTACCTCACCGAACCGCAACCGGAACTGCGTGATCGCAGCATCTACTGGCCGCGCGGCAAGATGCTCGGTGGCTCGTCGTCCATGAATGCCATGATGTGGGTGCGCGGATTCGCCGCAGACTACGACGACTGGGCGGCCGTCTCCGACGACTCCTGGTCGTTCCGCAACCTCGTCGGCTACTTCCGCAAGATCGAGAACATCGAGGGCACAACCGAACTCGACTCCGGTACGGACGGCCCGCTCGTCGTTTCGCACCAGCGCAGTCCCCGTGCCCTGACGTCGTCCTTCCTCGACGCCGTCGAGGAGGCCGGTTATCCGGTGGAGACGGCCAACCTGCCCGAACCCAGGGGCTTCAGCCGCACGATGGTCAACCAGAAGCGCGGCGCACGGTGGAGCACCGCCGATGCGTACCTACGACCGGCGAAGAAGCGCAAGAACCTCACCATCCTCACCGATGCGCAGGCCACTCGCGTCCTCTTCGAGGGCAGTGCCGCGGTGGGCGTCGAATACACCTCGGGCGGCGCAGTACACACCGTTCGTGCACGCAGAGAAGTCGTACTGTCCGGCGGAGCGATCAACACCCCGCAACTGCTGATGCTCTCGGGCATCGGCGACCAGGAACAGCTGAAGTCGCACGGCATCGCCGTCCGGCATCACTCACCCGGAGTCGGACAGAACCTGATCGACCATCTGGCCGCACTCATCGGCTGGAAGACCGAAACCGACTCGCTCTTCCACGCCGAGAAGATCCCGGAGCTGGTCAACTACCTCGCACGCCGACGCGGCATGCTGACCTCCAACGTCGCCGAGGCCTACGGTTTCGTCAAGAGCCGCGAGGACCTCGCCCTGCC
This sequence comes from Rhodococcus sp. 06-470-2, assembly GCF_002258235.1. Taxonomy (NCBI): domain Bacteria; kingdom Bacillati; phylum Actinomycetota; class Actinomycetes; order Mycobacteriales; family Nocardiaceae; genus Rhodococcus; species Rhodococcus sp. 06-470-2. The sequence goes on along the minus strand of NZ_NOYB01000010.1, from coordinate 158,339 downwards.
CGATCTCGAAGTCATCTTCGGCCCGGCACCCTTCTTCGACGAGGGACTCATCGCGCAGGACTCCCATGCCGCCGTCATCGGAACGGTGCTCCTCAAACCGGAGAGCCGCGGCGAGATCACCCTCCGGTCGTCCGACCCGACGGCCAAGCCCATCGTCGAACCGCACTACCTGGGCGATCCGGAGGGCCTCGACCGCCGGGCGATGATCGAAGGCCTTCGGGCATGCATCGCGATCTCCGAAACACCCGCTCTGAAGGGACTGCTCGGCGACGTCGTACGCCCCAGGGTGGCGTCGAACATCTCCCCGGCGGACCTGCTCACCGAGGCTCTCGAGCAGAATGCGCACACGCTGTATCACCCCGTGGGCACTGCCCGTATGGGCAACGACGCCGACAGTGTCGTCGATGCCGAGTTGCGGGTACGGGGCGTCGACCGCCTTCGCGTCGCCGACGCGTCGATCATGCCGAGCATCATCCGCGGACACACGCACGCACCGTCGGTGGTGATCGGCGAACGAGCAGCGGACTTGATCCTTCGTTGATCCGCGAGTGAACCTTCGGAAAATTTCCGGTTTGGCAGTCCGGTTTGTCGGGTAACAGGTGGACACGCTCCCTTGCAGGGGATCGAGATGGAACCCATCCGCTCGGCAAGCAGCGCCGAATGACCCACAACGCTCGAGAGACGAGCACGGAAGGTTGACCGACATGTTCACTGTTCGTAAAGCTTTGGCCGCCACCGCAATCGGTGCACTCACCATCGTCCCGCTTGCCGCATGCTCCAGCGAGGAAGCGTCCGACACCGTCGACGCAGCCACCTCTTCGGCAGCAGAAGCAGTGGAGAGCACCCCCGAGCCCGCAGCCGAGGTCGACAACCTCACCGGTGTCGACACCGCAGTTGCGCTCGATCCCGGCTTCACCGGTGCACTGACCACCCTGGGCCTCACGCCCGGTGTCGTCGGAACCGCCACTCTCGCAGACGGATCCATCCGCTTCCCGATCACCGGCGGAGACGTCAAGTACTGGGAGCCCGGCACCGTCGATCCCTACGTCCAGGGCGAGATCAACCACGACGGCAGCGGCCTTTCGCTGACCGCAGGCGAGACCGTCGTCGAGCTCACCAACTTCGACATCGACCCGGGCACGTCGCTCCTCACCGGTGACGTCTTGGTCAACGGCGAAGAAGCAGCCGCAGACGCAGTGCTGTTCGATCTCGACGGCCGCACCCTGCAGCCGCTCGCTACCGGACCCGACAACACTGCAATCCTGCAGGGCACCCAGGTGAAGATCTCGGAGACCGCTGCCGGACTGCTCAACAGCACCTTCAACACCGATGCTGTGACCCCGGGACTGCTCGTGGGCGTTGCGACCATCACCATCAACACCGCTGCATAACAGTTTCCTGACCCCGTGCGCGAGGCGTCACCGTCGACGACGGTGGCTCTCGCGCACGGGTGTTTGCATCGCAGGACCAGGAGCCGACCGATGAGAGCGTTCACGAAGATCTACGGCGGGCACCCGCTGCATGCGGTCGGTCTGCTGCTCTCGTTCGCCCTCGTCGGCTACGTCGTCACACTCGCAGGGCCGCAGACTCTGTGGAACAGCGACGTGTGGTGGAAATCCGTTCTCGTGTGGTTCTTCGGATCGGTACTGCTGCACGACGCAGTACTGTTCCCGCTCTACTCGCTGGCCGATCGGCTCCTCACCAGCATTCCGAGCCGCCACCTGGCCGTGTCACCGGTGAACTACGTTCGCGTTCCCGCTCTCGGGACAGCACTGACGTTTCTGATGTTCTTCCCCGGGATACTCTCCCAGGGTGCGGAATCCTATCGGGCCGCAACCGGTTTGACCCAGGAACCCTTTCTCGGACGTTGGCTCGCGCTGACCGCGGTGTTGTTCACCGTGAGCGCCGCCGCCTACTTCATCCGATGGACTCTCGTACGGAGCCGAGCATGAGCGTCACCGCCGATACACTCTTCAACCGCGCAGCAGCCGGACTACCCTGCTGGATAGGCGATTCCGACGGCAGCAGGGAGCAACTTCCCACCGCGCGGTGGATGGGCGGCAGCGCCTCGTCAGCCGAGGATCGCCGCGCGGATCACGCCATGCTCAGCCGATGTACCGGCCCCACCATCGATCTCGGCTGCGGGCCGGGTCGACTCACCGAAGCACTTGCGCGACGTGGCGTCTCGGCACTCGGTGTCGACACATCCCGAACAGCAGTCGATCTGACCATCGGGCGTGGCGGCAACGCCGTTCTCCGCGACCTGTTCGAGCCACTGCCCGACACCGGCAACTGGTCGTGTGTCCTCCTCGCGGACGGCAACATCGGCATCGGGGGCGACCCGGTGCGTCTGCTCCGCCGGGCGGCCGACCTGCTCGCACCCCACGGAGCCGTCATCGCGGAAGTGGATGCGCCCAGCGACACAGGAATTCGTCACCGCACCGTTCGGTGGGAAACCGACACCATGGTCGGCGATTGGTTCGCCTGGTCGAGCGTCAGCGCCGACGCCACAGCGGATCTCGCCAATGCCGCCGGCCTTCGAGTGGTCGACGTGGCACCGATCGACGGGCGCTGGTTCGCTCAGATGACGCTGGCTCCGCTCACCAGTTCGTGAACAGCAGATGATTGATCGCCAATGCACCGATCACCTGCAGCGCCAACCAGAAGCGATGCGTCCTGATCGGCAACACAGCGGGCGCGATCAGCATCCACATCGCGAAGGGCAACCAGATTCTCTCGGTCTCGGCCTTGCTCAACTGACTCAGATCCGCCATCACCACCGCAGCGACACCGCCGATCACCAACAGATTGATCGGTTCGAGCCGGGTGAGAATCCGTGGGAACGCCGCGGGCACAGCAACACCCAGCGCACAGAACAACGCCGCGAAATTCGCCCAACCCCAGTACTCGAACGGACGGTCCTTCGCGATGCCCTGGTAGTAGCGCTCCTGCACCAGCAAGTAGCCGTCGTACCACCAGAATCCGTACGCCGTGAAGATCCCCGCGACGATCAGTGCACCGATCAGCGCGCCCACCAACGGCAGAATCCTCCGCCCGGCAATCAACACCGCGACCGCAGGCAAGCCCATCAGCACCAGCCCGTAGTTGAGGTAGATACCGAAACCGAGCAGCACTCCAGCACCGATCGACGCCGGCCACAGGTACCGCTTCGTGGAGATCGCCAGCAACGCAACGCCCCACGCGGCAACACCGGCATAGAACGCATCCGCCGAGACGGCGATCCAGATCGCCGCCGGGGCGATCGCCACGAACGGTGCTGCACGCCGCGCGATGTTCTCGTCACCGAGCACCTTCAGTGTCAGCACCAGCGCGACGGCGGCACTCGTACCGACCAGCACGCACAGCGTCGCCGCCCAGGCTCCACCGCCGAGGCCGAGGCGATCGAGCCACACGAAGGTGAGCAATGCGCCCGGTGGATGACCCGACACATGCGTCGTCCACGAATCGGCCTGGTAGTCCAGGATCCGCTCGGAGAACCCGTGGAGCGTGGCCGGAATGTCGGTGACACCGGGCACCTCGTGCAGGTACTCGTCCGTCGACGCCAGCCGGTCGACGAAGCCGCGCTTCCAACCGTCCACCATCGCCAGCGACATCGTCCAGGCCGCCGACGCACCCCACACGAGGAACAGCAGTCGCGTCCACGACAGTCGACGTGCCACCGTCGGCCCCCACAACACGGTGGCCACGGCGATGAGAACGGCGACGGGAGTACCCCATCCCACGTGAATCTCGCGGAAGCCGAACAGCGGTGCCGCATCGGCGAAATCACGCACCTGCTGCGGAGTTCTGTTGATGATGGGAGTGACGAGTTCGTTGCCCAGGTACGGAACGATGAACGCGACCACGACGAGCACGACGGCCAACGTGCCGGCGACGGCTTCTCTCCAGTAACGGATAGTCTTTTCTCCCTGCGGACTCGAGGCGACCACGACTTCGGACCAGCATATCGACCGACGGTGATGGAGGATGAGCAGATGAACAACGACGCGAAGGGACGGGCCGAGATCGCCGTCATCGGCGGCAGCGGCTTCTATTCGTTCTTCGCCGACGATGCCGAGGAGGTCGTGCTCGACACCCCCTACGGCGCCCCGAGCGCCCCGATCACGTTGGGTGAGATCGAAGGTCGGCGAGTCGCGTTTCTGCCCAGACACGGCCGAAATCACGAGTACTCACCGCACACGTTGCCGTATCGCGCCAACATGTGGGCGCTGCGGATGCTCGGGGTGAGCCGAGTGTTCGCCCCCTGCGCGGTCGGATCCCTGGTGTCCGAATACGGTCCGGGGACAGTCGTGATCCCCGATCAACTCGTCGACCGAACCTCCGGGCGTGCGCAGACCTACTTCGACGAAGGCGGAATACACGTCGAATTCGCAGACCCCTACTGCCCCACGTTGAGGAAGTCCGCTGTCCAGGACTCGGCGATCGACGGCGGCGTCATGGTCGTCGTCGAAGGTCCTCGGTTCTCCACGCGCGCCGAGAGCCAATGGTTCGCCCGCCAGGGTTGGACGCTGGTGAACATGACCGGCCACCCCGAGGCGGTCCTGGCTCGCGAACTCGAACTCTGCTACGCGCCGATCGCATTGGTGACCGACCTCGACGCAGGCATCGAGTCCGGCCAGGGCGTCAAGGCAGTGGACGTGTTCGCCGAATTCCAGAAGAACATCGAGCCGCTCAAAGCACTGGTGCGCTCGTCCGTCCGCGACGCTCCCACCGGTGACTGCCCCACGTGTCGAGTGCACACCGGCCTCACGCTGCCGATCGAACTGCCATGACTCGGGTACTGCTCACCGGCGCAGCCGGATTCATCGGTGGCCACATTCTCGATGCCGCCCGCGATTCCGATCTCGAGATCGTCGCCGTCGACGCCATGCTGGAGTCGGCTCACGGCCCAGGAGCGCGAGCCGACGGGATCATCGATCTCGATGTGCGCGACAAGGACTCGCTCGTCGACGTATTGCGCGGGGTGGACGTCGTGTGTCACCAGGCCGCAGTCGTCGGAGCGGGCGTCGATGCCGCAGATGCCCCGGCCTACGCCAGTCACAACGACTACGGGACGGCGGTTCTGCTCGCTGCGATGTACGAGGCGGGGTGTTCGCGCCTGGTTCTCGCGTCGTCGATGGTCGTCTACGGCGAAGGGCGGTATCTCAACTCGTCCGGTGAGACGGTGATTCCTCGGCCCCGCACCCGAGCCGACCTCGACGCGGGACTGTTCGACAATCGCGACCCGATATCGGGCGAGCCTCTCGATTGGCTTCTGGTCGAGGAGGATTCGACGCTCGAGCCCAGAAGTACCTACGCCGCGAGCAAGCTGGCACAGGAGAACTACGCCTCCGCATGGGCGGTCGCCACGGGCGGCTCGGTGATCGCACTGCGGTACCACAACGTGTACGGACCGCACATGCCGCGAAACACCCCGTACTCCGGCGTGGCGGCGATGTTTCGGTCTTCGCTCGAGCTCGGTCGGGCCCCGACGGTCTACGAGGACGGCAAGCAGGCCCGCGATTTCGTGCACGTGCACGACGTGGCGGCCGCGAACATCGCATCGATCGAGGCGGAGCTGGACGGCTTCACCGCCCTCAATGTCTGCTCGGGACAACCGATCACCATCGGTGAGGTCGCCACCATCCTCGCCGACGCACGTGGCGGGCCGACGCCCGAGATCACCGGACGCTACCGCGCGGGCGACGTACGGCACATCGTCGCCAGTTCCGCGCTGGCCGAACAGACCCTGGGATTCCGCGCGACGATCATGCCGAGGGACGGTCTCACCGCCTTCGCCGACGCACCGCTGCGCGACGCCGAAGGCACGGGACCGCCCCGTGTCTGAACCGAAGTCCGTCACAGTCGTCATCCCCTGCATGAACGAGGCCGAATCGCTTCCGGCAGTGCTCGATTCGGTCCCGGCGGGCTACCTGACGATCGTGGTGGACAACAACTCGACCGACGCCACCGCCGCCGTCGCCGCTGCCCACGGAGCAACGGTGGTCTCCGAATCGGTGCCCGGTTACGGTGCAGCAGTTCATGCAGGCGTCGTCGCGGCCGACACCGACATCGTCTGCGTCCTCGACGGTGACGGTTCGATGGATCCACTCGACCTGCCGACCCTCGTGGCGGCCCTGGATCACGCGGACCTCGCCGTCGGTCGGCGCCGACCGGACAGGGGAAGCTCGCCTCTGCACGCCAGGATCGGCAATGCCGTTCTGGCACTTCGACTTCGCACCAAGTACAAGCTGCCGGTGCACGACCTGGGAGCGATCCGCGCAGTACGTCGTCAGGCACTGCTCGACCTCGACGTCACCGACCGACGCTCGGGCTACCCGCTGCAGTTGCTCGTACTGGCGGCCGAAGCCGGCTGGACCGTCGTCGAACACGACGTGGTCTACCGGCCACGGACAGCAGGAACGTCCAAGGTCTCCGGCTCGGTGAAGGGGACGGTCGTCGCCGTGCGAGATTTCTGGAAGGTGCTCTCGTGACCGTCACCGCTCTCGTCGTCGCCAAAGCCCCCGTTCCCGGGCTGGCCAAGACACGCCTCGCCGCCACGATCGGCGACGAAGCTGCCGCCGAGCTGGCCGCAGCCTCGCTGCTGGACACCCTCGACGCCGTCGCGGCCGCCGACGTCGACCGCCGTGTCGTGGCCCTCACCGGCTCCCTCGCCGACGCGGCCCGCGCGAACGAACTCACCCGTGCTCTGGCGTCGTTCACGGTGATTGCGCAGCGCGGCGAAGGGTTGGGCGAACGACTGGCGAATGCACACGCCGACGCAGCCACCTCCGGTGCCGTACTGCAGATCGGTATGGACACCCCCCAGGTCACGGCGCGACTGCTCTCCGACGCGGCGGCGCGACTGGGCAGCAGTGACGTCCTGGGCTCGGCCGAGGACGGTGGCTGGTGGGCGCTGGGCCTGCGTGACCCCGACCTGGCACGGTCCCTGCTCGACGTGCCCATGTCTGCGCCCTCGACGGGCACCGACACTCTCGATGCTCTGACCGCCGCAGGAGCGTCGATCACGATGCTCCCCGAATTGCGCGATGTCGACTTCGAGTCCGATCTCGACCCGGTGGCACAATTGTGCGCACCGAACAGCAGATTCCGTATTGCTGTCATGGCAATGGGTAATTGATCGGGTCTCGATCCGTTCCGAGAGGTCTGTTTCCACCCGAACTCGGCCGGTTTCACGAAATCTCCACATCCGTTGTGGAACAGCGCGTTCGATCTGCCCGAATTGCCGGACCGTAAACAACCAATATCGAATCGCAACAAATCCGAACCACCGTTTCACGGCGATTTCACAGACACAGGTGCTAGAAAGTGTGACATGACCGGGTTGTTGATAGGCGTAGCCGTATGGATGGTGATCGCGACAGTCGTCGCGACCGTCCTCGGCCGCGTCGCGCGCCGGGGTGACTCCGAAGAATTGGGGTCCACCATCGAATGGGACGTCGACGCTCTCGATCACGAAGTTCACCACGAGAACTGACGGTCAGTCGACCCGTTCGACGATCTCCGTCAGAATACGGGCCGCCGCGGCCAGTGTCTCCCGCTGCTGCGGCGTCAACTCGTCCAGTTGCTCTGCGAGCGCGATCTCCCGAGCTGCGACCTCCTGACGGGCAGTCGCAGTCCCGGCATCGGTCAGCCGCAGAACCACCTGCCTGCCGTCCGTCGGATGGGGCTCCCGGCAGATCAGCCCCGACTCGACCAAGGCGTGCGAGGACCTGGACACCGACGGTGGCTTGATCCGCTCCCTCGCCGCCAACTCGCCCGTCGTCATCGGTCCCTCACGGAGCAACGTCGTCAGAATCGACAGGTGAGCGACGGGCAATCTGTCGCTGGAATGGCGCAGCCGGAGTCTCCGATTCAGCCGCATCGCGCTGACGGACAAGTCCCTCGCCAGCCGGGAATCGGGCAGATCACTCACGTTGTCCAGATTACGACACCGAGGTGCAATCGCCCGATTTCCCGAAACAGCGGATACCTCGTCTTATTACCTCTCGAACAAACCGCTGATATGGTTCTTCCCGGTTGTCGGGGAGAGAATCGAAATGGGGAGAACGTCGTGAGTCGCGTGGGTTCGAGAATGTTGACCATTGCCGTCATTTCCGTGGCCACATCGCTGCTGGTCACCGGCCCCAACGCACTTGCCAATCCCAACGCGGTCAATCCCATCGCCGGCCTCAACGGCACGTTCGGGCTGCCGCAACTGAACGGCCGCGCACAAGCCGTCGCTCAGGTGACCGGGATGTCGAGCCCCAACAACACCCAGAACGTCAACATGATCGGCACCGACCTCGGCATCATGTGGGACAACGGCCGCGGCGAGGTACTGACGGCTTTCGGCGATACCGCCGGACTCGGCGTACCCAACCTGCTGCAGGGCAGCCTGTGGTCGTGGCGCAGCAACGCCATCGTGCGGAGCAACGACCGAAACCTCGCCGACGGCATGAACTTCGACAGCGTCGTACTCGACCCGATCGGCCAGACCAAAGAGGTCGTCCCCAGCCCCAAGATTCCGTTCGTCGAGATCAGCCGAATCCCCACGGCAGGCGTGGCCGTCGGCGACAGCCAGTACCTGAACCTGATGTCGGTGAAGAACTGGGGACCCGCAGGAACCTGGGAAACCAACTTCTCCGGCCTGGCAGTGTCGAACGACAACGGGGAGAACTGGGCAGCACTACCCGAGACCCAGCGGCCGAGCGTCGGCGGCGATCGCAACTTCCAGCAGAGCGCGTACCTGAAGGACGGCGGCTACGTCTACCAGTACGGCACCCCGCCAGGCCGCTTCAATCTCGGTCACGTGGCTCGCGTCAAGGAGCAGGACATCGCCAGGCTCGGCGAGTACGAGTACTGGACCGGCCAGGACTGGAAGAAGGGCGACCCGGCGGCAGCCGCACCCATCGTCGGGGGCGTCGGTGAACTCTCCGTCGCGTACAACGCGACCCTCGGTCAGTACCTGATGCTGACCACCGACAACGCCAACTCGATCGTGCTGCGACGCTCGCCGTCGCCCGTCGGGCCGTGGAGCGCACCGGAGGTTCTGGTCGACACCCGCGAGGTCAGCTCCATCTACGCGCCGTACATCCACCCCTACTCGACCGGCCGCGACCTGTACTTCCTGGCGACGGTCTACCAGAACTACAACGTGCTGCTGCTGCGCGCGACGCTGTAGAAACCCCCACTAGGCTTCCCCGGGTGGACGCCGCAGACTGGGATCGCAAGTACGAAGGCCGAGAACTCGTGTACGGCGAGGCACCGAACGCAACGCTGGTGGAAGTCGCGACGACGCTGAAGCGTGGTCGGGCACTCGATCTCGCGTCCGGTCAGGGCCGAAACGCCATCTGGTTGGCCACCCGCGGCTGGACCGTCGACGCCGTCGACTTCTCCTCGACGGCACTGGACAGGGCCAGCCGTGTCGCCGCCTCGGCACCTCGGTCGGTGCGCGAGCGCCTGACCTGGGTGCACGCCGATGTGACGCAATTGTCAACCGAACCGAACTATGACCTGGTTCTCATGTTGTACCTCCACTTGCCCCCGGAGGCACGTCGCATGGTCGTGTCCGCCGCAATTTCGGCGCTGAAACCTGACGGAATCCTCATGATTCTCGGGCACCACACCGACAACATCGAGACCGGCACCGGTGGACCACAGGAATCCGAAATCCTCTATACACCTGAGGATTTGACGGCGGATATCGACTCGCGATTGACCATCGTCACTGCCGAGAACCGCTACCGCGACGTGAGCGAGGGCACAGCCGTGGACGCACTGCTACTGGCGAGTAGGTCTCCCCTTGGCAGCACAGCGGATCGGGGGTAACATCCCCTATGTTACCGACGAGTAGCTAACTTGGGCGGTACTTACGAGACCGCACCACCGACTGGAGAGCGAACGAGCAATGGGCCATTACAAGAGCAACCTTCGGGACCTCGAGTTCAACCTCTTCGAGCTCTTCGGACTCGACGAGACCCTCGAAGGCGACAACTTCGGCGACATGGACGGCGAAGTTGCCCGCGACATGCTGCGCGAGGTCGTTCGCCTGGCCGAGGGACCGCTGGCCGAGTCCTTCGCGGACGCCGACCGCAACCCGCCCGTGTTCGACCCCGAAACCCACAGCCTGAAGCTGCCCGACTCCTTCAAGAAGTCGTTCAAGGCGCTCTACGACGGTGAGTGGTGGCGTGTCGGCCTCGACGAAGAAGTCGGCGGCATGGCAGCCCCTCGCAACCTCCTGTGGGGCATCAACGAGATGCTCCTCGGCTCGCAGCCCGCAGCATTCATGTACTCCGCAGGCCCCGGCTTCGCGAACATCCTGTTCCACAACGGAACCGATGAGCAGAAGGAATGGGCCAAGGTCATCGTCGAGCGCGGCTGGGGTGCCACCATGGTGCTCACCGAGCCCGACGCCGGATCCGACGTCGGCGCAGGCCGCACCAAGGCCATCAAGCAGGACGACGGCTCGTGGCACATCGAAGGCGTCAAGCGCTTCATCACCTCGGCTGTCTCCGACGACCTGTTCGAGAACATCTTCCACCTCGTGCTCGCACGTCCCGAGGGTGCCGGACCGGGCACCAAGGGCCTGAGCCTGTTCTTCGTACCGTCCATCCTCTTCGACTTCGAGAAGGGCGAACTGGGCGAGCGCAACGGCGCATTCGTCACCGGCGTCGAGCACAAGATGGGCCTCAAGGCCTCCGCCACCTGCGAGCTCACCTTCGGTGGCCATGGCGTCCCCGCCAAGGGCTGGCTCGTCGGCGAGGTCCACAAAGGCATCGCGCAGATGTTCGACGTCATCGAGCACGCTCGAATGATGGTCGGCACCAAGGCAATCGGCACTCTCTCCACCGGCTACCTCAACGCACTCGAGTACGCCAAGGAGCGCGTCCAGGGCGCTGACCTGACGCAGATGACCGACAAGACCGCCCCTCGCGTCACCATCACCCACCACCCCGACGTGCGTCGCAGCCTCATGATGCAGAAGGCGTACTCGGAGGGCCTGCGCGCGGTGTACCTCTACACCGCCGCACACCAGGATCCGATCACCGCCAAGCAGGTCTCGGACGCAGACACCGACATCGCTTACCGCGTCAACGACCTCCTGCTGCCCATCGTCAAGGGCGTCGGCTCCGAAATCGCCTACCAGGTACTCGCGGAGTCCCTGCAGACCCTGGGCGGCTCCGGCTTCCTCCAGGACTACCCACTCGAGCAGTACATCCGTGACGCCAAGATCGACTCGCTGTACGAGGGAACCACCGCCATCCAGGCGCAGGACTTCTTCTTCCGCAAGATCGCCCGCGACCGCGGCGTGGCGCTGGCTCACGTTGCCGGACAGATCAAGTCGTTCATCGACAGCGAAGCAGGCAACGGCCGACTCAAGGCCGAGCGCGCACTGCTCGCCACCGCACTCGAAGACGTGCAGGCCATCGTCACCTCGATGACCCAGCACCTCATGGGCGCACAGGACCAGCCCACCGAGCTGTACAAGGTCGGCCTGGCATCGGTGCGCTTCCTCATGGGCTTCGGTGACCTGCTCATCGGCTGGCTGCTGCTGCGTCAGTCCGAAATCGCCATCGCCGCACTCGACAACGGTGCAGAGGGCAAGGACAAGGCGTTCTACGAAGGCAAGGTCGCCGTGGCCTCGTTCTTCGCCAAGAACATCCTCCCGCAGCTCACCTCCACCCGAGCAATCCTCACCAACATCGACAACGACAACGACATCATGGAACTCGACGAAGCAGCATTCTGATTCCCTGACATCGTCAACGGCCGCACCTGTTCTCGGGTGCGGCCGTTGCCATGAGGTGGGGATGGTGGGGTGGGGCCCGGTTGCCGAAAACGCGTGCGCGTTCGTCCGGCTTGCGGAGTTACGGGTCCCGGCTGACGCAAACGCGCGCGCATTCGTCAGATGCACGCGAATTCTGCAGGATCCTCAGGCAATTTCGCGCGCGTTCAGCAAAAGCGCGCGCGTTCGTCCGGGCTGCGGAGTTACGGGTCCCGGTTGCCGCAAACGCGCGCGCATTTGTCAGGGTTGCGCAGTTGCGGGTCCCAGCTGCCGCAAACGCGCGCGCATTCGTCAGATGCACGCGAATTCTGCAGGATCCTCAGGCAATTTCGCGCGCGTTCAGCAAAAGCGCGCGCGTTTGCCGGCCAGACGGCGTACTCCGCACGCTCCCTCGCGGTGGCGGCAGGGCAGCAGCCCGCTCCACGGCTCGAGCAACGCGTGCCACCACCTCCGCCGGATTCGCCAGGTCTGCCCAGGTCCAGCGCACCACGGGATAGCCGAGATCGCGCACGGCGTCCTCCCGCACCTTCTCCCTGAACACCACGTCGCCGGGGTTCTCATCCTCCCGTAGGTACTTGGTGTACTTGGCTTTACCATCGAATTCACACACGACGACGCCATTGACCAGCCAGTCGATTCGCGCCAGCGTTCGCCCATCCGGATCCAGGATCTCCACCTGCGACTCAACAGAGAATCCGTTCTCGCGCAGAATGATTCGACTCTGAGATTCGCCAGGGTTTTCGCTTCGCCCGTCCATGAGAGAGACGGCTCGCCGCGCCTGCGCCACACCTTTCCAGCCCCGAGCACGCTGCAACTCCGCGTCGAGCTCCTGTGGATCGCAGCGCTTCAGAGCCGCGTCACCGGCAATCACCGCCGACACAAGGGGCTCGGTACGAGCAAGGTCGACGACCGTCCGCGCCAGCGAGGTCACGGAAATGCCGTCGACGGTCGCGTACGGCACCCACGGCGCACAGTGCACGATCACCGCTGCGTTCGCGCGACCTCCGCCGCGGCGATGTCGAGTGACGTGCACCTTGTCGAATCCCCCTGCGGGTAAGGGTAATTCATGCAGCAGTGCTGCAGATCGATGACTGACGGCGCTGTCCTCGGCAATTGTCGGAAGTACGGCGTCGATCAACAGCCGATGACGTCCCTGCTCCGAAAGGCCGGCAAGCCTGGACGACGGAACGTAGACGCCGTTCACCAGACGCTCCCAGCCCCCGCGTTCGTACAGCGCCCGCAACTCGTGATCGGCGTGGCCATCGGCTAGCGCCTCCGAGCGTCGCACCATTCGGTCATCCTTCATTCTGCGAGTTTCGACTACGCGCGCGACGTCTCGAGAAGAAAAGTAGCCACCTGTGCACAAGTACGGACCTGTGGATGAATACAGGTACGGGGGTACCAGTTCGCCCCACCGTTCGTCTCGTAAACGCGCGCGCGTTTGCGAAACTCCAAGGCGAACAGGTACGCAACCCGGGGCCAGCAAGACCGAACCCTCGGGGCCCGACCACGAACAAACGCGCACGCATTCGTCAGACGCGCGCACAATAGCCCCCGATCAGGCCACCAATTCGCGCGCGTTCGGCAAATGCGCACGCGTTTGCGAAATCCCAAGGCGAACAGGTACGCAACCCGGGGCCAGCAAGGCCGAATCCCCGGGGCCGACCACGAACAAACGCGCGCGCAGTCGTCAGATGCGCGCACAATAGCCCCCGATCAGGCCACCAATTCGCGCGCGTTCGGCAAATGCGCGCGCGTTTGCGAATTGCAGAGGCGAGAACAGCGAGGCCGAACCCCCGGGGCCGAGCGAAACGAAGGACTATTGCTGCAGTTTGCGAAACTTGCTGCCGTGGAACACGATTGGGTTCACTTCGCTTTGCACGTCCAGGGAATGTATGCGCAGCAACACTATTGCGTGGTCGCCCGCGGGGATCTGCTGTTCGATGGTGGTGTCCAGCCAGGCGGTGGCACCGACGATGAAGGCTGCGCCCCCGTCGGTGACGGTGAGATCGAGGCCGGCGAAACGGTCACCGGTCTTGGCGGCCAGGGTACGGACGGCGTCGTTGTGTGCCTCGCCGAGAACGCTGACACCTATGTTGGGTGCCAATTCGAGTTTCGGCCAGGTCGTCGATGTGTTCTGGATACACACCGCGACGAGCGGCGGGTCGATGGACACCGAGACGAAGCTGCTGGCCGCCAAACCCACCATGACACCGTCGATCTTCGCGGCGATTGCGACGACGCCGCTCGGGAACTGCGCGTACGCCTCGCGAAGCGTCTGCTGATCGAGGACGGTACGTGTGAGCGACATTGGACGAAGCTCCCCTTCCGATCTAGTGGTGCACCCCCGCGTGGGCGCAATTCTGACGAGCGAACACCTAGTGCAAGCAAACACCCGATCGGGCGGCGACGCCACAGTCCGAATCGCCATGATTCGAACCGTCGGCGCGCGGTTGCGGCATCACTCGTCTTCGTCCGGTTCCGGAGCTGGGTCCGCTGCGGGTGCCGGAGCGGGGTCCGGGCGATCAGGCTGAACGCACCGCACGATGGGGATCGGGTCGTACTTCACCGTTCTGGTGTTCCGTGAAATTTCCCTTCCCGACGCTGCATCGCTGATCACCCTGGTATCGCTGGCGGTGAATCCCTGGCCCCCGCCAGACGCGACGCAGCCTGCGCCTGCAGGCAATGTCACCGTATTCGGTGAGGTGAAATTGGTTCGCGAACCGGTGATCGATTCGACGTCGACCGTTTTCGTTCCCCACAGTCGGACGGTGACGCTGGACGAGTCGGCGAACGATTCGATGACCACGCCGGTGTCGTTCGGGTTGGTGAACTTCAGGTCGATGGCACCTTCGAAGACCGTCGCTTCGCGCGCCTCGGGGTATCGGCTGATGTAGTAGCTGTGTTCGGTGTGATCGGTGTCTTCCATACCGGCGAAGTACGACGCGTTGTAGAGCGTCGTCGCGAATTGGCTGATGCCGCCGCCGATTGCGCGATCGGGTCGACCGTTGTCGATGATCCCCGACTCCACGAAACCCTGCGCGCTTCCTCGCGGACCGGTGTACCCGTTGAGCGAGAACGTCTCTTTCGGCTTCACGAGCGCACCGTTCACGATCTGCGCCGTCAGCCCGATATTGACGCCCGACGCGTACTCGAACCCGCCGGTGGTGTACTCGGCGATCACTTCTCGCACCCCGAGGTTCTGAGCGGCCTCGGTGGTGAGAGCGGGCGGGGCCGGTTCGTAGATCGCCTCGGTGGTGCGCGGTCCGTCGGCGGACAGCAACGCGGGCAATTGTTCGAGAGTCTTGCGCCACTCGACCAGCTCGCCCATCTCTCCGGGAACGACGGTCGGGGCACCACCGGAGAAAGTGAACGACGCGTCCTTCGGCGGCGTCTCGGTGCGCACGAGTTGCGGCGCGAGAATGCCTGTGGCGACGTCGGTGTCGTAGATCGGAGTCAGTCCGCCCTGGCCGTCCGGGTCGAAACGCAGAACCTCGGCCACACGATCCGTCGGAAGGATCGCGTCGACGTTCTGCCGGCCCGCTACGGTCACCGGTGCCTCGACCGCAGGAACGGCGATGTCGGCGAAGGCGCGATCCACGGCGTCCTGAGTCACCGTGACGGGTGTTGTTTCGTAGGCCGCTTCCGTTGCGCCCGAGGCCCATTCGGCCTGCAGGTTTCGACGCGTGCCGTCGGCGTCGAGCACCCGGCCGGACAGCGGCGCGACGGCAATCGGTGTGCTGCCGTCGAACACCACGTCGCCCTCGACAGGATCTCGGTCGGTCTCGACGCGCAGTCCGTCGACGGCAGCGGTGAGCGCTTGCTCGTCCGTGGTCGACACGACGCCGATCTCGCGGCTACCGAACAACGACGTCAGCCGAGTGATCGGATTGATCGGCTGCGATCCGGCTCGGTCGAGCGTCGCGTTCCAGTCCACACCGAGGCCGGCGGCGGCCGGGAGTATCTCGACCTGTCGATCGCCGACGTCGACCGACACAGGCTGCTCGGCGCGCGCACCCAGCTCCGAGCGCAACAGGGCTTCGGCGTCGGAGTGACTCTTGCCGCCGACCTCGATCCCGGCGACTGTGACGCCGCGGGGCACTCGGTCGCTGGAGGTGATCCAATCCGCCGCGTACAGCAGCGTGAGAACGGCGACCACCGCGCCGGTCCCGATCGCGATCTTCCGCCACGGCGGCACGAATCCGGACCCGTCGGCGGCCTGCGGCGAGCCGTCCTCCGGCGGAATCACAGGTGGTCCGGCCGGCGACTCCGATTCGGGAGAAACAACGGTCTCGGGAGGAGCACCAGCTTCTGCAGCAGTAAGAGGCTCCGCAGGAACGATTGACTGCGCGACGGTCGGCGATTCGTCGGCTGCGGGCGGCGGTTGCGGGGCCGGGGTCTGGTCGGGCGCGGCGTCCCCGGGAACGACGTCATCGGCGTCGGTGGACTCGGCCTCGTCGACGACCGGATCTGCGGCCACTGTGTCTGCATCGACCGAACCTGGATGGACCGACTCAGCATCGACGGACTCGGCGTCAACCGACTCGGCATCGTCCGACCCCGGATCGACGACATCGGATGTCGCGTCGGAAGGCTGCTCCGCCTCGGAGGAATGCTTCGGACCGTCGGTCTCGTCGCGGATCGCACCGAAGACCTCGGTGGGAGCGTCGTACGGCGGTACGTCGGGTTTCGGTTCGGCACCGTTGGGCGCGTCACCCGACCTACTGTTGCCCTCGCTCACGTTCGACCCTTCCAGGACCACCGTTGGTTGTGTTCCGCCCTTCTGCCCGGCGTACCCCTCGCACGAGCTTACGCAAACCGAACGGTGCCGCTCACTTCGGAGACCATCGGCACAGAGACGAGTAAAGGCCCCGTGCTGCTGCCGGGTCGGGGGTCAGGCAGCAGCACGGGGCCACTGGGAATATAGGCCGACTGCGGCACGCCGTTACAACGACCGCGAAATTGTCTCGTCATTTCATTCGGTTGAATGATCCAGGGGTCGTCGAGCTGTCCCCTTGCCCGACGGCCCGGGCCCAATGTCCGGTTCTGACCAGCGCGAGAGTGAGGAGAAGCCGATCTCGCGGATCGGTCAGATCCTGCCCGGTCAACTCCTCGATTCGGTGGACCCGGTAGATCACGGTGTTGCGGTGGCAGTAGAGCGCCTTGGCGGCGTTGGTGGGCGAGCCGTCCGACGCGAGCATGTGCGCCAGGGTGTCGAGCAGCGTTCCTCGATGCGGCTCCGGGTGCGTCCACAGCTTTCCCAGAGCATGGCGGACCAGCAATTCCGACGATCGATCATCGGCCGCCATGATCACGCGGGGCAGTCGGTCCGTCGCCAACGCCACGCCACTGTCTTCGGTGATGGTCTCGGCCGTCAATGCCGCGAGGCGATACGCCGCAGCGAACGACGACAGGCCCTCCGGCGAATGCGCGACCCCCACGGGCCCGACGGCCCGAGCAGCGAGTGCGTCGACGACGGAGTGCCACGATCCCGTTCCGAGTGCGACGAGCGCGAACTGGTGGCCGTCCCTGGTGTTCCAATGCGAGACCGCACCGATCTGATCCATCGCGTCTTCCGGTGCCGGGAGCGGCGGCGACCCTTGATCGTCGAGCGGACCGACGACACACGCAATTTGCTGTGATGCCGAAAGGCCAAGGGTGGCACGCGCTTCCATGACGAACGCTGGATCACCGCCCCGCCCCGATCGAAGGCCGTCGAGTATCACCAGCACGTTGGCGAGATCGCGCTGCTGCATCCGGGCGCTTTCCTGCCGGTATGCCTCGACGAGTGTTTCGTACTGGCTGTCGAGCGCGCGCCACAGCTGTTGCCCGGCCACGAGCAGCAGATGCTCGTCGATGCTGGTGCGGCACTGCTCGCGCTCGAGCATCAGCTCCTCCCACAGCGTCCGACTCCCCAGCGTGTACGCCTTGAGCACCAACTCCATCGGAATCCCCTGGCGCGCACGCTCTCTGCCGGTACGGCGCCATACCTCTCGCGCGTTGTCACCCGCGGCGGTCAGCCCCGACAGGGTGCGGAGCCCCTGGTTGATGTGCTCGCGCGTGCTGCGACGAATCTCGCCCGCGATGTCCGGAGTGGAACTGGCCAGGTAGCCGGGTTCCTGCTCGATCAATGCGAGCGTGATGGAGTCCGCGATCGAATCCGCCCGTGACGTCAGGGCTGCCCATGCACGGCGAATCTGCTCCTGGTCGGCGTCCGTCACCGCTCCCCGGGCAGCCGAGCGCGCGGATCCGCGTCGACCATCGGGAGCTCCCACCTGCACAGTTTTGCGCACTGAGCCCACATAGCAGGTCGATTTGACCGTTACTGGTGCCCAGGGACCCAAACATTCTGTGCGCAGCGCCCATATCGCCCGTTGTGCGAAACGCACCATAGTGAACGCAACAGATTGTGAGGTGGATCACTTGAACTCTCTCGACACGTTGGACCCGGTCCTCACCATGACGGACATCGAAGTGTCGTTCGGCGGAATCGTCGCGCTGTCCGGAGTCAGTCTCGAGGTGCGACCCGGCGAAGTCCTCGGCGTCATCGGACCCAACGGCGCAGGCAAGACGACGCTGTTCAACGTTGCGTGCGGACTCGTCCGACCGCAATCGGGAACACTCGGACGACACGGCGACACGCTGACTCGACTACGACCGCACGACCTCCCCCGACTCGGTATGAGCCGAACACTGCAGGGACTCGGACTGTTCGATCGGATGACGGTTCTCGACAACGTCATGGTCGGTGCAGATCGAACAGCGCACACCGGAATCCTCGTGGGCCTGCTCGGCCTGCCGTCGAGTGCATCCGACGATGCCGCGGTCCGCTCGACCGCAATGGCCACCCTCGAACGCCTGCGAATCGACGACTACGCGCACCGATTGCCACCGAGCCTGCCGTACGCGGTGCGTAAACGCGTCGCACTGGCACGCGCCCTGGTGAGCGAACCGACACTGCTCCTGCTCGACGAACCCGCCTCGGGACTGTCCAGTGACGAGATGAGCGAACTCGGCGACGAGATCCGTGCGCTCGCAACGTCGACGGGTCGTTCCGCAGGCCCCACCCCTGCGGCATCCACCGGCTCCGAACCGGAAAGACCCGCAACATCGGTCATGCTCGTCGAGCATCACATGGATCTGGTCATGAGTGTGTGCGACCGGATCTACGTGCTCGATTTCGGCAAGGTGATCGCTCAGGGAACGCCCGACGAGATTCGCGAGGATCCGGCCGTGCTCGCTGCTTATCTCGGAAACGAAGTGGCACATGAAGACTGACGCGGCGCACCTGACGATCACCGATCTGACCGTTCGATACGGACCGGTCACCGCCCTCGACTCGGTGTCGATGACCGTCACGGCGGGAGCTGTCACCGCCGTCCTCGGCGCGAACGGAGCCGGGAAGACGACCCTGCTGCGCACCATCTCGGGGTTGCTGAAACCGGTATCGGGGAGGATCGAACTCGCCGGGGTCGACATCGTCGGCGTTGCACCGGATCGGATGTCCCGCAAAGGTCTTGCGCACGTTCCCGAGGGTCGGGGCGTGATCGCCGAGTTGACCGTCGACGAGAATCTTCGACTCGGCGCGATGGGACGCAACCGAAGTCACGACGCCGTCACCCTCGACCGCATCTACGACATGTTTCCGCCCCTGACCGGTCGTCGAACATCCTCGGCGCACACCCTGTCCGGCGGCGAGCGGCAGATGCTCGTGATCGGCCGGGCGCTGATGGCGACACCGTCGGTACTTCTGCTCGACGAGCCGTCACTCGGACTCGCGCCGAAGGTCGCTGCGCAGATATTCGAGACGTTGCGCGGACTCGTCGACTCCGAGTCGATGACCGTCGTACTCGTCGAACAGAACGCCCGCAGCGCTCTGTCGATCGCCGAACATGCCGTCGTACTCGATCTGGGCAAGGTCGCGGTGGAAGGCCCCGCCGACACCTTGGCCGGGGACGACGCCCTCCGACACGCCTACCTCGGGTTCTAGAGCAAGCCGAAAGGACGCCAGCCACAGTGCAACAACTGCTCACCATCCTCATCAACGGCGTGACCACAGGCATGATCTACGCCGCGTTCGCGCTCGCCCTCGTACTCATCTGGCGATCGACCCGCATCGTCAACTTCGCACAGGCCCCGATGGCCATGATCACCACGTACGTGGCACTGGTCGTCATCGACGCCGGCTACTCGTACTGGATCGGATTCGGGGTCGCGCTCCTGTGCGGCCTGCTCCTGGGAGCCTTGACGGAGCGACTCGTCATCCGATTCGTCGACAGCTCGTCGCACATCAACCCGGTCATTCTCACGCTCGGGTTGTTCATCATCATCCACGCGGTGGCCGCCATCGTCTTCGGCAACCAATTCCGTTCGTTCCCTGCGCCGTTCGGCCTCACCGGCCAGCGGATCGGCGACGTGAACGTGGCGTTGACCGGGTACGACATCTTCAAGATCCTCGCCGTCCTCGTGGTCCTGGGATTGCTGATCCTGCTCTTCCGGTTCACCGATCTGGGACTGAAGATGCGTGCGAGCGCCTTCGAGCAGGAGGTCGCCAAACTCCTCGGCGTGCGCGTGAGTCGGATGCTCACTCTCGGTTGGGCGCTGGCCGCAGTGGTCGGTTCGCTGGCCGGACTGCTCATCGCAGGCGGCTCGCTGGTGCACCCGGGCTACATGGACTCGATCGTCGTATTCGGTTTCGTCGCAGCGGTTCTCGGCGGACTGGACAGCCCGGCGGGCGCAGTCGTCGGTGGCCTGCTGATGGGCGTAGGGCTGAGTTTCGTCAGTGGCTATCTCGGTCAGGATCTGGTCTCCAGCGCAGCATTGGTGATCCTGATCGTCGTTCTTCTGTTGCGACCGAGCGGGTTGTTCGCCAGCTCCGCGGCCAGGAGGGTGTGACATGAACGCGACTCTCACTCGCCTCACCGCAACACCGGTTCGACGCCACGTGCTCGGTGCCGTCATCGGGCTGGTCGTCATCGTCCTCGCGCTCGAATCACTGAGCACCTTCCGTCAGAGCCAACTCACCTCGGTGGCCTACCTCGCCATCGCGGCCGGCGGCCTGACGGTGCTGACCGGGCTGAGCGGCCAGCTGTCACTCGGGCACGGCGCATTCATGGCTGTCGGTGCGTACACCGCGGCATTGATGTTGCGGGCCAACGATTCGGGATGGTCGGTCCCCCTCGTCCTGCTCGCCGCCACCGTGATCTCGGCGGTGGTGGGTGTCGTGGTCGGTGTGGCGGCCGCCCGACTGCACGGGCCGTACCTGGCCGGCGCGACTCTGGCGCTCGCCGTCGCGGTACCGGGCCTCGCCCTGTACTTCTCGGACTACCTCGGCGGCGAACAAGGACTCGTCGTACCGGCACCGAAGGCGCCCGAGCTGATCGACGACATGATGTTCTTCGTCACCGGAAACGAGCTCAGCGGAACCAAATTCGTCGCCTATGTCAGCTGGATACTGCTGGTGCTCGTGTTCTTCCTGTTGGCGAACGTCTCGTCGAGCCGAATCGGCCGTCGCTGGCGGGCCGTCCGGGACGACGAAGTGGCCGCCGAGTTGTCCGGAATCGATCTCGGCCGCGCACGCATTCTCGCGTTCGTGGTCAGTGCGGCCTGTGCGGGAGCGGGCGGTGCAGTCCTGGCGATGTCGGCACGAATCGCCGCACCGAGCGGATTCACGCTGACTCTCTCGCTGACCTTGCTCTCCGCCGTCGTCATCGGCGGGCTCGGCACCCTTTCCGGCGCGTTGATCGGGGCGGTTCTGCTGACCTACATCCCGCCGGTGGTCACCAACTTCGGGCTCGATCTGGGTCTGAGCAGTCTGCAATCGGCAGAACTCGCACCACTGGTGACCGGAATCTTCACCGTCCTCGTCATCCTGTTCGCCCCACTGGGTTTGGTGGGCACGTATCGCAAGTTACGGACAACCAGAAAAGGAATGAAATGAAAAAGTTCGGATCGGTGGCTTTCAGAACGACCGCGCTCGTCGCCGTCGTGTCGTTGGCCGCGGCGTGCGGTGCAGGTGGCCGAGAAGAGACGACGGAATCCTCGGAAGGGTCGACGGTCGGCATCACCGACACCTCGGTGAAGATCGGTGCCCACTTTCCGTTGACCGGGGTCGCAGCGCCCGGATACAGCGAAATCCCCACGGGCGCACAGGCCTACTTCGACTACGTCAATGCCGCAGGTGGCATCAACGGCCGACAGATCGAGTACGTGGTTCGGGACGACTCCTACGATCCGACGACCACCACCCAGGTCGTCAACGAACTGGTTCTCCAGGACGAGGTGTTCGCCGTCGTCGGCGGACTCGGCACCGCGACCCACAGCGCCGTCATCGACTTCCTCAACGAGGAAGGTGTGCCCGACCTGTTCGTCTCCTCCGGTGCGATCATGTGGGGCAACGATCCGGAGAAGTACCCGAACACCTTCGGGTGGCAGCCCGACTACCAGGTCGAGGGCAAGATCATCGGCGACTGGGTGACCAAGAACCGGCCCGACGCCAAGGTCGGACTCTTCCTCCAGGACGACGACCTCGGCCGGGACAGCGAGGCCGCAGTGCGCCAGTATCTCGACGATCAGATCGTCGAGGTCGTGCGCTACACCTCGGGCAACACCGACGTCGCACCACAGATCGCTGCTCTGCAGGGTGCCGGAGCGGATCTGGTCCTCGGCTTCAACGTCCCCTCCTACACCGCACTGAGCCAGCTGACAGCCATGCGACTCAACTACGACCCCGAGTGGTTCTACAGCTCCATCGGATCCGACGTCGACCTCGTCGGCTCCCTGCTCGGACGGTTCTCTCAGGGCGCGGTCACCGACGGCGCGCAATCGCTCGAAGGGATGATCTCGCTGGAATACATCCCGGGCGTCGACTCTCCGGAGAATCCGTGGACCCAACTGTGGCAGAAGGTCTGGGCCGAGAACGGAACCGGTGACCCGTTGACCAATTACCGCATCTACGGACTGAGCCAGGCATACGCCTTCGTACAAGCCCTCCAGGCGGCAGGCGAGAATCCCACCCGTGAGGGCATCGTCGCAGCCATCCAGGAAGGCGGAATGGACTTCGAGGGACCGCAGTTGGCCCCGTTCCGATACTCCGATTCGAGCCACCTCGGAATCTCCGGTGCCAGTGTCTTCCAGATCCAGGGAGGCGTGCCCGAGTACCTGACTCCGGTGCTGCAGACCGACATCGGGGATTCGGCGGTGGAGGAATACACCGGCGAGGAGTCCACACCACCGGAAAGCGGCATACCGGGCTGATCACACGTGAAAGGGCACGCAGAGCGAACTCTGCGTGCCCTTTCCCACGTTGTGGTCGGCAGATCCGAAAACCCCTCGATTACCGGATCCACCGACCCTATGACCCCCGGTCGGAGAGCAGCCGAAGCTGCAGTGATCAGCGCTCGATGATGGCGGTGACGCCCTGGCCACCGGCCGCGCAGATCGAGATCAGGCCACGGCCCGAGCCCTTCTCGGCCAACATCTTCGCCAGCGAAGCCACGATGCGTCCACCGGTCGCGGCGAACGGATGGCCCGCCGCGAGCGAGGATCCGTTGACGTTGAGCTTGCTGCGGTCGATGGAACCGAGAGCACCGTCGAGGCCGAGACGCTCCTTGCAGTACGCGTCGCTCTCGAAAGCCTGCAGAGTTGCGAGCACCACCGACGCGAATGCCTCGTGGATCTCGTAGTAGTCGAAATCCTGCAACGTCAGGCCGTTGCGTGCGAGCAGACGCGGAATCGCGTAGGTCGGCGCCATCAGCAGACCGTCCTTGAACGACCCGTTGCCGTGGACGTAATCGACGGCGGCGGTCTCGGAATCGACCAGGTGCGCCAGCACCGGCAGGTTGCGCTCGGCAGCCCACTCGTCGCTCGACAGCAGCGCAGCCGACGCACCGTCGGTCAGCGGCGTCGAGTTGCCTGCCGTCATGGTGGCGTCGCCCAGCTTGGTTCCGAAGACCGGCTTGAGCGTCGCGAGCTTCTCCACGGTCGATCCCGGACGCAGGTTGTCGTCGCGAGTGAGGCCGAGGAACGGCGTCACCAGATCGTCGAAGAAGCCGCGATCGTAGGCCGCTGCCATGTTGTGGTGGCTCGCTGCGGCCAGTTCGTCCTGGTCCTCGCGGCGGATGCCGAACTCCTTGGCCGTGATGGCGGCGTGGTCACCCATCGACAGGCCGGTACGCGGCTCACCGTTGCGCGGGATCTCGATGCCGAGCATGCCGGGACGAACGTTGCCGAGCAGCTTGATGCGGTCGGTGGTGCTCTTGGCTCGGTTCAGGGAGAGCAGGAACTCGCGCAGTTCGTCGTTGACGCCGATCGGAGCATCGGACGTGGTGTCGACACCACCACCGATACCGGCATCGATACGGCCCGACGCGATGGCGTCGCCGACGGCGATGATCGACTGGAGGCCGGTGCCGCAGGCCTGCTGGATGTCGAAGGCCGGGGTGTACGGGCTCAGTGCACTACCGAGTACGACCTCACGAGTGAGGTTGAAGTCGCGGGAGTGCTTGAGCACGGCACCGGCGGCGACGAGGCCCAGGCGCTCGCCCTGCAATCCGAATCGCGAGACCAGCCCGTCGATGGTCGCGGTGAGCATGTCCTGGTTGGACGCCAGCGCGTACTTCTTGTCCGAGCGCGCGAACGGAATGCGGTTGCCACCGACGATTGCGACCGGTCGTAGCTGCTTGCTTGTCACTGACGTCTCCAAACATCGTCGAATAAGGCCCTGGTGGAGTTTCATCTTACTGGCGAGTAAGTTGGTTGTCGACACCCGGTCGTGCGCCTCGCTCCTCGAGCGAGCAGCGCTGAATGAAAGGTACGACAGTGGCAGCCTCCAAGGGAGCCCCAGATCTCTACTCAACGTTCCTCGCGTCCGCGCCGGGAGCCTTCATCGCCAAGCAGGCCGGCTTGCCGCAGCCCGAGAAGCTGCGCCGCTACAAGGCGGGCGAGCCGCCGCTGGCCGGACCGGTCCTGATCGGCGGTAGCGGTCGCCTCGTCGAGCCCCTGCGTGAGCTGCTCTCGGACTACCCGCAGTCGCAGCCGCACGACGACAAGCACGGCGGACTAGTGTTCGACGCCACCGGCATCGGCAACGTCGCCGAACTGGAGCAGCTGTTCCAGTTCTTCCAGCCGGTCATCCGCAACCTGGCACCGTCGGCGCGCGTCGTCGTCATCGGTACGACGCCGGAGGAGACCTCGAGCGTCGACGAGCACGTCGCTCAGCGCGCTCTCGAAGGCTTCACCCGCAGCGTCGGCAAAGAGGTCAAGCGCGGAGCCACGGCGCAGCTCGTCTACATCTCCCCCAAGGCGTCGACCGGCTTGTCCGGACTCGAATCCACCCTCCGCTTCCTGCTCTCGGCCAAGTCCGCGTTCGTCGACGGCCAGGTCATCACCGTGGGCGACGCGGACTCGCAGGCCCCGGCTTCGTGGGACAAGCCGCTCGCAGGCAAGGTAGCGGTCGTCACCGGAGCCGCACGCGGTATCGGTGCCACCATCGCCGAGGTCCTCGCCCGCGACGGAGCCACCGTCATCGCAGCCGACATTCCCGCTGCCGGAGAAGCACTCTCGCAGACGGCCAACAAGGTGGGCGGCACCTCGCTCGCGCTCGACGTCACCTCGCCCGACGCCGGAGATGTCCTCTCGAAGCACCTCCTCGAACGTCACGGCGGCGCAGACATCATCGTGCACAACGCAGGCATCACCCGCGACAAGACACTCGCCAACATGGACGAGAGCCGCTGGAACTCCGTCATCGGCGTCAATCTCGCTGCGCCGCAGCGCATCACGGATGAGCTCGTCAAGTCGGGTGCACTGAAGGAAGGCGGCCGCGTCGTCGACGTCTCCTCCATCGCCGGCATCGCGGGCAACCGCGGCCAGACCAACTACGGCACGTCCAAGGCAGGCGTCATCGGCCTGGTGCACGCGTCCGCACCGGTGCTGGCGAAGAAGAACATCACCATCAACGCCGTCGCTCCCGGGTTCATCGAGACCGCGATGACGGCTGCGATTCCGTTCGCCACCCGCGAGGCCGGACGACGCATGAGCTCGCTGCTGCAGGGCGGCGAGACCGTCGACGTCGCAGAGTTGGTCTCGTACTTCGCTTCTCCCGCATCCAACGCCGTCACCGGCCAGGTCGTGCGCGTGTGCGGCCAGAGCCTTCTCGGCGCATGAGCACCGTCACGCTCACCGCGCAGCCGAAGACCTCCGACATCTACACCTCGGCAGCGCTGGGCGCACTGCCGTTCTTCGGATCCAGGTCGTCCTCGGTTCCCAGCACGGTGTACGAGCTCAAGGGTCTGCGAGTGGACCCCGACAACCTCGCCGGGTACTGCCGGGCGACGGGGCTGCGATTCGGCGACCAGCTCCCGGTGACCTACCCCTTCACCCTCGTCTTCCCGACGGTGATGAAACTGATGGTGTCCAAGGGCTTTCCGTTCGCCGCCATCGGATCGGTACACGCCGAGAACGTCATCGAGCAGTACCGTGGCATCTCCGCGTCCGAGCCGCTGGACGTGCGAGTGCACGCGGAGAATCTGCGCGAGCACCGCAAGGGGTTGCTCGTCGACCTGATCAGTGAGGTCAAGGTAGGACGCGAACTGGTCTGGAAGCAGACCTCGAGCTTCCTGAGCCTGCAGAAGACGTCACTGTCCGGTGGCCCCCGCGAGGCACCGCCGGCCGACGAGGTTCCGCCGCCCCCGACCCGCACACTGCGCGTCGACCAGCGGATCATCAGCCGGTACGCGGCAATCTCCGGAGACCGCAACCCGATTCACGTATCCTCGCTGGGCGCAAAGGCATTCGGGTTCCCGAAGACCATCGCGCACGGAATGTGGAGCGCGGCAGCCGTGCTGCAGACCGTCGAGGGCCGAATTCCGGAGGCTGTGAACTACAGCATCCGCTTCGGCAAGCCGATCATCCTGCCCGCGACGGTGAACGCCTACGCCGAAGCCGTCGGCACCGGCTGGGACCTGTCGCTGAAGAACCCGAAGAAGGGCTACCCGCATCTGACGGGAACCCTGCGGTAACCGCCTCACCCTCGAACTCGAAGTTGTGGACGGATTTCTCCGGATTTCCGTCCACAACTTCGAGTTGGGCGCGGAGCTCAGGTGGTGGCGGTCTTCTTTCCGGCCAAGCCGCGCCAGGCCAGATTCTCCAGGAGGTCCGCGGCCGCGTCGACCTCGATTTCGCCGCCTGCCACTCTGTCGGCCACAGCCTCGCCCGCCCCGACCAACGCGACGGCCATCAGCCCGAAATTCTGGGACTGCTCCGGATCTCTCGTACTCATCGCGAGCAAGCCGGCCGTCAACTCGATCAACCGATCTCGGCTGCTCTGCACCTGTGAGGCGAACGCCTGCTGACCGATGGCCTGACGGTAGAGCACCATCCACGACTTGCGGTTCTCGCCGACGAATCCGAGGAAACCGATCAGGGCCTTGCGCAACTGCTCGCGCGGCGTCAGCGTCGGATCTGCGGCTGGAGTCAGGGCCTCGACGAACTTGACGCCCTCGCGGTGGATACAGGCTGCGAACAACTCGTCCTTGGACCCGTAGTACAGATAGAGCATCGGTTTGGAGATGGCCGCCTTCTTGGCGATCGAATCCATCGATGTCTCGTGAAAACCGTTGTCGGAGAACACATCCACCGCCGCGTCGAGCATCTGCTGCTCACGGACGGCGCGGGGCAATCTCTTCGTGCCACCAGCCATGGATCCTCCAATACGTACGAACTACTAGACCTTACTCCACAGTAAGGTCCAGTACCGCACAATCAGGACCCGCACGCCCCCTTGAACCGAGCAACCGTAGCAGCGGCCTCGTCCACCTGAGCCGCCGGCAGACGTCCCGTCGCCACCGCGTCCTCGAGATTGTCCAACACCGCGGGCACCTGATCGGTGGTGAGCCACAGCGCCACATCGGCTCCCGCGACCAACGCCGCCTCGACCGCGTCGACGATCCCGAGCCTGGCCGTGATCGCCGCCATGCCGCTGAGGTCGTCGGTGAAGATGGGGCCGTCGAACGGCGCGGCACCGTATCCGACGCCATCGCGCAACAATGCCATCGCCGCCGGGCTGATACTCGCCGGCACCCCCGGCTCGGTCAGTCCGGGCACATCCAGATGCCCGACCATGACACCGACGCCGGTGTTGTTCAGGGCCGCGAACGGTAGCAGATCCTTGGTTTTCAACTCGTCGAGCGACGGGGTCGTCACCGCGCCGGTGTGCGAGTCGCCCGAACCCGAACCGTGCCCGGGAAAATGCTTGATGACGGGCTTCACACCCGCGTCCTCCAGACCCCGCGCGTACGCCCCCGCGTAGTCGATGACGACCTGCGGATCGTCGGAGAACGACCGATCGCCGATGACGGAATCGTCGGGCTGACCGCTCACGTCGACCACCGGAGCGAAGTCGACGGTGACACCGAGATCCTTCAACCCCTGGCCGCGCATCAACGCCATCGAATACGCCTCGTCCACCGACACCGTCTGTGCCAGTTCCCGCGCCGACGGTGCGGCACCCAGCAGATCCGCGACCCGCGAGACCCGTCCACCTTCCTCGTCGATCGTGACCATCGGAGCCACCGCGGAGGCGGCCAGCACCTGCGGTACTTCTCGATTGCCGAGCATCGACTCGTCGGTCCAACTGCCGACGAAGATGCCGCCGACCTGCTCGGTGGACATGATCTGCACCGCGTCCGCAGTTCCGGTGACCCCGACGGTGAGCAACTGAGCCAGCCGCTGCCGCTCCGACAATCCGTCGACGAACGCAACGCAGCCGTCGACGGGCGGTACCGGTTGCGGCACCGTCGTGTCGACTGCAGTCGTCGTCGGAGCAGCCGATGCAGTCTGCGTCGACGCGACCGGCGCAGACTCGGTGGAGCACGAGACCAACAAGCCGACACCGACGGTCATCACCGCAGCGGACCGAACCGAAAACCGAAGTCGCATGGAATACGACGGTAGCCCAGATCGTCGGTGTCGCTGCCGACCCGGGGTCCGGATCGATGCGCCTTCGTTGCACTCCGACCGACCGAAACCCACATCGATCCGCCGAGGGGTGAGGGTAATCTGGACGAACGCGACATGAGGAGGAGATCGACCGTGACCGCAGACCTCATACTCATTGCCTACGACGGATCCGACAACGCCAAACGCGCCATCGACTATGCCGGACGGTTTCTCACCACCTCACGCGCGATCGTCGTCACCGCATGGGAGCCGATGGTGCGTCAGGCCGCGCGCATGTCCGGCCTCTCCGGTGTGATGCAGCCCGAATGGGTGCCCGACGACGAGGCCGAGGACGTGGCGCTCACCGACGCGAAAGTGACCAACAGCGAAGGCGTCGCGCTGGCCGAGGCCGCAGGCCTGAAAGTGGAGGGTCAGTGCACCGAATGCACCACCGCCATCTGGGCCGCGATCGTGGAGAAAGCCGACGAGATGAACGTCGACATCATCGTCACCGGTACGCGAGGCACCACCGGTCTACGTGCGCTGCTCCAGAGTTCGGTGGCCGAGCACGTTCTTCGACACAGCCATCGACCCGTCCTGATCGTTCCGCCCGGCAAGTAGAGCGTCCGACGGCTGTTTTCCGTGACGCAGGTGATACCGTGATGCCCGCGTGGGGGTCCACCTCGCCCGCTACCGTTCTGAGCCGACTGACTGGAGAACCGAGATGAAGTTTGCTGTCCCGGGTGTCATTGCCGCCGTCGTCGGAGCCGTACTGGGTGCGGGCGTCGTCTTCGGAGTCACCGCAGCTGCAGCCGACAACTCTCGTCCGGATATCGATCGCTCCGGAAACGCCGACTCGTCCTTGCTGAACCAGGTTGAGTACGGCAGCCGCTGACGCTGGTCGCTCTCGTGAATCGGTGATCTCGGCCGAGCCGCTCGGCCGCAAGTGGCTTCTCGGCGTCTCGATCCTGGCGTTCCTCCTCACCTTTCTGCAGGTCCCCGGCTTCACCGTTGCCGACACCAAGTACGACCTGGCACAGAACCCTCTCGGATTTCTCGAACGCGCCTCCCATCAATGGAACAGCGCAGCCCCGCTCGGCCAGGTGCAGAACCAGGCCTACGGCTACTTCTTCCCCCACGGTGCGTTCTTCGCCGGCGGCGATCTGCTGTCGATCCCGCCGTGGATCACTCAACGCATCTGGTGGGCGCTGCTGCTCATCGCCGGGTTCTGGGGAATCGTGCGGCTCGCCGAAGCTCTCGGTGTCGGCAGCCGTAGTTCCCGTCTGATCGCAGCGACGGCCTTCGTTCTGTCTCCGCGAGTGATCACCACCCTCGCGTCGATCTCCTCCGAGACGATGCCGATGATGCTGGCACCGTGGGTGCTGGTCCCGATGGTGCGGTATCTCGCCGGCGACGATGCGAAACAGACGGTTCGGCGCTCGGCCGCGCAGTCTGCACTGGCGGTGGCCCTGATGGGCGCGGTCAACGCCGTCGCCACCGCCGCCGCCGTTCTGGTCGCCGTGATCTGGATGCTCACGCATCGGCCGAACAAGCGGTGGTTCGTCTTCGGTGCCTGGTGGTCGGGCTTTCTGGTGCTTGCGACGCTGTGGTGGATCGTTCCACTGCTGTTGCTGGGCAAGGTCTCTCCGCCGTTTCTCGACTACATCGAATCCTCCGGCACCACCACGCAGTGGACGTCACTGACGGAAGTGCTGCGCGGTACCGGCAGCTGGACGCCGTTCGTCTCTCCCGAGCGAGTGGCCGGTGCCGTTCTGGTGACGCAGCCGGCGGCCGTCATCGCAACGGGCTTGATCGCGGCCGCTGGAATCGCGGGCCTGGCCATGCGGTCCATGCCCGCCCGCGGCCGGTTGACGATCATGCTGTTCGTCGGTCTGGTCGGCCTCGGTGCCGGGTTCGTCGGTGATCTGGACGGCCCGTTCGCTGCCGCCGTTCGAGTGTTCCTCGAT
Organism: Rhodococcus sp. 06-470-2; assembly: GCF_002258235.1. NCBI lineage: Bacteria > Bacillati > Actinomycetota > Actinomycetes > Mycobacteriales > Nocardiaceae > Rhodococcus > Rhodococcus sp. 06-470-2. Next base: position 127,646 of record NZ_NOYB01000010.1, on the reverse strand, counting down.
TCTGCAGGCGCACCGCTACGCAACATCCACAAACTAGAGCCGGTCATTCGAATTCCGTTGGTGCTCGGGCTGGCTCATCTGTTGGCCCGGGTACCGCTGCCGGGTTCCGCACCGCGATCGCAGTGGAAAACGGCCGTCGCGCATCCCGAGAAGCACCCGATGATGGCGGTGACCGCGTTGGTGCTCGTCGCCTTGACGCTGTCCACCTCGCTGGCGTGGACGGGCAAGCTCGCGCCCCGCGGTGCGTACGAGGCCGTTCCGCAGTACTGGCACGACGCGGCGGACTGGCTCACCGAGAATGCGTCGGGATCGAGTCCGGACGGTTCCGACGCGCAGCGGGCCCTGATCGTGCCGGGCGCACCGTTCGCTCTTCAGACCTGGGGATTGACCCGAGACGAACCGCTGCAGGCTCTGGCCACCACCCCCTGGGCCGTCCGCGACGCCGTACCCCTCACCCCGCCGGGTGCCATCCGGGCACTGGACTCCGTGCAACGACTCTTCGCCGACGGTCGGCCGTCGGCCGGATTGGCCGATACCCTTCTGGGCCAGGGCATCAGCTACGTAGTCGTGCGCAACGACCTCGATCCCGAGAACTCCCGGTCCACGCGTCCGGCATCGGTGCACCAGGTGCTCGACGGTTCCGCGGGACTCGAGAAGGTGGCCGAATTCGGTGAGGACGTGGCCCCCGGTCAGGTCGACGGCGTTGTGCTCGACGGCGATCTTCGACCGCCGTATCCGGCTGTGGAGATCTATTCGGTGCGTGATTCGGCGGGCATTCCCGCGTCCGGCCCCTACACCGTCGATCTCGATCGTGTCCCGGTGGTTCAGGGTGGACCGGAGTCCATTCTGCGCTCGAACGAGTTGCGGAACAACGGGATTCGCAATCCGGTGCCGTCAGGCCCCACTCTGCTGGCTTCGGATGCGGCCGCGGCCGGCATTGCCGTGAACTCTGTGACGGTGACCGACACCCCGATGAACCGTGAGACCGACTTCGGCCAGGTCGACAATCACAGTTCTGCCCTGCGGGCCGCCGACGAGCCACGGCGTTCGCTCAACGAGGTTCCCGACTACCCGGTGTACGGGGCGAAGACCGTCGACGCCGAATGGGAGGGCGCGACCCTGACGGCGTCGAGCTCGGCGTCGGACGCCACCCAGATCGGCGGCAGCGCCCCCGGCAGCGGTGTCGCCGCCGCGGTGGACGGCGACCTGGCCACCAGCTGGATCAGCAACGGCATCGAACGTGCTGTGGGGCAATGGCTTCAACTCGACTTCGATACTCCCGTGCGCGGCGGGCTCTTGCACATGCGCACCAGCCCCGGGACGATAGGCGACCCGGTGAAATGGGTGGAGATCACCACCCCGAACGGCTCGACGGCGGCGCGCGTCGACGAGCCGGGTGAGCCGATGACGGTGTCACTGCCGGGCGGTGAGACGCCGTGGCTGCGCATCACCGCGAAGTCGACGGTCGACGGAACCCGAGGCAGCCAGTTCGGCATCAGCGAGGTGTCGGTGGACGACTACTCCGACCGGGACAATCCGAAGCAGGTACCGATCGTGCACCGCGCGGTGCTGCCCGAGACTCCCGCCGGGGCGAGCGTCGACGCCTGGGAACTGGGCCAGGAATTCCCAGGCCGCTCCGGGTGCCTCGACACCGAGGATCGAATCCGTTGCAGCAGTGGACTGTCCAAGTCACCCGAGGAACTCGGGCGCTTCTCACGCACGATCGACGTGCCGATGGGCACCGCGGTGATCCCCGATCTGACGGTCCGTACGCGGCAGTCCCCCGAACTCGAAGCGCTGCTCGCGCAACCGGGGCGGCCGTTGGCCGGCGGGGCGTCGGACGTCGCGGACCTGCATGGCTCGGCGTTCGCGGCGACCGACGGCGATCCGCGCACGTCCTGGACAGCGCCGGAGAAGTCGATCACCGACCGAGCGGGGACCAACCCGACCCTGACCATCGAATTGCCTGCTCCCACACTGGTGGACGGGCTAGAGCTCAGCCCGAGCCTGGGTGCACTCCCGGCCCATCCCACTCGGGTCGCGGTCAACCTCGGCAACGGGCCGATGGTGCGCGACGTCGACACCGACGGCTCGACGACCCTCGAGCTGGCACCGCAGGTGACGGACAGGATCGTCCTGTCGATCGTGGACTGGGACGGGGTGTTGGACCGAAACTCTCTGGGCTTCATCCAGTCTCAGCCGCCCGGCTTCGCAGAAGTGACACCACTGTCCGGTGGTGAACCGATCGGCGCACCGTACGACGGCGATCGCGAGATCACCGTCGACTGCTTCGACGGCCCCATCGTCTCCATCGCCGGGCAGACGGTGCGCACGTCGGTGACGGCCACCGCGGACCAGTTCCGATCCGGTGAACCACTGAAGGCCTCGGTGTGCGACGCCGACACTCCGGTGAACGAGAACTTCGTCAACCCGGTCTCGCTGCCCGAGGGACACCAGGACGTGGTGGTGGAGCCGGGAGCATCGTTCTTCGTCGACGGCATTCGGTTGCGCACCATGCCCATTCCGGCCGACTGGCCGACGGAATCGGCCCCGCAGTCCGCCAGGACCACCGCCTGGAGCCCCGATCACCGCGAGGTGACGCTGACGTCCACGACTGAGGACCGCTTGCTGGTCATCCCGGAGAGCAACAACAGTGGTTGGCGCGCAACCACTCCCGGTGGCGTCGAACTGTCCCCGGTGGTGGTCGACGGGTGGCAGCAGGCCTGGATCGTTCCGGCCGGGGCGTCGGGCACGATTTCGCTGGATTTCGCCACCGACCGCTGGTATCGCCTCGGCATCTTCGGTGGGCTGCTCCTGCTGATCCCGCTGCTGTTCGCAGCGCTGGGTCGGCCGCGCAGTATGCCCGATCTCGGGCCCTCGCCGCGGCCGTGGCGGAGCGTTTCGGCTGCCCTGGTGGCACTGCTCGGGGCGACGATCGTGTTGGCCGGAATTGCCGGTGCGATCACGGTGGCCGTGATCGGTTTCGGCGCGGTGTTCCTGGACCGCCGTTACGGTCGCGCGCTCTCCTCACGCGTGTTGGTCGGCGCGGCAGGCGGATTCGCGTTGCTGGGCGCGGCGCTGCTCTCGCTCGGGCCTTGGCGATCGACCGACGGGTACGTGGGCGAATCGTACGGAGTGCAGCTGGCCGCGCTGATCGGCATCGTCGCGTTGGCGATCAGTGCGATGCGGAAACCGTGATCGGCTTCTTCGGTGCGAAGCGTCGTCGGGCAGGTTCTTCGACCAGCGCGTAGCTGGCCGCGGCCACCGGAATCGACAGCGCGAGAGTCACCGTCAGTACGAACCACATCCCACCCGAGAACGGGATGATGCCGAACACCGGGAACACCACGGCCAGGACGGCCAGGTGCCAGATGAAGATTCCGTACGACCACCGCCCGAGCGTGAGCATCACCGGATGCTCGAACACTCGGTGCCGACGACCGGTGTCGGCCAACACCAGTGGCGAGAGCATCGCGAACGCGAGCACGGCGCCGAACACGATCTTCAGCTCGAACTGCCACGGCTCGGGACGTACCAGTCCCTGTGGGCCCGCCAGCGGAGTCGCCGACAGCACGAAAGCCGCGACCGCGATCGACGGCATCACCCATCTGCGCCGAGCCCACCGATGCACCCATGTCTGTGGGCCCACGGACACCTCGGCCAACACCATTCCGGCGGCGAACCACGGAAAGTACCCGGGCAGCCAGTTGTCGTGATGGATGGCGTCCGCGGTCGTGATCGGGACGAAGGCCCAGGACAGCGTCACCGCAGATGCACCGAGCAGCACCGAGATCCGGTGCTTGGCCGAGGCCCCACGCAGTCGAACCATCAGCCAGGCGAACACCGGTAGCAGCAGGTAGAAGGCCACCTCCACCGACAGCGACCACATCTGCGTCATGCCCTCGGTCAACGTCAGGGGCACGAACACCTGCGTCAGAGACAGATTGGCCAACCACACCCGGTAGTCGCCACCCGCATTCGGCAGAAACAGCAGCACCAGCACGACGACGACCCAGTAGGCGGGCAGGATGCGCACTGCCCGCGACCAGAAGTAGCGACGAGCCGGCTGAGCAGGCGCGAGTCCGCGGGCCTGCGCGGCATGGGGGCGCCACAGCAGAAACCCCGACAGCGCGAAGAAGATGGCAACGGTCAGATCGAACCTGCCCCAGATACGCCCCATGAGCGGGGAATTCGCGGCACCGGTCTGGAATGCGACGTGGGTGACGACGATGCCGATCGCGGCCAGCGCGCGCATTCCCTCGAGCGCAGGGACGAACGCGCGCAGCGGAACGACGGAGGGCGAGTGGACTCGAGTGCTCATGGTGGTCTCAAGTGTGCCGTGTCGAACCGGCGCAGACGAGACCGGTGCCACTGTCTGCTGTTACTGTCACCTGCGACGTGTCGTATCAAATCGGGCATCGGGTCGGGGCTGACGTCTTTCCCGACCGCGGTGTCTTCCATGAAGCGGTCAACTAAGGAGATTCAGCATGGCGGAGCGCTCAGGGCCGAGCCGGATACTTGCCCTCGTACTCATCGGCTTGGGCGCGTTTCTGGTGGTCGCCGCCATCCTCATTCCCACGTACACCATCTCGGCGCTCGAGAAGACGCCGTTGGACCTCGAAGTCACCACCGTCTCCACCGGTGAGGGCAGCGTCCTGAATGCGAGCTCGCTCGCGGCCGGTCGCGCAGTCGTCGACCAGAACGTTCCTCTCGTCTCGCAGCGATTCGTCACCGTCGAGGATCCCTCCGACGCCGACATCATGACGCTGCAGGCAGGCCAGACCCTGCGACGCAGCGACAAGCAGGCCGATACCGGGCTGCTGACGGCGAGCGTCGATCGCGTCACCATCGACCGCAAGACGTCGATGCCCGTCGAGAACCCGATCGGCACCATCCAGGTGGCAGGCAACGCGCCGGCCGACGAGGTGGCCCACACCGGACTGCAGTACAAGTTCCCGTTCAACGCGGAGCAGAAGAGCTACCCGTACTTCGACGTCAACGCCCGCGCATCGAAGGACATCGACTTCGTCGAGGCAACCGAGATCAACGGAACGCCGGTGTACCAGTACCAGCAGACCGTCGGCCCGGTCGACCTGTCGACCGTGGTCAACCTGCCGACCAACAAGGTGACCCTGCCCGCCGACACCTGGGGTGTCGAGGGTGGAGCCGCTCCGGTGACGATGACTCGCTGGTACGAGAACACCCGCACCCTGTGGGTCGAACCCGAGACCGGCGTCGTTGTCAAGGGCGAAGAGCAGATTCACCAGTACTACGCACGTGAAGCAGGCCGGCCCGAGGTCGACGTCCTCAACGCTCCGATCACGTTCGACGAGAACACGGTCGAATACCAGATCCAGCAGGCAAAGGACGGCCAGGACCGGATCTCGCTCTTCGGCCGCACCGTCCCGATCATCGCCGGAATTCTCGGTGTCATCTCGCTGATCGCCGGAGTGTTCTTGCTCCTGCGTGGCGGCGCAAACGGCGGACATCGTCAGCCGGCCCGAGCGGACAACACTCCGCGACCGACCCCCGGCGGCGGAACCGCGACGAACCGCGACTGGACGACCGACCGCACCGAGGAAATCCCGAGGACGAACCTGTCCAAGGAGTAAGTGCCCGGAGCAACCGAAACAACCCGATGGCGTGGTCATGTGAGAACACATGACCACGCCATCGGTGTTTTCTCACGCGGTCGACAGAATCCCGTAGTGGTGGGGTTGACGCATCAGGACGAGGTCTTTGCGTCGCACGACATTGGTCGGATAGGGCCCGCCGAGATTGGTGGTGTCGACGACACTCGTCGCGTGGCCGGGTTCGGGCCCGTCGACGATGGCCTCGGTTCGGGGGAAGGCAAACGTATCCGGTCCGAACACGCCGCTGTGTCCGACGATTCCGCGACCCGGGTCCACTGCGTTGGCGAACGCGAAGTAGACGTTGTTCTCGCCGGCACGCACGCGCATGTGGTGCCAGTGGGTCGCATCGGGCCCGGTGAGAACCTCGGCGGCAAGAGGAATCTCGGTTCCCGGGTGTGATCCCACGAACGTTCCTGCCAGTGCGGACGGGCAGGCGATCAGATCGCAACCACGCAATGCGAGTACTCGCCCCGATTCCGGCAGCAGCGCATCGTTGCCGATGAGAAGCCCGACTCGTCCCAGAGGAAGATCGACCACCGTCCAGGTGTCGCCGGCGTCGAAAAGCGGAGTGTGCTCCGTGGACAGGTGTATCTGTCGGTAGGAAGTGCGGACCCCGTCGGTTCCGAGCAGGACGGCGGCGTTGTACACCCGATCGTCGTCGGTGTCACGCTCTGCGATACCGACGACGATGGACAGGCCGTGCCGGACCGCGAGGTCGGCGATCCGAGTGAGCGAGGGTCCGTCGAGGGCTTCGGCGACGTCGCTGGGTGGTCGATCCGCGGAGACGGGACCGGTGATCGACAGCTCAGGGAATACGACGAGATCGGTTGCACCGGCTACTTGTCGGACCCTGGCCTCGATCTCGGCAAGGTTGCTCTCGATCGAGGCACTCGGCGTGCACTGCACCACGCTCACAGCAGACGTGCCACCCGCGGGCAGCGGCGAGTGGCCGTACAGGGTGAAGAAGTCGAGAGGGTTCCAGCTGTACGTGTTCGTCTGCAGCTCGCGGTACAGGTCCGGTCGACGCGTCGGACCCAACTCGCGGGTGCGTCGAACGTCGATCTCGCCTGCGACGATGCCGTTGCCGACGTCGATTCGACCGGTGACTGTGCCGTCGGGCTCGATGATGCATGTGCCGCCACTGAATTGGACCGTCCGTTCGAGTCCCCATCGATTGCTCTCGATGACGTAGCAGTTGTTCTCGAAGGCTCGGCTGATCCAATACGGTGCCGGAGTTCGTTCTGCGAGCCAGTTGCTGATGTGGCAGATCACGTCTGCCCCTTGCAGGGCGACCACCCGAGCAGTCTCGACGAAGTGCAGATCCATGCAGATCAGCATCGCGATTCGGCCGAGACGGGTCTCGAACACCTGATGGCCCAGGTTTCCCGGTGCCGCCCATTTGGGTTCGGCGATGTACGGGTGGGTCTTGCGATGGGTTCCGACGATTCCCTCCGGTCCGACGAGAACTGCACTGTTGTAGAACAATCCACTCGTCGGATCGACCTCGGGCATGCCCAGCACGATGTAGCAGTCACGCCTGGCGGCAATCTCGACGAACGTATCGGTGGTGGGCCCCGGAATCTGCTCGACGACGGTCGCTGCTTCCTCGGGATCGTGGAAACAGTAACCGGTGGTGGCCATTTCGGGTGTGGTGATCAGCTCGGCCCCGTCGGCGGCGGCCTTGTCGACCAGGTCCGCCAGGGCAGCGATGTTCGCGTCCTTGGCGAACAACGTGGGCTCGAACTGGACGGCCGCTGCGGTGAATGTCATGACGCTACAGTCCTTTCGGTTGCCGGAGCTTCGGCTGAGACCGGCGGTTCGTAGTACTTCCCTCGCGTTGCCACGGTGAGCGGGATGTAGATGATCGGTCCGAGGATCATCGCGATGAACGAGGCGTAGTAGGACGGGTAGAGACCGAACACACCGATGCCGCCCACGGCCACGCCTGCTGCCATGGCGAAGATTCCGCAGGGGTTCCAATTACGGACTCGTCCTTCGCGAAACTCGATGTCGTTTCGCGGAGCGAGGCCGAGCATCCGCCTGCAGACGAAGTAATCGGCGAGCAGAATGAAGATCCAGGTGTTGGTCATGATCCCGGTGACGGCCAGGAACTTGTCGGTGTACTGCAGGATGTTGACCGGGTAGCAGAGCACGCCGACGACGAGCAGCGCCACCATCCACCATTGGCGTCCGACCTTGCGAGGCGAGAGCACGTCCCAGGCATTGGACAGGGCGAGGGAGCCGGAGTACAGGTTCATCACGTTGATGCGAACCTGGGTCACGACGGCGAAGATCACTCCGAGCAGTCCCATCACGACAGCGAAGTAGAGTCCCGGATCGGTGGCCGAAAGTTCGGGTGTCGCAGTACTTCCGGTGAAGTGACGCAACATGGTGAAGCCGAGGAAGACGCCGAGAATCATCACGACGACGATCATCAGCAGCTCGGCGAGCATCAGTCCTGCGGTGCCGACGTAGCTGACGCTCTTCTTGACGAACCGTCCGTAATCGGTGGCGATGAGCGCCTGGAACACGACCTGCCCGTTGGCGAGACTGAATGCCTGCCACATCGCGGTGGCGGTGAGCCCGCCGGTGGCCTCCCACTGACCGGGACCCACCAGAACGTATCCGCTGGCGAGCATGTACATACCGATGGCGAACAGAATGAGGAAGATCGGCATACCGAATCGCTGCAGAATGTTCATCGAGTGCATCCCGCGCCAGGAGAAGAGCAGCGCAACCAGGGCTACCAGTGCGAATACGACTGTGGCCCAGGCAGAGTTGATGTCGATTCCGGCCAGTTCACTGAGGCCGTGCGAGACGATGCTGCCCTCGAAGATGAAGTAGAAGACGTAGTTCACGGCGTAGACGAGCGATGCCACGGCCGAGCCTTTGGTGCCGAACCCGAGCCCGCGAGTGAGCAGAGGGAGCGACAGGCCCTCCTGGCTGGCGATCCGCATGATCAGGCTGCCGACGAGCGTCGCGCCGATCACCATGTAGGCGACGGGGATCAAGAACATCGGCCACCCCACCAGGAAGCCGATCTGGCCACCGAGGGCGAACCAGAACATCGCGGTGACGTTGCCGGTGAGGACCAGCAGGATCGCCGGCCGTCGCCAGCGTTGGTCGTCGGGCACACGAGAGGTTGCATAGCTTTCGATCTGGTCGTCGAGGCTGGTTGCAGGCCCCTCGAAGTACTTCTTCATGTTCATGAACGTGTGTCCACTTCGGTTCGCGGCAAGAGCGCTGATTGCGCTGCATCGGAACAATACTTTCCGTGGACACTATTGCAACGTGAAACATGTTAATTGGAGATCACGAAAGTTCACGACCACGCACAGGGGCAGCACACAGAGGGGCGACAGCCGGAACAGTAAGCCGCTCAGTGAGCGAGCGAGGACGCCTTCGCAGTGGCCTCGAGCGAGCGCAGCAAGGATTGCAATTGCTCACGGTCCGACTCGGACGCGAACACGGCCGCTGCAACGGCTTCCATGACCGGGGCAGCCTCGTCGTACTTGGCCCGCCCGCGCGCGGTCAGTCGTATGAGCACCTGACGACGATCGACCGTGCCGGTGCGACGGTGCACGAGATTGTTGGAGACCAGCCGATTGACGGCTTTGGTCAGAGTCGGGGGCGCGAGCAAGGCGAACTCTGCGGTTTCGGCCATCGTGTGGCCCTCGCCGTCGGACAGCAACGACAGCACTCGCCACTCTTCGAGATCGAGTTCCCACGGTACGAGCGCACCGCGCAGCCGATCCGAGACGGCACGCTCGACCACCGTGAGCAAACGAGCCGCCGAACCAGCCTCGTCGTGATTCACGCGATCATGCCCCTCTGCTCTTACCTTGCCACGGCGCTACAGTCTCCCTCAGCGATTCTAGAGCGAATCGACACGGATCGGACGGACAGCACGATGAACAGCGATCGGGTCGGCACGTTTCGCGTCGGTTTGATCTTTCCGATGTCCGGGCCGTTCGGCCTGGTCGGGCCGTCGAGTGAACTGTCGGCGCAGTTGGCCAGGGACGAACTCAACGCCGCGGACGGCGTACTCGGTCTGCGCGTCGAGCTGATCTCGATCGACGGTGGTCGCGACCCCGCTGCCGTGGCCCGTCAGGTGGCGACTCTTCTGGACGCAGGTGCTCTCGATGCGGTTGCGGGGATGCACACCTCGGCGGTGCGACGAGCCGTGATTCCGGTGACGGTGAATCGAATTCCCTACGTCTACACGTCCCTGTACGAGGGCGGCGATCGCTATCCGGGCCTGTTCATCACCGGTGAGACTCCCACCAACCAACTCGTCCCTGCCCTCGACTTCCTGGTCCGCGAATTCGGACGCAGGCGCTGGGCGATCGTCGGAAACGACTATGTCTGGCCACGCAAGAGCGCAGCCATCGCTGCCTCCCGCCTCCGGGAGCTCGGGGCGAGCGTGGTGCATGCCGAATTCCGGCCGGTGGGCAGCACCGACTTCGCCACCTCCGTTGCCGCGTTGGAACGGTCCGGAGCCGACGGTGCCGTCGTTCTCCTCCTTGGCGACGACGCCGTGTACTTCCATCAGCAGTTCGCTGCGGCAGGGCTCGACGCGCGATGTGTTCGGCTCAGTCCGTTGATGGACGAGAACATGTTGATCGCGGCCGGCGGCGACAGTACACACGGGCTCTACGTGGCGTCGGGATACTTCGAAACACTGGCCACCGAGGACAGTTTGGGGTTCTCCGCTCGTTTCGCCCGGGCGTTCGGGGTCGATGCGCCGATCGTCGGTGCTCTGGGTCAATCCTGCTACGAAGGCATCAAACTGCTGGGAGCACTGGTGAACAGGGCAGGCACCGTCGATGTCGGCGTCATCGAATCGATCTCCGATTCGGTGTCGTTCACCGGGGCCCGCGGGCGGCTCTCGCTGTCCAACGGCCATGTGGCGCAACCGATCTACCTGGCGCTGGCCGGCGAGGTCGACTTCGAGATCCTCAGCGAGATCAGGCCCGTCGCCGACTGATGTCCTTTCCCCACAGGGCGAGTCCGCACACCACCACCATCGTCACCGCGGCAGTGGCTGCAGCGACGGTGACGAATTGCGCGAGAGTCGACGCCACGAACAGCAACAGCAACACCTCTGCGGCCAGGGCGATCCAGGCAACGACGGCGAGGTGGGTGCGCTCACCTGCGATGGCCCACAACAACGCGCTCTGCAGCACGGCCAGACACGCACCCTGCAGCACGAACAGCCAGACGTAGTTCTGCACACCGGAATACGTATCGCCCACCACCAACGGCAACAGTGGAGACGCCAGTGCACCGCCGATCACCAGAACCGTACCGAGCCCTGCGACGACGGCCAGCGCCGACCGCACCGCGGCAGCAGAATGCAGAGGGTTCGCCATCCGTGGGTACAGCACCACCCCGACGGCCTGCGGCAACCAGAACGCCGCTTTGGACGCAACGGCCCCGACGGCGTACAGCCCGGCCTCGTTGGAGCTGAGCAGCGTGCGTGCCAGCACCAGATCCAACGCGGACATCGCGATCAACACCAACTGCACCTGCGACGCCTGCAGTACGGCCAGCACGGTGACCTTGGTTTCCGACACCGAGTTCACCGGCACCCCGGCCGTCCATCGCGCACCGAGGGCCACAACGCCGATGCCCGCGGCCGTGGCGAGAAGAACCGAACCAGGACCACCGCCGAGCACCAACACCAGCACGGCCGGAGCCACCTTGCCGAACCCGGCGGCGGCCAACACGATGCTCAGGGCTCCGAAACGCCCCCGTCCCTGCAGCAAACCCTGTTCGGCGGCCAACAGCACCAGCACCGGCGCAGCGATGACCGCCGACACGGTCGCCGCCATCGAGACGTCCAGGGCCGCGGACAGTGCGGGTGACAGTGCCAGAGCGAGCACCCCCACCACCGCCGCGCACCGATACCCCACCGTGCGTAGTTCACGAGAACTGCGCCCGCGCACCACCTCACGCGCGACGACGGATTGCAACGCCAACGCCGGAACCGCGAGAACCAATTGCGCAGCAAGCAGACTCGCGAATTCACCGTAGCCCTCGACGCCGAGCATCCGGCTCGCCAGAACCTGCAGCAGGTACGCCGCAACGTTCGCGAACATCGAACCGGCCGTCACCATCCCCATCCCGGCGACCGACGCACCCGCGGTGTGCACTGCCTCGGACGAGGCACGGAAAGACATGAGCCCACGGTATAGGGTGCCGATCATGGCGTGGTCGAGGTCGAGGTGGACACCGCCGCTGTACAGTCTGCTGCTCGCGGTCGTGATTGTCGGCCCGCTGCTCGGCCCCGGCCATCTCCTGCTGCGCGACGCCGTCAGCACTCCCCGTTCCTACTTCACCGACTCCGCCTGGGGAATCGCCGACGCGGCCGCGAGGGCAGTACCGCAGGACGCCGTTATCGCCACGCTGTCGACGGCGTTCGACGGCGGCCTGGTCGTCAAGACCATTCTGCTGCTGGCCCTGTGGCTGACCGGGTGGGGTGCCGCGGTCATGGCCCGAACAGTTCTGCCGACAGCCCCGCTACCCGCACTGCTCGTGGCATCGACGGTGGCCGTGTGGAATCCGTACGTCGCCGAGCGGCTGCTGCAGGGACACTGGAGCCTGCTCGTCGGATACGCCGCCCTTCCGTGGACCGTGGTCGCTGCGCTCGCGGTCAGAGAGGGCCGTTCCTGGTGGGCGCTCGCAGCCTGTCTCGCCGCGGCCGGGCTCACCCCCACCGGCGCGTTGCTCGCCGCAACCATCGCCCTGGTGGTCCTCGCCCTCCCCGGGGGTGCCCGACGCGGCCTGCGCGTGGTCGGTGCCGTCGGGCTGGCGGCGGTGGCGTCGGCGCCGTGGCTGGTGGCGACGGCGGTGTCCGGCGGTGGCGTCGAGCAGGCGGATCCGGCGGGTTGGGCGGCGTTCGCAGCGCGGGCGGAGCCGGGTCTGGGCACCCTCGGCAGCCTCGCCGGTCTCGGTGGAATCTGGAACTCCGATGCTGTACCCGCTTCTCGCACAAGCCTTTTCGCGTTCGTGGGTACGGCGCTACTGCTGACCGTTGTCGCGTTCGGTGTGCGTCCGTTGCTCAGGCGTCGAAGAAATCCGGTGATCGTAGGGCTCGGTGTTGTTGCCGTGCTTGCCATCGCAGCCCCTGCGCTGGCAGCGACGGGACCCGGTCTGGCAGCGGCCAGGGCGCTCGGCGAGACGGTGCCCGGTGCCGGCCTGCTCCGCGACTCCCAGAAATGGGTGGCGCTGGCCGTGCCGATCTACGTGTTGGCCGCGGCGGCCGCATTCACTCCTCGGTATCGACCGAATCCGGTGCAACCAACCGCGCTGACCGCGGTCCAGCGCACCCGATTCGGCAGCGCCGTTGCAATCTCGGCCCTGCTGATCGCATTGCCCGACCTGGGCTGGGGCGTCGGGAACTCGATGCGACCCGTGGCGTATCCGGCGTCCTGGCAGGCGGTCGCAGCCGAATTGCAGGGCAGCGACGGCGATGTCGCGGTACTACCCGCCGGGATGTTCCGCCGCTTTCCCTACAGCGGGAGTGCACCCGTTCTCGATCCCGCGCCGCGCATGCTGCCACTGGACGTACTGCAGACCGGCGAGCTCATCGTCGCGGGCGGCACGGTGCGGGGCGAGGGGGCGCGCGCGACGGAGGTCCAGAATACCCTGCTCGCAGGTGAACCCACGAACGTGATCGCAGCGCTGGGCGTCGGCTGGGTACTGGTGGAGAACACCACCCCCGGCGAACTCGGCCGGTCCGAGCAAACACTGGATGCACTGGACGTCGTGTATTCCGACGACCAACTCACGCTCTATCGGGTACCCGATCCCGTGCCGACCGAGAGCCGGCAGGCAGCGGCCGTCGTCGTTGCCCACCTCGCCTGGGCAGTGCTGCTTCTCGGGGGCCTAGCGGTAGGACTGCTGCGCCGAATCCGAGTGCTGCGCACCCACCAGACCTGACGACCACGCCCCGCGCGTCGTCGCGTCGAGCACCGAGTAGACACCTTGCGCGCACTGCTCCCAGGAGAATTCGGCCGCGCGCACTCGGGCCTTCTCGCCCAGGCGAGTTCGGGCTTCGGTGTCCTGCAGCAGCTCCGACACGGCAGCGGTCAGGCCGGAGACGTCCCGGTCCCCCTCGGCATCGGAAAGCCCGCCCACCAGAACACCGGTGACGCCGTCGATGATGGAATCGGTGAGCCCCTTGGAACTTCGGTAGCCGACGGTCGGCACGCCGTGCTGGGCTGCCTCGACGACCGCGAGGCCCCAGCCCTCCTTGCGGGAGGGCATGACGTGCACCCAGGAGCGACCGAGCAGGGCGTGCTTGCGGTCCTCGTCGACGTGTCCGTGGAAGGTGACGTACTGCTCGATGCCCAGTTCTCCGACGTAGTCGCGGAGGTTCTGTTCCCACCAGCCGCCACCGATGACGTCGAGGTGGATGTCGGGGATGCGACCGCGCAGCGCGGCGACGACGTCGAGTGCGTCCTCGATCTGCTTGTGCGGAACCAAGCGGGACAGGACGGTCAGCGACGGATGTGCGGTGCGGGTGCTCTCGTCACCCTCGGGCACCGACTGCGGAATCTCGTCGGCTCCGTTGCGCACCACGGCGATGCGCTCGCGGTCGACGCCCAGTGCGACCAGTTCGTCCGCGGACGGCAACGACACCGTCAGGTACTGATTGCGGCGGTGGACCCTCGGCGACACCGTCGATTCGAGCCACCAGCCGAGCTTGGCCATCATCGGCCCCGCGACCGGCCACTGCTCGCGGTGGCAGTGGTGCACCAGCAACGTCACCGGAACGCCGAGCGCCGCCCGTGAGAAGAAGGGAATGCCGTTCTGGGTGTCGATCACCGCGTCGGGTGCGATGCCCTTGAGCGGGCCGAAACCGAGCCGTCCGGCTGCGATGGCGGCCAGTGCGCGGGGATACACCGACAGGCGTCCACCGCCGCGACTGATGCGGATGCCGTCGACGATTTCCTCGGCGGGAGCTCCGGGGTACGACGCAGTCCTCAGCGTGACGCGGACGCCGCGTCGAGCCAGACCCGCGCCCACCTGCTCGAGGTAACGCTCGCTGCCGCCGCCCTGCGGGTGCCCGGTATCGCGCCAGCACAGCAACAGAACCTCGCGCACAGCTCGCTTCACCCAATTTCCGCATGCTCGTCTCGACCGCAGTCGATTACCGCTGCCACAGTAACCGCTAGGGTTCGTTTTCGTGACTTCCGCCGTGACACGTCTGTTCGCCTCTCGCGCGACACTGCGCCGCTCGGTGAGTCTGCTGAAGGACTTCGGGCACGAGCAGAGTGCTCCCGACATCTTCTACGGCGCGCTCGCTCGCGATTCCGTGGAGCTGATCGGCGATCTGTATCGGGGCCTGACCGGCACCGACATGTCCGCGGCGACCGTACTGGACGTGGGCGGTGGACCCGGATACTTCGCCGAGGTCTTCGGTGCGAGCTGCGCGCGCTACCTGCCCGTCGAGCCCGACGCGTCCGAGATGCACGCAGCGGGACTGCAGATACCCGGCTCGGTACGCGGCTCCGGGATGGCGCTGCCGTTTCGTGACGACAGCGTCGACATCTGCTTCTCGTCCAACGTCGCCGAACACGTCCCCGAGCCGTGGACCATGGCCGAGGAAATGCTGCGAGTCACCAAGCCCGGCGGGTTGACCGTGCTCTCGTACACCATCTGGTTCGGTCCGTTCGGCGGCCACGAGACCCGACCCTGGCACTACCTCGGCGGCGAATACGCAGCCCGCCGCTATGCCCGCACCACCGGTCACGAACCGAAGAATCGATTCGGCGAATCACTGTTCGACATCAGTGCGGCAGACGGATTACGTTGGGCGCGAAGCACACCCAACGCAACACTGCTGGCCGCATTCCCGCGCTACCATCCCCGCTGGGCCTGGTGGATGATGCGAGTACCCGTACTCCGAGAGTTCCTGGGCAGCAACCTCGTCCTCGTCCTGACACCGAACACATAATCTGGACCGATGACGGCACTCGCGCTCGACATCGGCGGCACCAAGATGACAGCGGCACTCGTCGGCGACGACGGGCGGCCACAGAATCCGGTGACGGTGCCGACTCCCGAGTCCGGGGTGTGGAAGGCGTGCGCGTCGTTGCTTCGGAAGATGGCTCCCGGACAGCACATCGACCGCATCGGCGTCGCCTGCTCCGGTCCGGTGAACCTCGAGACCGGGTCGGTCGCACCGATCAACATCGACGAGTGGAAGAACGGTTTCGGTCTGCGCGATCACATCGCCGTGGTCTTCCCCGAGTCCGACATCCGCCTCGCGATGGACGGCAGCGCAGCGGCACTCGGCGAGCACCGCTACGGTGCGGCCGTAGGTGTGCCGGATGTGCTGAGTCTGGTGGTGTCGACCGGGATCGGCGGTGGGTTGGTGCTGGGCGGGAAGATCGTCGCCGGTGCCAGCGGCAACGCGGGCCACATCGGCCACATCGTCGTTCCCGGTTCGACGACGCCCTGCGCGTGCGGCGGAATCGGCTGCGTGGAAACCGTCGCGAGTGGGCCTTCGGCGGTGCGGTGGGCGCGTGAGCTGGGTTGGACCGGCAGCAGCGGAACCGAATTGGCCGCCGATGCCGCCGCCGGGGAGCCGATCGCCATCACCTCGTTGCAGCGCGCTGGGGTGGCGCTGGGCCAGGCGATCGCGTCGGCCGTCGCCCTGGTGGACGTTCGCATGGTGGTGATCGGTGGTGGCTTCGCCCAAGCCGGCCCGCCGCTGTGGAATCCGATTCAGGAGTCGATCGCGCTGCACGCACGCCTGAAGTTCCTCGATGGCCTGCAGGTGGTGCCTGCTGCGTTGGGTGGACTAGGCACCCTGGGCGGGGCGGCCGCGCTCACTGCCTGAGCGTCCATATCCACACAGCCAGAACGGGACCCACCCCTCGGTGAGTCCCGTTCTGTGTCGTGAATACTACGCGCCCAGGCGCTGCTTGAGGGCGTCGAATTCGTCCTGAATTCCGGTGGGCAGTTTCTCGCCGACGAAGTCGAACCACTCCTGGATCAGTGGGATTTCGGCCTTCCACTCGTCGGAGTTCACCGCGAGTGCCTCGGCCACGTCCTCGACGGTGGTGTCGAGTCCGTCGATGTCGAGTGCCTCGGCGGTGGGGACGACACCGATCGGCGTCTCGATTCCTGCGGCCTTGTGCTCGATGCGCTCGACGATCCACTTGAGCACGCGCGAGTTCTCACCGAATCCGGGCCACAGGAAGCGCTTGTCCTCGCCGCGGCGGAACCAGTTGACGTAGAACACCTTCGGCAGCTTGGACTCGTCGGCATTCTTGCCCAGGTCGATCCAGTGCTGGAAGTAGTCGCCCACGTTGTAGCCGAGGAACGGCAGCATGGCCATCGGGTCGCGGCGGACGGTTCCGACGGTGCCCTCGGCGGCAGCGGTCTGCTCGGAGCCGACGGTGGCTCCCATGAACACGCCGTGCTGCCAGTCGCGAGCCTCGGTCACCAACGGAACGGTGGTCTTGCGGCGTCCACCGAACAGGATCGCCGAGATCGGGACACCCTTGGGGTCGTCCCACTCGGGAGCCATCGACGGGCACTGCGCCATCGGCACGCAGTAGCGCGAGTTCGGGTGCGCGGCATCGGTTCCGGACTCGGGGGTCCAGTCGTTGCCCTTCCAGTCGATCAGGTGATCGGGCTTGCCTTCGAGGCCCTCCCACCACACGTCGCCGTCGTCGGTCATGCCGACGTTGGTGAACACCGAGTTGCCCTGATCGATGGTCTTCATCGCGTTGGGGTTGGAATCCCAGTTGGTACCCGGTGCCACACCGAAGAAGCCGTATTCGGGATTGACGGCGTAGAGGCGGCCGTCCTCACCGAAACGCATCCACGCGATGTCGTCACCGATGGTCTCGGCACGCCAGCCCGGGATGGTGGGCTGAATCATCGCCAGGTTGGTCTTGCCGCACGCGGACGGGAACGCCGCTGCGATGTAGTACGCCTTGTCCTCAGGGGAGATCAGCTTGAGGATCAGCATGTGCTCGGCGAGCCAGCCCTCGTCGTGGGCCATGGCCGAAGCGATGCGCAGCGAGTAGCACTTCTTGCCGAGCAGGGCGTTGCCGCCGTAGCCGGATCCGTAGCTCCAGATCTCGCGATCCTCGGGGAAATGCGTGATGTATTTGGTGTCGTTGCACGGCCACGGCACATCCGCCTGGCCCTCGGCGAGCGGAGCGCCGAGCGAGTGCAGCGCCTTGACGTAGAACCCGTCGTCACCGATCTTGTCGAGTGCGGCCTGGCCCATGCGGGTCATCACGCGCATCGAGACGACAACGTACTCCGAGTCGGTGAGCTCGACGCCCAGCTTGGGGTCGGCCGCGTCGAGAGGGCCCATGCAGAACGGCACCACGTACATGGTGCGTCCGCGCATGCAGCCGCGGTAGAGATCGGACATCAGCGTCCGCATCTCGGCGGGGTCCATCCAGTTGTTGGTGGGACCGGCGTCGATCTCCTCCTTGGAACAGATGTACGTACGCGACTCGACGCGAGCGACGTCCGACGGATCGGAGTTGCCGAGGAACGAGTTGGGCTTCTTCTCGTCGTTGAGACGAGTGAAGGTGCCTGCCTCGACCAGCTTGGTGGTCAGGCGCTCCCATTCGGCGTCGGATCCGTCAGCGAACACCACGGATTCCGGTTCGGTCAGTTCGGCTACCTGGGCAACCCAGGCGAGCAGTTCTTTGTGTCGAGTCGGCACGTTGTCGGTGCCGCTCAAACCGGGAATGGTGGCTGAGGTCATCTAACTCTCCTGGGGTGAGCCGGAACCGGGAAGTACTCGCACGATCACTGTTGGGCAAACATGCGCGAGCAGATCTCGGTTTTCCCCTCTCGGCGGGGCGCTGCTCGACCGTTCGAGCCGCAGTACACCATCGTAACGGGTACAGCAAGCCGAGCGTCGAGCGCCGGGTGTCCTGGTACTCAGGTTAACGCCGAGCGACGTAAATCCGGAAACAGGGTGTTGTCCGATTAGTCACAGGACCGATTCAGATAGGGAAAGATCCGCGCAAGAAGGCGTCTACCAGCACCGACGTCCGCTCGGGACGGACCGGCTACAGCTCGCCCGATTCGGTCATTTCGCCCCGGCCGATACCGTTCGCTTCTCGAAAAATTTCCCAGGATCGGTACTGCCCGTCACGTCCGAACGATGTGAACTTGTCGGTCACACCATCGCCGTCCACGTCGGTCGCCACGGTCATCCCGGCGTCGGTACGGCGTACGGTGGTCTCGAAGTGACCGTCTCCGTCGAGATCGAACAGGTCCGTCGAGACCGTGGGCTCACCCGAATCCCCGACGTCGTGAGGTTCGGCCTCCTCCGCGAGGAACCCACCTGCTGCGAAGCCATCCACCGCGATCATCGACGCTCCTCACCTCGCTCAACGAACCGACACTGCACCTACTGACTCCGACGCACCGGCTCGTCGAACGGTTCCACCTGCTTCGAAGAAAAATGGACGGGTTCACGGGCTAAGAACACACCGCGATCGAGTCCGCGGAATCGCTCCAGCCCCCGCTCGAGTGCGGACAGATCGCGATCGCAGGCAGACAGCAGTGCCGATCGGTGGTCGGCTAGCCGACGAAGCTCGGCGTCCACCTCGGCGAGTGCGACATCGATGCGGGCCACAGCACCGCGATCCGCAGTCGCGACGGCGGACGCGAGCATCGACTCGGCATCGAGAATCCGCGAGAGCACGTGCTGCTCCACCGACGATCTCACCCGGGCCAGGCTTTCCTGTGTCCAGCCGCGCAGTCGGGCCCGATCGGCCACCAGCGCCCGTGACCGCGTGATCCACCAGGCGAGCGCACCTCCGAGGACGAGTGCGATCACGGTGTTGGCGACTGCCCAGGCGGGCACCAGCGCCATCGGCGACACCACCAGCCGCCCGAGTCCTACCCCCGCCGACGCACCGACGACGATCATGACCGCATCCTCGATCCCCCGCCGCCGGGACGGCTCCCCGATGTCGAGCGGGGAGTCCTCGACATTCGATTCCGCCTGCGCCGGCGTGAGCCCGAGATCGGTCTCCACTGCCCGCAATCGCGCTGTGACCGCCGCGTCGGCCCGATTGCGGGCTTCGCGCGCGGACTCGGCGACATGTACGGGAAGGTGAGTGAGTTCGGCACGCCCCGACCCGTCTATCGTGCGCTTGAACTCGGCGAGCAGGGCGCGAAAATCTTCGGCGGCAGCATGGAGGGACTCCACCCGCACCCGTTGAATTCGATTGTGCAGCAATGCCCGTCGGTCGCCACCGAGATTGTCCCGTTCGCCGACGAGCTCGGCTCGCCGCGCACGGAGTTCGGCCGTGTCACCTCCCCCGGTCACCGCGCGCGCTCTCGCCACGATCGACGATTTGGCTCCGGCTGCGCAGTCCTGCACTGCCGCAACGTATTTGCGCTGGGATCCGATAGCTGCGGCCTGCAGCAGCAGCGCGCCGAGCCGGTCCGCCACCGCTCCGAGACCCGACTCCGCGGACATCGCGGCGTCACCGCTGTCTCGGCCCGTCCGCGCCGACCGAACCGAGATCGGGTGGAACGTGCACTCCACCGCCCGTGGGACACACTCGGCCACGACATCGCTGTCGGCGGAGACCACCTCACGCCAGTCTCGATGCACGTCGATCTTGTTCACCAGGAACAGGACCGGCGTGGATTCGAGGGCTGCTCGCCATTGCTCGACCTCGACGCGGCCCACCGGAGCCGACGCGTCGACGACGACCATCACGACCGCGGCATCGGACATCGAGTCCGTGAAGCCGACGGTGGAACCACCGAGTCGGGACAGCTCCCGGCGGAGTTCGGACTTGCCCGATCCGGGGGTCCCGGTGAGATGAACCCCGGCGGGTCGACTGACCCTTGCCCGTTCGATCTCGTCGAGTGCACCCGAATTCCAGCGTCGGAGAACGCTTTTCATGTCTTCCGACAGGGGCGTCATCGGCGCAGCATTCGTACGTGTCCTCGGCACAGCGCGAGTGCCGCGCGACGCACGTCGGGGTCCCCGGCAGCAGCCGCACGCTGTTTCCACAGCACCGCCTGTTCCAGCGCGACCTCCTCCGAACCGGTCTCGATCGGCACCCCGAGACGTAGAGCCGCGTGGCGCATCTCGGCAGCTACCGCCTCGTCCGAGGCCAGGTACGACTCGACGGCGGCACGAGCCCGCCGGTTCCGGGCGGAGATCCGGTGCAGTCTGCGATGCAGCTCGACGTCTCGAGCCGCCGCGGCCGCCGAGACGGCGGTGGAGACCGCGGCGATGACGGCGTCGGCACCGGTGGCATCGGCGAGCATCCGTACGGCATCACCGTCGGACACAGCCGTTGGTTGCCGCAGCAGGTCGACGAGCAGGGCGAGACCTCGAAGTTCGATGCATTCGATCAGCGCTTCTCTTCGAGACGTCGACACCGCGAGATCGGCGGCGCGAAACCGATCGACGGTCATCAGGTCGGTCGGACGCAGATCGGCCGCTGCGACGGCGCGCACGTCGGACATGTCCAGAGGCGCGCCGACTCGGCCCACTCCCCGCAATCCCGCCGCGGTGGTTCCCATCAACGGCAGAACCGTCCGCCCCAGCTGCTCCGCTGCCGCTGCGGCCGCGGCTGCGGGATCGTCGAGTGTGTCCGCCTTGGTCAGCACGACGACGGTCCCGTCCGGAGGATCGCTCGGCCGAGAACTCAGCAGTGCAGTGTCGACCGGCGACACCGCACCCGCGATCACGTGGACGAGCACCTCGCCCTCGCTGCTGTCCGCTCTGCCCTCGCGCCATCGGACATCGAGGCCGTCGACATCGAGCGGCGCCGCGTCGAGAACCGCGAGCACCGCGGATTTCCCGACGCCGGAGCGGCCGGTCACCCGTGCGGTCATCGGCCGTAGGCGATCGTGGACGGCGGTGTCGACGGACTCGCGTGCGTCGCTCGACGCAACGCGGTCACGCAACAGGCCAAGACCGACCTCGGCGACATCCATGATCGATTCCCCCACCGACGACCCGCCGCCCACGTCGAGAGGCGACGCACAGCCCCCTGCTGCGGCACCGATTCTGGCACATGTGGGCGCTCACGAGCCGACCGTCGGGAATTGCATCGTTGTAATTAGCCGGGCTCGTCCCACCGCTGATCAGCGGTGGGACGGTAAGTCTCAACTTCAACTCGAGACCCACCTGTCACACGCCCCGTCGATGCGCGACAATGGACCGGTGAACGAGCCCCAGGACCCCTCTGTCGACACCGAGGACAATGCCGTGAAGACCCAGGAACGGGGCTCACGGCTGTACCCCCGCGTGACGAGTTTCCGCTCTCGGCGCGGAGCGCTGACCGAAGCGCAGCAGACCACCTGGGACAACCTGTGGCCGCGCATCGGCCGCGACGTCGCCGACGAGCAGATCGACATCGACGCCTGGTTCGGCCGCAGCGGTCCGGCGATTCTCGAGATCGGCTCGGGTACAGGCACCGCGACCACGGCGATGGCCTCGGCCGAGCCGCACGTCAACCTGATGGCCGTCGAGGTCTACCGGCCCGGCCTGGCCCAGACACTGCAGCAGATCGAACGCGAAGGCATCGAGAACGTTCGGTTGCTGCGCGGTGACGCGATGGACGTGCTCGAGAACATGCTGACCTCGGAATCGTTGACCGGCGTGCGCGTCTTCTTCCCCGACCCGTGGCCCAAGGTTCGACACCACAAGCGTCGCCTGCTGCAGGGTCCGACGTTCGCGATGATCGCGGATCGGTTGAAGCCCGGCGGCGTTCTGCACGTGGCAACCGATCATGCCGAATACGCTGAGTGGATTGCCGAGGCCGGGAACGCCGAGCCCGGTCTGACCGTTCTCGATTGGGAGTCGCCCATGACACACGAGCGACCGGTGACCAAGTTCGAGGGCAAGGCACAGCTGGTCGGTAGCTCGGTGACGGAATTGATCTGGGGAAAGAAGACAGCATGAGCGTCAGTACGGACATGCCCGACACCGTGGTCGACCCCTCAGAACTCGGCGCACTCGGTGAATCGCGCCACAGCAAACGCGTCCTGCTGGTGTGGGACGCCCCGAACCTGGACATGGGACTCGGCGCAATTCTCGGTGGCCGACCCACCGCTGCGTACCGTCCGCGCTTCGATGCCCTGGGCCGATGGCTGCTCAGCCGCACTGCCGAGCTCTCCACCTCCGGCACCGCGACGCTCGAACCCGAGGCCACGGTGTTCACCAACATCGCCCCCGGCAGCGCAGATGTCGTCCGACCCTGGGTCGAAGCATTGCGTAACGTGGGTTTCGCGGTGTTCGCCAAGCCCAAGGTCGACGAAGACAGTGACGTCGACGCAGACATGCTCGACCACATCGACTTCCGCAACCGTGACGGCGGCCTCGCCGGTGTCATGGTCGCGTCCGCCGACGGTCAGGCGTTCAAGGGTCCACTGGAGGCCATCGCAGCAACCGGAGTGCCCGTGCAGGTGCTGGGCTTCCGGGAGCACGCAAGCTGGGCTGTCACGTCGGACATCCTGGAGTTCCTCGACCTCGAGGACATTCCGGGCGTCTTCCGTGAGCCACTGCCACGGGTGAGTCTCGATTCGCTTCCCGACGAAGGTGCGTGGCTGCAGCCCTTCCGACCGCTGTCCGCCCTGCTCGTCGGGCGCCAAGGAGTTTCTTAAGTGTTCGCCAGATGGGGAGACATCGTCTACCGCCTGCGGTACACCGTTATCGGTGTCATGGTGGCCGGACTGCTGGGCTTCGCTGCCTACGGTCTCGATCTCAACAGCCATCTCAGTCAGAGCGGTTGGGACGATCCGACGTCGGAATCGGCCCAGGCTGCCCGTCTGGCGGACACGACGTTCGGTCGCGACAAGCAGGGTGACGTCATCGTCCTCTACACCGCACCCGAGGGCTCGACGATCGACGATCCCGAGTTCCAATCCAAGATCGTCGCCAACCTCGATTCGCTCGCCGCCGACCACCCGAACGAGATCGAGAAGGTCAACGGCAGCTACTTCCGCACGGCAACTGCCCCGAACCTCGCCGCCCTCGGTACCACCGACAAGCAACACGCAATCGCCAGCATTGCGATCGCCGGTGCCAACGACACCGAGCTGACCAACAACTTCCAGGCCGTCAAGGACGTCTTCTACATCGACGGTGTGAACGTGCAGGTGACCGGCTTGCAGGCCGTCGCAGGCGCGTTGCAGTCGACGATGGCAGGCGACATCCACCGGATGGAATTGCTGGCCATCCCGGCAGTGGCCGTACTGCTGTTCTTCATCTTCGGTGGCGTCGTCGCGGCTGCCCTCCCGCTGATCATCGGTGGCCTGACGGTCGTCGGCGCCAACGGCATCGTGAAGGTGTTCACCAACTTCACCGAGGTCAACTCATTCGTCGCACCCGTAGTCTCACTCGTCGGCCTCGGGCTGGCCATCGACTACGGATTGTTCATCGTCTCGAGATTCCGAGAAGAACTGGGCGACGGCTACTCGACGCCACAGGCCGTGCGCCGCACCGTCATGACGGCCGGTCGCACCGTGGTGTTCTCCGCAACGATGATCGTCGCGTCCCTCGGTGGTCTGCTGCTGTTCCCGCAGGGCTTCCTCAAGTCGGTGGCCTACGGCTCCATCGCAACAGTGGCTCTCGCAGCTCTGACGGCCATCACGATCCTGCCCGCGATGCTCGCCATCCTGGGACCCCGCGTCGACGCCCTCGGCCTCAAGTTCATGCGCAAGACCAAGTCCAGCGAGGAGATCGAGAACGGCATGTGGGGCCGTCTCACTCGTTGGGTGATGCGCAACCCCGTCAAGGTCACCGTCCCGATCGTGCTCGGCCTGGTGCTCCTGACGCTGCCGGTCGGCAACATCAAGTTCGGCGGCATCAACGAGACCTACCTACCGCCCGACAACGTCACCCGCGAAGCGCAGGGCGAGTTCGATTCGCTCTTCCCCGGCCAACGGACCGAACCCATCAAGCTGGTGATCAGCAACGCGCAGGGTGCCAACCTCGCCGCGATCACCAACCAAGCGAACAATGCTCCCGGCCTGGTCGAGCAGTTCTCTCCGGTCGGTGCCAGCAAGGACGGGATCATCGTCTTCAAGGCAGGACTGGTCGATCGCAACGACTCCAAGCCCGCCATCGACTTCCTGCGCAGCATCGACGTGCCGGACGGAGCGTCGGTTCTCGTCGGCGGCACCCCTGCCATCGAGCAGGACTCCATCAGTGCGCTCATCGACAAACTTCCGCTGATGGCCGTGCTCGTGGTGTTCATCGTGACCCTGCTGATGTTCCTGACGTTCGGATCGTTGGTGCTGCCGATCAAGGCGGTGCTCATGACCGTCCTCGGTCTCGGAGCAACCATGGGCATCCTGACGTGGATATTCATCGACGGCAACGGTGCGGGGCTGATGAACTTCACTCCCGGGCCGATCATGGCTCCGGTTCTGGTGCTGATCATCTCGATCGTGTTCGGCTTGTCCACGGACTACGAGGTGTTCCTGCTCTCTCGTATGGTCGAAGCGCGCGAGAAGGGCGCGAGCACAAGCGAAGCCATCCGTATCGGAACCTCGCATACCGGACGCATCATCACCGCAGCGGCCCTGATCCTCATCGTCGTGAC
The DNA here is from genome assembly GCF_002258235.1 of Rhodococcus sp. 06-470-2. Classification (NCBI taxonomy): domain Bacteria; kingdom Bacillati; phylum Actinomycetota; class Actinomycetes; order Mycobacteriales; family Nocardiaceae; genus Rhodococcus; species Rhodococcus sp. 06-470-2. The sequence continues at coordinate 102,436 of NZ_NOYB01000010.1, read as the reverse complement.
CGGGGCGTTCGCGTTCTCCGATCTGGTGATGATGAAGTACATCGCCTACGGCATGATCGCGGCCCTCATCATCGACGCCACCCTCATCCGCATGTTCCTCGTGCCCGCCACGATGAAACTGCTCGGCGACGACTGCTGGTGGGCCCCGCAGTGGATGAAGCGGATTCAGCAGAAGCTCGGACTCGGCGAGACCATCCTCGAGGACGAACTGCTTCCCATGGCGGACGTGCCCGAGCTCGCTCTCGCGGGCGGTGCACCGTCGAGTACGGTCGCGCCGCCGATGCGTCCGGCACCGCGCCGCAGCGAGCCGCTCACCGAACCCATTCCCGTGGTCGCACCGCACGGCGGGGGCCCGATCCGAGCGACCCACGCGGCGAAGGAAGAATCCCGACGCAGTGTGACGGGGCGTCCGGCAACCCCACCCGAGCCGACCCGTGCGGCTCCCGCCACGCCTGCGGCACCGGCTGCTCGACCTACCCCGACTCCCCCTCGGACCCAGGCCGCTCCGCAGGAACGACCGGCTCCCAGGCCTGCCCCGAGCCGGCCGGTTGCGCCGCGGCCGACCGTCGAACCGGAACCGACCCAGGCAGCGGAGGTCGTCCGGCCCGCACCGCCGGTCAACCCGGTGGCAGCTCCCCCGTCGGCGGAGCCGCCCCGCGCACCGAGCGCACCGCGTCCACCCGCAGCGCCGCCGAGCCGAACCCGGGCCGCACGCGCGCCTCGCGCCGAGGAACCGGATTCCCGTTCCATCGAGAGCTGGCTCGCCGACCTGCGAGCACCCAGCGCATCACCACCCCCGAGCACACCGCGCAACGGTTCGACCGCCAACGGGTCCGATCACAACGGATCGAACCACAGCGGTGCGAACCACGGCGCTTCGAACCACAGCGCTACGAACCACGGCGGTCGCGACGAGACCGGCTCCCCGCAGAACGGTTCCGATCGCAACGGCCACAGCAACGGGTCCGAACGAAACGGCACCGACCGAAACGGCACCAACGGGACGGATCGCAACGGCACCGAGCAGACCGGTACCGAACGCAACGGCAGCAACGGATCCGTGTCGAGCGAGCCACGGTCCGAGAAGCCGTCGGGCCGCCGATCCGCACCGACCACCGAGGGTGGCGACAGCGGTCGTCATCGCGGCGGCGAGAACGGACAGGTGCTCAGCGTCAGCGAATTGCTCGCACGCGAGCGCAACCGTTCACGTTGACGCTCGTGTGATCGGCTAACCTCCCTGAGCCGAGGTTCACTCACGTGGCGGCGGTAGTCGCGTGCATCCAGGGGGAGTACACACGTGTTCGTTCGATGGGGAAAGTTCGTCCACCGACTCCGGTACACCGTTCTCGGTGTCATGGTGGCCGGGCTGTCGCTCCTGGCCGCGTACGGCTGGGATCTCACCGACCACTTGAGCCAGAGCGGCTTCGACGATCCGACGTCGCAATCCGCGGCTGCGAACAACCTTGCCGAGGCGACGTTCGGCCGTAACACCGAGGGCGATGTGATCGTCCTGTACACCGCTCCGGAGGGGTCGACCATCGACGACCCGGCGTTCGACGCTGCGGTCGTCGGCAGTCTCGATTCGCTGGTGGCCGATCACCCGGACCGCATCGCGAAGATCAACGCCAGCTACTTCCGAACTGCCGAGGCCCCGGTGCTGGCGGCGCTCGGAACCACCGACAAGCAGCACGCCATCGCGAGCATCGCCATCGTCGGTACCGACGACACCGAGCTGACCGAGAACTTCCAGGCCGTCCAGAACGCGTTCTACATCGACGGCGTCGACGTACAGGTCGCCGGCCAACAGGCCGTGGCGGCCGCCCTGCAGTCGACGATGACCGACGACATCCATCGAATGGAAATCCTTGCCATCCCGGCGGTGGCAGTGCTGCTGTTCTTCGTGTTCGGCGGCGTCGTGGCCGCTGCGCTGCCGCTCATCGTCGGCGCGCTGACCGTCGTCGGCGCCAACGGCATCGTGAAGCTGTTCACCCACGTCACCGACGTGAACACCTTCGTTGCACCGGTGGTGTCGCTGGTCGGACTCGGCTTGGCGATCGATTACGGACTGTTCATCGTGTCGCGTTTCCGAGAGGAACTGGGCGACGGCCGGTCGACGCCTGATGCCGTCCGTCGATCGGTCATGACGGCCGGTCGGACGGTGGCGTTCTCGGCGACCATCATCGTCGCGTGCCTCGGTGGTCTGTTGCTGTTTCCGCACGGGTTCCTGCGGTCGGTCGCCCTGGGTTCGATCGCGACGGTCGCTCTCGCGGCACTGAACGCGATCACCATCCTGCCGGCCATTCTGTCGATTCTCGGCCCACGCGTCGATGCCCTCGGCCTGGCGTTCATGCGCAAGACCAAGTCGTCGGAGGAAATCGAGAACGGGATGTGGGGCAAGCTCACCACCTGGGTGATGCGCAACCCCATCAAGGTGGTCGTCACCATCGTGCTCGGGCTGCTGGCGTTGACGCTTCCGATCGGGAACCTCGCGTTCGGCGGCATCAACGAGACGTATCTGCCACCGGACAATCCGACGCGGGTGGCGCAGGAACGGTTCGACGAACTGTTCCCCGGCCAGCGCACCGAGCCGATCGAATTGGTCATCCAGAACGCCCAGGGGTCGAACCTGGCCGCCATCACCACCCAGGCGAACAACGCACCGGGCCTGGTCGAGCAGTTCACCCCGGTCGGTGCCAGCAAGGACGGGATCATCGTCTTCAAGGCCGGACTCGTCGATCGCAACGACGCAGCGCCCGCCATCGAGTTCCTGCGCAGCATCGACACTCCCGAGGGCACCTCGATGGAGGTGACGGGAACGCCTGCGATCGAACGGGATTCGATCGATGCGCTGGTCGATCGTCTACCCCTGATGGCGGTGCTGGTCGTCATCGTCGTGACCGTACTGATGTTCCTGACGTTCGGATCCTTGGTGTTGCCGATCAAGGCGGTGCTGATGACGACCCTCGGGCTCGGTGCCACGATGGGCATTCTGACGTGGATCTTCATCGACGGCCACGGCGCGGCGTGGCTGAATTTCACGCCCGGGCCGATCATGGCGATGATTCTGCTGTTGATCGCAGCCATCGTGTTCGGGCTGTCCACCGACTACGAGGTGTTCCTACTCTCTCGTATGGTCGAGGCACGTGAAAATGGTTCCAGCACAAGCGAAGCCATCCATATCGGCACTTCGCACACCGGCCGCATCATCACCGCGGCAGCATTGATCCTCATCGTCGTCACCGGAGCGTTCGCGTTCTCGGATCTGGTGATGATGAAGTACATCGCGTACGGCATGATCGCTGCCCTCATCATCGACGCCACCGTCATTCGCATGTTCCTGGTGCCCGCGACGATGAAATTGCTCGGCGACGCAAGCTGGTGGGCACCGGCGGGCATGAAGCGCATGCAACGCAGACTCGGACTGGGCGAAACGGCTCCGAAAGACGACTGACGCGCCGCCGCCCCCACAACGCGTCAATGGACCACTGCACCGCCGAGACGTATGCAATGGTCCATTGATGCGGTGTGGCCGGGCTCGGGTCGGACGCGTGAATGGACCACTGCACTCCTCAGACGTATGCAATGGTCCATTCACGCGGTGTGGGGAGGTCAGGAAGACACTGCCGCACTCTCTCGGTCCGCGAAAACCTTCGCGTAACGGGTGCCCGCGATCAGCAGCAGTAGTCCCACTGCGATGAAGGCGATGACTCGGAACAGTCCGTCCAGGGCGACGAGGTCGAACAGGAACAGTTTTGCGATGGCCGCCGCGGTCAAGGACAGTCCGGCCAGCAGTGCCAGATGCGCGTGGGTGACACTGCGCAGCCCGAATGCCAGGAGTGCGAAGGCTGCGATCATCCACTCGATGGTCGCCGCGGTGTGGCCTGCAGTGAATCCCGTTGTTTCGCCACCGATTCCGATGCCGAGGGTCACCGTTGCCGCCGTCAGGCCGTACAGCGCGAGTACGCCGGAGACGATGGCAAGGGTCCGCAGCCCGTCGTCGACCGGTTTCAGTTCGGCCAGCACGTACGCGAAGGCGAATGCCGTTGCAGCGAGCAGGATTCCGCCCAGGGCGATACCGACGCTGCCCACTGCGTGATCGGAGTCCAGCAGCGCCTGCGGCGGACTGACCGAGACGAACATCAGTGCGCCGATCACGCCGAATCCGCTGCCGATCGAGTATGCGAGTGTCGAGCGGGTGCTGTGGGCCACCGCGATCAGTGCCGACGCGACGGCGAACAGCACCACCGGGCGAATCTCGAGGGTCGTCGACTCGACTGCGGCCTGCAGCGTCGCCAGCGCTCCGATCACCGCGACGGCGATGCGAGCGTGCCCTGGCAACCACCTCACCAGAATTACGATCGCCACGGCTGCAGCAGCAAGAACCAGTTGGACAGAGACGGTCGCGGCGCGATCGAAAACGTCGGCAGAGACCAGCACCGGCACAGACGCGAGAGCGATCATGACGGTGGCGACCACATCGGAGACGTTGCGGCGCAGCAACTCCAGTGAGGTTCCGATCCCGAAGACGGCCACCGACACGACGGCCAGGAGCAGCCAGAGGTCGCCGGTGGATCCGGACAGATCGACACTCGCGATGGCAGCCAGCACCGCACCGACGAGGGGTACGGTCCGAACGACCTGCAGGAGTGGCCAATTGCGGCCGATCTGAGCCGGAAAGCTGGCGACGTACGTGGCGATGAGGAATGCGATCAGGGTCAGGGTGAGGCCGTCGGTCAGCACCGGTCCACACACCGCGACACCGGCGAGAATCAGCACCGCCATCGGCTGCGACGTCCACTGCACTGCGAGTGCCGTTCCGGCTGCGGCAATTCCGAATGCGGTGATCAGCCCGAGTACGGGATCGAGCCAGCCGTACAGGACGGACGTCGCGAGTACATCGAGGTACAGGCCCGCGATGCCGGTGGCGGCGAGGGCTATTCCGCCGATGCGTCCGCCGGAGCGGCCGAACACTCGGACACCTGCACCGATCAGCGCGAGTGAGAACACTGCGCCCGCGGCGACCCGCAGCGTAGGGCCGAACCACCCGGCCTGTGCGGCGAGGACGAGCAGCATCACGACACCGACGAGGGTGACGCCTGCGCCTGCGACAGCCAGCAGACGACTGATGACACCGTCACGCTGCCACCACGGTTCGCGCGGCGGAGCCGGCGGGCGAGGCGCGACGACCGGTCCACTGGGTGGTGCGGGGTAGGTCATGGTGGGCTGGGGCCGAGCTGCCTGCTGCCCCACCGGCTGACGGACGATGTGGCCGAACGGCTGACCGTAGGGCTGCGGAGGCAGCGGTGGTGACGCCACCGGAGGCGCAACGGCAGGAGCTGCCGGTGCCGACGCCTGCCGCGTGGGAGCGGGAGCCGTTGTGGCACCGAGCTGGGACTGCAGGTTCTGCAGGTCGACGGCCACCTGGCGCATGTGGTCGCCCAATGAATCGAAGCGGCTGGACAGTCGCGCGACGAGTTGCGGATCCAGCCCGGAGCTCTGGGGAGAAGTCATGGGTTAGATCCTGCGACCGTGGCGGCCGGAAAGCGTGAGTAGTGCTACTCGGATTGCTCGAGTAGAAGCGCCTCGCTAGCCGAACATACGACGGATCGAGCTACCGAAGGGATGCTTGGCGGTCACCGAACCCAAGCGAACCTTGCCCGAGACCACGAGATGCAGCGGCCCGTACGGAGGCCCGGTGCGGACCTTGTTGGTGGCGCTACCCGCCACCGTCTCGACGCGGTTGAGATCGACTGTCGCTTCGGTGGGCACGATCAGTGTCACGGTGCTGCAGTAGTCGTCGACGTGAATCTCGACCACCTGCGTGGACATGACCGCCTGGGTGAAGTCGAGTGTCACCGTCGACATGCGGGTGGAGACGCGCATGCTCGGCGGCACGTTCCACGGTCCCTTGCGGGTGATGGTGGACATGGTGCCGCGCAGTGTGTCCGACGCGCCGCTGCCGTGTCCCCAATGCTCGTGAACGACGCGGCGCGTCGTCGGTTGCGGGGTGGGCGCGGGAAAGGGCTTCGGTGCCGGGCGATGTTCCTCGGCGATCTGCATTCCGGGCAGGTCGGCGAGTACCGAGTTCAGTTCACCGCGGGTCTTCGACGCCAATGCGGTGTCCATTCGCTCGGTGAACTCACCGAGCGACAACATGCCCTGGCCCACCGCGCGCTGCAGCAGCTGCCCGACGTGTTCGCGTTCGGCATCGGACACTCTCAGATCCCTCGCCTCCATGGGTTCAGGGTAGCGAAGATCTCAGGCTGCGCGACCGCCGAGAACGGAGAGCATTCCGGACACCGACGCCGGCCATCCGAACTGTTCGGCGCGCAACCTGGCGGCGATGCGGCGGCCGTCGACCGGTAGTTCGAGTACTCGTTCGATCTCGGCGGCGAATCCGTCTGCGGTGTTCTCGGAGGATCCGCCGCAGTGTGGGGTGACGATCTGCGCCAACGCCGAGGTCTCGGAGACGACGACGGGGGTGCCTGCGGCGAGCGATTCCAAGGCAGCGAGGCCGAACGTCTCGTGTGGTCCCGGTGCGAGAGCGATGTCCGCAGAGGCCAGCAGGGCTGCGACGGCCGCTCTGCCGTCGACGAAGCCGAGGAAGTCGACGGGTAGGCCGCGGGCACGTCGTTCGAGGCCGGCTCGACGGGGGCCGTCGCCGGCGATGATCAGCCGCGCCCGCATTCCCGAATCACACAGCGCAGCAAGCGAATCGATACTTCTCTCGACGTGCTTCTCCACCGACAGCCGGCCGCAGTGCACCAGCAGGCGATCGGCGTCGCCCAACCAAGCCGACCGGTTGCCCACGTGCCGACGCCGCGGATGGAACAGGTCGAGGTCCACGCCGAGCGGCACTCGGTGCACGTTGCGCACTCCGATGCGCTCGAATTCCTGCTGCGCGAACTCCGTGGTGCACACGACGGCGTCGTACTGCTCGGCCGTACGCCGATTGGCCAGGTCCGCGATGGGGCGAGCACAGCGCATCGGCATCGTCTGCGCGAGCAGACGGTCCAGACGTTCGTGAGAGATCATCACGCTGCGCACGTCTCGGCGCGCGGCCCAGGCACCCATGCCGCGCAGTGTCAGTCGGTCCGATACCTCGATCACGTCGGGCCGCAATCCGGCCGCCACCGAGGACACTCGGCGCGGGTCGGCCACCCGATACCCACCGGTGAGCGGAATCCGCGGTGCCGGCACCTCGATGCGCACCACTCCCGACGGGAGCAGCGTCTCACTCCGTCGCTCGCCCGGCACGATCAGAGTCACCTCGTGGCCGCCGGCCACGTACCCCGATCCGAGCTGGTCGACGGCCGTCCGCAAGCCGCCGGACCTCGGTCCGTAGAAGTTGGCCACCTGCACGACGCGCACCCGACCAGTCTCCCCAGCCGAGAGTCCGCCCGACGGCGCGGTGATGGACAGTGGCCGAACCCTCACGTAATTCTGTGTGGGGATCGCTACCAACGGGTAGGTGAGGCAGATGCGAGTGACTCTGCAATCGACCGGTAACGCCCCCGCCCCCGAGGTCTGGGAACGCTACATGGAACCGACGGCCTGGAAGACCTGGGCTCCACAGATCATCGGCGTCGAGTACCGCGGTGAGCGCCTGGACGCCGACACCACCGGCCGAGTGCTGGGGCCGCTCGGGCTGCCGATCGACTTCCGGGTGCATTCGGTCGACGAGCGATCGTGGACGTGGGCATGGTCGGCCTGGTTCCAGAATCAGGCCATCGGGGTCGACCTGACGCACGGCGTCGTCTCACGACCCAACGGGACCAGGGCGTGGCTGACGATCGACGGCCCACTGCCACTGGTTCTGCCGTACGTGCCGATCGCCAAGTTCGCGCTCGGCAGGTTGTGCAGTCCGTAGCGCTACTCGGACCGTGTGACGGTCTTCTCCTCGGACTTGTCGGCCACGTCGGTCGGCTCGGGCGTCGGTAGCGAGGACTCCTCGCCCGACCCGTCCAGGTGGCCGTCGAACTCGTCGATCGCCTCGTCGCGCTCGGCACCGGTCTGATCGAGATCGGCGTCGACCCCCTTCGAGTGCTTCGCCGGGTCGACGGTGGTGTCCACTGCATTTTCGTTGTCGGTCATGGAATGCAGAGTGCCCCTCGGCTACCGACGCAAACCCTCACAGCCCTTTTTCGATGACGTATCGGGTCAGTTCGACGCGGTTGGCCAGCTGCAGTTTTCGCAAGGTCGCCTGGACGTGATTCTCGACGGTGCGATGGCTGAGCGTCAGTCGGGTCGCAATCTGCTTGGCGCTCAATCCTTTTGCGACCAGGCGCAGTACTTCGGTCTCGCGGTCGGTCAGCGTCGGGCGAGTGTCGGATGCAGGCTCGGGCGAGGACGACATCCGCCGGAACTCTCCGAGTACCAGGCCCGCGAGGCCGGGAGTGAACACCGCCTGCCCGGCCGACGTGGCACGGACCGCGTCGAACAGTTCTTCGGCCGATGCGCTCTTGACCAGGTAACCGGTCGCACCCGCCTTGATCGCGTCGAGCACGTCGCTGCGTTCGGCGGAGGCCGAGAGCACCAGGATCTTGGTCTCGGGCGAGGCGTCCAGGACGGCGACGGTGGCATCGGCTCCGTTGCCGTCGGGCAGATGCATGTCCATCAGCACCACATCGGGTGTGGTCGCTCGGGCGCGGCGCCCCGCAGCGGCAACGCCGTCCGCGGTGGCGACTACCCGGAATCCGGCGGCCTCGAGATCCCGGGCGACACCGTCGCGCCACATCGGGTGGTCGTCGACGACCATCACCGCGATGTCGGCATTCGCTTCCTCTGTCATTCCGGTCCCTTCGCTCGCGGAATGCGGATCTCCCATTCGGTTCCCTCACCCTCGTCGGTGTCGAGTATCGCAGTACCGCCGAGAGATTCGACGCGGCCGAGGATCGATTTCGAGACGCCCATCCGACCTTCGGCCTCGGCGGCGGCGAGCCGTCCGGCAGGGATTCCGCGGCCGTCGTCGCGGATACTGACGATCAATTCCCCGTCGACGTCCTCGAGCAACACGTAGGCCTTCGCATCGGCTCCCGCGTGGAGTTCGACGTTGGACAGTGCGGTGGCCACGACGGCGGCGAGTTCCTCGGCGACGTCGGATTCGACCAGCACGGGATCGGCGGGCGTCGAGACCGAGATCGATGTGCCCGCCTGAGTTCGCAGCAGCGCCCTGACGTCGACGATCGAGCCGGTATGGTCGTCCCGAGGAGCTGCCTGTTCCGAGATCAGCACACGCAGAGCCACTTCCTGCTCGCCGGCCAGCTCGGCGAGTTCGGCTGCCGGCCCGCCTATTTCGAGACCACGCCGTCGTACCAGGGCCAGGACCTGCAGCACTCCGTCGTGCACCTGCCGGGCCAGCCGCTCTCGCTCCTCGGTGATCGCGGCCGATAGTGCTGCGCGGCGCAATTCTTCGTGGGCGCGCCTGGCGGTGTTCGACGCCAGTCCCAGTGCCAGTCCGGCCGAGAGCAGGACCGGGGCGGTGGCATCGGACCAGAGATCGGAGTCGAAGCGGTCGCGGACGAGTGCGCTGACCACCGACATCGCCACCCCCGATGCAATTCCGCCCTTGGGGCCCAACAAGATTGCGGCAGAGATGACGGCGTTGGTGGCCCACAGCGTGGTCGGCAGAGTTTGGCGGGTGCTGTACCAATCGTAATCGGCCACCAACCTCGTCGACGCCATCAGCGCGATGACGATGACCTGATCGGCGAGCACCACCTGCCAGCGTGGCAGTGATGCGCGTGCGAGCATCAGCGCCGATGCCCCGGACCACACGGCCATCAGAGCGACGAGGAACCAGCTCAGCCGCGGGTTGGTGTAATTGTCCACGGTCGCGGCCTGATAACTGATCGCGTAGACCAGTGTGATCAGCCGGAAAGCCTGCGAGGCCCGCCAGAGCGGGGTGTCGGGATCGGACGAGGTGAGCGTGGTCCGTACCCGGTCAGCCGTCCGCATCGGTCTTCGGACCTGCTGTCTCGGTATCGGCAGCCTCGGTATCCGGGGTCGTCAACTCTCCCTTGGCAAGCCGCTCAGGCACGTCGCTTCCGGGCGGAGTGTCCGGATTGCTCGGCTCGGCGGAATACAGCGGGTCGGGCACCTCGAGTTCCTCGTAGACCTCGTCCGGGTCGTCGGCGAGCAGCGACCGCACGGCGGTGTTGAGGACGGCGACGATCGGCACCGCCAGCAGGCCTCCGACGATGCCCGCGAGCAGAATGCCGACGGTGATGGACAGGACCACCGCCAACGGGTGCAGTCGCACGGCGCGGCCCAGCAGGAGTGGTTGCAGCACATGGCCTTCGAGCTGCATGACGGCCACCACTATGCCGAGGGTGATCACCGCGGTGATCAGGCCCTTGGTGACCAGTGCGATGAACACCGCGACGAATCCGGTCAGCACCGCACCGATGATGGGGATGAATGCTCCGATGAACACCAACGAGGCCAATGGAAGCGCCAGTGGCACACCGAGAATGGCCAGACCGGCACCGATCCCGACGGCATCGGCGGCTGCGACGGCAACCGTCGCCCTGACGTATCCCACCAGGGACCCGAAGCCCTGGATGCCGGCGGTGCGGATTCTTCTGCGGGCCGCGGTCGGCGCCAGTCGGGTGACGAACTGCCAGATCTGATCGCCGCCGTACAGGAAGAAGATGAGGGTGAACAGTGTCAGCAGTGCGCCGGTGAGAATTTCACCGATCACCGCTGCGGTCGTCAGGGCTCCGCTCGTAACGGCTTCCTGATTGTCCTGAATGACCTTGACGAGGCTGTCGGTGGCCTGCCTGATCTGATCCTCGCTGATGTGCAAGGGACCGTTGCTGAGCCATTCTTCGATGCCGTTGATGGACTGGGTGAACTGGTCACCCACCTGCGGCAGGCCTTCGATGAACTGCTCGACGATGAAGGTCATGATCCCGGCGACTACGCCGATGCTGGCGATGATCACGACGATCACCGCGACGGCACGTGGCACTCCGCGTCGGTGCATCCAATCGACGACGGGAACGAGCATCGCCGACGCCAGGAGCGCCAGGCCCAACGGAATGACGACGGTGCTGAGCTTGGCCACCACCAGGCAGAACGTGATGAATCCGGCAAACAGGACAAGCAGTCGCCACGTCCATTCCGCGCCGACCCGCACCAGCGGATGCACCGAATCCGCAGCCGAAGTGGGGCCCGGGGACGCCCCCGTACCTTGCGCCCGCAACTCGTCGGTGCTCACCCGCTAAATTTAACCCGTGCTGGCATCTTTCCGAGCGGTCTCGCTCACCCTGAAGAGTCGCTGGCCGCTCTATATGCTCTCGATGCTCATCGCCAACGTCTTCGGCGCGGTCCTCGTGTTCGCCTTCGTGCGATACGGCCTGCCCATCCCCGAATCGCAATCGATCGTCGCCGACCGCGTGCGCAACGTGTACATCTTCGGGGCGTACCTACTGGTGGCCCTGGTCGTCAGCCTGATCTATGCGTACTTCCTCCTGCGGTCGGTGATCAGGTGGCAGCTCCGCGGCGGCCCACCCACCCGCAAGGAACAGATGACGACGCTGCACGCGCCGTTGCGTCAGGCGATCGTGCACCTCATCCTCTGGATCATCGGCGGCATCATCTTCGTGCTGCTGACCATCGCGGAGATGCCGTCGCTGTCCATCGCCGTCATCGTTACCGTCGGTATGGCCGCCACCGTGACGTTCGGATTCACGTACATGCTCGGCGAACGGATCCTGCGACCGGTCGCAGCACTGGCGTTGAGCGAGGGCCGATTCGACCGCACCATGACGCCCGGCGTCGGCACCCGCATGGCCATGACGTGGGGACTGGGCACCTTGATGCCCGTCATCGGCATCATCCTGCTGTGCGCCACGCAGATCACCACCGATCTGGTGTTCTCTCCCAACGCGCTCGCGGTGGCCATAATCCTGCTCAGCGTGCTGGCGATCGTGCAGGCGTTCGTGCTCTCGATGCTCACCGCGAGCCAGATCTCCGACCCGATCAGCCAGCTGCACCGCGCTATCGAGCGCGTTCAGCGCGGCGAGACCGACGTCGAGGTCGACGTGTTCGACGGCTCCGAGATCGGACGCCTACAGGTGGGCTTCAACCGAATGATGGAGGAATCGGCCGAACGACGCGTCCTGCGAGAGCTGTTCGGCCAACACGTCGGTGAGGACGTGGCGCGTCGGGCATTGCAGTTCGGAACCGAACTCGGCGGTGAGACACGATTCGTCGCAGTGCTGTTCGTCGACATGGTCGGCTCCACGGCCACCGCCTCCGAGCGCCCACCGGGCGAGGTCGTGGTGCTGCTCAACGAGTTCTTCCGAGTGGTCGTAGACGTCGTGGGACGTCATCACGGCTTCGTCAACAAATTCATGGGCGACGCGGCCCTCGCGATCTTCGGTGCCCCACTCGATCGTCCCGACGCCCCGACCGCCGCGCTCGCCGCCGCGCGCGAACTGAGATTCGCGCTCGACGAGATCACCGGCCTCGACATCGGCATCGGTGTATCCGCGGGTCTGGCCGTCGCCGGAAACATCGGTGCGTCGGAGCGCTTCGAGTACACGGTCATCGGAGACCCGGTCAACGAGGCCTCGCGACTCACCGAGCTCGCCAAACTGCGTCCCGGACGCGTCCTGGCGTCGACCTCGGCCCTGTACTTCGCCGACGACGAGGAACAGGAACAGTGGGAGCTGGGAGACCAGGTGCAACTGCGTGGTCGACGACGGGCCACCCACCTGGCCTGGCCGGTGGACTATCCCGATTCCTCCTCGCGCGACAGTTAGTCTGACAGGGTGCCCGACCCCAGCTCCACCCGCGGACCCGCAGTGCGGCGTCCGCGAAACCGACTGCGGTGGGTCAAGTGGATCGCCGGAATCGCCCTGGTGGCGCTCCTGGTCGGCGAGGCGATCTACCTGTGGCCGCGGCTGCACGAATCCTGGACAGCCGTCCGCGAGATCCACTGGGGTTGGCTGGCAGCCTGCATAGTCGCCCAAGCGGTGTCGCTGAGCGCTTTCGGCAGGGTGCAGAAGCAGTTGCTCGACGCAGGCGGAGTGAAGGTGCGTCAGCGCAAATCCGTGGCGGTCATCTACGGCAGTACCGCGATGGCGCTCACCCTGCCCGCAGGCCAGGTGTTCTCCACGGCGTTCACCTATCGCGAGACACGCCGCTGGGGAGCGAGCCCGGTCGTTGCGTCCTGGCAGTTGGCGATCTCCGGCGTCATCGCCGCGGCAGGACTGGCCGTGCTCGGCGTTGCGGGCGGACTGGTGGTCGGCAGCTCGTTCAACACGTTCACCGTGGTGCTTCCGATCGCAGGCGTCATCGCCATCGTCGCCGCCGTTCGCTACATCTCCGATCACCCCGAGTCGATCAAGACCGTCGCGCGCTGGGGACTGCGGAGATACAACGCGGTCCGCAACCACGAACTCGACGCGGGTGCCGAGGGGATCGACAAGATCATCGGCCAGATCCAGTCCGTTCAGCTCGGCAAACGCGACGGGGCGCTCACCCTCTCGTGGTCGGCCGTGCATCGACTCGGCGACGTCGCCTGCCTGGCGTTCGCGTGCTTCGCCGTCGGCGCAGATCCGCGACTGTCCGGTTTGCTCATCGCTTTCGCCGCGGGCAAAGCCGTCGGATCCGTTCCCCTCGCACCCGGTGGCCTCGTCGTCGTCGACGCCACCCTCATCGCGTTCCTCACCAGCGCTGCCTCGATCAGCGCATCGCAGGCCGTCGCCTCGGCCCTGGTGTACCGCGGCGTGAGTTTCATCCTCGTCGCCATCGTCGGGTGGATCGTGTTTCTCGTGCTGTTCCGCAAGCACCAGCACGCCGATCTCGAGTTCGACATCGCACTCGAGCAGCAGGAGACCGCCGAGCTGCGACGTACCGAGGACATCCGCGACGCCAAGGGCGATCCGGAGACCGCGTAGCGTCACGAGCTGTGTTGTCCGTCACCTTCTGTTCACTCGGAATATATACGGACCCTGGTCCGCTTGTGTACTATCAGCATTGAAACTTCAACCCCTAGGAGTCCCCATGACCACCGCGATCGCACTTCCCGAGCTCACCGCAGGCACCTGGGTCATCGACCCGGCGCACTCCACCGTCGGATTCACCGTCCGCCACCTGGTGGTCAGCAAGGTCCGTGGCCGTTTCCAGAACTTCAGCGGCACCATCACCGTTGCCGAGGACGGCACGCCGTCGGTCGACGCCGAAATCGACGTCGCGTCCATCACCACCGACAACGAGCAGCGCGACGGCCACCTCAAGACCGCCGACTTCTTCGAGGTCGAGAAGTTCCCCAACGCGACGTTCAAGTCCACCTCGGTCAAGGCCGACGGCGGAGACTTCGTCGTCACGGGCGACTTCACCCTCCACGGCGTCACCAACTCCATCGATCTCAAGCTCGAGTTCAACGGCGTCAACGCAGGCATGGGCAACGGACCGGTCGCCGGCTTCGAGGCCAGCACCGTCATCAACCGCAAGGACTTCGGCATCAGCATCGACATGCCCCTCGAAGGCGGTGGCGCTGTCGTCGGCGACAAGATCACGCTGAACCTCGAAATCGAGGCCGGACTGCAGGCGTAAGTCCGCCTCGCTTCGCAGCCTCTTCCGGATCAATGCGACTTCGTTGCAGTCCACGCGACTGACACCCACATCGATCCGCACCGAGTGGTCCCCCGAACGGCCCGCACCGCATTCGTCGGTGCGGGCCGTTCGCTGTCGGTGTCTACAGTGGTGCGCGTGAAGTTTCGTTCCCCAGTAGTTGCTGCCGTCATCGACCTGCTCATGGTCGTGCTGTTCGCCGCGATCGGTCGGCGCAGTCACGCCGAAGCCACCGCACTGTCCGGCCTGTTCCACACCGCCTGGCCGTTCGTCGTCGGTGCCGCCATCGGCTGGATCATCGCGTTCGCCTTGTACCGCAACAAGTTCGACGCTTTCCTCATCGTCCCGACGGGCATCGTCGTGTGGGTGATGACGGTCGCGGTGGGCATGGTGCTGCGTGCGGTGACCGGGCAGGGAACAGCCGGATCGTTCATCGTCGTCGCAACGCTGTCCACCGCAGTTCTGCTGCTGGGTTGGCGAGCGCTGGCGAAGTTCGTGCCGAGCGTTCGTTGACTGCAGAGTTCGTCGAGAACGGCCTCGGCGCGATAGGATGATCCACGGTGCGCCGGGAAGTCTGGTCGGCAACAACTCTGTGCTGCGTACCCACTGCCTGACATTCGGTCGGTTCGCAGCTCAACGAAGCTACCGAAAGGCGTTCTCACCGTGACAGATTCGTCGACTCCACCCACACGATTGCCGCTGTTCTCCCGCGGCTCCTGGTCCGAGGCCGACCGCGTCGCGCAGATCCTTCGCAAGGAGACCGTCGGTGGAGCACTGCTTCTCGTCGCCACCCTCGTCGCACTGATCTGGGCCAACTCACCCTGGTCCGCGGCATACGACTCGCTGATGAGCACCCGGGTCGGCCCCTCGGCGCTCCATCTCGATCTGACGCTCTCGACGTGGGCCGCGGACGGGCTGCTGGCCATCTTCTTCTTCGTCGTCGGACTCGAGCTCAAGCGAGAATTCGTCGCGGGTGACCTGCGTGATCCGGCACGCGCCGCGTTACCGGTGGCCGCGGCGGTCGGCGGAATGGCAGTTCCTGCAGTCATTTTCGTCCTGATCAACCTCGGCACCGGAGACGGAGCTCTGCTCGGCTGGGCCATCCCGACGGCAACCGACATCGCGTTCGCCGTCGCCGTTCTCGCCGTGATCAGCACCCACCTGCCGACTGCATTGCGAACCTTTCTGCTGACTCTGGCCGTGGTCGACGACCTGCTGGCCGTCAGCGTCATCGCAATCTTCTACACCGACGACATCAACTTCGTCGCGCTCGGCCTGACACTGATTCCGCTCGCGCTGTTCGCCGTGGCCGTACAGATGCGCGTTCGCTCCTGGTGGATCCTGATCCCACTGGCTGTCGTGACCTGGGTTCTGATGCACGAGTCCGGCGTTCACGCCACCGTCGCGGGCGTCCTCCTCGGCTTCGCCGTTCCGGTCATGCGCAGCAAGGCCAACGGCGGCCCCGAAGCAGGCCCCGGCCTCGCCGAACACTTCGAGCACAAGATCCGGCCCATCTCCGCGGGCATCGCGGTTCCCCTGTTCGCATTCTGTGCGGCCGGTGTGACCGTCGGCGGATTCTCCGGCCTGGCCAGCGCGCTGACCGATCCGATCGCCATCGGCATCATCGCCGGCCTCGTCATCGGCAAGGCCATCGGCATCTTCGGCACCACGTACCTCGTCTCTCGGTTCACTCGGGCCACGTTGGACGCCGGACTGAAGTGGCTCGACGTTCTCGGTGTCGCGATGCTCGCGGGTATCGGATTCACCGTCTCGCTGCTCATCGGCGACCTCGCGTTCGGCGAAGGAACCGAGCGCGACGACCACGTCAAGGTCGGCGTCCTGACCGGTTCGATCATCGCGGCATCGTTGGCCGCCATCATCCTGCGCAGCCGCAACAAGGCCTACCGGGACTTCCACATCGAAGAAACCCGCGACGACGACCACGACGGCATCCCGGACGTGTACCAGAACCGGAAGTAGCGACCGTTGGAATCCCGACCGCTCCGGTGACACGATGAGTTCCGTGAGCGGAACCGTGCGAGAGCTGTTGACCCGGCACATCGAGGACGGGCTGATGCCGGGGGCAACAGCGTTACTGGGTGGCCCTGATGCAGAACCCGTCGCGGTCGGGTCATCGGCGGTCGGCGGCCCACCGATGGCAGTCGACGCCATCGTCCGGATCCAGTCGATGACCAAGATCGTCACCAGCGTGGCCGCCCTGCGCCTCGTGGAGGCGGGCCGACTGACGCTGGACGACGATGTCGTGCCCTGGCTTCCCGAACTCGCCGGCCTGCCGGTGCTCACCCGCCCCGACGCTGCACTCGACGACACCGTCGCTCGAGAGGGACCGATCACGTTGCGGCACTTGCTGACCAACACCAGTGGGTACGGAATTCAGATGGGAGACACCCCGCTGGCCCGTGCCATGAGGGACAACGACACCGAAGCAGGCCCCGCGCCGTCTCCGCTCGGCGCGGACGAGTGGTTGGCACGCATGACCGAACTTCCTCTGGCGTTCCAGCCCGGTACCGGGTGGCGCTACCACCACGGCTTCGCGATCCTCGGCATCCTCGTCTCTCGCATCGTCGGCCGGTCTCTGCAGGACCACCTCCGCGACGACCTGTTCACGCCACTCGGGATGCCCGACACCGGGCTGTGGGTACCGACCGACCGATGCCACCGCCTGACGGCGGCCTACCGGTTGGAGAACGGGTCGTTGATCGAAACCGAACCCATCGCAGGCGGGCCCTACGCGGGACCGCCCCCTGTCGACGTCAGTCACGGCGAGCTGGTGTCGACGGCGACCGATTTTCACCGCTTCCTTCGTGCGATCGAGACGTCGGTGTCGACCGAGCACCTGGAGCTCATGACACACGACCAGGTGCCTGCGTCGATCAAGACCGACGAGAGTTTCTACCCCGGCTTCTGGCCGGGAACGGGGTGGGGATTCGGCGTCTCGGTCGTCACCGACGGTGACCATCTCGGTCGGTACGGCTGGTCCGGCGGGCAGGGCACCGACTTCTTCGTCGACCCGGACGGGACCATCGGCATCCTGCTGACGCAGACCGAATTGTGCGAGGCCTCCTTCGCGCTGCTGTCGGAGTTCCAGGAACTGCGCTGAGTCGATTCGCAGCGCCTACAGTTGTCGCCGTGAGCGAGAACCGGCTTCGGGCGTGACACGGCCGCTGGCCCGTCGCCTCGGTCTTGTCGACGCCGTCGTCATCGGTGTCGGTTCGATGGTCGGGGCCGGGGTGTTCGCGTCGTTCGCTCCCGCATCGGCTGTCGCAGGGGCGGGCCTGCTCATCGGTTTGGCCGTCGCTGCGGTCGTCGCATTCTGCAACGCCACCTCCTCGGCCCAGCTGGCCGCGCAGTATCCGACGTCGGGCGGCACGTACGTTTACGGCCGTGAGCGGCTCGGCGAGTGGCCGGGCTTTGCGGCCGGGTGGACGTTCGTGATCGGTAAGACCGCGAGTTCGGCGGCCATGGCTTTGGTATTCGCAGCCTATGTCGCACCTGCCGGTTACACCGAACTCGTTGCGATACTTGCCATCACAGCGCTCACCACGGTGAACTGCTTCGGCATCACCCGCACGGCCGTGCTGACGAAGATCTTGGTCACCGCCGTCCTCACCGTCCTCGTCATCGCAGTGGTCCTCGGCCTCACCGGCTCGTCCGTTCCCGCCGTCGACGGACTCGGGTCGCTCACCGAGAACGGGTGGTACGGCATTCTGCAGTCGGCGGGACTGCTGTTCTTCGCCTTCGCGGGCTATGCGCGCATCGCGACCCTCGGCGAGGAGGTCGTCCGACCCGAACGGACCATCCCACGCGCCATCGTCTCCGCGCTCGGTATCGCATTGCTGGTCTACACGCTCGTTGCGGTGACGTTGTTGACGGTTCTCGGCCCCGAACTCCTGGCCTCGTCGTCTGCCCCATTGGTCGATCTCGCGGTGGCGTCGGGACATTCGTGGGCGTCGCCGGTGATGCGGATCGGTGCCGGCCTGGCTGCGCTGGGGGCATTGCTCGCGTTGATCGCCGGCATCGGACGCACCTCCCTGGCGATGGCCCGCCACCGCGACCTGCCGTCGTATCTGGCCGCAGTCCACCCGCGGTACTCGGTGCCGCATCGCGCCGAGATCACCCTGGCTGTGATCGTCTGCGTGCTGGTCCTGACAGTGGATCTGCGTGACGCCATCGGCTTCTCGTCGTTCGGGGTCTTGCTCTACTACCTGGTGGCCAATCTGAGCGCGTTCACCCAGGATGCCGAGCATCGACGCTACCCACGCGCCCTCCAGGTCATCGGCAGCATCGGATGCGTGGTGCTGATCGCCACGTTGCCGATGCCGTCCATCGTCGTCGGAACCGTCGTGGTCGCGCTCGGTGTCGGGTACCGCCTTCTTCGGGTTCGGCAACTGTTCACTTGACGCCTGATTCGGTAGACGTCAATATAGACGGATGTCGAATCAAGACCGTCCCGTCGACGGCGAATGCTGCTCGCCGCTGATCCGTGAGCCCCTCACCGCGGACTGGGCAGGAGATCTCGCCCGCATGTTCAAAGCACTGGGAGATCCCGTGCGGCTTCGCCTGCTCAGCCTCGTCGCCAGCCATGCAGGCGGCGAAGCATGTGTCTGCGACATCTCCCCCGCATTCGACCTCTCCCAACCCACCATCTCGCACCACCTCAAGGTGTTGCGCGAAGCCGGGCTGCTCGACTGCGAACGCCGCGGCACCTGGGTCTACTACTCGGTGATTCCCGCTGCGCTGCAGCAACTTTCCGCCGTGCTGAACGCTGCAGAGTCCACGGAGGTCATGGCATGAGTACGAAAACCGATACTGCCGTGGTCGGCAAGCTCTCCACCCTCGACCGGTTCCTGCCCGTGTGGATCGGCGTGGCCATGGTCGTGGGTCTGCTCCTGGGACGCATGATCCCCGGGCTGAACGACACGCTGTCGGCCATCTCCATCGACGGAGTGTCACTTCCGATTGCCATCGGACTGCTGATCATGATGTACCCGGTACTGGCCAAGGTTCGCTACGACCGCCTCGATACCGTCACCGGAGACAAGCGCCTGCTGATCGGCTCGTTGGTGCTCAACTGGGTCCTCGGTCCGGCCCTGATGTTCGCTCTCGCATGGCTTTTCCTCCCCGATCTGCCCGAGTACCGAACCGGCCTGATCATCGTCGGCCTCGCTCGATGCATCGCGATGGTCATCATCTGGAACGACCTCGCCTGCGGCGACCGAGAAGCCGCCGCGGTTCTGGTCGCGATCAACTCGGTGTTCCAGGTGTTCATGTTCGCGGTCCTCGGATGGTTCTACCTCTCGGTTCTGCCCGGCTGGCTGGGCCTGGACCAGACGACCATCGAGGCGTCGCCGTGGCAGATCGCCAATTCGGTCCTCATCTTCCTCGGAATCCCGTTGATAGCGGGATTCGCGTCTCGCTTCTTCGGCGAACGCGCCAAGGGCCGCGAATGGTACGAGGAGAAGTTCATCCCCAGGATCGCCCCGTGGGCGCTCTACGGCCTGCTGTTCACCATCGTCGTTCTCTTTGCGCTGCAGGGTGATCGGATCACGTCACAGCCGTTCGACGTGGTGCGTATCGCGCTGCCACTGCTCGTGTACTTCGCGGTGATGTGGGGCGGCGGCTACGCTCTCGGTGCCGCGATGGGTCTGGGCTACGAACGCACCACCACCCTCGCGTTCACCGCGGCAGGCAACAACTTCGAGCTCGCGATCGCCGTCGCCATCGCCACCTACGGGGCGACATCCGGGCAAGCCCTCGCCGGAGTCGTGGGACCACTCATCGAGGTGCCCGTACTGGTCGGCCTCGTCTACGTCTCGCTCGCACTGCGCAAACGCTTCTCCCCCGCCGAGTCCACGACCACGTCCCCGAAGGAATTCTGATGTCCGCCACCCCCAGCGTTCTGTTCGTCTGTGTTCACAACGCCGGCCGATCTCAGATGGCCGCCGGATTTCTGACTCATCTCGCCGGTGACACCGTCGAAGTGCGTTCCGCCGGAAGCGCTCCCGCGGACACCGTCAACTCCGCGGCAGTCGAAGCCATGGCCGAGGTCGGCATCGACATCTCGTCCCAGTCCCCGAAAATTCTGACCCCCGAGGCCGTCGAGACATCCGACGTCGTCATCACCATGGGCTGTGGTGACGCGTGCCCGGTGTTCCCCGGAGTGAGCTACCGCGATTGGGCACTGGCCGACCCGGCAGGCAAAGGCGTCGAGGCGGTCCGGCCGATTCGCGACGAGATCAGGAGCCGCATCGAAGACCTGATCGCCGAACTGGTTCCGGCCAAGCAGAGTTCGGTGTCATGACGACACCGAGCGTGCTGTTCGTCTGCGTCAAGAACGGCGGCAAGTCTCAGATGGCGGCCGGTCTGATGCGCAAGGCCGTCGGCGATGCGGTGGAGGTGCACTCGGCGGGAACGAAGCCGAGCGGAACGGTCAATGCACTCTCGGCCGAGGCCCTCCTCGAAGTCGGCGTCGACCTGGCCGGTGAACAGCCGAAACCGATCGACCCGAAGTTGTTGTCTCGCATCGACTACGCGATCACCCTCGGGAGCGAGGCGAGGGTCGATCCCGTCGACGGTCCGACGTTCGAGAACTGGAACACCGACGAGCCGTCCGAACGCGGTATCGACGGAATCGAACGGATGCGTCTGGTGCGCGACGACATCGCCGCTCGAGTCGAGGAACTCGTGTCCCGATTGCGCGACACCGACGGTTGACTCGAATGAACTCGGAGGTGGTGGTGATCGGCGGCGGTCAGGCAGGACTGGCCGCCGGTTACTACCTGCGACGAGCCGGGCTGGACTTCGTCATCCTCGACGACCAGACGCATGCGGGAGGCTCCTGGCAGGACTACTGGCCGTCGCTGCACCTGTTCTCGCCTGCCGAGTACTCGAGACTCCCCGGTTGGCCGATGCCACGCTGGCCGAGCGGGTTCCCTCCGGCATCGCACGTCGTGGACTACCTGCGGGCATACGAGAACAAGTACGAGTTGCCGGTGCGCAGGCCCGTCGAGGTGAAGTCGGTGCATCGTACGACCGACGACTATCGAGTCGATACCGACGGTGACTCCTTCTGCGCCACAACGATCGTCAATGCCACCGGGACGTGGTCACGACCGTTCTGGCCGAGCTACCCGGGCATGCGCGAGTTCGGCGGGACCCAGCTGCATGCCGCTGACTACCGCGTGCCCGATTCCTTCGCAGGCAAGCGCGTGGGCATCGTCGGTGGAGGGAACTCGGCTGCGCAGATTCTGGCCGAGATCTCCACTGTCGCCGACACCACGTGGTTCACCAACCGCGAGCCGAGGTTTCTCCCCGACGATGTGGACGGCCGAGTGTTGTTCGATGTCGCCAGCGATCGAGCTCGCGCTCTTGCCGAGGGCGCAGCGGATTCCGGCGGGGTCGCCGGTCTGGGAGACATCGTGATGGTCCCGCCGGTGCGAGAGGCTCGCGATCGTGGAGTTCTGCATGCCAGGCCGATGTTCACCGCGCTCACCTCCGACGGTGTCACCGACGGGCACACCACAGAGCGGCTGGATGCGATCGTCTGGTGCACCGGGTTCCGCCCTGCTCTGCATCACCTGCGGCCACTGCACCTGCACGCCGACGGGTCGGGAATCGTGTTGGACGGCAACCATGTTCGAGGTGAACCGAGCCTGATTCTTCTCGGCTACGGCGACTGGACCGGCCCGGCGTCGGCAACGCTCATCGGTGTCGGCCGCACAGCGCGTGCAGCCGTGGACACCATCGTCAACAGCAGAAAGGTGGATCAGTCATGAACACGTACCCCGTAGTGGTGGTCGGCGCAGGGCCCATCGGTCTCGCCGCCGCGGCGCATCTGACCGAAACCGGTTCCCGGGTAGTCGTTCTCGAACGCGGAAAGTTTGCCGGATCGGCAGTGTCCGAGTGGAATCACGTTCGACTGTTCTCCCCGTGGTCCGAGGTCGTCGACCCCGCGGCCGTCCGGCTGCTCGAATCCACCGGCTGGACCGCGCCGGACGGCGACACCTACGCCACCGGACGCGAATGGGTGGAGCGGTATCTCGCGCCCTTGGTCGCCGTTCTCGGCGATGTGGTCCGAACCGACTCCGAGGTGGTCGGCGTAGCTCGCCGCGGACGCGACCGGGTGGTCGACGCCGGCCGCGACACCGAGCCGCTGTCGGTGCACATCCGCCACTCCGACGGTAGCGAGGAACGCATCCTCGCCCGCGCGGTCGTCGACGCGTCCGGCACCTGGGGATCACCCAATCCACTGGGCAGCGAGGGACTTCCGGCCATCGGCGAGAAGACCGCCGCAGACCGGATCGACTACCGTGTTCCCGATCTGACCGACCCGGCCACTCGATCCACGTTCGCAGGCAAGCACATCGTCATCGCCGGCAGCGGCCATTCCGCGCTGACCGCGATCATCACCTTCGCCGAACTCGCCGCGGAAGAGCCCGGTACGACGCTCACCTGGGCCGTGCGTCGAGGCGTGACCGCGGAGGTCTTCGGCGGCGGGGACGCGGACGAACTGGCCGCTCGCGGCGCTCTCGGTCAGCGCGCCAAGAAGGCGGTCGACGACGGATTCCTCACCGTGGTCTCGGGCTTCCGCACCGAAACGGTTGCAGTGGAGGGTGATCGGCTCGCTCTGATCGGTGACACCGGATCGCGCATCGATGACGTCGACCGCGTCGTCGCACTGACCGGGTTCCGCCCGGATCTGTCCTGGCTGTCCGAGGTTCGTCTCGACCTCGACCCCACCCTGCAGGCACCGAAGTTCGTCGCCGAGTTGGTGGATCCGAACCTGCATTCGTGTGGATCGGTGTCACCGCACGGCGTCGAGGAACTCACCCAGCCCGAGCCGGGCCTGTATCTGGTGGGCATGAAGAGCTACGGCCGTGCACCGACATTCCTGGCGATGACCGGATACGAGCAGGTCCGCAGCATCGCAGCCGAACTCGCCGGCGACCACGAGGGCGCGCGGAAAGTGGAGCTGACGCTTCCCGACACCGGAGTCTGCGGCGGCGCGGGCCTGTTCGACGAGCCCGACGCCCCGTCGAGCGGCGGTTGCTGCAGCGTGCCCCGAGAAGCCGAGGCACAACTGACCTGACTGTCCACTGTTTCGCTTCGGAAGCGGGATCGCACCGCCCGGCCGGAATAGTGGACGGTCAGCTCACCTACGGCTTCAGCCGAAGGCCTGATACCCCAGCCACCCGGCGAGACCGAGCCCCAGAATCCCGACCGCAATACGCAGAATGATCGGCGAGATCACCTTGACCGTCGGTGGCCCGCAGGCACCGCCGGCGAAGCAACCGATCGCCAGCGCGAGCGCAGCCCACCAGTTCACCTGACCGGAGAACGAAAAGATGATCGCGGCAATCAGGTTCGCGATACCGAGGAAGAAGCTCTTCAGAACGCTTGCGCGCCAGAACGTATCCGCCGTGCAGATCAATGCCAGCGCGAGGAAGATGACCCCGGCCCCGGCCCCGAAGTAGCCGCCGTAGATCGCGACCGCGAACAGCGCCAGCGGATAGAGCGTCGGAAACTGCCTGCCTCCGGACAGCTTTCGGATACTCGGCTGCAGCAGTAGCGCGATGGCTGCCATAGCGACCAGGAACGGCACGACCACCTCGAACGAACCGTCCGGCGTGTTGAGCAGCAGAATCGCACCCGTGGTGCCGCCCAGCGCCGAGTAGATCGCGTAGCGAACCAACTGCTTACCGTCCTTGGCCAGCTCGGCCGAGGAGCTCACCGTCGCTCCGACACCGGCCGCGACCAACGCAACAGTGTTCGTCACGTTCGCCGATACCGCAGGCAAACCCACTGCGAGCAGAGCAGGGTAGGACACGAGCGATGCGAGCCCGGTGACGAACCCGATGAGCCCGGCGAAGAACCCGGCCACCACCAGAAGTCCGAAATCGAGCACAGTCACCGAATGAAACTACCGCGCCTAACTATCTGGCCTGAACCTCAGGCTCATTCGACGGGGTTCGCCATCTCCTGCAGCAACCGGCTCGTCATCCGCACTGCCTGGTCTCCACCGTCCGCGTCCTCGATGTACACCGCGAATGCGACGTCACCACTGGTGGCGAGGACGAAGCGATCGTCGCCACTGTCCCCGGCGAATCCCTGCACACCGTCGAACGTGTCGAGACCGCTACTGCTCGACGAGTCGGCGAGTATGCCGCGCAACCGGTTTACCGCATCCGACCCCATTGCCTTGGACTCTCGATCGGCGACTGCGGTCTGCCCCGCGACGATCGCCGGAGTCGGAGCGCTGCCCCGAGAGATCGCGGCTGCCATCTGCGCGAGTCCGAACGGAGTCACGGTCGCCTCGTCACCGGAGGCAGTGGACACGGTCCTGATGCCGTCGATCGCACTGCGGCTGGCGGCGGGAGATCCTGTGTGGGCGTCGAGTCCCGGCATCGAGTAGTTGATACCGAGACCCAAGCCGGCAGCTGCGTCTTCGGCACTGTCGTCGCCGCGATCGGACTGCACGGCCCGCACGAGCTCAGACGCGGTGCCTGCTGGGTAGGAGCCCCCGAACACCACGTCGCCCTGCTCATTGGCGTAACTGTTCTGTGCCGCAGCGAGAATCGCGCCGGTCGAGGTGGACACGGCGACGATCGACGCCGACGATCCCGCCATGACGACCGCATTCTCGGCTGCCAACTGGATACGCGGATCGAGTGTCGCGTGCAGGTCCGGCCCACCCGGTCCTTGGAATCCGACGCGGCGTTCGCCCGTTCCGTCGACGGTGTAGGTGTCGACGGCCCAGCCTGCGGTGGCGTCGCGTCCTTCCTGCCATGCGGCGCGCAGCGAATCCAGCACGGGAGAGGTGATCCGACGATCGTCGACGATCAGTTTGGGTTGCGGCGAGACCACGACGCCCGGCACGGCGCGCAGGTCGTCTTCGAGGACGGCGAAGTCGTCGTCACGCAAGGTCACGGCGGTGATCGGTGCGCCGCCGGCCGAATTCAGTTCGGCCAGCATCGATTCGGAGGTGATGAGCGGGGCGACGACGTCGATGACATCCGCTAGTCGCGCCGTGGACGTGGCCGGATCGCTCATCTGCGCCGGGTCGAGGGAGATGGCGTTGATGGTGCGCTCGCTCATCAGCACGTTGTTCGCGGCGTCGAAGATCAGCGGCGGGGCGGCGTCGGTCCGGGTGTAGCGGACCGATCCGCCCGAGGTGAGGTCGGGGACGAGGGTGGCCGGATCCCACGCGATGCGCCAACCCACGCTGAGCTTCTTGGTCGAGCCCTGTGCGCTGTACTTCCAGTCCTTGCCCTCACCGAAGTTCCAGGCGGACGCCAGGGTGAAGAATCCACTCTCGTCCGAGAGGTCCATGTACTGGGTCAGGTCGAAGTCACCGGTGGACGTGCCACCGGCCGACAAGCCGTCGAACATCTGGTTCAGCGCGGCCGTCGCGGCGTTCGGGTAGGTCGTCATCGCGGCAGCGGCCGCGACATCGCGGTTGTCCAGGGCGTCGACGAACTTCGAGACCAGCACCTCGGCCTCGCTCGGCGGGCGATCGACCATCCAGAACACTGCCGAGACCGTCAACGTCGCCGATGCTGCAACGGCGACGAGGTAGCGACCGCGGACCTTGCGCGGGCCACGACGGGCACGACTCATAGAACTCATGAGTCACAATATTCACTATAGTCACACGAGTAACAAGCACGGGATTCATACGAGCCGGTCACGATTGAGACTCGGCCGCAGCCGATTCACCGCAGAAAACGACCCGCAGCCTCGATGGCCGGGCTCGAACTGCCCGCGTCGTTCACGAACACCGCGAACGCGAGATCGCCCGAGATCCCGACGAACCAACCGTGGGCGCCTTCGTTGTTGGCACCGAACTCCGCGGTGCCGGTCTTGCCGAGCAACCCGGGGATGTCATTGAGAGCCGTCGCTGTGCCGCCGGTGATCGTCTCGCGCATCATGGTCTTGATCTGCTCGGTGACCTGCGGGTTCACCGCTGCCGGCTGCATGTTGCCCACGCCCGGCTCTCCGACGACGACCGTCGGCGGCAGCAATCCGTTGTTCGCGATCGACGACGCGACCAGCGCCATTCCGAACGGCGACGCGGTCACCTGTCCCTGACCGATGGCGGACTCCACGCGCTGCGCCGGGGTGTCGGCCGACGGGACCGAGCCGGTGACGGTCGTCAGACCGGGGGTGACGTAGTCGACGCCGAGGCCGTACTGCGCGGCCGCGTCGGTCAGTCCGTTCGGCGGGAGTGCCACACCGAGGCGGCCCATCGTCGTGTTGCAGGACTTGGCGAAGGCGGTGTGGAGCGGCACGTCGCCGAGATCGAAGTTGTCGTCGTTCGGGATCTGCCTGCCTTCGATGTTCTCCGTCGCCGGGCACGGCAGCACGGTATCGGGGGTGACGGCACCGGACTGCAGTGCAGCCGAGGTGGTCACCGTCTTGAACGTCGACCCCGGCGGGTACAGGCCGGTCAGCGCGATCGGGCCCTCGGCATCGGCGGCGGCATTCTGCGCCACTGCCAGAACCGCCCCCGTCGACGGCCGAAGCGCGACGATGGCCGCCTGCTGCGGCAGCGACGCAAGGGCATTCTCGGCTTTGAGTTGCAGTGCCGAATCCAGGGTGGTCGCAATATCGTCGCCGGTTCCGGCATCGCGTCCCGCCAGCGGAGTGACGGTGCCGTCCGCTGCAACAGCCTGTACCGCCCATCCACGATTGGCCGCCTGCTCCTGCTCCCACAGCGTCGTGAGGTCGTTGAGGACCGGCGACACCAGGTTGCGGTCGGTGGCGAGCAGCCGCGTCTGCGGGGCCAGGGTGACTCCGGGGACGGTCGCGAGCTGAGCACCGATGGGGTCGATGTCCGCCTGACGAAGCAATACGATGGTGGCCGAATTACCCTGCGCTGCAGCCACAGTCGAGGTGACGTACTCGGCGGTGATACCCGGGACGACGGATCCGACGAGGTTCGCGACAGCCACGGGATCGGCCGTCGCATCGACGTTGACCAGGGTGACCACCTGCTGCGACATCAGCTCGACGCCGTTGCCGTCGAAGATGCGCGGCGCGACGAGCGCATCGGTCGGAGTGAAGCGCACCGACGAGTCGGCCGTCAGGCCCGGCACCAACATCGCTGGGTCCCAGGTGATCTTCCAGCCCTGCTCGGTCTCCGCCGCGGTCGCAGAGGTCGTGTAGTTCCATTCCTTCGGCTCGCCGTCGGGTTCGGCGGTGCCGTCGGTGGTCGTCGAGAAGCGCCAACCGGCATTCAACGTGAACGTGCCGGTATCGGCGTTGGCGTCGGTGGCCTCGAAATCGGGAGTTGCCGTCACCGTTCCGCCTGCCGAAAGCCCGTCGTACAGCTCGGTGAGGGCTGCCGTCGCGCCGGCCGGATCGGTGGTCAACGCAGCCGCCTGGTCGATGTTCGCACTGTTGACCGCGGCGGCGAACTGCTCGGCGACAGTCTGCGGCTGATCGGGCCCACTCTGACCGCAGGCGGCGAGCACCAATGCCAGTACGGACACGATCGCGGCCAGAGTCGTGGGTCTTCTCGAAGTGCGCACGGGGTCGATCATGCCCCAGTGCGTACGCGAAACACTGGTGGCACGATCTCGAAATGATGTGTAATTATGTAATCAGTCTTACAACACAACCGAAGGAATCCTCATGAAACCCAACGGACGCTCGTTCGGCCGCCCCGGCGGCTGGCACCACGCAGACATTCCGGACGCCACCGACGCCGCCGACTGGTTCGGTGGCCGACTCCCGGACACCTGGTTCGACGGTGCCGCCTCGGTCGAGGTCGACCGAGAGGAGATCGTCGTCGTCGGAACATTGCCTGCAGAGCCGGACAGTTCACCGGCCACCAACGAGGGTCGCATCGCACGGTTCCGAGAAACGACCCGCGGCGACCGCATGCAGATCGCCGCCGAGGCCGAGAAGCGATACGGACGCAAGGTCGCCTGGGGGGTGAGAACCGGATCCGACGTGGTCCTGTTCACCCACCTCGCGGTACCGGTCATGACCCGCCTGCGTCAGCCCGAGCGTCGCGTCCTGGACACCCTCGTCGACGCCGGCGTCGCTCGCTCCCGCGCGGACGCCCTCGCGTGGGCCGTCAAGCTGGTCGGAGAACACACCCAGGAGTGGTTGGACGAGCTCCGCGGCGCCATGGAGACGGTCGACGATCTACGCAAGAAGGGCCCGACGATCTAATTCGATTGCGCGCTCGCGGGGTTCGGGGTTAGCGTGGGTCCTGCCCTGTTGCCCACAGATTCGGAGAGGCCATTGCTCTTCCAAAGGTCCTAGACGCCTGCAGATCGTCCGCATGCACACCTTTGGAGCGCCCATGCCTCATTCATCCTCCCTTTCTGTCTCGAACCTGACGTTCTCCTGGCCCGACGGCGACCCCGTGTTCGACGCCTTGTCGGCCATCTTTACCAGCGGCACAACAGGTCTCGTCGGTTCCAACGGCGCGGGGAAGTCGACCTTACTGAGCTTGCTCGCCGGGGAATTGGTACCGCAACGAGGTTCCATCACGATGCCGGGCGTCTTGGGCTACCTGCGACAGGACATCACACTGGACCCCGATCTACCCGTGGATCGGGTACTGGCCATCGATTCGGTGCGAGAAGCATTGCATCGCATCGAATCCGGTTCCGCCGACGAGGAAGACTTCGCAATCGTCGGGTCGGCCTGGGACATCGAGGAGCGCGCTCTGGCGTTGCTGGACAAGCTCGGCCTCGGCAGCGTCGTCGGGTCCCTCCACGACCTGGATCGCCGAATCGGCACCCTGTCGGGCGGCGAGGCCACGCTGCTCGCTCTCACCGCGGAGCTACTGGCCGAGCCCGACGTACTACTGCTGGACGAACCGACCAACAACCTCGATCGGGTTGCGCGACAACGGTTGTACACAGCGGTCGACGGGTATTCGGGTGTGCTGATCGTGTGCACTCACGACCTCGAACTGCTCGAACGCGTCGACTCCATCGCCGAGGTGCGGGCAGAGCGCAGTGGAGTCTCGCGGCTGCGCATGTTCGGCGGCAACTACCGGCACTATCGCTCGGTGGTCGACGCCGAACAGGAGGCGGCGCGGGCAACGGTCCGCGACGCGAAGAACGACGTCCGCAAGCAGGAACGCGAATTGATCGACACCCGAATCAAACTCGACCGCCGTCTGCGGTACGGCAAGAAGATGGAAGAGCAGAAGCGCGAACCCAAGATCATCATGGGTGCGCGAAAACGCGCCGCACAGGAATCGGCCGGAAAGCTACGCGGTACCCACACCGATCGCGTCGACGACGCCAGATCGTCGCTCTCGGCCGCCGAGGACCTCGTGCGCGACGACCGCGAGATACGCGTCGACCTCCCGGCAACGAAAGTCCATCCCGGACAGGTCGTTCTGACCCACGACGAGCTCACTGTCGTCGGTCCCGAACGCATCGCTCTGGTCGGGCCGAACGGCAGCGGCAAGACCACACTGCTACGGGCTCTGGACGCCACCGGAGCCGAGGTTCCGTGGAAGTACCTACCGCAGCGACTCGACATCTTCGACGAGACTCGCACCGTCGCCGACAACGTCGCAGACGTCGCGCCACAGGCCACCGCCGAACGAATCCGAGGCCAACTCGCGCGCTTCCTGTTCCGCGGATCCGACGCCGACGCCGTCGTCGCGACCCTCTCCGGAGGAGAGCGACTGCGCGCCGCACTGGCACGAATTCTGCTGGCAGAGCCCGCTCCGAAACTACTGATGCTCGACGAGCCAACCAACAACCTCGACATCACCAGCCGACAACACCTCATCGACGCACTCGAGACATTCGAAGGTGCACTGATCGTCGCAAGCCACGATCGACCGTTCCTCGACGCCATCGGCCCGACCCGCACCATCGACCTCACCCCAACCGTCGAGTCGGCCCGAGAAGCGCCCACCCGTGAGGAGTCAATGTGACATTCAGTGGCCTTTTCGGGGGTCAATGTCACGTTGAGTGGACCGGAGTGGAGCCTGCGGAGCGACCCACAGGCGCAGTGGGCAAGAATCGCGGGGTGGAGTACGCCTCGAATGCAGACGATGGGACACGGATTGCGTACACGGTGGTGGGGTCAGGCCCACCGTTGTTGATGGTGCACGGCAGTTTTC
Organism: Rhodococcus sp. 06-470-2; assembly: GCF_002258235.1. Classification (NCBI taxonomy): domain Bacteria; kingdom Bacillati; phylum Actinomycetota; class Actinomycetes; order Mycobacteriales; family Nocardiaceae; genus Rhodococcus; species Rhodococcus sp. 06-470-2. The sequence continues at coordinate 71,727 of NZ_NOYB01000010.1, read as the reverse complement.
TGACGCACACGATCTGGCGGACGTTCGGGTATGTGAAGGCGCTGCGCGGCAGTCGGCAGTTGATTCTGATCGACAGTCGCGGGCACGGCCGCAGCGACAAGCCCCATACTCCCGACGCGTATGCGATGAGCATCATCGTCGGCGATCTGACTGCAGTGCTCGACGCAGTGGGTGTCGACACCGTCGACTATCTCGGCTATTCGTTCGGGGCCCGGGCGGGCTTGGCGTTGACCGCGGCGAGGCCCGAACGAGTGCGATCACTGGCCGTGGGCGGCGGTAGTCACGGCGCTCAGGCCGGAGCGTTCGATCGCCTGTTCTTCCCGGGATGCGCGGATGTGTTGGAGCACAGTGGCATGGACGGGTTCCTCGAGGCGTGGAACAACCACCGCATGTTTCCGATCGATCCCGGTACGCGAGCGGTGTTCTCCGCCAACGACGCTCAGGCAATGGCCGCGTACATCCGAGCCAATGACGCCGATCCCGGACTACCGGACGTGACGTTGCAGCACTTCACCCGGCCGTCGCTGTTCTACGTCGGCTCGCAGGACGGCACCCGGCTCGACGACACGCGCGCTGCCGCAGCGTTGGTCCCGAACTCCGAATTGCATGTCATCCGCGGATTCGATCATGCGACGACGATGGCGGCCTCCGCAGAAGTGCTCGGCGTCCTCGAACGGTTCTGGGGCAGGTGACCTGAGCGTCCACAATTCGCCTCGAGAATCGGGATCCCGTCTCCGCAGGCAAATTGTGGACAGTCACATCACCTCTTCAGCGCAGGAAACTGGTCGTCGCGCCACTCGGTCTCCAGCGGACCCACGGCCGCATCCTCACGAGCGCGCAATTCCACACGGCGGATCTTGCCGGAGATCGTTTTCGGTAGCTCGAAGAATTCGATGCGACGCACGCGCAGGAACGGAGCCAGGTGCTCGCGTGCGTATTTCAAGATCTCGAATGCGGTGTCCTCGTTGGGTTCCCAGCCCGACGCCAATGCCACGTATGCCTTGGGAACGGCCAGTCGCGTCTCGTCGGGGGCGGGCACCACTGCTGCCTCGGCAACGGCGGGGTGTTCGATGAGTACGCTTTCGAGCTCGAACGGGGAGATCTTGTAATCCGAGGCCTTGAACACGTCATCGGTGCGGCCGACGTAGGTGATGTACCCCTCGGAGTCCCGTGATGCGACGTCGCCGGTGTGGTAGTAACCGTCGGCCATGACGGCGGCATTGCGTTCGGGGTCACCGAGGTAGCCGGTCATCAGGTTGAACGGGTGCTGGGCCAGGTCGAGGCAGATCTCGCCCTCGTCGGCGAGTTCGCCGGTGGTGGGGTCGACGATCACCACCGGGACGCCCGGCAACGGCCTACCCATGGAGCCGGACTTGAGTACCGCACCAGGCGTGTTGGCCACCAGTGCAGTGGTTTCCGTCTGCCCGAACCCGTCGCGGATACTCAGGCCCCACTCCTGCTGGACCCGCGAGATCACCTCGGGATTGAGCGGTTCACCGGCTCCGATCGCCTCGCGGAGCGAGCCGCCGCCGCCGGCGAGATCGGCCTGAATCAGCATGCGCCACACGGTCGGTGGTGCGCAGAACGTCGTCACCTCGGCGCGCCGGATCTGCTCGAGCAGTGCTTTCGCGTCGAACTTGCCGTAGTTGTAGATGAAGATGGTCGCCTCGGCGATCCACGGGGCGAAGAAGCAACTCCACGCGTGCTTGGCCCACCCCGGGGAGCTGATGTTCAGGTGCACATCTCCCGGGCGCAGCCCGAGGAAGTACATGGTGCTCAGATGCCCTACGGGATAGGAGATCTGAGTGTGCTCGACGAGTTTGGGCTTGCTGGTGGTGCCGGAGGTGAAGTACATCAACAGTCGGTCGGTGGGAGCGGTCACCGACTCGAACGATCGAGCTTCGACATCACGGGCCCCGGAATAGTCGACCCAACCGTCGGAGGCGGAGGTGGCGATACGCAGGTAGTCGCCGGGGACGTCGTCGAATTTGCCGGTGTCTGAGGGGTTCACGATCACTGCTCGCGCGTTGCCGCGTACCACGCGGTCGGTCAGGTCCGAGGATCCGATGGCCGTGGTGGTCGGCATCAACACAGCGCCCAGCTTCATGACCGCGAGCATCGCTTCCCACAACTCCACCTGATTGCCGAGCATCAGGATCACCGAGTCACCGCGGCCGATTCCCTGCTGTTCGAGCCACCGAGCAACCTGGTCGGAGCGACGAGCGATGTCGTCGAAGCTGTACTTGGCCTCGCTGCCGTCCTCCTCGACTATCCACAGCGCGGTGCCGTCGTTGCCTCGTGCGATCGCGTCGAACCAGTCGATCGCCCAGTTGAACGTCTCACCGAACGACGGCCACTCGAAAGTGTCGACGGCGCGGTCGTACTCGCCGTAGGCGTCGAGCAGTAGATCGCGAGCGTTCCTGAATGCCGTGTATGCCGATTCGGCCATGTTTCCTCCTGCGCGTGTGATGCCCATCACCGTCACGGTAGGTGAGATGAACAATTGCTCGCTACCCCTGAACGGGGGTGGCAACTCGGCTGGCCTCGACCACCGTGGCCATCGGATACTTCGCGATCGCAGGTGCACTGGGGACAGTCCACGCAGCATTTTCCGGCTATTGGGCCGCAGGTGGACGGTGGATGCTCGATACCGTCGGTGCCTTCGCCACGGAGTGGGTCGACAGCGACCCGGCGGCAGCGCGAACGGCACTGCTGGTGCTCGCGTTGGTCAATCTCGGCGCGGCGATTCTTCCGGCCCTGGCGTACATGAACCGGCCGCGCCTGGCAGCACAGAACCGGACCAGGATGCCGTCGTTGATCCTCGGCATCTCCTGGCCCGGCTCGGTGCTGCTGATCCTCTGGGGCGGGGCGTCGTTCGTCGGCGCGGTGATCGGCTTGATCGCATCGGACGAGAATCGAAGTGTCAAGTACGGGCACTTGTTCTTCGACGGCATCTTCCTGCTCTGGGGTGCCGCGCTTCTGACGGCACTGATCCTCGCGCGAAAGACCGCGTACCAGCCGCGTTAGATGCGCTCCCCCGTCTCGGGGTGGAAGAGGTGGATCGCACCGTCGAGGCGTGTCAGGCCGATGCTCTCGCCGATTCTCGCCGGGGCACGTACTGCCGAACGCGCCACCAACGACACCGGTCCCCCGTCGAGCCCCTTGATCTTCGGGTCGTCGAGGTGTGCGTAGACGTAGGACTCGCTGCCCAACTCCTCGATGAGATCGACCTTTCCTTCGAATCCTTCACCGCCACCGTGCACGATGCCGAGATTCTCGGGCCGCATTCCGATGGTGACCTCGTCGATTCCCAGGCTCGCGAGCTTGGTCAGTTCGTCGCGCTCGAACGGGAGCAGGAACTTGCCGATCTGCACGCCGCCCGAGCCGATGGGTACCGTCATCAGGTTCATCGCCGGGGAGCCGATGAATCCTGCGACGAACGCGTTGACGGGGTTGTCGTACAGGTCTGTGGGAGAGGCGAACTGCTGCAGTTTGCCGCCGCGCAGGACGGCGACGCGATCGCCCATCGTCATGGCCTCGACCTGATCGTGGGTGACGTAGACCGTCGTGGTGCCGAGTCTGCGCTGCAGCGCCGCGATCTGCGTACGCGTCTGCACCCGTAGCTTGGCGTCGAGGTTGGACAGCGGCTCGTCCATGCAGAACACCTGCGGTTCGCGAACGATTGCGCGGCCCATGGCAACTCGCTGACGCTGGCCGCCCGAGAGCTTGCCGGGCTTGCGGTCGAGGTACTCAGTGAGATCGAGCAGACGGGCCGCTTCCGCGACGCGTGCCTGACGCTTCTCGAGGCTCACTCCGCGCATCTTGAGCGCGAAGCCCATGTTCTCCCCGACGGTCTTGTTGGGGTAGAGCGCGTAGTTCTGGAAGACCATGGCGATGTCGCGGTCCTTGGACGGAACGCCCACCATGTTCTTGCCGCCGATTTCGATTGCGCCACCGTCGATCTCTTCGAGACCGGCGAGCATGCGCAGGGCGGTGGACTTGCCGGAGCCGGACGGTCCGACCAGGACGACGAACTCGCCGTCCTCGATCTCGAGGTCGAGGGAATCGACGGCGAGCGAATCGGCACCTTCGTAGACGCAGGATGCCTTCTTGTACTTGATTGCAGCCATGAGACTTTCTCCTATTTGATGGCGCCGAAGGACAGACCGCGCACGAGCTTGTTCTGCGCGAACCATCCGGCAAGGACGACGGGGAGTGCTGCGAACGTCGCAGCGGCGGACAGCTGGGCCCAGTACAGGCCCTGGCCGGTGATGAATCCGACGAGGTACACCGGAATCGTCTGGGCCTGAACGGCAGTGAGGTTGACGGCGAAGAAGAACTCGTTCCACGAGAAGATCACGCAGATCAACGACGTCGCCGCGATACCGGGAGAGACGAGCGGCAGGATCACCTCGCGTACCGAGGTCCACAGCGACGCACCGTCCATGCTGGCGGCCTCGAGCAGTTCGGCCGGCACCTCCATGAAGAACGAACGCATCATCCATACGGCGATCGGAAGATTCATCGCGGTGTAGAGGACCACCAGGGCCCAGATGTTGTCGAGCATGCCGATGTCACCGACGATGACGTACAGCGGAACGATGACGGCCACGACGGGCAGCATCTTGGTGGAGATGAAGAAGAACAGCACGTCCTGGGTCTTCTTGACCGGCCGCAGCGACAGCGCAAACGCCGCTGGAACACCCAGCAGCAGAACCAGAATCGTCGACACGATCGTCGCGAACGCCGAGTTCAGCAGGGTGGTGCCGATGCCGCTCTCGAGGACACCTCGGTACTGATCGAGGGTGGGGGTGAAGATCAGCTTCGGCGGGTTGGAGTAGGCGTCGGCCTCCTGCTTGAAGCCGGTGATGACCATCCAGAGCACCGGGAAGAAGAAGGCGATGCCGGCCACCCAGGCGACGAACGACCAGACCGTGCCCGGGCCCCACTTGCTCTTCTTGCGGATCTCCTGGCCGTCGGAGGTCTGTGTGACGGCCTTGTTCTTGCTCGTGGTTGCCGTGCTCATCACGCCGCCTCCTCGTTTGCGCTGAAGCTCTTGAAGATCAGTCTCAGCGCCAGAGTGCTGAGGATGATGGTCGCCACCACGGTGACGACACCCATGGCCGCGGCCTGACCGATGTCGAATCCGAGGAAGGCCCGTTGGTAGATGTAGAACGGCAGGTTGGCCGACGCGACTCCCGGTCCACCGGAGGTCATCATGTAGACGGCGTCGAAGGTGTTGACGAGGTAGATGGCACCGAGAACCGTGCCCAGTTCGATGAACCGGCGCAGGTGCGGCAACGTCAACTCGCGGAAGAGTTTGAACGGGCCCGCCCCGTCGACGCGTGCGGCCTCGGCGATGTCCTTGGGCATGGACTGCAGCCCGGCAAGGATGAGCAGCATCATGAACGGCGTCCACTGCCACACCAGGTTCGTCATGACCGCGGCCAGCGGGAACCGCGAGACCCAGTCGATCTCGCCGACCCCGAACGGGCTCAGCGCGAAATTGATCAGACCGAAGACGGGATCGAACATCGTCGTCTTCCAGATCAGCGCACCGGCGACCGGGGTGACGAGGAACGGGGTGATCAGCAGCGTGCGAATGAGGCTGCGCCCGATGAACTTTCGATCGAGCAGCAACGCCAGGGCCAGACCGAGCACCACCGAGATGATCACCGTTCCGACGATCATGATCACGGTGTTCATCGCGACCTCGCGGAACTGACTGTCGCGGAAGACGTCGATGTAGTTGTTCAGACCGTTGAACTCACGCGAACCGGGACGAACGAGGTTCCAGGACTGCGTCGAGTAGTACAGCGTGAACAGGAACGGAATCTGGGTGACGATGATGGCGAACACCAAGGCGGGCAACAGCGGTCCGCGCCGACGCCACCCCTCGGCCTTGGAGATCGTCCTCGGTCTCGGTACGAACTTCTCCGGTCCGGCCGGAGCCGTCCGTTCTTCGGTGGTGGTCATCCCTGGTCCTCCTGGTAGGTCCTGCCGACCACTTCGGCGTATTGCTGCGCTTGATCGAGAGCGTCGTCGACACTGATCTGCCCGGCGACTGCGGCACTGATCTGTTGACTGACCCGGGTACCGAGGTCCTGGAACTCCGGAATGGTCAGGAATTGGACTCCGGTGTACGGAACCGGATCCACGGTGGGGTTGTTCGGGTCGGCACTGTCGATGGAGTCGAGGGTCAGCTGACCGTAGGCCGCCGACGCCTCCGCGTACTCGGGAATCTCGTAGGTCGACAGGCGACTACCGGGAGGCACCCGCTCCCAACCGAGTTCGTTACCGACCTTGTTCAGGTACTCCTTGCTGGTCATCCACGAGACGAACTTCCACGCGTCGTCGGGAGCCTCGCTGGTCTTGGGGATTCCGAGGGCCCAGGAGTACAACCAACCGTTGTCGCCCTTGGCCGCCGACGGGGCCTTGGCGTAACCGATCTGCCCGACGACATTGCTCGACGACGGGTCCTCGAGTACCGAGACGGCCGAGGTGGAGTCGTACCACATTGCGGTGTTGCCCTGCGAGAGTTGCGTTCCGCACTCGCTGAAGCCACTGGTGGCCGCGCCGGCCTGACCGTGCTCACGCACGGTGTCGACGTAGAACTGCACGGCTTCTCGTACCTCGGGACTGTTCAACTGAGCGTTCCAGTTCTCGTCGTACCAGCGGCCGCCGAACGCGTTGATGACGGTGTTGAGCGGCGCGAGCACCTCACCCCAACCGGGCTTGCCGCGCAGGCAGATTCCGGAGAGGCCGGGGCTGTCGAGTGCCGCGGCGGCATCGGCCACCTGCTGCCACGTCGGCTCCTCCGGCATCGTGATGCCTGCGGCCTCCATGAGATCCTTGCGGTACATCAGGAACGACGACTCACCGTAGAACGGCACGGAGTACATGCTGCCCTCGTACGACAGCGACTCCTTCAACGTCGGGATGAAGTCGTCCTCGTCGTACCCCGGCGTGGCGTCCGCGTACTCGGAAAGGTTGGTCAGCCAACCGTTCTCGGCCCACTGCGGGGTCTCGAAGTTGCTGATCATCACCACGTCGAACTCGCCGCCACCGGTCGCGACCGAGGCCGTGATCTTGGCACGGGCCTCGTTCTCCGACAGCGACACGAACTTCAGGTTGATGCCAGGGTTTTCCGCCTCGAACTCCGGAGCAAGCGAGATGGCGTCGGACATCTGCGAATTCGAGACGATCGCAACGGTGATCGTCGTACCGTCACCGTCACCACCGAACGAGCCGGCACCGGCACATCCGGACAGAACCAAGGTCGTCGCGAGCGAGCCCGCGACAACCACTTTCGGTAATACCCTCACTGAAATACCTTTCCATTGGAGGTCGCCGTTGCTGGAGCTTGCGCAACGAGCCAACGTGCACTTTCGATATCGGTGACCAGGATCGAGGCCAGGCCACCCCGCAGAGCACCGAGCAACGCTTCGTGTTTGCGCTGTCCGCCGGTGACGAGCACAGCCCGATCGCAGGCCCTGATGGCGTCGAGTCCCACCGAGACGGTTCGGCCGGGAAGCGATCCTCCGGTGTCGTTGCCTTCGGCGTCGTAGAACCGGCCGCCGATCTCACCGACCGCACCGAGTCGACGCAGTTCGTCGAGCACCTCGAGGTCGATGAAGCTGCCCTCGAACAACGTGGTGGACGTGGAAACGGGACCGATGCCGTACATCATCACATCGGCATCGGTCCCGGCCTTGAGGGCGCGTGAGATCACCGAATCCTGCTCCAACGCAACAACCGTCGCCTGATCTGCGTACAGCGGCGCATTGAGCCTGATGGGTGTCGCCTGCAGGTACGCAGCACACCGCCCGAGCGTGTATTCGACGCCGGTCTGGTAGTCGGCCGAGGTGATGGAACCGTCGAGTTGCACCACCGCAGCACATTTAGTGGATCGCGTCTTCAAAGAGCTCGCAACCGCCACCGTCTCGGGTCCCCAGGTGAAGCCGAGAACGTCCTGATCCTTGAGGCGACGCGAGAGCAAGGTTGCAGCCGCGCGACCCAGGGACCCGTAGCCGGCATCGGTGCCGTCGATGACGTCCGATACGACGAGCACCTCGGTCAACCCGAACTGCGCCTCGAGTTCCCGTTCGAGTTCGGCGTGGACGGTGCCCTGGAGATCGTCGGGAACGTTGATCTCGATCGTCACCAGACCCTGGGTGCGAGCCCGTGCAACGAGCCGGCCTGCTGTCGGGCGCGAGACGCCGAGCTTGACGGCGATCTCGGCCTGAGTCGCGCCTTCGAGGTGGTACATGGTTGCGGCGCGCAGAGCCAGGCGTAGATCCTCTCCGGACCGCGAAGGCTTCGCTCCCCCGGTGCCGGACGTCGATCCGTCCATGTCCGCCTCCCTGAAATGTGAGCAGATGCTCAACTCGTGTTCATCTGCTCACTAAGCTAACATTAAGGTGTGATCTACACAACACCCCCTCGCCACCAGCGACCCGTGCCACAATCCATGCAGGCCAGCGTCCTGACCGGAGTGCAGGAGATACGACTCGAAGAACGGCCCGTCCCCACGCCCGCGCACGACGAGGTCCTCGTGCAGGTCACGGCAGTCGGAGTGTGCGGTTCCGACGCGCACTACTACCGCGAAGGACACATCGGCGACTACGTCGTCGACGGTCCGCTCGTACTCGGGCACGAAGCAGCGGGCGTCATCGTGGCCGTGGGCTCCGAGGTCTCCGACACCCGCGTCGGGCAGCGCGTGTCCATCGAGCCGCAGCGCCCCAATCCCACCAGCGCACCGTCCCGGGCAGGCCGCTACAACCTGTGCCCGGCCATGGAGTTCTTCGCGACGCCGCCCATCGACGGTGCGCTCGCGGAGTACGTGCTGATCCAATCGACCTTCGCCCACGACGTCCCCGACGACATCTCCGACGAGGCCGCAGCTCTCTTCGAGCCACTGTCGGTCGGCATCGCGTCGGCCCAGAAGGCACGCATCTCCGCGGGCTCGAGCGTGCTCATCGCGGGCGCAGGTCCCGTCGGGCTCGTCACCGCGCAGGTCGCGCGCGCATTCGGTGCCACCGAGGTCATCGTCACCGACATCGACGCTTCGCGCCGCGCCAACGCGGAGAGGTTCGGCGCGACGCGCGTACTCGACCCCGCCGCCGAGGACGTGCGCGCACTGACGGTCGACGCTTTCATCGACGCATCCGGTGCGGCCCGAGCCGTGGTCGACGGCATCCACGCCGTACGACCCGCAGGCACGGTCGTCCTCGTCGGCATGGGCGGGTCGGACTACCCGCTGCCGATCTCGCGGATCCAGAACCGAGAACTGCTGCTCACCGGCGTCTTTCGCTACGCCAACACATGGCCGATCGCACGAGCGCTGGTGGCGTCGGGCATGGTGGATCTCGACGCGATGGTGACGGCGAGGTTCGGACTCGATGGCGTCGAGGATGCATTGAACGCCGACAGGCAACCCGGAAGCATCAAAGCCGTAGTGATTCCAGGACTTTCGAAGGAGACCAACGCATGAAGTTGAACTCGCAGAACCTCGCCGACTTCATCGAGGACGTCGCTGTCCCGACGTACGACCGATCCGAGGTGACGGTGGGCATCGTGCATTTCGGTGTCGGTGGCTTCCATCGAGCGCACCAGGCGATGTACGTCGACCGCCTGCTGCAGCAGGGACAGGCGCTGGACTGGGGAATCTGCGGCGTCGGGGTACTGCCCGGTGACCGACGAATGAACGACGTCATGCACGCACAGGACTGCCTGTACACGTTGGCGCTCAAGCATTCCGACGGCACGTGGGATACCCGTGTCATCGGTTCCATCGTCGAGTATCTCTTCGCGCCGGACGACGCCGAGGCCGTGATCGAGAAGATGGCCGCCGACACGACGAAGATCGTCTCGCTCACCATCACCGAGGGTGGCTACAACTTCTCCGCGACGACGGGCGAGTTCGACGCGGACAATCCCGCAATCGTTGCCGACCTTGCCGACGGCGCTGTTCCCGCAACGACATTCGGTCTCGTCACCGAGGCGTTGGCGCGACGCAAGGACCGCGGCATGGCCCCGTTCACCATCATGTCCTGCGACAACATCGAGGGCAACGGCCATATGGCGCAGTCGACGTTCACGACGTTCGCGCGCCTGAAGGATCCGGCGTTGGCCGACTGGATCCAGGCAGAAGGCGCGTTCCCCAATTCGATGGTCGATCGCATCACGCCGGTCACGACACCGGAAGTGACCGAACAGCTTTCGCTGCGCTATGCCATCGACGATCAGTGGCCCGTCGCGGGCGAGCCGTTCACGCAGTGGGTGCTCGAGGACAACTTCACCCTCGGCCGTCCGCCGCTGGAAGACGTGGGCGTGCAGGTGGTCGAGGACGTCACCCCCTACGAGCTGATGAAGCTGCGGTTGCTCAATGCCAGTCACCAGGCGCTCGCGTACTTCGGTTACCTCAGTGGCTATCGGCTCGTCCACGAGGTGTGCCAGGATTCGCTGTTCTCGGAGTTCCTGCTTGCCTACATGGACGAGGAGGCAACCCCGACGCTGCAGCCGGTCCCCGGCATCGATCTGACCGACTACAAGCGAACGCTGATCGAGCGGTTCTCCAATCCCGAGATCCGCGATACCGTCGCCCGCCTGTGTGCCGAGTCCTCGGACCGAATTCCCAAGTGGCTCTTGCCTGTCATCCGCAAGAACCTCGAGACCGGCGGTGAGATCGCCCGCTCCACCGCAGTGGTGGCCAGCTGGGCTCGCTACGCCGAGGCCGTCGACGAGTCCGGTGAGCCCATCGAAATCGTCGACCAGCTGAAGGACTCACTGGTGCCGATCGCGCAGAGTCAGCGCGAGAATCCAACGGCGTTCATCGCGAACCGCGCGGTGTTCGGGGATCTGATCGACAACGAATGCTTCGTCGCCGAGTACACGAAACAACTGGCGTCTCTGCAGGAGCAGGGCGCGCGAGCGACACTGTCGACTCACTGAATCGTTCGGCGTCTCGAACCTGACCGGAGACGATGACGGTATCGCCTGCCCCGATCACCGTGTCTGCCGTGGCGTAGGTGAATCCCTCGCCCTGACGCTTGACCGCGACGACGGTGACACGGTGCTTGGTGCGTATTGCGCTTTCGCCCAATTTCTTTCCGATGATGGAGGCGGGCGGAGAGGTTTTGATCATGGCGAAACCGTCGTCGAATTCGATGTAGTCCATCATCCGGCCGCGGACCAGGTGGGCGACACGCTTGCCCATGTCGTGCTCGGGCCTGACCACATGGTGCACGCCGATCTGGGTGAGAATCTTGGCGTGCGCGTTGCTGAGCGCTTTGGCCCAGATGGTCGGCAGCGACAGATTCACCAGTGCCGATGCGGTGAGCAGGCTGGCTTCGAGATTGGACCCGATGCCCACGACGGCACGGTCGTACTCGTGCACCGACAACTGCCGAAGAGACTCCTCGTCGGTGGTATCGGCCACCACAGCGTGAGTCAAACGGTCTGCCACGCGTTGTACAACGGCGTCGTCACTGTCGACGCCGAGGACCTCGACGCCCTGGCCCATCAGTTCCAGTGCCAGGGACTTGCCGAAGCGGCCGAGACCGAGGACGACGACGACATCGGAGGACGGTTTCCTAGCCAATGAACGGCCTTTCCGTGGGGAGCGTGTATCGCCGGCCGCGGTCGCGGGCGGCAAGGGCGCTGACCAGAGTGATGGAACCGATGCGACCCAGGTACATCAGGACGATCAGAATCACCTGACCCCAGCCGGGCAACTGTGCGGTGATTCCGGTGGACAGGCCTACCGTCGCGAACGCCGACACGACCTCGAACAACAGGACGTCGAGGTCGAAGTCCGTGCCGGCCAGGAGTGCCACGACCGGGAGCATGACCAGCGCGACCCCGATCAGCGCGACGGTCAATGCCTGCCGCTGCACTCGCGCGTCGATCCGACGGTCGAACACCGTCACCTCACGATCACCGCGGATCTCGGCCAGGATGACGAACAGCAGCAGGGCGAACGTGGTGACCTTGATGCCACCTGCGGTGCCGCCGCTGCCACCGCCGATGAACATCAGGACGTCGGTGACGAGCAAGGTCGCGTTGTCGACGTCGGCGTAGTCGACACTGTTGAACCCTGCGGTGCGAGGCATGACGCCCTGGAAAGTCGCGACCAGCATCTTGTCCCAGAGCCCGAATTCGCCCAGGGTTCTGGACCACTCGAACAGCAGCACGACCGTCGGGCCGAGAACCAACAGAATTCCGGTGACGGTCAGCGTCAGGCGAGTGTGCAACGACCAACGCTGAGGCGACCGACGCCCCTTGGCGCGAGACCGAACTCGACGGGCGATCTCGAAGAGAACCGGAAATCCGATGCCGCCCAACACCACCGCAATCAACAGTGGGATACAGATCCACGGATCGGTGGCGAACCCGATCATGTTGTCGCTGAACAGGGCGAAGCCGGCGTTGTTGAACGCGGAGACCGCATGGAAGGTCCCCAGCCAGAGGGCGCGACCGAAGGGCTCGTCGTATCCGAGAAAGAAGCGCGCCGCCAGGGCGATCGCGACGACACTCTCGATGATCAGACTGGTACGGAACACCCCGATGACGACGCTTCGAACGTCGCCCAGCCCTGATGTCCGAACTTCTGCTGCGGCATTGAGCCTGCCGCGAAGCCCTATTCGGTCGGCCAGGAACAATCCGACCAGGGACGCGATCGTCATGATCCCGAACCCGCCGATCTGAATCAGGGCGAGGATCGCGCCCTGACCGAAACCCGTCCAGTACACCGGGGTGTCCACCACGATCAGACCCGTCAGGCTGACGGCGGAGGTGGAGGTGAACAACGCCTGCAGAAACCCGGTCTCGCTGCCGGGCACAGTGGCCACCGGTAGCGCCAGCACGCCTGCACCTATCACGATGGCGAGCACGAATCCCGTGGCCATGACCCGGACCGGGGTGAGCCGGAAGATCGCGGACCAACGCGATGCCTGGTGAGCGTCTGTCACTCGAGAGACAGTACCGGTGGGACGAGCCGCTGCGCGGCACGTGCACGAAACTTCGTAGCAGGGGTCGAGTTTCCGCTCACCTGCGCGTCAGCGCACCACTGCCGATCGGCCGCTAGTCGACCAAACGCTCGCCGGTCACCGTGGAGAACAGATGGGTGCGCTCGGCGGCGTAGGAGAGCGTGATTTTCGATCCGCGCTGCGGTGGGATCCTGCCGTCGGCGCGGACGACGATGGCCTGACGCGTGCCGTTGATATCTGCCTGGCCGTAGACGTACGCGTCGGCTCCGAGTTCTTCGACGACGTCGATGCTCACTTCGAGGCCCGCCCCGGTGGTGATCTGCAGGTCCTCGGGACGCACGCCGAGTGTCACTGTGTTCTCGCCTATTCCAGCGATGGCGGAGCGGGGAACCGGTACCACCTCACCGCCGAAGCGAACGCCGCCGTCGACGAGGGGCAGCTCGAGTAGGTTCATTGCAGGCGATCCGATGAAGCCGGCGACGAACACGTTGTTCGGGTGTTCGTACATGCGCCTCGGCGAGTCACACTGTTGCAGTACACCGTCTTTGAGGACGGCCACGCGATCGCCCATGGTCATGGCCTCGACCTGATCGTGGGTGACATAGACTGTCGTCGTGGCGAGTCGACGCTGCAGCGCGGAGATCTGCGCGCGGGTCTGCACCCGAAGTTTGGCGTCGAGGTTGGACAGCGGCTCGTCCATCAGGAACACCTGGGGTTTGCGAACGATGGCGCGTCCCATGGCAACTCGCTGACGCTGGCCACCGGAGAGTGCCTTGGGCTTGCGGTCGAGGAATTTGGTGAGGTCGAGGATCTTGGCGGCATCCTCGACGCGACGCTTGATCTCGGCCTTGTCCTCACCCGCGATACGCAGGCCGAATCCCATGTTCTCGCCGACTGTCATGTGCGGGTAGAGAGCGTAGTTCTGAAAGACCATCGCGATGTCGCGATCCTTGGGCTGATGGTCGGTGACGTCCTTGCCGCCGATGGTGATGGCTCCCTTGTCGACTTCTTCGAGACCGGCCAGCATCCGCAGCGATGTCGACTTTCCGCAGCCGGACGGGCCGACGAGGACAAGGAATTCACCGTCCTGGATGTCGAGATCGAGTTGGTCGACGGCAGCTTTGTCGCCGCCGGGAAAGAGTTTGGTGACGCCCTGGAATGCCACGGTGGCCATGATGGTGGTCCCTTCACCGGCAGGAACGTGCCGGACGATCCGAGTGGGGTTCACATATATGAATGAATGCCAGAATGCTGACTTCGTTTAGAAGTATGTACTACTGTGATGCCCATTACAAGGTTTCCATCGAAGGAGTTCGAGAAGAATGACCGACACCGTTTCGCGAGTGCTCATCACCGGGGCCGCAGGCAACATGGGTGCGATGCTCCGGCCTCTACTGGCAGCTCCCGGCCGCATGCTGCGCCTGTTCGATATCGCGGAGATCAGCGACATCGATTCTGCTACAGAGGAATTCGTGCAAGGATCGGTCACCGATCGCGCCGCCGTGGCTGCTGCAGTGGACGGTGTCGACGCGATTGTGCACCTCGGCGGATTGAGCACCGAGGACTCGTGGGCAAACATCCTGTCGGTCAACGTCGACGGCACGCAGGCCGTGTTCGAGGCCGCGGTGACGCACGGAGTCACCCGCGTGGTGGTGGCGTCGAGCAATCACGCGGTCGGCTTCTGGACTCACGACGAGGCAGGCGGCGAACCGCTTCCCGGGGACGCCGCTCCGCGACCCGACGGCTTCTACGGCTGGAGCAAGGCAGCGGTCGAAGCCCTGGGCCGGATGTACCACGATCGCTTCGGCATCGACGTCGTCAATCTGCGTATCGGCTCGAGCTTCGACGCGCCGCCGAACTACCGTGGCCTTGCCACCTGGATGTCGCCTGCCGACACAGCCCGCCTGATCGAGGCGTCACTGTCGGACAGCGCCAAGGGTTTTCACACAGTGTGGGGCATCTCGAAGAACTCGCGCGCGTGGTGGTCCGGCAACGAGGGTACGGAGATCGGATACCTGCCTCGCGACGACGCGGAACAGTTCGCCGAGCAGTTCCTGGCCGAGCACGAGTGGACGTTCTCCGACCCGATCCTGCAGCGGGTCGGCGGCGCGTTCTGCGATCACCCGCTCGGTCAACGGATGCGGTGACGCACGTTGTGCTCCACTCGACCACCGCGACTGCGGAATTCCGCGCCCAGGCCGGTCGAGTGGAGCACCCGTTGCAGACCCTTACGAATACGTTGCGACGATCGACCCCAAAGCATCGAGCTGTGGTCGATTGACGAGACCGAGGTGGTAGAGGTGCAGCTCGTTCGCCCCGGCGTCGACCGTCGCAGCCACGTGCGCGGCCACCTCGTCGAGCTTCTTCGGCGGCAGCACCGATACATAGGCACCCACATCCACCCCGTCGCCGACGGCAGCGCGGGTGGCTTCGACCACCGACACCGTCTCGGCCGTCGCAGGCCAGGCCGACACCAGTACCGCGTCGACATCGGCCGGTGCGGCAGCGGTCAGCGCAGGCGAGGGGCCCGTCTTCCACGGATCGGGGTGACCGTGCAACGTCACGCGTGTCGACGGTGCTTGTTCACGCACGGCGGCAAGCACTTCCGTGCGAAGGTGATCGGCGTCGGCGTGACGGACCGCCACCACCGCGTCGATCTCATCGGCGTCCAACACGTCCGTGATCGCCGCACCTGCAGGCAAGGTTCCGGCCGCCAGGGCGTCGACGCCGTCGCGCAGCTTCTGCGTCACCTTCGCCGAGTCGACGCCTCGCTCGCCCCACGCGTCGAGCTCGCGCTGCGTGCAGCTGATGGACATCAGCGTGTCGCCGATGCCAGGGAACGCGCCGTCCGTCTTCTCGTGTGGTCCGACGTGTGCGAAACCGAGCTGCCCGCAGGCCTCCACGGACACGCCGTGTACCTCGACGCCGCGTATCGCTTCGGCGGTGAGCGTGGCGCAGTAACGAACGATATCTGGATGCCCCGGAGCGAGCGCATAGCGATAGGCGTCTCCGAAACAGTCGACGACGGTCGCGTCGGGATGGGCGTGGCCGAGAATTGTGCTGTGCGTCAGCACGATCCAGGCGTTCACCAGGAATCCGGCGTCGATCAGGATTGCCGCCGCCTCGCCGAACGCGTCCTCGGCCCCGCCCCAGTCGGCCGTGCGCGCGGTGATCGCGTGCCCGGCCCAGGCCTCGGAACGCACCGGGCGATACAGCGCGGCATGGTGAGCGTCGACCACCTTGTGCTGCGGGTGCAGCGGAGTTGCCGCCCTGGTGGAGTGATACGTCGCGGCGAGCGAGACCTCGCCCACCCCGAGCCTGCGGGCGCGCTCGACGAAGTGTGGGTCACCGAGTACGTCCCAGGGGTAGGCGTGCGCGACGATGCGGTCGACGGTCATAGGGGTCATCCTTCGATGGCTGAATTGTTCGGTAGAGAGAACTGAGTTCACACATGGGAACACAATTCGAGCCCGGCTGTCCACGATTCGCCCGCCGCGCGGCAATCGGGAAGGCCCTCGGAGTCGCCGAAATTCCACCGCCCCGGCAGGTGACACGCGGCCGCAGGTGGATACGTGACGGCGTCCGCGGAGTGGAACTGACCTGGAACGACACTTCCGCGTGGCTGCTGACGCCCCAGGATGCAATACACCCACTGCCGGCGATCCTGCTCATGCACGGCCACGACGGCGTGAAGTTCTACGGCAAGGAGAAAGTGGCCGACGGCCCCGACGGGGTCGCGCCCGGCATCGCCGCACTGCGCGAGCACGGGTACGACGGCATCGCGCCCGCAGCGGGCCTGGTGGCAGCAGGTTTCGCAGTACTGGTCCACGACGTGTTCCCATGGGGCTCCCGCCGAGTGCCGTGGGAGCAGCTTCCCGAGCGGGCTCGCCGGGCCGGTGCGCACCTGGAAGGACTCCAGCAATACGAGGCGGCCGCCCGCGAGCACGAGCACGGTCTCGCGAAAGTGGCTGCGCTGCGGGGTACTTCGCTAGCCGGCCGGATACTGACCGAAGACCTGACGGCACTGCACGTGCTGAGCGCCTGCGCCGAGGTGGACCCCGATCGCATCGCCACCGCCGGATTCTCCGGCGGCGGAGCCCGTGTCGCACACCTACTGGCCAGCAGCGACCGACTGCGAGCCGGGGTGATCACCGCTTCCATGAGCACGTACGCCGACATCGCCGACGGTCATGCGGACGACACGAGCTGGCTGATGATCACCGCCGGCCTGCCCGCGGTCTGCGACTGGCCGGAGATCGCAGGCTCGGCCGCCCCGACTCCGCTGCTGGTCCAATTCGCCGAGCAGGACTCGCATTTCGGCCCGACAGGCATGCGCGACGCCGAGGCATCGTTGCGTCGCGACTACGGAAACTCCACAATGCTTCTCACTCAATGGTTTTCGGAGCCGCACCGTTTCACGGCGGCGATGCAGGACGCCGCAGCGAACTGGCTGAGCCTGCACGTGTGACCGGTCATGCTTGACAGCGCTTGTGACTGCCGTCATAGTTGGTCCAGAAATTCACATAGCAGACGTCAGTTCATATATGTGAACACAGACTTTCCTCAGCCCGGCTCGTCGGAGCCGGAAGAACCGCAAGACCCACTCGCCGGCTCCCCGATCCGGCCCCGAACGCTTCGGAGCGTCCCCATGGTCACCACCACACCACCCCGGTCGGGAGGCACCCGTGCGCAGAGCTCGGCCGTCCCTCCCGTCCGGCCGAAACGCAAGCGCCGCATCTCGGCCCCGTACATCCTGATCGCACCGGTCGTCATCCTGCTCGCCGTGTTCATCTTCTACCCGGTCGGCAGCGTCTTCTACTACAGCCTGCAGTTCTACAACCCGACGACGCCGTGGGACAACGGCTTCGCCGGCCTCGAGAACTTCAAGCTGATGTTCGCCGACGACCTGTTCTGGAACAGCCTGCTCGTAACCGCGAAGTGGGTCGGCGTTCAGGTCGTCTTCCAGCTGATCCTCGGCCTCGGACTGGCCCTGCTGGTCAACGAGGTCTTCCGTGGACGCGGCCTGGCCCGAGCACTGGTGTTCTCCCCCTGGGCCGTCTCCGGTGTGCTCACCACCGGAATATGGCTGCTGATCTACAACCCGTCGACCGGGTTGTTCAAACTACTCGGCGACATGGGCATCGGCGACGGCACCGCCGCACCGATCGCAGATCCGGACACCGCGTTCTGGGCCACCAGCGTCGCCGAGCTCTGGCGCGGTGTTCCGTTCTTCGCCATTCTGATCCTCGCCGAACTGCAGAGTGCACCCAAGGACCTGTACGAGGCTGCGAACGTGGACGGTGCGAACCGTTGGCAGCGCTTCCGATTCGTGACACTGCCGCACCTGAAGGCCGTGATCATCCTGTCGACCCTGCTGCGCGGGGTCTGGGAGTTCAACAACGTCGATCTTCTGTACACCCTCACCGCAGGCGGCCCGGCCGACGTCACGACGACGTTGCCGCTCTACGTCTCTCAGCTCGCCACCACCGCGCAGGACTTCGGATACGGATCGGCCCTGACCACCGTGGCCTTCGTCATCCTGCTGTTCTGCTCGATCCTCTACTTGCGCCTCAGCAAATTCAACAGCGATAAGGCCTGACGCCCATGACCACTACCGCAGACCGTCCCGTCGTGACCACTCCGCCGCAGGACCACCCCGAGAAGGTGCGCGTGCATCGCACCAAGCCCCGCGTGTTCAGCGTCGGACTCCCGTTGGCCGTCTACCTGCTCTTCACCCTCGTCCCGTTCTACTGGATGATCGTCTTCGCATTCCGACCCGCCGGTTCCGATTCGATGCTCCCCTGGCCCATCACGCTCGACCATTTCGACACCGTCTGGAACACCCTCGGTTTCAGCTTCTTCTTCAAGAACAGCCTCATCGTGGCCGGCCTGTCTCTCGTGCTGACCACCTTCGTCGCACTGGCGACCGGCTATGCGTTGGCACGCTTCAAGTTCCGCGCCAAGATTCCCTTGGTGATGGCCCTGCTGTGCAGCCAGTTCGTGCCCGGCGCAATGCTGCTCATCCCGCTGTTCCAGGTGTTCCGCGAGATGGGACTGGTGAACAACCTGTTCGGCCTCATCGTCGCCGACACTGTCTTCCAACTGCCGCTGGCGGCAATGTTGATGGCCGGCTTTATCTCTCAGATTCCCGTGGAACTCGAGGAAGCCGCGATGGTCGACGGTTGCTCACGCCTGAAGGCCTTCCGCATCATCATGCTGCCGCTGCTGCGCCCCGGCCTGATCGCCGTCGGTTCCTTCGCGTTCATCGGCAGTTGGAACAACTTCCTGTTCGGCCTGATGTTCATCAGCAGCCAGGACAAGTTCACCCTCCCAGTCGGATTGAGCTACACGATCGGTTCCTACAACGTCGACTTCGGCGTCCTCGCGGCCGGCGGACTGATCGCCGCGGTACCGGTGGTCGCTGTCTTCGCCGTCATCCAGAAGTACCTCGTCCAGGGGCTCAGCGCCGGCGCGGTCAAGGGCTGATCATGACGTACGGAAAGAGAATCGACATGAATCGACGCACCCTGCTGCGCACCACCCTCGTGGGCGCGGTCGCGACGCTCGTACTGGCCTCCTGCAGTTCCGAGACCGCACTGCCCGACGGTGAACTCGGAGATCCGAACAGCGGCACCCTGACCTTCTGGGACAACAATGCCGGACCGGACCGAACCCCGTTGTACGAGGAATTGATTCGACGCTTCGAGGAAGTCAATCCCGGCATCGACATCCAGTACGTCGGGCTGCCCTCGGACAGTGCCCAGCAGAAGTATCAGACGGCTCTCGCCGGTGGGTCGGCTCCCGATCTGGGGATCGTCTCCACCGCATATCTGGCACCCCTCGTCGCGCAGAATGCTGTCATTCCGCTCGACGACTTCGTGGCATCCTCGCCACAGAAGGACGAGTACGACCCGAAGATCATCGAGTCGGCGATGGAGTCCGGTGGCGGTGAGAACCTGTACGGTCTGCCGTTCACCAGCAACAACGCCACTCTGTGGTACCGGGCGGATTGGTTCGACGAGGCCGGCATCGAGCCGCCCGAGACGTGGGACGAGTTCTACGACGCCGCAGACGAACTGACCGACAAGTCCGAGGGCCGCTACGGGTTCACCATCCGAGGCGGTGCCGGTTCGATCTACCCGTTGCTGCAACACATGTTCGCCACCACCGGCATCGACAACTTCTTCGACGGCAGCGAATCCACCGTCAACCGACCCGAGATGGTGCAGGCCATCGAACGTTTCGCCGCCCTGTACGACGTGGACACCCCCACCGCCGACGTCAACAACGGCTTCCCACAGATGGTCGCCAGCTTCGGTGGTGGCTCGGTGGCGATGATGCAGCACAACCTCGGATCGTTGAGCAATCACCGTAAGGCCCTCGGCGACAACGTCGGTGCCGTCGCACTGCCCCGCGCGGACAACGGCGTCCGTACGGTGATGACGGACCCGTTCCCGTCCTACACGGTGTTCAAGAGCAGCAAGCATCAAGCTGCGGCCTGGAAGTTCCTCGAGTTCATGACCTCGGCGGAATCGCAGGCGTACTGGAACGAGAACGTGGGGCAGATTCCGGTCAACGCCGCCGCTCGCTCCGCTCCCGCCTTCCAGGCGATGCCGTCGGTGCAAGCTGCGCAGGCCGCCCTCGACGATCCGGAGACGGTGCTGGTCACCCCACCGGACTATCTGCCGGATTTCGGCAAGATCGTCCAGGTTCAGATGCTGGGCCAGTGGCAGAAGGTCCTCATCGGGCAGCTCAGCGCTCAGGACTTCGCCGACGACTTCGCCGAGAAGCTAGACCGCTCCAAGGCCAAATACGATGCCCGACAGGGCAAATAGGGGATTCATCGCCATGTCCAGCGTCATCACCGAGGTTGCCGTCCAGGTCTTCAAGACCGAGGCTCGCACCGCCGTCGATTCCTACGGTCATCGACACCCGGGACCGTCCGTCCCGACCACCCAGGCACTGCTACGCATCACCGATTCCGACGGCGTCAGCGGCTACGTCCTGGGCAAGACCAACTACCTGCGCGAAGACCAAGTGGAGCAACACTTCCGGCCGGTCATGATCGGTACCGACCCGTTGCACCGCGAGGAGATGGACCGCAAGTTCGCGATCCGGCAGCGCACCAGAGCCGTCGAACTCCCCGAGCACACCTGCAGCTACCTCGATCAGGCACTGTGGGATCTGGCGGGCAACCGGTTCGACACCCCGGTGTGGAAGCTGCTCGGCGGGGCTCGCAGCGAGGTCAAGGCGTACGCGAGCACCATGTGTGGAGACACCATCGAGGGCGGACTGTCGAGCCCGCAGGAGTACGCGGACTTCGCTGTAGCGCTGAAGAATCAGGGCTACCAGGGAATCAAGCTGCACACCTGGATGCCACCGCTCGAAGGGGCACCGAGCCTCACACGAGACATCGAGGCCTGCGCCGCGGTGCGAGATGCCGTCGGACCCGGGTTTTCGTTGATGCTCGACGGCTACCACTGGTACTCACGTACCGACGCCCTCGAGCTCGGCCGGGAACTCGACGCTCTGAAGTTCGACTGGTTCGAAGAACCCATGGACGAGTTCTCGATGCGCTCGTACAAATGGCTGGCGAATCAGATCGACACTCCGGTGATCGGCCCGGAGACCACTCCCGGTCGGCATCGCTCGCGGGCGGATTGGATCGCCGACGAGGCGTGCGACATCCTGCGCGTCGGTGCGATGAACGGTGGCGGCATCACGCCTGCCTTGAAGACCGTGCACATGGCCGACGGCTTCGGGCTCGAGTGCGAGATCCACGGCAACGGCGCACCCAATCTGGCGCTCGTCGGCGGTGCCCCGAACATTCAGTGGTACGAGCGGGGCCTGCTGCATCCGCTGGTGGACTACGACTGGGTGCCCCCACACCTCAAGTCCATCGTCGACCCGATCGACGCGAACGGAATGGTGCAGATGCCGACCCGTCCGGGCCTGGGCGAGGACATCGACCTCGAGTACATCTCGAACAATCTGATCGCCGAATACTAGTGGCTGTCGACGATATCGGTGTCCGCGTATGAAACATCGTTCATCATGAGGGACACTGTCTCCATGGTGAACGATGTCACTGCCACAGCTGGGCCGGATAGTCAGCCGGTGAAGTCGGCCGAACGCACGATCCACATCCTCGAGACGCTGGCCGCGTCCCCCACGCGCATGAGTCTCGGCGAACTCCAGGAGGCCTGTGGGTACCCACGGTCGAGTCTGCACGCCCTGCTCCGGACGCTCAAGGACCTGCGCTGGATCGAGGCCGACGAGTCCGGCTCGCGGTACGGCATCGGCACCCACGCCCTGCTCACCGGCACGTCCTACCTCGACAAGGACTCCGTCGTCGGGCGAGCCGCAGCTGTGCTCGAAACTCTGCGCTCGGATGTGCGGCACACCGTGCACTTCGCCAGGCGCGACGAGGACTGCGTCATCTACCTCGCCAGCCGCGGTTCCAAGCTCGAGGTGCGCCGCATGCACCGCGTCGGACGCAAGCTGCCGTGCCACGTCACCGCCCTCGGGCAGGCACTGCTCGCCGAGCTTACGACCGATGAGGTGACGCAGCTGCTTCCGAAAAAGCTCGAGCGGTACACCGAGAACACCATCGTCGATCGTGATGCTCTCATCGCCGAACTCGCGCATGTGCGCAGGCGCGGTTGGTCGCTCGAGCAGGAGCAGGGCACCGTGGGTGTGGTCTGCATCGCGACCGTCGTGCCGTATCGGATCCCCGCTACCGATGCGCTGAGCGTTTCGATGCCCGCCGAGGTCGCCTCCTACCCCGGTGAACTGGAACGCATCGCGGGGGTGCTCACCGAACACGCCGCTGCGTGGGCCCGAGAATTGCGGGCCGAGGGAGTTCGTTAGAGCCGCTTCGCGCCATGTGAGTGAAACTTCGTAGCAGGCTACGAATTTCCGCTCACCTGCGCGTCAGCGCTCCACGCGTCAGCGAACCACAGCCTTCCCGACGGTCCACGCCCGTCCCTGATCGCTGAGCGTGAAGCCCAGACCCGGGCGTGCGGACAGATGCATGCGTCCGTCCCGGGTCTCGAGGTGCTCATCGAACAGTGGGTCGAGCCAATCGAAGTGCTCCACCCAGGTCTGCAGGGGGTACACCGCCGCGAGGTGCAGGTGGATCTCCATCGCGAAGTGCGGTGCCAGTTGCAGGTTGTGGTGCTCGGCCAGCGAGGCCAATTTCAGGAACTGAGTGATTCCGCCGATGCGGGGTGCGTCGGGCTGCAGGATGTCCACCGAACCGGCCTCGATGAGGCGGACGTGCTCGCCGACGCTGGCCAGCATCTCGCCCGTCGCGATCGAGGTGTCGAGACTACGGGCGAGCTGCGCATGCCCCTCGGCGTCGTAGGCATCGAGGGGCTCCTCGATCCAGACGAGGTCGAACTGCTCCAGGATTCGCCCCATACGTTGCGCCGTCGGCCGATCCCACTGCTGGTTGGCGTCGACCATCAGCGGAACATCGTCGCCGAGAAACTCACGCACCGCAGTGACGCGGGCGATGTCGGTACGCCAATCCGGCTGTCCCACCTTCAGTTTGATACCCCCGATGCCGTTCGCCAGCGACATGGCAGCGTTCTCCATGACCTCCTCGATCGGCGTGTGCAGGAACCCGCCCGAGGTGTTGTACGTCTGCACCGAATCTCGTGACGACCCGATCAGCTTGGCCAGCGGCAACCCGGCGCGCTTGGCCTTGAGATCCCACAGCGCGATGTCGATCGCGGCAATCGCCTGCGTGGCAACGCCACTGCGGCCCACCGAGGCACCGGCCCACACCAACTTGGTCCAGATCTTGCCGATGTCGTTCGGATCTTCTCCGATGAGAACCGGGGCGATCTCCTGGGCATGTGCGAACTGGGCGGGTCCGCCGGCGCGCTTGGAGTAGCCGAAACCGATTCCCTCATGGCCCTGTTCGGTACGAATCTCGGCGAACAGGAAGACCACCTCGGTCATCGCCTTCTGCCGACCGGTGAGCACCTTGGCGTCGCTGATCGGATTCTTCAGCGGTAGCACGATCGAGGACAGCGTCACCTCCGCGATGCGGTCGATGCTCGCGGCCCCGGGGGCCAGCGCCGTGATCGCTGCATTCGGGGCAGAGAGTCCGCTGGTGGGCTTGTCGACGTCTACGGTCATCTGCAACTCCTGAAATCGTCGATTACTTTGCTTCACAGCCTATTTCGACCCGCAATACACGTCCAACACCGTTTACCGGCGGATCGATGCCGCCAGTGCATCGATGTTCGACGCGATATCTCCGACCCGGCCGACGAACGTGTGATGCGTGACGCCCGACGAGTGGGGTGTCATCAGCACGTTGTCGAGATCGCGGAAGGGCAACGAGCTCGGCTCTCCCAACCCGTCGGGACCCGGGTAGCGGTACCAGACGTCGATCGCGGCCGCGGCAATCCGTTTGCGTGACAACGCGTCGAACAGCGGTTGTTCCTGCACCAGGGGACCGCGACCGACATTGACGAGCACCCCGTCGGTGCCGAGCCTTCCCAGTTCGTCGGCACCGATCATGCCGCGGGTGTGCTCGTTCAGCGGTGCAGAGACCACGAGGACATCGGCGAAGTCGGCCAGCTTCCCCAGATCATCTGTCGTGGAGTGCCATTCGAGACCCTCGTCCGGTGCGTGTCCACTACCGGTGACCGCTGCCCCCACCGCCCCGTAGGTCCGGAACAACTGCCACGTCCGCCTACCGATGTGCCCGAAACCGACGAATCCGATACGAGCACCGCTCAGCGAGAGTGGTTGCGCGATTCTCGGGTCGTAGACCGAGGTGGCGAACACTCCCGAGCGGAGTGCGCGGTCCTGCTGCAGGAACTGTCGCCGCAGCATCACCGTCGCCGACACGACGTACTCGGCGATCGACTGCTCGTGGTGGAAGGTGTTGCACACCTGCACATCACGCCTCAATCCGGAGCGGTCGACATTGTCCGTTCCCGCACCGGCAACGTGCACCATCCGCAGCCTCGGCGCAGCGGCACCCATGGCCGCACTGAACTTGCCGCCGACGTACACGTCCGCATCGGCAAGCTCCTCGACGACGCGACTCTCGTCGAACGGAACACACCAGACGACCTCGGTGCCGACGGGTAGCCCGGCCTCGAGCTGCTCACGATGCGGCAGAACGTTGCGATCGCCGACGACGATCTTCATCGCACCAGAGCCGGTCGCTTGCTGTCGAACGTCCATCCCTCGATCAGGTACTGCATGCCGATGGCGTCGTCGCGGGCACCGAGCCCCTCCTTCTGGTACAGCTCGTGTGCCGCGTCGATCCGTTCGAAGTCGAGTTCCACTCCGAGGCCGGGCTTGTCGGGGACGGTGAGGTAGCCGTCCTCGATGGTGAACGGCTCCTTGGTGACTCGTTGCCCGTCCTGCCAGATCCAGTGCGTATCGATGGCGGTGATCGTGCCAGGAGCGGCTGCGGCGACATGGGTGAACATGGCCAGTGAGACGTCGAAGTGATTGTTGGAGTGCGAACCCCACGTCAGGCCCCAGGCGTCACACAGCTGCGCTACGCGCACCGAACCGGCCATCGTCCAGAAGTGCGGGTCGGCCAACGGAATGTCCACGGCACCGGACCGGATGGTGTGGCCCATCTCGCGCCAGTCGGTGGCGATCATGTTGGTCGCTGTCTGTAGCCCGGTGGCGCGCTTGAACTCCGTCATCACCTCACGTCCGGAGAAGCCGCCCTCGGGTCCCACGGGATCCTCGGCGTAGGCGAGCACATCGCGCAGTCCGCGGCAGGTCTCGATCGCATCCTTCAGCAACCACCCGCCGTTGGGATCCAACGTGATTCGCGCCTCCGGGAACCGTTCGGCAAGGGCACGTACCGCAGCGGCTTCCTCGGCCGCCGGCAGCGCTCCACCCTTGAGCTTGAAGTCCTGGAATCCGTACCGCGCCTGCGCGGCCTCGGCAAGGCGCACGATCGACTCGGGATCCATGGCCTCCTCGTGCCTGATGCGCATCCAGTCGTCGGCTCCGGCGGCCTCGTCGGCGTCGCCGCGGTAGGCGAGGTCGGTCTTGTTCCGGTCGGCGACGAAGAACAGGTAGCCCAGAGCCTGCACCTTCTCGCGCTGCTGCCCGTCCCCCAACAGTGCTGCGACACTGACGCCGAGGTGTTGGCCGAGCAGATCCAACAATGCCGATTCCACTGCGGTCACCGCATGGATCGCGATCCGCAGATCGAACGTCTGCGCCCCGCGACCTCCGGAATCGCGGTCGCCGAACGCGCGACGCATCTCGGCGAGAATCGCGTTGTATCGGCCGACCCCCTGGCCCTCGACGAGTACGCGCGCATCCTCGAGAGTCTGCCGAATCGCCTCTCCTCCCGGCACTTCGCCGACGCCGGTGCGCCCGTCCGAGTCGGTGAGCACCACCAGATTGCGAGTGAAGTACGGTGCATGCGCACCGCTGAGATTGAGCAGCATGTCGTCGTGACCCGCGATGGGTACCACGCGCATCTCGCTCACGACGGGGGTGCTGTTCTTGGAGTTCATGATCGGACCCTCTCGGCCGGTGATGTCGAATGCTATTTGGTCAGGGTGACGGGCGCGTCCCGGCCCTCGGTCTCGGCCACCACCCCGCGCGGCTTCTTGATGAGCAGAACGGACAGCGCGGCGAGAGCAGACGCGCCGGCCAGCGCATAGAGACCCCAGGTCACCGAACCTGTTGCTTCCTGGATCAATCCGAAGCCGAACGGTGCGACGAAGCCGCCGAGGTTGCCTACCGAGTTGATGACGGCGATAGCGGCCGCGAGCACCATCGGATGCAGAGTCGACTGCGGGAACGACCAGAACAGTGGGCTGGCGCTCTTGAATCCCATGGCTGCGATGCACAGGAAGATCAGCGCAATCCACGGTGACGCCACTGCGGCCGCCAACGTACCCACAGCCGCGGTGAGCAGCGCGATGATCAACAGTGGTCGACGGTTTCCGGTGCGGTCGCCGATCTTGGACGTGTAGTACATGGCGAACACGGCGCAGATCCACGGCAGCGACGACAGTAGGCCGACGGTGATGTCGTTGGTTCCGTCGATGCGCCGGACGATGGATGGGAGCCAGAAAGTGTTGGCGTAGATCGACAGCTGGATCGCGAAGTAGATCCAGATGAAGAGCAGCAGCTTGGGATCGAGCAACATCTTCCAGCGCGACCGGCCGTCGCCCATGCCGGAGGTACGCGCCTTCTCTGCTTCCTCGACGGCGATGGCAGCGTTCAGATCGTGCTTCTCTTCATCGGTCAGCCACTTCGCGTCCTTGACGTGCGAGTCGATGAGGAAATAGGCGATGATGCCGACCACCACGGACAGCAGACCTTCGATGCCGAACAGGTACTGCCAGCCGCGGGCTCCGAAGAGGCCGTCGAGCGAGAGCAGCGGACCCGACAGTGGGCCGGAGATCGCAGCGGCAACCGAGGATCCGGCGACGAACAGTGCTGTGGCACGGCCGCGGTGGCTGTTGGGCAACCACTTGGCGAAGTAGAAGATGATGGCCGGGAAGAATCCGGCCTCGGCCGCGCCGAGCAGGAACCGCAGGATGTAGAACATCTCGGGACCGTTGACGAAGGCCATGGCGAACGAGATGGTGCCCCAACTGACCATGATGCGGGTCAGCCAGATCTTGGCACCGAACTTCTCCATCATCACGTTGCTCGGAAGCTCGAAGAGCGCGTACGCGATGAAGAAGACGCCTGCTCCGAATCCGTATGCCGCAGCACCAATACCGACGTCGGCTTCCAGGTACTCACGGGCGTATCCGATATTCGATCGGTTCAGCTGATTGCAGATCAGCATGATGATGAACAACGGGACGACTCGACGAAATATCTTCGCAACGGCAGAGTCGACGGCCGGTGTCGGCGGGAGAGTGATCGGCATCGATCGCTCCGTTCTGTAGCTCGAGCGGTTTCCCGCGACCAGTGCGCGAGTGTGACCGGCACAGGCATGGATCGGCCCAGTGATTGGGCTCACATGAAACAGTAGGACCGAGGATCGATGCATGTCCAAGACCATCTGCGCATCGACCGATGCAGTAGAGGTATCGGCAACTCCAGCCGGTGCTCATCGGGCCTGGCAGCAACATCGATACCGAGACTGAATCAAATGCGACTTTTTTCGACTTGGACATGTATCGATCAGCCTTCTAGCGTGGTGATCTATGAGCCAGGTCACGCCCTGGTGTCAGCGCACGTACCGCACCACAGCCCTAGGAGTCACCCCATGACAGCGTCGACGACACAGTCCACCCACCTCACCGGCCGGATGATCATCGCCGGCGTCCCGGTCTTCGGTGCCGGCACGCAGATTCACGGAGTCGACCCCAGCACCGGCGAGGATCTCGAACCCGCCTACGGTCACGGCAACGACGCCGACGTCGAGAAGGCCTGTGCCGCAGCAGCTGAGGCGTTCGCCGACTACCGCGCCACGTCCTCGGAGACCCGCGCTCAGTTCCTCGAGACCATCGCCGACAACATCGCCGCCCTCGGCGACACTCTGATCGAGCGCACGGTCGCCGAGTCAGGGCTCCCGCTGGCGCGCATCACCGGCGAGGTCGGCCGCACCACCGGACAACTGCGCCTGTTCGCTTCGGTTCTGCGCGAGGGCAGTTGGAACGGTGCCCGCATCGATCCCGCTCAGCCCGAGCGCACTCCGCTTCCCCGTGCCGACATCCGCCAGCGGCAGATTCCGTTGGGACCGGTTGCGGTGTTCGGGGCCAGCAACTTCCCGCTCGCCTTCTCCGTCGCCGGCGGCGACACCGCTTCTGCGCTCGCGGCAGGCTGCCCCGTGGTGGTCAAGGCCCACGATGCCCATCCCGGAACGTCCGAGCTGGTCGGTCGAGCAATCGCCGACGCTGTTGCCTCCACCGGAATGCCCTCGGGCACATTCTCACTCCTGTTCGGCTCCGGCCGCGGACTCGGTACCGCTCTGGTGACCGATCCGCGCATCAAGGCCGTCGGATTCACCGGATCCCGTTCGGGTGGAACGGCCCTCGTGGCTGCGGCGGCCGGTCGTCGCGAGCCCATCCCGGTGTACGCGGAGATGAGTTCCATCAACCCGGTGTTCGTCATGGACGGCGCACTCGCCTCCCGCGGGGCCGAACTCGGCCGCGCCTTCGTCGCATCGCTCACGATGGGCTCGGGGCAGTTCTGCACCAACCCCGGCCTCGTGATCGCCGTCGACGGCCCAGGCCTGCAGTCCTTCACCGACGCGGCCACCACAGCGGTGCAGGAATCGACTCCCACCACGATGTTGACCCCGAACATCGCGTCGAGTTACGCGGACGGTGTCGCCACACTGTCCGGTTCGGTCACCGAGATCGCCCGTGGTACCGAAACGGACGCGCCGAATGCCTGCCGCGCAGCACTGTTCGACACCGACGCCGACACGTTCCTCACCTCCGAGGCCGCGCAGGCCGAGGTCTTCGGCGCGTCGAGCCTCATCGTTCGCTGCACCGATGCACAGCAGGTCCGGGATGTCGCCGCGCTGCTCGAAGGCCAGCTGACCGCGACCGTGCACGGCGACGAGTCCGATCATGCCGAGGCAGGCAAGCTCCTCTCGGTTCTCGAACTCAAGGCCGGGCGCATCCTGTTCGACGGATGGCCCACCGGCGTCGAGGTCGGCCACGCGATGGTGCACGGCGGCCCCTTCCCCGCCACGTCCAACTCCCGCACGACATCGGTCGGATCGCTCGCCATCGAACGCTTCCTGCGTCCTGTTTCCTACCAGGACGTGCCGACTTCCCTGCTGCCCAGCGCAATTGCCGACGGCAATCCCGACGGGATCTTCCGCCGCATCGACGGCCGGCTCACCCAAGACTGATCCACCCCACCCACATTCTCGAGGAGATCCCCATGCTCGACGGCGTCCTGTTCTTCCCCGTCACCCCGTTCACCGCTTCCGGTGAAGTCGATTACGACCTGCTGGCCGCTCATATCGCGAAGGGTGTCGACGCCGGACCCGGTGGAGTGTTCATCGCCTGCGGCACCGGCGAATTCCACGCCCTCGAAACCGAGGAGTTCGGCAAGATCGTGCGCACCGCAGTCGACGTCGTCGCGGGTCGCGTGCCGGTCTACGCCGGTGCAGGCGGATCCGTCGCCCAGGCAAAGGCATTCGCGGCGAGCGCGAAGTCGAACGGTGCTGACGGCATCCTGCTGCTCCCGCCCTACCTGGTGACGATGCCGCAGGCCGGCCTGGTCAACTACACCAAGGCCGTTGCCGCCGCGTCGGATCTGCCGTTGATCGTCTACAACCGCGGCAATGCCCGCTTCACCGAGGACTCGGCAGTCGAGGTGGCGCAGTTGCCCACCGTCGTCGGATTCAAGGACGGCACAGGAGATCTCGACCAGGTCGGCCGCATCGTCCGCGCGGTGTTGGACGCCCTGGAACCGTCGGGCAAGTCTTTCCAGTTCTTCAACGGTCTGCCCACCGCGGAGGTCTCGCAGCAGGCATACCGCGCGATCGGGGTCACGCTGTACTCGTCTGCGACGTTCGCGTTCGCACCCGAACTGGCCCTGGCGTTCTATCGTTCGCTCGACAGCGGCAACGACGAGCTCACTGCCGCACTGCTTCGCGAGTTCTTCCACCCGCTGGTTCGCCTGCGCGACAAGGTTCCCGGCTACGCCGTCTCTCTCATCAAGGCGGGCGTGACGATGGAAGGGATCGAGGCAGGCCCGGTTCGTCCGCCACTGGTGGACATCAGTGCCCCGCACCTCGAGGAACTGACCGCGATCGTCGCCGCCGGCCGGGCCGTGTTGGCCGACGAGCTCGCGGTGCACTGATGCAGGATCCGGTCCTGATCACCGGCGCTCGGATCACCCCGATCGCCTTCGTCGATCCTCCGTTGCTCAACACCGTCGGCGTGCACCAGCCCTACGCACTGCGCGCGATCATTCAGCTCGACACCGATGCCGGTGTCGTCGGCCTCGGTGAGACCTACGCCGACACTGCGCATCTCGCCCGACTCGACGCGGCCGCGCAGGCCATCACCGGCCTGGATGTGTTCGCACTCAACGCCGTTCGAGACGCTGTCGACACCGTACTGGGGACGCTGTCGATCACCGGCGGAGACGGCGTGGCAGGAATGATCACCACTGCCAGCACCACCGACCGAGTTTTCTCACCGTTCGAGATCGCCTGCCTGGACGTGCAGGGGAAAGTGCTCGGTCGGCCGGTGTCGGATCTGCTCGGCGGGAAGGTTCGCGATTCGGTTCCGTTCAGTGCGTATCTGTTCTACAAGTGGGCAGCGCATCCCGGTGGACGACCGGATTCGTGGGGTGAGGCCGTCGACCCTGCCGGTCTGGTTCGGCAAGCGCGAAAGATGATCGACGAGTACGGCTTCGAGGCCATCAAGGTCAAGGGTGGTGTCTTTCCGCCCGACGAAGAGATAGCCGGAATCAGGGCGCTCCGGGAAGCGTTCCCCGAGCTGCCGCTTCGGCTCGACCCCAACGCGGCGTGGACGGTCGACACGTCCATCCGCGTGGCGGCCGAACTCGACGGCATCGTCCAATATCTGGAAGACCCGACTCCGGGGCTGGAGGGTATGGCAGAAGTCGCGCGGGAGGCGAAGATGCCACTGGCGACCAACATGTGCGTCGTCGCCTTCGATCACCTGAAGCCGGCCGTACAGAAGGACTCGGTTCAGGTGGTGCTGTCCGACCACCACTACTGGGGAGGTCTGCAGCGTTCGAGGCTGCTCGCCGGAATCTGCGAGACCTTCGAGATGGGTTTGTCGATGCACTCCAACAGCCACCTCGGCATCAGCCTGGCCGCGATGGTGCACCTCGCTGCGGCAACGCCCAACCTCACCTACGCCTGCGACACTCACTGGCCGTGGAAGGACGAGGATGTCATCGTTCCGGGTGTCCTGAACTTCGTCGACGGGGCAGTGGCCGTTCCCACGGCCCCGGGTCTGGGCGTCGAGATCGACGAGGATGCTCTGGCGGCGCTGCATCAGCAGTACCTCGATTGCGGGATCCGGGATCGCGACGACACCGGATACATGCAGAGCATCGATCCGAGCTTCCAGAACACCTGCCCGCGCTGGTAAAGCGAGTCCCTGCACCCGCACAGCGCTAAACTCGCCCGAGGTCGTGGGGATCTGTGCGAGAGGTTCGTCCTGTGAACAGTGGCTGGCAGTATTCCCCTGCCTCGGTGGCTCGTACGTCCGGCGTCAACTGTCTGGTCAGCGGCCTTGTCGGTGTCACCTCGATCGCGACAGAAGGTCCTCGGGCCGCTCCGATCCTGCTCGCACTTGCGGTGTCGTGGTGCGGACTGGGCGTGTACATGATCGCCGCGGCACCGGTGCTCTCCCGTCGCCTGTATCTGATGATGCACCTGTCGGGACTGACCAGTATCGCGCTGTTCTGCACCGCAGCGGGCGGGCACACCGTCGCACTGTCCGGAATCTTTCTGCAACTGCTGCTGGTGACGCCCGCCTTCATCGTGCTTCCTCATCGCGTCGCACGTCGGACGACCGTGCTCAATGCGCTCTACATCGCATATCTGGGCATCGTGGTGGGAGAGATCGATCCTGCGCTGGTGATCAACGCCGAGCTCGTGTTGATCGCGATCGCCATTTCTGCGGCGTGGGTACAGAGCGTGGCGTCGAACTCCGAGATCGACCACCTCACCGGGCTCTCGAATCAGCGACGGCTCAGCCGTGAACTGGATGCGCGGCCCGGCACCAGAGGCAGTTCGAGAATCGATGCGATCGCTGTCGTGGACATCGATCGGTTCAAGGTGATCAACGACGACTTCGGGCACGCGGCAGGCGATCACGCACTCGAGCTCGTCTCGTCCGCTCTCCGCACGTGCCTGCCTCGGCAGTACCTGCTCAGCCGCTCCGGCGGCGACGAGTTCACGGTGCTGTGCACGTCGGGCTCGGTCGCCGAGTTGAGCACCGCCGTCGACTGCGTCCGGGCCGAGCTGCCGTCGGATCTGACGATCTCGGTGGGAGTGGCGGGTAGGCAGGGCACCGAGTCCGCCCGCACCACTCTCGGCCGAGCCGATCGGGCGCTGTACGAATCGAAGAACCTCGGCCGAAATCGCACGACCGTCCACGACTAGGTCAGCTCGAAGCACCGACCTTGCGGAACAGCAGATCGATCATCGTCCGTTTCGATGCCTCGTCCTGCGGGTGTGTCAACATGGCCTCGATGACGAAGACGATCATGCGGGTCGCCGGCTCGATGTCGGTGTCGGCGACCCCGTCGTTGCGCAGTTCGACGGCGATCCACTGCTCCCACAGCGCATGGAAGTCGTTGTGCCACTTGTCTATACAGGCCGATACCGAGGTGCGCGAGTGGACCGTGTCGACCAGTCGGTGATATTTCTCCAGCTCGTCCACGACCCAGAGAACCTGCTCGGTCACCGACTTGTCGGCGAGGGCAACGAACCGGCTCAGCGCGTCGGCATGGATCTGGTCCAGCACGCCGACCAGTAGCTCGTCCTTGTCACCGAAGTACCAATAGATCGTATTGGTCGTCACTCCGGCAGCGGTGGCGATCCGCCCCATCGGGGTGTGCTCGTAACCGTCGTCGACGAACAGCGACCGAGCTGCGTTCACGATCTCGGAACGTTTCTCGGCGCGATCGACGGGTCGACGGTTGCGCGGCATTCCGCGATCCTATCTTGATCGGCATTCAAGAGGCTGCTAGCTTCTTGAATGCCGATCAAGAATCCGAAAAAGGGACGACCGACATGAGTGCCGACAACCAGACCGGATACACCCGAACCGACGAATGGTTCGACTCGGAAGGGGTCCGTTGCGCCGTCGCGGTGTACCGACCCGCCGAATCCAGCGGGGATACCCCTGCCGTCGTCATGGCCCACGGCTTCGGCACCCCACGCGTCATTCGCCTCTTCGCCTACGCAGAGGTCTTCGCCCGCGCCGGTTACACCGTTCTCGTCTTCGACTACCGGCACTTCGGTGACAGCGACGGGGAGCCGCGACAGCTGCTCGACATCGGCAAGCAACTCGTCGACTGGCGCAACGCCGTCGCCTACGCACGAACACTCGAGGGCGTCGACTCGGATCGCATCGTCGGTTGGGGTACTTCCTTCGCAGGCGGACACGTGCTCACTCGGGCCGGCGCAGGCGAGAACTTCGCGGCCGTCATCGCCCAGATCCCACACGTGGACGGAATCGCGGCCGTGCGCGCGACCGGGCTTCGGCGCACTCTCCAGCTGGCCCCGTCAGCGGTGATCGACCGGATCCGCGCACTGCGCGGACGATCACCCCGATACGTGGACTCGGTCGGCAATCCCGGTGATCTGGCTGTCATGACCTCACCCGACGCCGTTCCCGGACGCGACCGACTCATCCTCGAATCCGGCCTGAGCGAGGGCGACTACCCGGAAAACGTTGCCGCACGGATACTCCTGCGCATCGGGCTGTACTCACCCGGCCGCACCGCGTCGTCCATCCGATGCCCGGTGCTGTTGCAGATCATGTCCGACGACGTGGTCACACCGGCGTACGTCACCGTGAAGGTCGCAGCGAGAATTCCCGACGCCACCGTGCACATCCACAAGGGCGGACACTTCGATCCCTATGTGCAACCGCTGTTTCCGGTCATCGTCGACGAGCAGCTCGCGTTCCTGAAAAGGGTTGTGCCGGCGCAGTAGAGCTACTGCTCGGCAGGGTCGGCGTTCGTCAACGGCGCGACGATGTTGGCGAGCATGGTCGCGATGGTGGCGACGACGATGCGCCGTTCCGCGGCGTAACCGCTCTGGTACCAGGTCATCGCGGTGTGGCTGATTCCGCCGATCGCGGCGGTGGCGAGCAGGTCGATATCCACATCGGGCCCCGACTCCACGTCGCCCGCGAACGTGCGGAGGTAACCGAGCAGCAGCGTCCCGAATTGCTGCATCACCGTCAGATACGTCTGCTCCACACGAGGACTGACCCCGAGCACCTCCATCCACACCACCCGGGCCAGGTGTGGGTCCTCGACGACCCGAAAGAAGGGATCGAGCAACTGTTCGGCGGCGGCCCTGAGGTCGCCGTCGGAATCGATCTCCGCCATCGTGTCGGACACCGAGTCGGTCAGGTGTGCAATGCATTCCGCGTACACCGCGAGCAGGAGATCCTCGGTCCTGTCGAAGTATTGATAGAAGTGCCGGTCGGCGATCTTGGCCTCGCGGCACAGTCCGCGCACGGTGGCCGCTCGGTATCCGACGCTGCCGAACACCCGCAGTCCGGCATCCAGCAGTTGCCGCCGCCTTCGGTCGTCGCGGTCGGCGGCACTCTCGCCGCCGTAGGCCCGACCGGCCGCTTCGGACACCGAGCTCATGACCGTCGGGCATCCAGTTCGGCAGTCAGACGGATCAATTCGGCGTCCCGCTCCATCGTGGCGTCCATGATCGGGTTCACGATGCCGCGCAGTATCGAGATCGGAATCCAGCGACCGGGTACGGCAATGCGCGCAGCTCTTCGTCCGATCCCTCGAACGGCCACCCGGGCGAGCTTGTCCGGGGTGATCGGGTGGAGTAGCGGCGTGGGGAAGGCGCGGTCGATCATGGCTGTCGCGACGTCGTCGCCGCCGAATGCGACCTCGGCGATCGGCGTCGCGACCCATCCCGGATACAGCACTCCCGCTGTCGCTTTCGTGCCCGCAAGTTCCGCGCGGAGAGCACGCCCGAGCTGTTCGACCGCTGCCTTCGATGCCGCGTACGGTGCATTCGCCAGGCCGTTGAGGTACGCGTACGTGGACGAGGTGATCAACACGTAGCCGCCGGACTCGACGATGTGTGGGAGGGCGGCACGCACCGTGTTCCACACGCCGATCAGGTTGACGCCGATGACGCGCTCGAAAACTCCGTCTTCGACGGACCGTATGGTCGATGCCTGTGCACCGCTGGAGATTCCGGCGTTGGCCATAACGATGTCGAGCGTGCCGAAGGTCTCGATCGCGGTGGCGACGGCCGCGTCGAGCTGCTCCCGCACGGTGACGTCGGCGTAGGCGATCGCCACGCGCTGGTTGCCAAGTTTCGCCGCCGCCGATTCGAGGTCGGTCGATTTCATGTCGACGAGGACGATCGACGCACCGCGTCGATGCAGCGCCGACGCAACGGCGGAACCGATGCCGCCTGCTGCTCCCGTGATCAGCGCTACCTGGCCCGAGTGATCCTTCATGCCGACACCTCGTTTTTCGCGGTCGCCTCGGTGGGCGAGAAGTGAATGTGGTGTTCCTGCGGACGAAATCGCTTGGCCCACCGGCGGAAGGTGAAGCTGAAGCCGGGGAACATCGCCACGACGTGCCCGGATTTGGATTGATACCAGCTGTGGCAGCCGCCGTCCTTCCAGACGGTGCCCTCCATCTCGCGGTGAATCTTGTCGGTGTAGGCCTGTTCTGCATCTGCAGTGACCTCGATCGCCAGTGCCCCACTGTGCCTGACGGCGTCGATCGCCCGCACGATGTACTCCATCTGCGCCTCGATGAGGAAGATGGCGGAGGTGTGGCCGATACCGGTGTTCGGTCCGGTGACGACGAAGAGATTGGGAAAGCCGGGAATCGTGGTGCCGAGGTAGGCGCGCGGGTACGGATCCCAGACCTCGGACAGGGCCCGGCCGTCGCGGCCGATCACCGGGTACGAGATGACGCCGTCGGTGGCGTCGTATCCGGTGGACCACACGAGGAGATCGACGTCGACGTGTTCGCCGGTGGTGGTGACGATTCCGGTTTCGGTGATCTCGGCGATACCGTCGTTCCTGTCGTGCAGAGTGACGTTCGATTTCCCGAGTGCCGGATAGAGCGTGTTGGACAGCAGCACTCGTTTGCAACCGATGGTGAAGTCCGGGGTGACCTTGGCCCGAAGCTCGGTGTCCGGAACCTGAGACTCGATGTGTTTCAGAGCAGTTCGCTGGGCTACGGCTTTGAGCATTCGCCGCGAGTACTTGAACCCGATGATTCGGGTCTCGAGCGTCCAGTAGATGCCGGCGCGAACCGCCCTTCGAATCGGTTCGATGCGCAACAGCTTTCGCTGGATCGCCGTGAATTCACGATCGTGGCGCGGCATCACCCAATGCGGGGTGCGCTGAAAGACGTGCAGCTGCTCCACGTCGGGTTGGATCGCGGGGATCACCTGTGCGGCGCTGGCACCGCTGCCTACGATCGCCACTCTCTTGCCGGCGTGGTCGTACTCGGTGTGCCAGTCGTTGGTGTGGAACTGGGTGCCCTGGAACTTCTCTCTCCCGGGGAACGGCGGTACGACGGGTGTACTGAGTGGTCCCGACGCGTTGACGACGAACTTCGCCGCGTAGTCACCCCGCGAGGTGATGATGGTCCAGTGGTCTCCCGCCCATTCGATCTTCCTGACGTCGGTGTCGACATGCGTACGAGCCGGCAGACCGTTCGATTCGAGCACGTGGTCGGTGTATCGCTCCAGTTCCTCGCGTTCGGCGAACATGCGCGACCACTCGAACGGCTCGGAGGCGATCGAGTACAGCGGACTCTGCACGTCGACGGCTGCGCCCGGGTAGCGGTTCTGCTTCCACGTGCCGCCGAGGAAAGGACGCCTCTCGAGAATGACGAAGTCGTCGATCCCGCGGTCGAGCAAGGCCTTGGCGGCGCACTGGCCACCGAAGCCGCTGCCGATGATGACCACACTGTGCATCTGCATATCGACTGACCCCTCCCACGGGCGCGGCATCCGATGACGCGCGTCATCACTTTAAAGTGATGACGCGTGATTCCGCAATGGAATCGAGTCGACCCGCCAGAGGTCAACGACGGGCCGCGTACCGCACCAGGGACGCCCCCGACGGAAATGCTCTGCACTCCAGGAGGCGCAACCACTGCGACGGAGTTCCGTCGAACAATCGTTCGCCGTGCCCGCGCACGTAAGGGAACTGGAACAACCGGTATTCGTCCACGAGGTCCAACGCGATCAACTCCCGACACAGGGTGATACTCCCCGTGCAGACGATGTCCGATCCGCTCGAATTCTTGATCCTCGTGACCTCGTCGATCAGTCGGCCGGACAGCACGGTCGAGTTCACCCACCCGGGGTCTGTCAGCGTCGAGGACACGACGTACTTCGCGACGCGGTTCAGGTGATCGGTCACACCGGTTGTGTCATCGGTTTTCGGACCCCAGTAGTCGCGCATACTCTCGAAGGTCGAGCGCCCCACCAAGAATCCATCCGACTCGTCTCTCTGCGCGGCCAGCGCCGCGTCGAGCTCGGGGTCCCCGCCTGCCCGAGCGAACCAGTCGTCGGTCGCCTCGATGACTCCGTCGACAGTGATGTTCTGTGTGATCACCAGTGAGCGCATGCTCGACGTCTACCACCCCAACCGCACGTCCGAATCACGATCGCCCGAAAATGGTCGAAGACTGCGCCTCCGCGCGTGCGCAACCGTTGGTGTGCGGACCGGGGTCGACGCAGGTCGAGACCCACCCGTAGCGTTGGACGCATGTCGCGATCACCACGTAACCGGAAATCCCCCGCCGCTCCGAGAAAGCGAGCCTCTTCCGCACTCCAGGCCGGGCACCTTCGCGTGATCGCAACCGGCGGTCTGGGCGAGATCGGCCGGAACATGACCGTGTTCGAGTTCGACGGAAAACTGCTCATCGTCGACTGTGGTGTGTTGTTCCCCGAGGAGCACCAGCCCGGCGTCGACGTCATCCTGCCCGACTGGAGTTGCATCCGCGATCGCCTCGACGACGTCGTGGCGATCGTCCTGACGCACGGGCACGAGGACCACATCGGCGGCGTCCCCTACCTGCTGCGCGAGCGCGGTGACATTCCCGTCATCGCGTCGCGGCTGACGCTGCATTTCCTGGCCGCCAAGTTCGACGAGTTCAAGGTCTCGACGACGCTGATCGAGGTCGAAGCGGGGCAGACGCGTCAGGAAGGTCCGTTCGAGCTCGAGTTCGTCGCCGTCAACCATTCGATCCCCGACGGCCTCGCCATCGCCATCCGTACCGACGCAGGCCTGGTGCTGCACACCGGCGATTTCAAGATGGATCAGTTCCCGCTCGACGGTCGCATCACCGACCTCCGTAGCTTCGCGCGCCTCGGCGAGGAAGGGCTCGATCTTCTCCTCGTCGACTCCACCAACGCCGAGGTTCCCGGGTTCATGGTCTCGGAACGCGATCTGGTCCCGGCCATCGAGAAGGTGTTCCGCGAAACGTCGGGACGCGTGATCGTCTCGAGCTTCGCCAGTCACGTCCACCGCATTCAGCAGGTACTCGACGCCGCGCATGCGCAGGGCCGCAAGGTCGCGTTCGTGGGGCGATCGATGGTGCGCAACATGAAGATCGCGACCGATCTGAGCTACCTCGACGTACCCGACGGGCTCGTGGTCGATCTGCCGAAGCTCAACCGGCTTCCGGCGCACAAGATCACGCTGATCTGCACCGGATCGCAGGGCGAGCCCCTCGCCGCGCTCTCGCGGATGGCGTCGGGCGAACACCAGATCAAGGTGGGCGACGGCGACACCGTACTGATGGCCAGCAGCTTGATCCCCGGTAACGAGAACGCGATCTACCGCGTCATCAACGGTCTCGTCGAGAAGGGTGCACGCGTGGTGCACAAGGGAAATGCCAAGGTGCACGTCTCCGGCCACGCCAGCGCGGGCGAGCTCGTCTACTGCTACAACATCCTCGAACCCGCCAATGTGCTTCCCGTCCACGGTGAAGCGCGACACCTGCGCGCCAATGCCGATCTCGCGATCAGGACCGGCGTACCGCGTGATCGTGTGCTGATCGCCGAGAACGGAAGCGTCATCGACCTGTTCGACGGCGTCGCACAGATCACCGGAAGTGTCCCCATCGAACTGATCTACGTCGACGGCAGTGCCGTCGGTGGGGTGACCGAGGATTCGTTGGCCGAGCGCCGGCTGCTCGCCAACGAGGGCGTCCTGACCGTCATCGCCATCGTCGATCCCGATACCGGCCTGCTGGTCGACGACGTCGACTTCATCGGACGCGGATTCGCGCACGAGGCCAACGCTTTCGACTCGTTGGCCAAGGCGATCGGCAAGACCCTCACCCGCGAGAGCGACGTGAACGTGGCCTCCCGCGAGCACATCGAAAAGCGCATCGTGCAGGAGTCGGCGCGCTGGGCCAAGCAGACCCTGGGCCGTCAGCCCCTCATCGTTCCGGTCGTCGTCGACGGCTAGAGCACGTCTTCTCGGTGACGAGGTGAGTGACCACAAGAAGCCGCGCGTGGAACGGCTTCTGCCCGGTACGCCAGGGTCGGCCTGTCGTGCC
Organism: Rhodococcus sp. 06-470-2; assembly: GCF_002258235.1. Lineage (NCBI taxonomy): Bacteria > Bacillati > Actinomycetota > Actinomycetes > Mycobacteriales > Nocardiaceae > Rhodococcus > Rhodococcus sp. 06-470-2. The sequence goes on along the minus strand of NZ_NOYB01000010.1, from coordinate 31,507 downwards.
GGGTCGCCGGTCCCCTCGCCCGATCCGAGCAAATTGTGCGTTCGGCCCCTGTGGATGGTTCCTGCCCCTAGAGTCGTGTGAATAGCTCCGGTAACGATCCGGAACGTCGACCGGGGGGTCTCGATGGGGAAGTACGCGAAGTTCGGCCGTCGGTATGCGGCGGTGGTCGCTGCGGTGTCACTGGTGGTGTCGGGCGGGCAATGGTCGGCGGCTGCCGATCCACTCGGCGATTTCCAGAATCCACCGCGCACCGCCGAATCGATCGCCGCGACACCGCTCGACGATCCGTGGGTCGTTCCGCCGCCCGGATACGAAACAGCTACTCCCGGAACAGTTCTACGGACCCGCAGCGTCACCGTCGGACCACTTGCCACCCCGGTCACCACCACTCAACTGCTGGTCGCCTCGACCGACGCGAAGGACCGCCCCGCTGCCATCGTCACCAGCGTCATCGTCCCGACCGCGCCCTGGACCTCGCCCGGTCCGCGCCCTGTTGTCGCCTACAACATGGCCATCGATTCGCTCGGTGCCACGTGCGAGCCATCGTGGACCATGCAACGCGGCATCGCTCCGGAATTGGCACCCGTGCAACTGCTTCTGGCGCGGGGCTACGCCGTCGTCGTCACCGACCATCAGGGGCCGCGCCATGCATACGCCGTCGGACCGATGGCGGCACATGCCGTACTCGACGGTCTGCGCGGAGCGGTCACGACCGCCGCGATCGGCCTCGATCCGACTGCGCCCCTGGGTATTACGGGCTACTCGGGCGGGGCGATCGCATCGGGCTGGGCCGTGCAGGAGGCTCCGGCCTACGCCCCCGAACTGAACATCGTCGGCGCAGCGTTCGGCGGAACGCCCACCGACTTCGCGCTGCTCCGTCAGTCCATGAACGGCAACGCAGCGTCTGCGGTGTTCCTCGCGGCAGCGATGGGCGTTGCGCGCGAGTACCCCGAGATGCTCTCGCTCTACAACGACGACGGGTGGCGGCTCGCACAGGCGTCGAAGGACCTGTGCATCGTCGGGATCGCTCCGTTCGGAATCGTTGCTCCGATCCGTATCGAGTCACTGTCCATCACTCCCGATGCGTTCAATTCACCGCTGGCGCTCGCGGTTGCTGATCAAAATCGATTGGGAGACGGCGGAACTCCGACGGCACCGGTGTTCATATATCACGGACAGCAGGAGTTCTGGATTCCGAAGGAAGGTCCGGAGGCCGTGTTCGACAAGTGGTGTTCACGCGGAGCCGACGTCCGCCTCGAGGAATACCTGGGTGAACACAGCATCGTGGCCGGCACCGGAGCTCCCGCTGCGTTCGCGTGGTTGGACGACCGCCTCGCGGGAATTCCGGTTCGACCCGGATGCAGTAGCTTCGGCCGCTAGAGCCGAACCTACTCGCTCCGGACTGCTGCTCCGCGAGTCGACAGCACCTCGGTCAGCTCCTCGGCGTAGGCGAGCTGCCGCCGCAGCGTGCGGCAGCTGTCCTCGGCCTTGGTATGACATTCACGAACGAAGGCCGCGGCCGACGACCTCGCGTCGTCGGCCGCGTTCTCGTCTCCGAGGATGTCGAGGGATTCCAAAAGCTGTTTCATCTCGGCCAGGGTGAAGTCGAGCGGCTTCATCCGGCGGATGACGAGCAGACGCTCGACGTCGGTCTCGGTGTACAGCCGAAAACCACCGGCCGAGCGGGCAGAGGGGGTGACCAGGCCGACGTCGTCGTAATGACGAACCGTGCGGATGGACAGCTCGGTGCGTTGAGCCACCTGTCCGATCTGCATGTGTGTGCCGTCGTCTGCCATGTGCCGCCTCTCCTCGCCCGAGCGTCCACCCTAGTCAGTGCTCGCCGCCCAGGTTTCCACTGAGACGATCGTGCCGCTCGACCGACGGCGCGTTCATACCGACGATCTCCACCGTCTTGCCCTTCGCCGCGTACTTGGTGGTGATGGCGTCGAGAGTCGCCACGGTCGAGGCGTCCCAGATGTGCGACTCGGACATGTCGATGACGACGTTCTTCGGATCTCCGACGTAGTCGAACTGATAGATCAGATCGTTGCTCGACGCGAAGAACAGCTCGCCCTTCACCGCGTAGACGCGCGTGTCCTCGTCCGGATGAGCCACATCGACCACCTCGGTCAGGTGCGCAACCCTCCTGGCGAACAGCACCATCGCGGTGACGACACCGACGACGACGCCGTAGGCCAGGTTGTGGGTGACCACGGTGACAGCGACCGTGACAACCATGACGAGAGTTTCGCTCTTGGGCATGCGCCGCAACGTCTTCGGGTGAATGCTGTGCCAGTCGAAGGTGCCGACCGACACCATGATCATCACGGCGACCAGCGCGGCCATCGGAATGAGCGCGACGATGTCACCGAGCCCGACCACCAGGATCAGCAGGAAGGCGCCGGCGAGGAACGTCGAGATACGGGTTCGAGCACCGGAGACCTTGACGTTGATCATGGTCTGGCCGATCATCGCGCAGCCGCCCATACCGCCGGTGAACCCGGTGACCAGATTCGCCACACCCTGACCCCATCCCTCACGAGTCTTGTCGGAGTGCGAATCGGTGATGTCGTCGACGAGCTTGGCCGTCATCAGTGATTCGAGCAGACCGACCAAAGCGATCGCGAGCGCGAACGGCGCGATGATCGACAGCGTGTCGAACGTGAAGGGCACGTCCGGTATCAGGAACGACGGCAGCGAGGACGGCAGCTCACCCTCGTCGCCCACGTCCGGGACGGCCAGCGCGAAGACGAGAGTGACGGCGGTGAGTATCACGATCGCGATCAGAGGTGCAGGCACGACGGAGGTGAGCTTCGGTAGGAAGAACATGACGAGCAGTCCGGCCGCGACCATCGGGTACACCAACCACGGCACCCCGATCAGGTACGGCACCTGCGAGGTGAAGATCAGGATCGCCAGCGCGTTGACGAATCCGACCATGACGCTGCGCGGGATGAACCGCATGAGTTTGGCGACACCGAGGACGCTCAACACGATCTGCAGGACGCCGCCGAGAATCACCGCGGCGATGAGGTAGTCGAGGCCGTATTCACGGGCCAACGGGGCGACAACCAGGGCGATCGCCCCGGTGGCCGCAGAGATCATCGCCGGTCGGCCACCGACGATGGAGATGGTGACGGCCATCGTGAACGACGCGAACAGCCCGACGCGCGGATCGACACCGGCGATGATCGAGAACGAAATGGCTTCCGGGATCAACGCCAGCGCCACCACCAGCCCAGCGAGAACCTCGGTTTTCAGTCGCCTCGGTGAGCGCAACGCACCCAGCACCGAGACGTCTTCGACGGCGGTGGCAGGCACCTGGGCAGCTCGAGACACGACAACTCCGTTCGATGGATGCGAGGGACTGCGACAGGTTCGGCGTCCGCTCCGCCGGCAACTCTACTCTTACCGGAGAGAAGGTTGTCAATCGTCGAGGTTTCGACGAGGTGCGCTAGATTCATACGAGAAACACGCCGAAACTCCCCAGCGCGATGCAAGGAATGAATGGATGTTTTCGCTCAACAGGCTGTCCTGCTTCATCGCTGTCGCCGAGGAGCTGCACTTCGGCCGGGCTGCCGAGCGGCTGCACATGACACAACCGCCGCTGAGCAGGCAGATTCAACAGCTCGAGAGCGAAGTGGGAGTGCAGCTCATCGACCGCACGAGCCGGTCGGTCACCCTGACCGCCGCGGGCCTGGCGTTCCTTCCCGAGGCTCGACGCATCCTCGACCTCGCCGAGGGCGCATTGCTGACGGTGCGACGTGTGCCCACCGGAGACCTGGGGACCGTGGTCGTCGGATTCACCGGCGCATCGGCGCACGCGGTGCTGCCGCAGTTGCTCGACGCCGCACGCGACAAACTTCCCGACGTGAAACTTGTCCTGCGCGAGATGGTCTCGTCGGTGCAGATGGAATCCTTGGCCGTCGGCGATCTGGATCTCGGATTGGCCAGGCCACCACTCAAGCGGCCGGGTATCGCATCGCGGCCGGTGCTGCACGAGTCGTTGATCGCCGCCATGCCCCACGACCACCCTCTGGCCGAGAAGGCCGAACTGACGGTGGAGGACTTCGACGAGCAGCCGATCATCATGTACTCACCCGTCGATGCGCGGTACTTCCACGAACTGCTGATCAGCACGTTCACCATCGTCGGCGTCACCCCGCGCTACGTGCAGTACGTGACCCAGGTCCACACCATGCTGGTCCTCGTCCGCTCAGGCATCGGATTGGCACTGGTGCCGGAGTCCGCGTCGACCATGCGTCCGAAAGGTGTTGTGTTTCGGCCGGTTCGGACCGTCAAGGAACGGCCTGTCGAGCTCGATGCAGCCTGGCGGCCGGACAACGACAACCCGGCGCTGCACCGTTTCATGACCGATGTGCTGCCGACGCGGGAGTGGTCGTGATGCGCCGCTGATCGAGTTGCCGAGCGTGCCCGAAACCGCAAGTGAGCGCCCTTTTTACCGACTGCGCGCCCCCGATCAGGTCATAGCGGGGGCGCGCAGTCGATAAAAGCGGTGTGAGGTCCCCGTTTGCGTGATCGATGTGATTCGACACGGCAGGACCCGCCGATGACGCGCACTCAGCGCGGCAACCCCACCGGCGGCTTGACGGCCGTCACCGGGCAGTGTGCCTCGAGGAGGACACGCTGAGAGATGCTGCCCATGAACAATTTTCCGACGGGTGATCGACGCCGGATGCCGATGACGACGAGCTGAGCCTGCTCGTCGAACGAGAGGTCGATCAGATTGTCGGCATGCGAGCGGCCTGCTTCGTTGTCGTGGATCTTCGTCGTGACACCGAGCGCCGACGCCTCCTCGCGAGCCGATTCGACGGTGGCAGCGAAGTCCGCCTCGCCTGCGCTGTCGTTCTCGGCCACGATGAGCAAGTCCGTTTCGCGCATGAGTGCCTCACGAAATGCGAAGGGCAGTGCGCCTTTTCCTTCGATGGTCGGCGAGTAGCCGACGACGACGGTCACTTCGTCACCGGTGTGACGAGGGTGCCGTCGGCCAGGAAGCGATCGAGGTTCTCGAGCGTGAGCGCTTCCATTGCGGCGCGGGTCTCCACCGTTGCGCTACCCACGTGCGGCAGCAGCACCACGTTGTCCATCGCCACCAGAGCGTCGGGCACGTTCGGTTCGTGGGCAAAGACGTCCAGGCCGGCACCGGCGAGCTGCCCCGCTGCAAGCAACTCGATCAGCGCTTCCTCGTCGACGACGCTTCCGCGCGCCACGTTGATCAAATAACCCTGCGGCCCCAGCGCTTCGAGCACAGCTCGGTCGACCAGATGCGCAGTTCCCGAGCCGCCGGACGCGGCGATGATCAGCACGTCGACGTTCTCTGCGAGCGCTCTCGGGCCGGCAGCGTAGACATACGGCGAACCGTCGATCTCGTTACGATTGTGGTACGAGATCTCGCAGCGAAACCCTCTGAGCCGATCGGCAATTGCCGAACCGATGCGGCCGAGTCCGATGATTCCGACGCGCGTGCCGGTGACCTGACGCGTCAGTGGCGTGTTGCCCTCGGCGGGCCAGCGGCCGGCACGCACGAATCGCTCGGCGGACGAGAGCCCGCGCACGGTATCGATCAGCAAGCCGACAGCCAGGTCCGCCACGCAATCGGTCAGCACGTCGGGGGTGTTGCTCACGCTGATTCCGCGTTCGGCTGCGGCGTCGACGTCGGTGGTGTCGTAGCCGACACCGAAGTTGACGACGGCTCCGAGCTGGGGCAACCGGTCCATCAGCGCAGCATCGACTCCGGTCCGGCCGGAGGTGACGACCGCGGTGATCGAACTGCCGTGTGCGGCCAGAAAGTCCTCGCGCTCGTCGCCCTCGGGAAGAACCAGCGCGTCGTACTCGGAAACCAAGGTGTCCATCAACGACGGTTTGAGTGGTCCCACTCGGAGCACTCGACCGCCCTGTTGCGAATCCTGCTGCGACACAGAGGTTTTCTCTGAGCTGACGGTGACCATTGTTCTCCTCGCGAGATGGTGGAACGTGCGCGTTTCCTGTACGGTATGCCGCTTCTCGAATACCTGTCCAACACGGAAATAACATGGACCGATACCCAAACGGCATGAACGACGCATTGCCGATGCCGCCTCGACCACCCCGACCTGCATCGGGCCTGGTCAGTCCCCCATGCCTGTGACCCAAACCCCATCGAAGCGTCCGGTGTGACCCACGAAACTGCTCGAAAACCGGTTTTCGTCCGGTTGACGATGAAGATCGCACGCTCCTACCGTGTGTCTACCGTCACAGATTCGGCTGCGACATGCAGACGCGGATCCTTTTTCCCACTGGAGGCCACCATGAGCCCTGCACTCTTCGTGCAGCAGGGACGGAACCATCGCGTCATCGCATCAGCCGTTGGCGCACTGTCACTTTCGTTGATCGTGAGCGGCTGCACAGTCGCCAACTCCAACAACGGTGGAGCCGCTCGCGCCGACACCCTGCGCATCGTTCTGCCGCAGGAACCGCCGACCCTCGAGGCGTGCGATGTCTCGCTCACGTCGGTCGGGGTCGTCACCCGCTCGAACATCACCGAGCCCCTCATGGAACGCAACCCCAGCACCGGCGATCTCGAGCCCAAGCTCGCCGACTCGTGGGAACAGACCTCCGACACGGAGTGGACGTTCGCGATCCACCCCGGCGTGACCTTCAGCGACGGCAGTCCCTTCGAAGCCGAGGACGCCGCGTTCTCCATCGACCGCACGGTCAATTCGGAACTGGGCTGCAACGTCGAAGGTTATGTGTTCGGTGACGCGAACCTGGTGGTGAACGCGGTCGATCCGATGACACTGACTGTGCAGTCCCCGGAACCCGACCCCATCCTGCCGCTACGTCTGTCGTTCGTCGAGATGGTCCCACGCACAGCCAGCTACACCGAGCGCGTGCGTGAACCGATCGGAACGGGACCGTTCGCGATCGAACGCTGGGACTACGGACAGAAGCTCTCGCTCGTACGCAACGAGACCTACTGGGGTCCGAAGCCCGAATACGCCAGGGCCGAATATCAATGGCGCAGCGAGGGAAGCGTCCGCGCCTCGATGGTGACCAACGGCGAGGCCGAGATCGCGACATCGGTCGGCCCGGAGGACGGGGCAGGTGACCTGGGAGTCGCTTACCCCAACAACGAGACCACGGCGCTCCGCATCCAGGCAGCGCAGCCGCCGCTGGACGACATGCGGGTGCGGCAGGCGATCAACTACGCGATCAACCGCGGCGGCATCGTCAAAGCACTGTTCCGCGGACTCGGCTCGCCTGCAGCACAACTCATCTCCGAGGGCGTCGTGGGATTCAACGAGGACTTGACGCCGTGGCCCTACGACATGGACCGGGCCCGCACGCTGATCGACGAGGCCCGCGCCGACGGCGTACCCGTGGACACCGAGATTCGACTCATCGGGCGCACCGGACAGTTCCCCAAGATCAACGAAACAGTCGAGGTGATCCAGAACTCGCTGTCCAAGATCGGCATGAACGTCAAGATCGAAATGATGGATGCCGCCGGCACTGCCGAATACCAGGAACGTCCGTTTCCGGACGTCGGGCCCTACCTGCTGGTCATTCAGCACGGTAACCAGGCCGGCGACTCGGCCTTCACCGTCGACCAGTACTTCACCAGCGACGGATTCCAGAGCGCCTACGGCACAGCTGAATTCGACAAAGAGATCGCCGCGGCGGGCGCACTGACCGGAGAAGACAGGCAGGACGCGTACGCGCAGGTGTTCGCCGACGAACCGAAGGACATCATGCAGATGGCCTACATCGCGCACATGAACGGTGTGCTCGCCAAGGCGTCCTCGGTCGACTACACCCCCAACTCGGCCACGGTCGACGAAATGCATCTCGCCGCGATGACTCGCGCCGATACCGAGAGGCCCTGACATGTTCAGATTTCTCCGCAGACGGATCTACACCAGCCTCGTTCCGCTGTTCGTCGTCCTGCTCGGCGTGTTCTTCCTCGCTCGGCTCACCGGCGACCCCACCAGCCTGTACCTACCCGAGTCGGCAACTCAGGCCCAGCGCGAGGCGTTCCGCGCCACCAACGGCTTCGATCAGCCGGTGCTGACGCAGCTGCTGGACTACTTCAAGGGCGTCGTGCAACTCGACTTCGGGCAGTCGCTCCGTACCGGCGAGGACGCGTCGGCGATGGCACTGCGCGCATTCCCGGCGACACTGCAGCTGGCGTTCGCGACGATGTTCCTCGCGATCCTCGGCGCCGTGATCATCGGCTGCTGGGCCGCGTACCGGCCCAACTCGCTGGCCGATCGCATCTCGAGCCTGCTGTCGATGACCGCAGCCAGCATTCCCGATTTCTGGTTCGCCATCATGGGCGTCTACGTCTTCGCCATCCTGTTCGGCTGGCTGCCCACCTCCGGTGTCGACAACGGAATGCTCTCCTGGATACTGCCGATCGCAACTCTGCTCATTCGTCCCCTCGGAGTCCTCACCCAGGTGGTGCGCGGCGCAATGGTCTCGGCACTGTCGGCACCGTACGTGCGACTCGCGAGAAGCAAAGGGGCAGGCGATCTCCGGGTCGTCACCCACCACGCCCTGCGTAACGCAGCCGCACCGGCGCTCACGGTCGCAGGCGACCTGATGGTGGGCCTCGTCAACGGAGCGGTGGTCGTCGAGGCCATCTTCGGCTGGCCGGGCATCGGAAAACTGATGATCGACGCCATCCTGCAGCGCGACTTCGCGGTTCTCCAGGCGGCCGTGCTGTTGACGGCGGTGTCCATCTTCGTGCTCAACATCGTTATCGACGCCTGCTACGCACTGCTCGACGCCCGGGTTCGCGACAAGGTGAAGGTCTAGGAGAAACTGATGTCACTCGACTTCGAAGCACCGAAAACGTCCGATCCCGAGGATGTTCCACCCCAGAGTCCGGTGGAAGCCCGCAAGGCGTCGGCCCCGCTGTGGAAGCTGCTGCTACGCGACAGGGTCGCCACCGTCGCCGCCGCGATCCTGGTGCTGGTCTTCCTCACCGCGGTCTTCGGCCCGATGCTGGTCGGCGACTCGGCAACCGATCAGGACCTCGACCGCTCCAACCTGCCACCGTTCACCCTCGACACCGGGTGGATGAACATCCTCGGCACCGATCCATTGGGCCGCAGCATGCTCGCCCGGTTGATCGTGGCCAGTAGAACCACACTCTCGGTTGCCGTTCCGGCCGTCATCCTCTCGGCGATCATCGGATCGTTCATCGGTATGTGGGCCGGCTTCCATCGAGGCTGGCGCGAGACCGCAGCGATGCGCGTTGCCGACGTGATCCTGAGCTTCCCGTCCCTGCTGATGGCGGTCGTCGTGCTCTACGTGTTCTCCCCCAGCGCCGCCAACATCGTTCTGGTCCTGACGGTCACCCGCATCCCGATCTACCTGCGCACCGCCCGCGCGGAGTCGGCCGAGCTGCAGAGTCGGTTGTTCGTCGATGCCGCACGAACATTCGGCGCGAAGAGCGGATCGGTGATCAGACGCCACGTGGCCCCCATCCTGCTACCGACCCTGCTCACCGTCGCGACCCTGGACTTCTGCTTCGTCATTCTCGCCGAATCGTCACTGAGCTTCCTGGGCATCGGCATTCAGCCACCCGACGTCTCGTGGGGCCTGATGGTCTCGCAGGGCCGTACCTACCTGCAGACCGCGTGGTGGCTCTCCTTCTTCCCCGGCCTGGCCATCGTGTTGACCACCGTCTCGGCCACCGTGCTCGCCGCCTGGGCGCGCATCGCCACCGATCCAGCGCAGCGCTGGCGACTCAATGTGCCCCGCTCCAAGCGATCTCGCCTGCTCCCCGTACGAAAGGTCGTCTCATGAGCGCACCGGCAACCGCACCTCGACGCGCCGATACCGGCAGCGTGGCCCTGGACGTGCGTGGACTGACCGTCGATCTGCGGACCCCGTCCGGCGTCATCCGCGCCGTGGACGACGTCACCTTCACCGCCCGCCGCGGCGAAACCCTGGCCCTGCTGGGTGAATCCGGCTGCGGCAAGTCCATGACGGCACAGGCCATCGTCGGGTTGCTCGAACCGATCGCAGACATCACCGGCGGTTCGGTCGAGATGGGCGAGATCGACCTGGTGACGGCCAAGACCAAGGTGCGACGCACGGTCGCGGCCACCGAACTGGCCATCGTCTTCCAGGACGCACTGACCGCCCTCAATCCGGTCTACACCGTGGGAACCCAACTGGCCGAACCGTTTCGGATCCATCGCGGTATGTCCGGCAAGCAGGCACGAGCGGAGGCCATCGCGCTGATGGCCCGCGTGGGTATTCCCGAGCCCGAATCCCGTGCCGACTCCTATCCCCACCAGTTCTCCGGCGGCATGCGCCAACGCCTGCTGATCGCGATGGCCGTCGCCCTGAGTCCGTCGGTACTGCTCGCCGACGAACCGACCACCGCCCTCGACGTGACGGTGCAGGCACAGATCATGGCGCTGCTCAAGGAACTACGCACCGAACACGACATGGCCGTCGTACTCATCACCCACGATCTCGCCCTGGTGGCCGAGGAGGCCGACCGAGTCGCGATCATGTACGCGGGCAACGTCGTCGAGACCGGACCGGTGTCCGAGGTGTTCGGCGCACCGCGACACCCGTACACCAAAGGCCTGTTGGATTCGGTACCCGTCCACGCAGTCCGCGGTGAGGATCTGAAGTCGATCGGCGGCACCCCACCGGACCTGCACTCCATTCCCGACGGGTGCGTCTATCAGGCCCGCTGCCCGTTGGCCCGCGAGATCTGCATCAGTACTCGTCCCCCGCTCGAATCCGTCGGCAGCGGCCGGATGTCGGCATGCCACTTCCCGAACGAGGTATCCAGCCATGTCTGAGCAACTGTTGACCGTCCGCGGCCTGAACAAGACCTTCGACGTCGGCCGCGGCAAGCTCCGCGCCCTCGACGCCATCGACCTGGACCTGCGACGCGGTGAAACCCTCGGCCTCGTCGGCGAATCCGGCTGCGGCAAGTCCACTCTCGCGCGCACCCTGATGATGCTCGAACGACCCGACTCGGGCACCGTCGCGTTCGACGGCACGGATCCGTTCGCGCTGCGCGGCAAGGAACTGCTCGCGTGGCGTCGGCGGGTACAGATGGTCTTCCAGGACCCGTACGGTTCGCTCAACTCACGAATGACCGCCGGGGACATCATCGGCGAGCCGTGGCGAACCCACAAGAGCCTGTACAGGACTCGACGCGACCGCTCCGCGCGCGTACGTGAGCTGCTGCATCTGGTGGGTCTTCGGCCGAGCGACGAGAACCGCTTCCCGCAGGAATTCTCCGGCGGTCAACGCCAACGCCTCGGCATCGCGCGCGCTCTGGCACTGAACCCCGACGTGATCATCTGCGACGAGCCGGTCTCCGCACTCGACCTCTCGGTACAGGCGCAGGTGCTCAACCTGCTCAACGACCTGCAGAAGCAACTCGGCATCTCGTACGTGTTCATCTCGCACGATCTGTCGGTTGTCCGACACGTCGCCGACCGCGTCGCGGTGATGTACCTCGGCCGCATCGTCGAATCCGGGGCCACCGAAGCAGTGTTCGACCGTCCGGCTCACCCGTACACAGCGGCATTGATGTCGGCCGCACCCACACTCGACGCGTCGACGCGCGGGACGAAGATCCTGCTGAAGGGCGAGGTACCGTCGCCGCTGAACCCGCCGTCGGGATGCCGATTCCGCACGCGCTGCTGGAAGGCGACCGACTTGTGCGCCAGTGAGGCACCCCCGGTGGCGCTCGACACCGACGAGGCCGATCACATCGCCGAATGCCATTACCCGCTCGCAGCAGGCAATCTCGGCCTCGTCGCTGCCGGGACGTGATGTCGACGCAGCTGAGCATCACCGGCTTCGTCGTCGTCGCGCTGGCGATCTTTTTCGCATCGGCGATGCAGGCGTCGATCGGATTCGGCATGGGCATGCTCGCCGCGCCGATCGTGGCGATCGTCGACCCCGGCCTCATCCCGGCAACGCTGATCATGCTCGCCGTCGTCGTCAGTGTGCTCGTTCTGGTTCGCGATCGCACCTCCCTCGACCTCTCGGGTGCCGGGTGGGCGCTCGCCGGTCGCCTCCCCGGTTCGGCGGTGGGCGCATTGTTGCTCGTCCTGCTGCCCGAACGCGGACTGGCGATTCTGCTGGCACTGGTGGTGCTGGGCGGTGTCGCACTGACGTCGTTCGGCTGGGTCCCCCTGCCGCACAGACGAAATCTGATGGTGGCCGGGGCCGCGTCGGGAATTCTGGGAACGGCCACCTCCATCGGCGGGCCGCCGATGGCGCTGGTGTGGCAACGCAACACCGGGGCCGAACTGCGCAGCACCATGAGCTGCTTCTTCCTCGTCGGCTCGCTCATCTCGCTGGCGGTGCTGGCAGTGGCCGGAGCAGTGGATGTCCACACTGCGACGCTGTTCGTGTTCCTGGCCCCGGCGACTGTTCTCGGCTTTCTGCTGTCGCGGGTGGTCAATCGAGTTCTCGATCGCCGACGCCTGCGGATCGTCGCGATCACTGTCTCCGCCGTCGGGGCGCTCGTGCTCGTCGTTCAACAGGTACTCGCCCTGATGTGAGTGCCGTGTCACGTGTCGCTCCGGTTCCATTGGGTAGACAGCACGGATGACTACGAACAACACGCGCGCGCTGATAGTCGGTGCCACCGGTATTTCCGGGCAGGCCCTGTGCCGCGCCGCACTCGATGCAGGCTGGACCACCTACGGACTGAGCCGCAGCGGCAGTGTCCCCATCGACGGCGTCGTCCCCGTGGCGGCCGATCTGCTCGACCCGGCCTCGCTCGAGGAAGCACTGAAGGACGTCCGCCCCGAGGTCGTGTTCTTCACCGCCTGGATGAAGAAGGACTCGGAGCAGGAGAACATCGAGGTCAACTCGGCAACTCTGCGCAATGTGCTGAACGTGCTCGGCCCCCTCCACTCGGTGAAGCACGTCGCGTTGATGACCGGACTCAAGCACTACCTCGGACCGTTCGACGCCTACGGCGAGTCCGTGATGGCCGAGACCCCGTTCCACGAGACCGAGGATCGACTCGACACCCCCAACTTCTACTACGCGCAGGAGGACGAACTGTTCGCCGGTGCCGAGAAGTTCGGATTCGGCTGGAGTGTGCACCGCGCCCACACCATCTCCGGCTTCGCCGTTGGCAACGCGATGAACATGATGCTCACACTGTCCGTGTACGCGTCGATCTGCAAGGAACTCGGCGAGAAGTTCATCTTCCCCGGCTCCGAGACACAGTGGAACGGGCTGACCGACCTCACCGATGCCGACCTGCTCGCCGAGCAGATGGTGTGGGCCGCAACCGACGACAACGGACACAACGAGGCGTTCAACATCGCCAACGGTGACGTCTTCCGCTGGCGCTGGCTGTGGCCGCAGTTCGCCGCGCACTTCGGCGTCGAGCCCGAGGGCTTCGACACCGAGCCGCGCCCCCTCGAACCCCGCATGTCCGACGCGGCCGCCGCGTGGAAGCGCATCGCCGACAAGCACGATCTGGCCGAAAGCGACGTCACCCGGTTGGCGTCGTGGTGGCACACCGACGGTGACCTCGGCCGCGACATGGAATGCCTGACCGACATGAACAAGTCCAAGAAGGCAGGGTTCCTGGGCTTCCGATCCACCCCGGATGCCATCGCCTCGGTGATCCAGCGCTACCGCGACGCGCGCCTGATTCCCTAGAGAGCGCCAGAGCGGCTCCGCCGCACGTGTGTGGAACTTCGTAGTGGGCTACGAAGTTTCGCTCACATGGGGGTGGTGCCCTCGGTCAGATCCCGCACCTCGGCGTAGCGCTCCCGCACCGCCGGGGTCGGGTCGGCCTCGTAGGTCTGCGACGGTGCCTGGGCCCAGGTCGGCGGCTCAGTGGTGCCGGCCAACGTCCACGCGGCCTGACGCGCGGCACCATCGGCGACGTATTCACCCGGCTCGGGCACGGTCACCGGAACTCCGAGAATCGCCGGAGCCAATGCCCGCAACGCGGCGGACTTCGCGCCGCCGCCGATGAGTAGCACCCGTTTCGTCTCCACACCCTGCGCACGCAGGTGGTCGATACCGTCGGCCAAACCGCACAGCAGTCCCTCGATTGCTGCGCGCGCCAGGTGGCCGGGCGTCGAATTGTTCAGTCGCAGGCCGTGAATCGCGCCGGATGCATCGGGACGGTTGGGGGTGCGCTCACCCTCGAGGTACGGCACCAACACCAGGCCATCGCTGGTCGTCGACAGCGCCAACCGAGACAGTTCGTCGTGGTCGACGCCCAGTAGACGCGCCGTCGCATCGAGCACCCGGGCAGCGTTGAGGGTGCACACCAACGGCAACTGCCGGCCGGTGGCGTCGGCGAATCCCGCGACCAGACCCGAACCATCGGCTGCCGCAATCGATGTCACGGCCGATACGACACCGGAAGTGCCCACCGAGACCACCACGTCACCGGGCTGGGCATCGAGGGCGAGGGCCGCGGCGGCGTTGTCTCCGGTACCCGGTCCGATCAGTGCACCGCTGCGGAGTCGGCCGATGGTCTCGTTCGGTGCCGCGACCCGCGGAAGCTGCGGGTTGCGCCCACGAAAACCCAACTGCAACAGATCGGTTCGATACTCGTTCGAGGCGGCGGAGAAGTACCCGGTGCCGCTGGCGTCGCCCCGATCCGTGGCCAGGGAATCGAGCCCGGATGCGCCGCCGAGCTGCCAGCTGAGCCAATCGTGCGGAAGACATACGGCCGCAGTGCGATCGGCGTTCTCCGGCTCGTGGTCGGCGAGCCATCGCAGCTTGGCGACGGTGATCGAGGCCAACGGAACCACTCCGACGGCGTCGGCCCACGCCTGCCCGCCGTCGACGCCGGTCTCCTTCCCCAACTCCGACACCAAGTCGGTTGCGGCCTGCGCCGACCGAGTGTCGTTCCACAGCAGAGCGTTACGGACCACAGTTCCCGTCTCGTCGAGACACACCATGCCGTGTTGCTGCGCACCGACCGATACTGCGTCCACATCGTCGAGTCCGCCTGCTGCCGCCACTGCCTCGTCGAGCGCATCCTTCCAGCGCTGCGGGTCGATCTCGGTGCCGTCGGGATGGGAGGCTCGCCCCTGGCGCACCAACTCTCCCGATTCGGCATCACGAACGAATACTTTGCACGATTGGGTGGAGGAGTCGATTCCTGCAACGAGAGCCACGATGAGCGGTCCTTTCCTACGCAAGTGTGACTTGGACCCTACCCGCGGTGTTCGGCTGCCTCGGTCACGACGGTGCGTGCATAGGCGATGGCCTGCGGAGTGGTCTCGAAAACACGGCGCGCCTCGTCGTCCTTGGTGGTGAACACACCCAGCGCAGTCAGCGGTCGCAGGTGTTCGGGTTTGGCCGCGGAGATCAGGACGGTGATGTGGCGGTGTTCGAGTTCGGTGATCGTGTCCTTGAGCACGATGGCTCCGGTGGCATCGATCGTGGTCACTCGTGACATGCGCAGGATCACCACTTTCACGTCCGACACGTCGGCGAGCTCGAGCAGAAAGCTGTGCGCGGCTCCGAAGAACAACGCGCCGTCGATTCGGTAGGCGACGATGTGTTCGCGAAGCAGATTGCCTTCTTCCTCCGAGACCGCGTCGAGTGCATCCAGAGGCACCTGCTCGACCGTGGCCGATCGCGCGACCGCGCGCAGTGCGAGCACCGCAGCGAACCCGACGCCGACCGCCACGGCCGTCACCAGGTCGAAGACGACCGTGACGAGAAAGGTCGACGCCATCACCACGGTGTCCCCACGACCGGCGCGGGAAATTGCTCGGATGGAGGCAGTTTCGACCATGCGTACCGTCGTCGCCAGGAGCACCCCGGCCAGAGCCGCGAGTGGAATGTCGGCCACCAATCCCGCGGCGGAGTACATGATCGCGGCGAGAATCACGGCGTGAGTGAGTGCGGCGAGCCTGGTGCGCGCTCCGGATCGGACGTTGACGGCGGTGCGGGCGATGGCACCGGTGGCCGGGATCCCGCCGAACAACGGCGCGGCGATGTTCGCCAGGCCTTGCCCGAACAGTTCACGGTCCGGGTTGTGCCGGGCACCGACGCCCATCGAGTCCGCCGCGGTCGCGGACAGCAGCGATTCCAGGGCCGCCAGCGCTGCGACGGCCAGCGCCGGAGCCAACAACGCCGTCACGTCGCCGAGGTGGAAGAAGCTCAGGTTCGGAGCGGACAGCGACGACGGGATGGTGCCGATGCGGGCGATGTCGAGGTCGAACAATCGGGTGACGACCGTTGCTCCGGCGACCGCGACCAGAGAGAACGGGACCTTCGGAGCCAGTCGGCCGCCGACGAGCATGACGATCGCGACGGTGACGGCCACGGCGGGTGTCAGGACGCTCGCGTGCGAGACGAACGAGCGCACCGCGTCGAACGCGGATTGCCACACCTTCTCACCCTCGGCGTCGGTGATACCGAGGGCCGACGGAACCTGTTGCAGCGCAATGACGACGGCGATGCCTGCGGTGAACCCTTCGATGACGGGTGCCGGCATGTACCGGACGGCTCGACCGACGCCGGCCGCGGCGAGCACGAGCAGGATGACCCCGGCCATCAGCCCGACGGCGAGTACGCCGGTCGGACCGTACTCGGCGACGATCGGGACGAGCACCACCGTCATGGCACCGGTCGGTCCGGACACCTGGAACCGGGATCCGCCGAACACCGCGGCGACGACTCCCGCGATGATCGCCGTGGTCAGGCCGGCCGCGGCCCCCAGCCCGGTACTGACGCCGAAGCCGAGCGCCAAAGGCAGCGCGACCAGGGCCACGATCAGACCCGCCAGCAGATCCGCACCGGGCGCGCGGAAGGCGGGTTTCCACTCGCTCCATCTGGGCAAGAGGGCCGTCAGAGCCCTGGAGGCGTCGGTCTTACGGTCGGATTTCGTCGGTTCGGACATGTGACGCTCTCTGAGAACTCATCGATCCTGGTCCAATTGATTGCTAAGTTTAGCAAGTAATGAATCAGGTGAACAGCAACGTGAGCCAGACCATCCGAGACCGTCGAGTCAGGTGCGTGCTCCGGACTCGCCCTCCAGCAACTCGGCCTGATTGGCCACCACTCCCGTGAGTATCTCCCGCGCAACGAGCAACAGGTCGGCCACTTTGGGCGACGTCAGCGTGTAGGACACCGACAGGCCTTCCCGAGTGCCTTCGATGAGACCGGCGCGCCGCAGGATGGACAACTGCTGAGACAGATTGGCCGGCTCGATGCCGATTTCCGGAAGCAGCTCGGAGACGGCATGCTCGCGCTCGCTCAGCAACTCCAGTACCCGAATGCGCGCAGGATGCGCCAATGTCTTGAAGAAGTCGGCTTTCATTCTGTACAGCGGCCGGCTCGATTCCGTGGCCATGAAGTCCTCCCGTGGCACCCGCCGCCGCGCAGCAGGCTACTTGCGAACACTAGCAACCAACGCACGGAAGACAACGTCCTCCCTGCTCGTCCCGAAACTCGGCTACCTTCTCTCCCATGAGCGGAGAACCCGAAGAATCCACCGACTTCAGGCTCACCGTGGCCACCGCGGCCCTCGACCTGTTCTCCGTCAAGGGCTACGAGTCGACGACGGTGGACGACATAGCCGGTGCCGCCGGAATCTCGCGTCGGACATTCTTTCGCCAGTTCCGCGCCAAGGAAGACGTCGTCTTCGCCGATCACGAAATTCTGCTCGAGCAGGCCGGTGCGTTTCTCGAATCGAACGAGGGCGATCCGTGGCGGGCCGTGTGCGATGCCGCGCAGTTGGTGTACGAGCGGTTTTCCGAGTGGCGGGACATGTCGCGCCTGCGTTACCAGGTGGTCCACAAGATCCCCGCTCTGCGTGACCGAGAAATCGTCACCGTGTTTCGCTACGACAGACTCTTCGTCGAATATCTGCAGCGCGTTCTGCCCGATCACCCGCACCTGGAAATCCTGCAGTTCTCGGCCACGGTGACCGCAACGCACAACTACATCCTTCGTCGGATGATTCGCGACGGCCTGCCGACGTCGGTCGAGGATCTGCGTTCGGCACTCGCGCAGGTACGCGCGCAGTTCTCCGGTGAGATCGTCGTCGCGTCGTTCCCCCGAGGCACGTCCGTCACCAAAGTCGTCGACGCGTTGGCCGATCACACAAGCGCCTGATCGATCCGGACCGAATGGCACTGAGTGCCGGATGCCGAAGACCCGCCCTTGAACAGGTCCGTACTCAGACGTACACTAGGGCAATCCTTGGCACTGAGTGCCCCCTCCGGGCAGTGCTACCCCCCGACACACCGAGGAGCGTGGCCGACATGGCCGGAAATCCCGACTTCGATCTGTATCAATCGCCCGAAGAGCACGACGAACTGCGCGCGGCCATTCGGGCCCTCTCGGAGAAGGAGATCGCTCCGTACGCCAAAGAGGTCGACGAGGACTCCCGCTTCCCCGAGGAAGCACTCAAAGCGCTGAACGCCTCGGGCTTCAACGCCATCCACGTTCCCGAGGAATACGACGGCCAGGGTGCCGATTCCGTCGCCGCCTGCATCGTCATCGAAGAGGTCGCCCGCGTCTGCGGCTCGTCCTCACTGATCCCCGCGGTCAACAAGCTCGGCACGATGGGGCTGATCCTCAAGGGCTCCGAGGAACTCAAGAAGCAGGTTCTGCCGTCCCTGGCCGGCGGCGCGATGGCGTCGTACGCCCTGTCCGAGCGCGAAGCGGGATCCGACGCGGCCAGCATGCGCACCCGCGCCAAGGCCGACGGTGACGACTGGATCCTCAACGGCTCCAAGTGTTGGATCACCAACGGCGGCAAGTCCGAGTGGTACACCGTGATGGCCGTGACCGATCCCGACAAGGGTGCCAACGGCATCTCGTCGTTCATCGTGCACAAGGACGACGAAGGATTCGTCGTCGGACCCAAGGAGAAGAAGCTCGGCATCAAGGGCTCACCCACCGCCGAGCTGTACTTCGAGAACTGCAAGATTCCCGGCGATCGCATCATCGGCGAGCCAGGTACCGGCTTCAAGACCGCGCTGGAAACGCTCGACCACACTCGCCCCACCATCGGCGCGCAGGCCGTCGGCCTGGCACAGGGCGCCCTCGACGCAGCCATCGCATACACCAAGGACCGCAAGCAGTTCGGTACCTCGATCTCGAGCTTCCAGGCAGTGCAGTTCATGCTCGCCGACATGGCGATGAAGGTCGAAGCGGCTCGACTGATGGTCTACAGCTCCGCAGCCCGCGCCGAGCGCGGCGAGAAGAACCTCGGGTTCATCTCCGCGGCAGCGAAGTGCTTTGCCTCGGACGTGGCCATGGAGGTCACCACCGACGCCGTGCAGCTCTTCGGCGGCGCCGGTTACACCACCGACTTCCCGGTCGAGCGCATGATGCGCGACGCCAAGATCACCCAGATCTACGAGGGCACCAACCAGATTCAGCGTGTCGTCATGTCGCGGGCGCTGCTCAAATGAGCGACATCGACCTCGTAGGCGTCATCGGCGGCGGCACCATGGGAGCCGGAATCGCCGAGATGTGCGCTCGCTCCGGCAGTTCGGTACTGATTCTGGAGACGAGCCAGGCGACGGCCGACGCCGCCGAAGCCCGCCTCGACAAGTCCTTCGCCCGCGCCGTCAAATCCGGTCGCATCGAAGCCGACGCAGCCGAGAAGGCCCGGGCCGCAATCACGTTGACACTCGACATGAACGACTTCGCCGACCGCGACCTCGTGGTGGAGGCGGCACCGGAGATCGAATCGCTCAAGCTCGATCTGTTCGGCAAGCTCGATTCCATCGTCAAGCCCGAGGGAATCCTGGCGACCAACACCTCGTCGATCCCGGTCATCAAGATGGCCAACGCGACCAAGCGTCCCGACAAGGTCGTTGGAGTGCACTTCTTCAACCCGGTGCCGGTACTGCCGTTGGTGGAGATCGTCGTCAGCCTGCTCACCAGCGAAGAGACAGTGTCCGCGGTGACGGATTACGCCGGCAACACGCTGGGCAAGAAGACGATTCGCGCAGGCGATCGCGCCGGATTCATCGTCAACGCGTTGCTCATCCCGTACATGGTCTCGGCCATCCGCATGCTCGAGTCCGGCTTCGCCAGTGCCGAGGACATCGACGAGGGCATGGTCAACGGTTGTGCGCACCCCATGGGCCCGTTGCGCCTGACGGACACCGTCGGCCTCGACGTCACCCTCGCGGTCGCCGAGTCGCTCTACGCGGAATTCCGCGAGCCGCACTACGCTCCGCCGCCGCTGCTGCAGCGCATGGTGGACGCCGGAATGCTGGGTCGCAAAACCGGTAAGGGTTTCTACACGTATTCGTAGTAGGCCCCCGCGTCTGCGTGAATGGTCCATTCACCCCCGTCAGGGCCGGTGAATGGACCATTCACGTCTTCCGAAAGGCGCACACTGGAGTCGTTCCACGACACTGGGAGGCTCCATGAACATCGATCTCGACGGCCGGACCGCATTGATCTCCGGCTCCAGCCAAGGCATCGGTCTGGCCATTGCCACCGAATTGGCCCGCGCAGGTGCACGCGTCGTCCTCAACGGCCGCAGCGCGTCGGCGCTCGATTCGGCCGAGGAACAGTTGCTGAAGGACGTGCCCGGTGCGCGGGTGGTCGTCGTGCCCGCCGATCTGGCGACGGCCGACGGGGTGGAGACGCTGGTCGAAAAGGTCCCCGTCGTCGACATTCTGGTGAACAACCTCGGCATCTTCGGAGCCAAACCCGCCCTCGACATCGACGACGACGAATGGCGACGTTATTTCGAGGTCAATGTGCTCTCGGCCATTCGACTCATCCGCACGTATCTGCCTGCGATGACCGAGGCAGGCTGGGGCCGAATTCAGAACATCTGCAGCGATTCCGCGGTCGTCATTCCCGAGGAGATGATCCATTACGGAATGACCAAGACCGCCCTGCTCGCGGTGACCCGTGGATTCGCGAAAGCTGCTGCAGGAACCGGCGTTACGGTCAATTCTGTCATCGTCGGACCCACCCACACCGAGGGTGTCGAGAAGTTCGTCGGCGAACTCGTCGGTGACGAACTGCCCTGGGACGAGGCACAGGCGCAATTCATGAAGGAACACCGGCCCCAATCGCTCATCGGACGCCTGATCGAGCCGAAGGAAATCGGCAACATGATCGTGTATCTGAGCTCGGAACAGGCTTCCGCAACCACAGGCGGCGCACTGCGCGTCGACGGTGGCTACGTCGACTCGATCCTGCCCTGAGACCGGACACGCTCACCCTCCGAACCCTGTCCGGTCGGTCACAGTTTGTGGCCGACCGCATCGGGGCATGCGTCGAGCACACGGAATCGAGCAGAGGTTCCTCACGCAGTACGTTGCACTCGAAGGACGATTCCCCAGTGAGCGATCAGTACACCTTCACCAACCCCGTCACGCAGTACAGTCAGGACGGCTTCCCGGAACAGCACCAGGATCCGCCCGGTCTCGCGGCAGATCTTCGGCCCCTCGCCGACCACGGTGAGCAGACGTACCGTGGATCCGGCCGACTGACCGGCCGCAAGGCCCTGATCACCGGTGCCGATTCCGGAATCGGACGTGCAGCAGCGATTGCCGTCGCACGCGAGGGTGCCGACGTGGTGCTCAACTACCTGCCGTCGGAGGAAAAGGACGCGCAGGAAGTTGCGCAGTCGATCCGCGACGCCGGCCGAACCGCGGTCCTGGCACCGGCAGATATCACCGACGAACAGGCCGCGCGCGGAATCGTGCGCACCACCGTCGACGAGCTCGGTGGGCTCGACCTGCTCATCAACGTGGCCGGTAAGCAGCAGTTCGTCGAAGACCTGGCCGACCTGACGTCCGAGCAATTCGATCAGACGTTCAAAACCAACGTCTACGCACTGTTCTGGATCATCCAAGAAGCGGTGCCGCACATGCCCGCCGGCTCCACCATCGTCAACACCAGTTCGATCCAGGCGTACACACCCTCACCCGGTCTGGTGGATTACGCGACCACGAAGATGGCCATCAACACCATCAGCAAGGCGCTCGCGCAGCAGTTGGCACCCAAGGGAATTCGCGTCAATGTCGTCGCTCCGGGACCGTTCTGGACACCGCTGCAGGCCGCCGGCGGGCAGCCGACCTCGGCACTGCCGGACTTCGGCAAGGAAACACCGCTGGGACGCGCCGGGCAGCCCGCCGAGATCGCCGGTGCCTACGTCTACCTGTCATCGGCCGAATCGGGCTACGTCTCCGGCGAGACATTGAACGTCAACGGTGGCATGCCGACGCCGTAGTCGACATCCGTTCTGCGTGAATGGACCATTCACACCCGTCTGGGCTCGTGAATGGTCCATTCACGCATCTGGAGAGGTCAGTCCTTCGGCCCACCGGCGGCGTAGACGACCTGACCCGAGATGAAGCCGGCGCCCTCGCTGACGAAGAACGATGCCAGGTGCGCGATGTCGTCGGGGTGACCGACGCGATTGACCGGAATCTGTGACGCCGCAGCAGCTTTGAAGTCCTCGAAAGGCATGCCGACACGTTCTGCGGTGGCCGCCGTCATCTCCGTCTCGATGAACCCGGGGGCGATGGCGTTGGCGGTGACACCGAACTTGCCGAGTTCGATGGCGAGGGTCTTGGTGAAGCCCTGCATTCCGGCCTTGGCGGCGGAGTAGTTGGCCTGGCCGCGGTTGCCGAGGGCGGACGTGCTCGACAGGTTGACGATGCGACCCCATTTGGCGTCGATCATGTGCTTCTGGACCGCGCGGGTCATCAGGAACGATCCACGCAGGTGTACGCCGAGAACGGAATCCCAGTCCTGCACCGTCATCTTGAACAGCAGGTTGTCGCGGGTGATGCCTGCGTTGTTGATCAGTACGGTCGGCGCACCGAACTCGCTCGCGATGCGATCGACCGCAGTCTGGACCGATTCTTCGTCGGCGACGTTCGCACCGATGGCCACTGCCTGCCCACCGGCAGCCTGGATCGCGCCGACGGTGTCGCTGCACGCGGCCTCGTCGAGGTCCACCACGGCGACTCCGAAACCATCCTTGGCCAGCCGCTTCGCCACCGCAGCGCCGATTCCACGCGCACTACCGGTGACAATGGCCGTCTTGATCTGATCGCTCACGAATATCTCCTGACACAACGCCGAATCGAATTACCTGTCATCTGTTTCTACCAACCCCGCCGGCGCAGTCAGTACGCAGCCACCGCACCGTCGAGCGCCTTCTGCATTCCTTGCGCCACCACCCGCGTGATGTCGATCGGCTTCTCGGGCAGTTCGGTGATGGGTGAATCGATGTAGACGCTCGCCCGCTTCACTCTCGGCGCACCGGGGCCGTAGCTCAGACCGATGCAGATCAGCACCGGCTCGACCCCGAGCTTGCGCGCCCGCATCGCGATGTGTCCGATACCGCTGCCGACGTGCTGCACCGTCGTCGGATCCTCGAGGTTGCAGGTTCCCTCCGGGAACACTGCGAGGTCGTCGCCCCGCTTCATGCGCTCGGCGCTGACATCCATCATGCGGCTGCCCGCAGCGCTGACCGCGCGCATTCCGTGATTCTTGCCGCGGAAGACAGGGATTCCACCCATCATGTCGATTCGCTTGCGCTGCTTGGGTTCCTGGAACAGCTCGTCCTTGGCCAGTACCCGAGTGCGGCCGATGACCGGACGCAGCGGCGACGACCATGCCGCCGCTGCGAGCGTGTACGGATCGTTCTCGGTCAGATGATTGACCGCGATGAGCAGACGCGTGTTGTCGTAGACGAGACGACGCAGCTCCTCACGGGCACCGTCGGGATACGACACCCGCGGGCGGAAGCGTCGGGCAAGGGTGGCATAGGCCAACCTCGCGACCTGACGATTCTGCTGGTGACGCAGGTAGAAGTCGTACACGGTCACATCGTTTTCGAGAATTACCGCAGGCCGATCCATGACGCGAGCTTAGCCTCACACCCGCTTCGAACCCATAGCCCGGATCCCGACGGCAAGTCCGACCACCGCAGTGGCCGCGGCCGCGACGACACCTGCCGGCACCGTCGAACTCGCGAAGTCGCCGGCGAACAGAGCACGTTCGGCGTCCACGAGATATCCGAGAGGGTTGATGTCGACCAGGAACTGCATCCACCCCGGTGCGGCCGTCAGCGGCAGCATCGTGCCCGACAGTATGAGCAGCGGGAACATCAGTGTCTGCTGGATGGACCAGAACACCCAATCCTGTCCGCGCACAGCCAAAGCCAATGCATAGGACAGTGCGCCGAGTCCGACGCCGAACACACCGAGCAGCACGATTCCGACGGCGGCACCGATCGGATTCACGGACAGGCCGAGCGGCAATGCCACCAGAACGATCAGCACGGCCTGAGCGGCCAGCGGCACCATTTCCTTGAACGCGCGCCCGACCAGCAGCGCCGATCGCGGCAACGGTGTCACCAACATTCGTTCGTGAGACCCCTGCTGCAATTCGGCCAACAGATTCGAGCCCGTCATGGACGTTCCGAAGATGGTGATCATCGCAAGCACACCGGGAACGAACCAGTCCCACACACTTCCGGCCCCGAGACCGGGAACATCGGTGAGCAGCGGGCCGAACAATGCCAGGAGAATCAGCGGTTGGACGAGACTGAAGATGACGGTGAACGGATCGCGAACCATCGGCCGCAGTTCGCGGCCCATCACCAACGTGCTTCCGGAGAGTACGTTCATCGGAGTTCTCCTGCCGTGCCAGCGCTTTCGAGTGAAGGCGTGGCCGCCGCAGCGCTCTCGCGAAGGCTGCGCCCGGTGAGACCGAGGAACACGTCGTCGAGGGTCGGACGCGTCATGTCGGCGGTCAGTACTTCGATACCGTGGGATTGGCTCAGACGCACTATCTGCGGCAGAACCACCTCGGCGCGCTCGACTCGGATGTTCAACCGCGAACCCGCAACCGTCACGTCTCTGACTCCGGCCACACCGCCGATCAACGCAACCAGCGCCGACGCGTCGGACACGGTGAGGACCACGAGGTCGCCTGCCAGTTCGGACTTGAGCGCCGTGGCGGTGTCATCGGCGATGACGGTGCCACGGTCGACGACGATCACCCGCTCGGCCATGGAATCGGCCTCGTCGAGATAGTGCGTGGTGAGCACGATGGTGGTACCCATCTCGCGTCTGAGCCGGAGAATGTGGTCCCACAGGTTCGCTCGGCTCTGCGGATCCATTCCGGTGGTCGGCTCGTCGAGGAACAACAGGGGCGGTCGATGCACCAGCCCCAGTGCGATGTCGAGCCGGCGACGCTGCCCGCCGGAGAGGGTCGAGACCGTACGGGCAGCGAGCTCGCCGAGCTCGAGCGCCTCGATCAATTCGTCTGCGCGACTGCGTGATCGGGGACGTGTCATGCCATAACACAGGCCCTGCACGACGAGCTCGTCGCGGACGCGTTGATTGTGGCCCGCGCCGTTGCCCTGCCCCACGTAGCCGAGGCTGCGCCGGACGCGATCTCGATCCTTCGTCACGTCGAATCCGGCGATTCGCGCCGAGCCCGAAGTCGGTGACAACAGGGTGGTCAGCATGCGCAGCGTGGTCGACTTGCCGGCCCCGTTGGGTCCGAGCAGCGCCACCAGTTCTCCCTCACCGATCGCCAGATCGATGCCGCGCACCGCCTCCACGGTCTTCTTGCCTTGCCGGAAAGTCTTGGTCAATCCCGATGTTTCGATCATGTGTGACGCCCCTCGTCGTAGCGGTGAATCCCTACGACGGAGACGCTAGAAACGATCGCGGTCAGGTTCGGTCCGTGTTGCCGGGCCGACGAGAAATCAACCGAAGACGGGAAACTTTCGCTTGCTGGCGAGGGCGTCCATCCCGGACTGGATGCTCGCACGTACCTCGTCGTACTTGGCGTCGACGTACGCCTCGTCCTCGCATCGAGCCGGGTCGTGGTCCAGTTCCACCGGCGGCATGAAACGCGTACGAATCTTCGCGGGCAACGGAATCTGCGGCAGCGCGGCGGGCGCGATGATCCACGGAAGAGAGATCGCGATCGGGAACACCTTCAACCGTGCGATCTTGTCCAGCTTGAGAACCTTCGCCAGCTTGTCACCGCGGATGAGCACCGGCATCGCGTCGGCCCCACCCACGGTCGCCACCGGCACTATGGGTACACCCGTCCGGATGGCGAGCTTGATGAAGCCGGTTCGGCCGCCCAGCGTCGCCTCGTCTCGCTTGCTCCAGGGCCGCAACGAATCGACCTCACCGCCCGGCCACACGATGACGTCCCGGCCCTCGGCCAACGCCGTCGACATCGAGTCCGGTGCCGCGGGCAGCACGCCCATGGATCGAAAGACTTTGCCGATCAACGGGAACGCCATCAGTGCATCGTGCGCAGTGCCGTGCAGAATCCGCTTCTCGCCGAAGTGTCGCCACCATTGCGCGCCGACCGTCCACGCGTCCCACACGAACGGCGCACCCGAGTGCACCCCCACGACCAGCACCGGCGACTCGGGGATGGTCTCCCAACCGTCGATCTCCATTCGGAAGTACCGATCCATCACCCCGTTCCACAGCCGCTGCTGACGGTCCATCGCGACGGTGTTCTGGTCGTCGAGGTCCCAGCCGCCTGCACGCTCGGCAACAACGGCTCCGAGACCACCGGACGAGTTCGCCCGTCGCTCCTTCATCTTCATCCGCGCGGCGGCGGCGTACCGCTGCGCTTGCTCGCGCAGCTGTTCCTTCGTCGGTTCCCCGGTCGAGTCTCCAGCGCCGTCCCCACCCGTTACGTGATCCCCATCACTCATACTCGCACCGTACTCCACAGCACCCGAGTCGACCGACGACCGGAGCTCGTAACCCCACGCGGCTTGCAGACTGTCCGATATGGTCGAAATTCGAGCCGAACGAACGAGGTAACCCCCATGGATCCGATCGAACCGGCATACGGAACGACTGTCTTGCTGCTGATCGCAGCCGCAGCTGTAGCAATCTTGCTGTTCCTCATCATGAAGGTGAAGCTGCACGCCTTCGTCTCACTCGTCCTGGTCAGCGCGGTCACCGCTGTCGCGGCGGGAATTCCGCTGGCGGACGTGCCGTCGGCCCTGCTCTCGGGCTTCAGTTCCACACTCGGATCTGTTGCCCTACTCGTCGCCTTGGGTGTGATGGTCGGCAGACTGCTCGAAATCACCGGTGGCGCACAGGTATTGGCGGATACCCTGATCAACCGATTCGGGGCCAAGCGCGCCCCGCTCGCCCTGGGTGTCGCCGCACTCATCTTCGGCTTCCCCATCTTCTTCGACGCCGGCCTGGTCGTCTTCCTGCCGATCATCTTCACCGTCGCCAGACGCTTCGGTGGATCGGTGCTGCTGTACGCCCTCCCGACGGCAGGCGCTTTCGCCGCGATGCACGCCATCGTTCCCCCACACCCCGGTCCCGTCGCAGCCACCGAACTTCTCGGCGGCGACATCGGATCGGTACTGCTGGTCGGCGTCCCCGTCGCCGTCGTCTCCTGGTTCGTCGGCTCCTACCTCGTCGGCACGCAGCTCGGTAAGCGGTTCCACACCCTGCCCGCCGACCTCTTCTCCGACGGCGCAGCCGACACCGACGAACACGACAAGGAAATGGCCGGCCTCCGAGACCCCGCGCCGAAGTTCGGTGCGGTGCTGTTCATCCTGCTGACGCCGCTCGTGCTGATCTCGCTCAACACGGTCGTGAACACGTTGACCACCTCGGGTGTGCTGACCGGAGACGAGACCTGGGCGGCAGCGCTGACACTCATCGGCCAGACCCCGATAGCACTGCTCATCACCTTGCTGCTGGCCCTGTTCATCCTCGCGCCGGGACGGTTCCCCGTAGCCGACGGTGCCAAGTACATGGACCAGGCTCTCGGACCCATCTGCTCGATCATCCTGATCACCGGTGCCGGCGGCATGTTCGGTGGAGTACTGCGCGCCAGTGGCATCGGGCAATCCCTCACCGCCTCGTTGTCCGACATCGGGTTGCCGATTCTGCTGCAGGCCTTCCTGATCGCCACCGCACTACGCGTCGCGCAGGGTTCGGCGACCGTGGCACTGACCACCACCGCCGGGCTGATCTCGGTGCAGGTGGCCGAGCTGGATCTGAGCAACTTCAAGATCGCACTGTTGGTGTTCGCACTGGCCGCCGGAGCAACCGTCCTCTCTCACGTCAACGATTCCGGCTTCTGGCTCGTCAGCCGCTTCTTCGGCATGGACGAGAAGACGACCCTCAAGACCTGGACCGTCATGGAAACCACGCTCGGATTGGCGATCTTCGCACTCGCGTCGCTGCTGTGGGTGGTGTTCTAGCGGGGCGAGACGTGACCCGATGATCGACACTCGGCCCAGTCATCGGTGGCGCGCTCCATCACTGTCGATCGCGCTTGGGTTGCCAACGAGCTGCGCGCTCGCCGATCGATGCGAGCCGAGTGGTCTCGTGTACTCGAGCGGCGCGGGTCTCCGGCCGCTTGGCTGTGGCGATCCACTCCAGAATTCCGCGACGCGCGGACGGAGGGAATCGGTTCTAATTGTTCTCCGCATCAACGTATTCGGAGAATGCAGCCGCAAGGTCGTCGGGAACGATCAGATCCTCGACCTCGTCGAGTACGGTCCACGATCCGTTGGCCACGGCAGCCTCGACGGCGCGCTCCCCCGCCGGGAGCATCAAACCTGCTTCACGGAGGGCTTCGACGCGAATCTTGTTCGGACGGGACCACGCGCTCGCGGGTTTCCGGGGCGAGAAATACAACATGGTTCGCTCGTCGTCGAGCTTGCGGGGTCGACTGTCGACCCACCCCACCGCAAGGGCTTCCGACACGGCGTCGTCGTAGCTGATCGCCGGCTTTCCGGTGGCCTTCTTCCACGACACCAGCCACGCAGATTGCACCGTCGCGTGATGTTCGGTCAGCCATGTCCGCCACTGCGCACGTGTCTCGGCATGCACCCTCGGTGCGTCGTCCATGACGGCCATGCGTACCCCTTCCCTCACTGCCTCGAAGGTCCGTCATCGGCTCGAAGACTTTGCACTCGATTATGCTGCGATCGTGGGCGACATTCCCTTCGGTGTTGTGTCGACGGCGCGAGGCATCGGTGAGTGACCGCATCCGGTTCGACGGAGTGCTCGAGCCGATGACGTGGGGTAAGAACACGTACACGATCATTCGTGTACCGACTGGTTTGGTCGAGGCGGCGGAACGGTGGCCGACTCGCCGGATCGACGGTTCGATCGAGGGCTCGAGTCTCAATCTCGGTCTCAACAAGGCAGATTCGAATGTGATGCCCGGGTCCTTCGTCTACATCGGTGCAGGTCTTCAACGCCGGTTGGGCATTCGCCCCGGTGATCTGGTCTCGTGCGAGTTCGAGCCGGCCGACCCCGATCTGGTGCCGGTTCCGAAGGACGTCGCGGAAGCGATGGAGGCGGCGCACTGCACATCCGTGTGGGAGCGGAAGCGGCCGAGCGAGCGACGTCAGTTGTTGATGCCGATCGACAACGCGGCGCGCGAGCAGACCCGAGCGGCCCGAGTCGCCCGACTTGTGAAGCTGCTGACCGACAGTTCGTAGACGGGTCCCAGCGTGGATTCGGGTCCACCGCAGTCGATACAGCAGGCGGATGGTCGAGCACGTGCAACCGCCGTTTCGTGCCGATTGCGGACTCTGACCGTCGTACACAGGTGCGGAGGACGCGCAAGCAAATGCCCGTGCTGTTCAGTTCACTCGTCGGCCTCGAGCACGCATCCCCCTGGCGGAAGCTCCAGGACGATGACGTCGTGTCCCTCTCCAGTGACGATTGCTGTGAAGACCGTTTCCGCTCCATCCATCCACACCCACCAATTCATGTTCGCACCCCGCAGGCGCGGCACCTGACGATAGACCGCTCGGGCGTCCTCGACCACGGCACGCGGGTGCAGCCTCCGAGCGGTATCGATGACGGTGCGGCGCACGTGGTCCAGATCGATCAGATCGTCGTCGTCCGATAGCTGAGATGGCCGAAAATCGATGAGCGGGAAAGGTACTCGAACGACGGGAAGAGTAGTGGCGTAGGCCATCGACCCCTCCGAGAACGCGGGGTCGCCCCATTCGAGCACGCCGTCCACGAACGAGGGCGTCACGTCGTCGTAGATCGCAGATCCCGTCTCGACGCTGCGGTGCAACGCTGCAATGAATTCGGCCAACGAGTCGAACCATGGCGCACCCTGGTCAGCGGAATCGTATGAGAAGCTGCGAATACAACCTCGCCGGGCACCCGGGCGTGTGTCGATGTAAAGTGTTCCGCCCGAACCGTCTTCGGCGAACGGAACATACGCCGGGACGAACATCTCCGCCGTCTCACCTGCCTCCTGGGCAAGGACTTCGGCCGGCCAGTCCTCACCCAGATCGTCGATCGGATGCGGATTTTCGAGACTGAACCTGTGCCGATCCACCGCTCGGTCGAGCGAGTACAGAGTGAAGTCCGGCAATACGGATCCGGCCGGCACATACTCCTCGCCGTAGGTGTCGTGCTGCCCGTCGTGCAACCCGTAGAACTCGCGCAACTCCTCCGTCCACGGCGTCGTCGCGCGTTCAGCGGCCTCGCGCTCACTCACAGACCTTGGCGGCCGAATCGACGCAGCGGTGACGGGTGCGCGTTCACGAAGCGTCGCCATGTATGCCGTCCATACCTCGGTGAGGTTCACGACTCGAACCTAGACGAAGCTCATTGGACCGGCATAAGTATTCGCCACGCGCCCAATGCCAGTGATCCGACCGTGACGAGCATGAACAGCCCGACCCAGACGATGCCGGGTAAGAAGGTCAATCGAGCCAGCTGATCGGCGTCGGAGTCCCGCGCCCGTCCTGCGCTGCGCGACTTCTGCAGTTCGAGCACGGGACGCGGACCGGCGATCAGCAGGAAGAACGTGATGAAGTACGCCGCGGCGACCTGTTGCTCTCCGGTGCCCCACCAGGACACGACGAACAGCGCGGCCCCGACGGTGACCAGGGACAGCAATCCGTAGATGTTGCGAATCATCAACAGCATCAACGCGATCGAGACGATACCGATCCACAGCACCGCGGACGCATGCTGAGTCCCGAGCACGAACGCGGCACCGAGACCGAGTAGCGACGGCCCCACGTAGCCCGCGAAGGTCATGGCGATGACGCCGAGGCCGGTCGGCTTGCCCTTCGAGATCGCGACGCCCGAGGTGTCCGAATGCAAGCGCAGGCCCATCAGCTGACGACCGGTGATCAGTGCGACGAACAGATGCGCGCCCTCGTGCGCGATGGTCACCACGTTGCGCGCGATCCGCCACGTCTGCGGCAACACGACGATGACGAGTGCAATCACAGCAGCAACTTGGACGATCCATACCGGTGGATCAGGACTCACCGCGGAGATGCGGTCCCAGAATTCGTTCACACCACACCCTATGTGAATGGAACTTCGTAGCAGACTACGAAGTTCCGCTCACATCGGACGGTCAGGACGCGCGCGACTCGGCCTTCGCTCGTTCGCGGGCGAAGGAGCGATCGCGCATCTCCTCGAACTTGGTGGCCTGACGCTCGAGGTCTTCGAGGAACGCGGCGAGTTCCTCGCGCTTGTTCTCGCCGCGGCCGGTGAAGTCGTTG